>NZ_JAJLMN010000001.1:4927500-5527500 GCF_021730615.1 Lichenibacterium dinghuense
TCAGGGCCGCAGCGATCTTCTTCGGTGAAAGATTGCGCAGGCCGTAGTCGTCGAAGATGCGCCGGACGACCTCGGCTTCGGCGACGTTGACGCACCTTTGGCCTTTATCCTCGCCCTCGGCGGTGGCCACGACGTCGTAGCCGTAGCTCAGCCCTCCTGCGGAAGCGCCGTCCTCGATGCGCCCGTGCAGACCGCGATGGGTCTTCTCGGCCAAGTCGTCGAGGAAGACGGCGTTGATCGTCCCTTTGAAGCCCATGATCAGCTTGGTGGCGGGCCCTTCGGCGTGCGTGTGGATCTGGACACGGGCAAGCCTGTAGTGCTTCCCGAAGTTGAACGATGCCTCGCCGTCCCGCATCAGGCGATCGAGCGACTCGGCCACGACCACCTGGAACGTGCCGCCCCGGACGTCTTTTCGGAGCTTCTGGAAGCCCTCTCGGCTGACGATGCTGCCCGAGATCTGCCGATCGATGTAGATCGGCCCCACGACCCATCCCATGCGGTCGATCAGCTCCTTGCACAGTCGGATCTGGTCCTCGATGGAGGCGTCGCGTTGGCGGTCGGACGAGTAGCGCACGTAGATGGCGGCCACGAGGGCCGTGGGGGATAGTCTCGCTTTGCGCAGGTTCCTTGACATCCCAACCTCCTCAGGGCGCCTCAGCTTCGCCCAGGCAGCCTCGGCTTGCGGTCCCGGGCCGGATCGCCGACCGTCCTGCGGAGCTTAGAGCTATTTCCGATCAGGTTGGGTCGTAGGCATCGTAGCCAGCCGCGGCGAGGTAGTTGCGGCACTCGTCAGGAGTGAAGCGGGTAAAGGCTTCCCGGATGGCGACGCGCAGATCCGTGACGGTGCGGGCCGCCGCTGTGCGAAGCAAGGCCTTCAGCTTGGCGAAGGCGTTCTCGATAGGATTGAAGTCAGGGCTGTATGCCGGAAGGTAGAGCAAGCGAGCCCCCGCTGTTTCGATAGTCTCCCGCACGCCTTTCACCTTGTGAGCGCTCAGGTTGTCCATCACGACCGTGTCGCCGGGCTTGAGGGCCGGGATGAGGACGTCGGTGACGTAGGCCAGAAACCGCGCCCCGTTTGTGGCGCCGTCCATCAGTTCGATCGCAAAGGGACCGCTTCCCCGCAGGGCCGCCGTGACCGTGGTGGTCTTGTAGTGCCCGTGCGGCACCGCGATGCGGCAGCGCTCGCCACGCCTCGCCCGGCCATGGCGGCGGGTCATGTTGGTGGCCGCCGCTGTCTCATCGAGAAAGACGACCCGCTCGGGGTCCACGTCGAGTTGACCCTCGAACCAGTCCTCGCGCGCCTTCATCACGCCGGAACGGCTTTGCTCGGCGGCGTGCAGATCCCTTTTTTACGGCTGATCTTGTGGCGCACGAAGAAGCGGTGCAGCCCGCTCGTGCTCGTGCTGACACCCTTCTCGCGCAAGCTTTCACGCAGCTCGCGCAGGTACGCCTGCGGCTCCGCCTCGCACGCCTGCAGGATCATCTCCGCGTGGGCCTCGATGTTGCGGGAGCGCTGGTCTCCGCCCATCGGCTTGGCCGCGACCACGCCCTCGGCCCGGAAGCGGGCTTGCCAGCGGATCGCCGTCGCGATCCCGACACCGAAACGCTCGGCCGCCTGGCGGCAGGAGGAGCCCGCCTCGACAGCGGCCAGAACACGCTCGCGTAGGTCCACAGACAGGGCTCTTGGCATCAGGGGCATCCCGCAAAGGTTGCCCTCACCGAATCACAACCCGGCCGAACCCGCTACACCGTCCCGACTCAAACCGGACGGAAACAGCTCTAGCAGGTCGCTGAAAAAGGTCGACGTTCAGCCCCTGAGCTTCATCCGGCGTCGTTTTTGGCGGGTGGACGATGGAAAGCGTGAGGGTCGGTCTTTTTGCTGTCCGCTCCTTTGCCGCCGCGACGGGGCTGGCGCTCGTCGCGACGGGACAGGGCCCCATGTCACGCCACCTCACGCCACCGCTGGTTCGGCCAGCAGCTTTGGCAGGCGTATGAGGTTGCAGGCCGCGGCCGAGACGGCGAAGGCCATGTCGACCCGCTCGCGGCCGCGCATCCGGATGCGGCGCAGCAGCCCGAACTCCTTGCCCCAGCCGAACCCCTCCTCGATGCGCTTGCGGATGCGCTGGCTCACGGCGTAGCCGGGGTGACGCGTCGTGCGCCCGTCGACGGCCGAGCGGCGCTTGGCCGTGTTGCGGGCGATGTGCGGCGTGACGTTCATGCTCCGCAGCTCGTTGACGAAGTCCTCGGCGTCATACCCCTTGTCGGCCCCGAGCGTGATGCGGCCCGGCCGATCGGCGCGTTTCTCGATCATGGCGAGGGCCGCGGTGCGCTCGGCGTGGCCGTTGGCCTCGGTCACGCAGCCGTCCACGATCAGCCCATGGCGGTTCTCCATCAGCGCATGCCCCATGAAGCACAGCCTGGCTTCCCGGCCCCGTCCCTTGCGGTAAAGCCGCGCCTCGGGATCCGTGACGCTCCGATGCGTGTCGTTGCTCAGGCGCTCCCCGTGGAAGTCCGCCTCGGCATTGCGTCCACCGCGTCCACCGCGCCCGCCCGCGGGCGGCTCGGCAGAAGCGGGCGGGTTCGGCGGCGTGTCGCCGTGCCTGGGCCTGAAGCTCTTCATCGAGGCCCAGGCCTGGATCAGCGTGCCGTCCACGCTGAAGTGGTCCTGCGACAGCAGCCGCTTCACCCGCGGGATGGCCAGCACCGCACTCAGGAACGCCGCCGCCACGCTGCCGTCGAGCAGGCGGTCGCGGTTCTTGGAGAAGGTCGAGGCGTCCCACACGGGATCGTCGATGCCCAAGCCCACGAACCAGCGGAACAGAAGGTTGAAGTCGAGCTGCTTCATCAGCTGGCGCTCGGACCGCACCGAATAGAAGACCTGCAGCAGCATCGCCCGCAGCAGCTGCTCGGGCGGGATCGAGGGACGGCCGATCTCCGAGTAGATCTCGCCGAAGCGCCCGTCGAGCGACGCCAGAGCTTCGTTCACCAAAGCCCGGATCGTACGCAGGGGATGATCCGAACGGACCCGCTGCTCCAGGTCCACGTAGGAAAACAGCGAGCCGCTCCGGCTGTCCTGTCCGCGCACTCGATACTCCCCCCATGAGCAAGGCGGAGTGAATCACGAACTGGCCAGACCCCGAAGCCTTTTTCAGCGGCCTGCTAGAGGAGCCTTCCTGCGCGCCTTCTCAAGAACTGCGGCAAGACATCTAGATGTCATCTGTCTGTCGCGTAGTGCGGGGTAGATCGGCCGCCAAGTCGGGACGAAAAGGTGGCACGATGGCTGCGATAGCGCTTGAACGCGTCAGCAAGAGTTTCGGACGCAATCCCGTTCTGAAGGACGTATCGCTCGAAGTCGGTGATGGTGAATTCGTCGCTCTGCTGGGTGCGTCCGGTTGTGGGAAGTCGACACTACTCCGGCTGATCGCAGGTCTGGATTCTCAGGATTCCGGCGAGATCCGGATCGACGGCCGCCGGATGGATGACCTGCCTCCCGCCGAGCGCGACATCGCCATGGTGTTCCAATCCTACGCGCTCTACCCACATCTGACGGTCGAGCAGAACATCGCCTCGCCGCTCCGCGTGAAGCGGCTCAACGCCTTAGAACGCCTGCCCCTCATCGGAGCCATGGTCCCCTCGGCACGGCGATCCCGGCGGCAGATTCGCCGTGAGGTCGCGACGGTGGCGGCAACGCTCGGCATCGAACATCTGCTCGATCGCCGGCCGGAGCAGCTGTCCGGCGGCCAGCGACAGCGCGTAGCCATCGGGCGCGCCGTCGTGCGCCGACCGCGCGCCTTCCTCATGGACGAACCCTTATCCAACCTCGACGCAGCCCTGCGCGGCCAAATGCGGGACGAGTTGGCGCAACTGCATCAGCGGCTCGGCGCGACGATCGTCTACATCACCCACGACCAGACCGAGGCGATGACGATGGCGGACCGGATCGCGGTCATGCGATCCGGCGAGATCCTTCAGGTCGGCCGACCGACCGAGATCTACGACGATCCCGCCTACCTAGCCGTGGCCGAGCTTGTCGGAACGCCGCGCATCAACCTTTTGGAGGGCTGCCTCACACCGGATGGCGCCGTCAGGGTCGGCCGCTTCACAGTTCCCGGCGCGGTGCAGCCGGCGCTCACGGCAGCCAACGCCGGGCGAGTGACGCTCGGCATCCGGCCCGAAGCCCTGGCGATGGTGGGGCCCGAGGCGACCGGATGGTCCGGTATCGTGCGCCGAGTGGAGCATCTCGGCTCCGAGCGGACGTTGCTCGTCGATCTCGACGACACCGCCGGCCGCCTCCTCGTCCGGTCGGACCCTTTCATGCCGTCAGCTCCAAGGGCCGGTGAACGGGTGCACTTGGCGACCAAACCCGGCCGCATCCTTCTGTTCGGTCCTGATGGCGCCCGTCTGCCGCTGTCCGGGAGCCGAGCCGCGCAGGCGAACGCCGCCGCGTAACAGCTTCGGTCGCGTGATCGGGCGCGCGACCGTGCCAACACGCCCGAACTAATCACCGGAGATCACCATGACCATCGAACGCATGGCGGTCGGCCTACTGGCCGCCTCAGCCTCCCTGTGCGCGCTGTTGTCCGCGACAGCCGCCTCCGCCACCACCCAGCTCAACCTCGTCGAAGTCCTGACCAATCCGGCCAGGACGGAGCTCCTCAACGCGCAGCTCGCCCAGTTCTCGAAAAGGTCAACCTCATCTCGCTGCCATACGACTCGTCCTTCGAGAAGCTGCTGGCGATGTACAAGTCGGGGCAGGCTGAACCGCTCCGGGTTTCTCGGAGGCTGATTGGCTTGGAATTTACGCCGTCATCGGAATGGCCTCAAGCGCGGCGTAGAAGGCCGCTTCGGCTTCGGCCGGCGGGACGTTGCCGATGGGCTCGAGCAGCCGGCGGTGATTGTACCAGTCGACCCATTCAAGCGTGGCGTATTCGACGGCCTCGAACGACCGCCATGGCCCCCGCCGGTGGATCACCTCGGCCTTGAACAGGCCGTTGATGGTTTCAGCGAGGGCGTTATCGTAACTGTCTCCTATGCTGCCGACTGAGGGTTCGATGCCGGCTTCGGCAAGTCGCTCACTGTACTTTATGCGTACGCCTACGGCGAGGGCCGCGGAAACGGGGCTTGCGGGTTTCGTCGCGGCGTGATCGCGGGTCGGGAAGGCCCGGGGCTGAGCGTCCGGGTCAGGCTGCGACGTCGAGGCTCGCCGGGGCGGCCGAGGTCGGCTTCCAGTTCCACGGCAGCAACTCGGCGAGGCGCTGGGCCGGGTGAGACGCGATGCGGCCGAGCACGTCGGCCAGCCAGGCCTGCGGGTCGACGTCGTTCAGCTTCGCCGTCACGATCAGGCTGTTGAAGAAGGCCGCCCTCTGTCCGCCGCGGTCCGAGCCGGCGAACAGCCACGCCTTGCGGCCCAGAGCCAAGCCGCGCAGGGCCCTCTCGGCTGCGTTGTTGCTGAGGCACACGCGCCCGTCGTCGAGGAAGCGGGCGAAGGACGGCCAACGCTCGAGCATGTAGTCCATGGCCCGGGCCACCTCGGCACCGCGCGGCAGGCGGGCGCGCTCGGCGCGCATCCAGCCTTCCAAGGCCGCCACGATCGGGGCGGAGCGCTCGTGCCGCGCCGCCAGGCGCTCGGCCGTTGGCCGGCCGTTCACCTCCCGCTCGATGGCGAACAGCTCGTCCATGCGCCGCACGGCTTCGAGCGCCAGCGGCGCGATCACCGCCACCTTCTTGCGGGCCCTCTGGCGCGCCGCGGCCTCGATGTCGGCCAGCTCAAAGAACTTCCTCCGCGCGTGGGCCCAGCTTGCGTCAGGGTAAGCCCTGGAAAGGAGGACGGATGTGACCTGAAACCTTTCATCGTGATCCAGAGGGTTCGACACCCTCCCGGTAGAGGCGGAGCCCGCCAGCCGGAAGCGAGTCTTGCATGGGCGGCGGCAACGCCGCTCGTGAAGCGTATACAGCGGGTACTGAAGCCCTGCCGTAAGCCTCGAGATCATGAAAGCGTCGAAGCCTTCGCCGTGTTGGGTGCGGGGGCAGCACCGGGACGGCCGTCATGGTCAGGCCGTCCGGTTCGACCGGGGTCTTGGAGCAGGGCAAAGGTACGGGATGGGTCACCTGGGAACCTGAGAGGTCCCGCCGACACCCGCGTGGAAACCGCCGGAATGGGAGCGCCGGCTCAACAAGGCTCAGGCCCGGTCGCCGGCTTGGCGACGACCGGGAGCGCTTCGGCGAGCACGAAAAGCCAGGACCATGCGGAAGCCCGAGGCGAAGGCATAAGCCGAAGGCCGAGTGCGGCGGGACGTCGTAGCGGCTTCATAGTACCGCCGAGGGCGGGGAACCGGGCTCACCGGGACCCGCCGGAGGGAAGGGGGCCGCCGCGCGCGATGAACCATTGACGGGAAACACGGGAGAGAACCCTGCGTCTCACAAACCTGTCCACGAAACGACAATGGATAGCCGATCTGGCGAGGACGCATCCCGAGCGGGTGCTGACCTCGCTGCACCACCTGATCGACCTCGACTGGATGGCCGAGGCCTATCGCCTGACGCGCAAGGATGGCGCGCCGGGCATCGACGGTGTGACGGCCAAGGACTACGAGGCGAACCTGGAGGCCAATCTTTCGGACCTCATGGCGCGCATCAAGTCCGGACGCTACGTCGCGCCGCCGGTGCGTCGGCATCTCATCCCCAAGGCGGATGGGTCGATGCGGCCGCTCGGCATCCCGACGTTGGAAGACAAGGTGGCGCAGCGGGCGATCCTCCTGCTGCTGGAGCCGATCTACGAGGCGGAGTTCCTGCCGTGCTCGTACGGCTTCCGGCCGGGACGCTCGGCCCATGATGCCCTGCGCGCTTTGCGCACGGGGTTCATGGAGCAGGGGCTCCGCTGGGTGGTGGATGTCGATATATCGAAATATTTCGACACCATCGACCACGGGCACCTGCGAAGCTTCCTCGACCGGCGAGTCACGGACGGCGTCGTCCGGAGGATGATCGACAAATGGCTGAAGGCAGGGTGCTCGACAAGGGCGTCCTTCGCCGTACGACGGGAGGCACGCCCCAGGGTGGTGTGATCTCGCCGCTGCTCTCGAACATCTACCTGCATTACGTGCTGGACAGATGGTTCGAGACCGTGGCGCGGCCGCACCTGCGGGGGCGTTGCCTGCTGGTTCGCTACGCCGACGATGCGGTGATGGCGTTCGAGGACCACGCGGCCGGCATCAAGATGCTGGCCGTGCTGGGCAAGCGGTTCGGCCGGTACGGGCTCACGCTCCATCCGACCAAGACCCGCTTCGTGGATTTCCGGTTCCGGCGCCCGCAAGGGTGCCATCCGAGGGCAGCGGGAACGACGTTCGACTTCCTCGGCTTCACCCACGTGTGGGGAAAGTCGCGCAAGGGCAGGAACGTCGTCGCCCAGGTGACGGCCAAGGACCGTTACGCGCGGGCGCTCGCGTCCGTGAACGAGTGGCTCAGGCGAAACCTGCACCGCCCGTTCCGGGAGCAGCATACGCGTCTGTCACGGGTGATCCGGGGACACTGCGCCTACTACGGCATCACCGGCAACGGCCGGCGGATCCGTTGGTATCACAACCAGATCGTACGGGCCTGGAGAAAGTGGCTCGCGCGGCGCGGCCGCCACAGCAACCTGCCGTGGCAGCGCTTCCGAGCCATGCTCGCGCGGTACCCTTTGCCCGCGGCCTTGATCGTCCACAAGTACGCCGCTCCTTGAGCGAACCATGCGCGCGAAGAACCGGATGCGGGAAATCTGCACGTCCGGGTCTGTGAGGGGCGGGGATGGGAACATCCTCGCCTACTCGGCAGAAGGCGAGCTTCACCCGGTCGCCCTTCGTCAGGGCGCGGTAGCCCTCATACCCGTCCACCTGCAGCACGCCGGCGAAGCCGGCGAGATGTGCCATGGGCCGCTCGGCCTTGCGGTCGGGGGCGTAGACGTAGGCCACCGCCGGCGGATCGGCGCCGCCCCAGGGGCGATCGTCGCGCGCATAGGCCCACAGCTGCCCGGTCTTCGTGCGCCCACGGCCGGGGTCGAGCACCGGCGCGGTCGTCTCGTCGGCGAAGAGCTTCGTCGACGCCCGAAGGTGGTCGAGCAGCCGCCCGTGCACGGGTTCGAGCAGCAGCGCCGCGCGCCCCACCCAGTCGGCCAGGGTGGAGCGGTCCAGGAGGACACCCTGGCGGGCGAAGATCTGCGCCTGCCGGTACAGCGGCAGGTGGTCCGCGTATTTCGACGCGAGCACCTGCGCCACGGTGGCGTCGGTGGGCAGCCCGCCCTCGATCAGCCGCGCCGGTGCGGGCGCCTGGGCCACGCCGTCCGTGCAGGCCCGGCAGGCGTATTTCGGCCGGCGCACCACCAGCACGCGGAACTGCGCCGGCACCACGTCGAGCCGCTCGGACACGTCCTCGCCGATGCGATGCAGCGGGGCCGAGCAGCACGGGCAGCTGTCGTCGGCGATGTCCACCACGGTGTCGATCCGCGGCAGGTGGGCCGGCAGCGAGCCCCGGTTGGCCCGGCGCTTGGCGACGCGGGCGGCGCGCACGGTCGGAGCCGCCGCCTCGGCGCTGGCCTCGTCGGCCGCCTCGGCCTGCTCGGCCTCCTCCAGCCCGAGCTGGAGCTGATCGAGGGGCAGGCTCTCCGCCCGGCGGCCGAAGCGGTGGCGCTGGAGTTCGCGGATGATCTTGCGCAGCCGCTCGTTCTCGGCCCGCTCGGCCGCCAGCATGGCCTGCAGGGCGGCGGGGTCGTCGGAGGGGGCGGGCTCGCTCGGGATCACAGAGGGATCAGATCACACCCGAGCCCCGCGCGCGACGCCTTCGCCTGTTCTCGCCTAACCGGCCAGCCGCGGCACGGCCACCTCACGCGGCACGTGCACGCGCCGCCAGTCGAGCCCGTCGACGAGCGCCGCCATCTCGGCGGCGGTCAGCCGGACGGCACCATCGCCCGGCTTCGGCCAGCGGAACGCGCCCGCCTCCAGCCTTTTCGCCACCAGCACCACGCCAGTGCCGTCGAAGAACAGGAGCTTGAGCCGGTCCGCCCGTTTCGAGCGGAAGGCGAACACCGTGCCGCAGAACGGGTCGGCGCCCAGCTGTTCGCGCACCAGCATGGCGAGGCCGTCCATGCCCTTGCGGAAGTCCACCGGCCGGGTGGCCAGCATGACGCGTACCGCGCCCGCGGGACCGATCACGTGCCGGCCCTGAGCGCGCCGATCACCGCCGCGATCGCGCCGGCGTCGGCATCCCGGCCCACCCGCACCACGACGCCGGCGATCTCCAGCTCGATGCTCGCCTCCTCGATCCGCTTCCGGCGCCTGCGCGGCTTCGGGCCAGTCGGCGCCTCATCACGGGGCGGCGCCTCGGGCTCGGAGGCCACGATGACGGGCACGAACAGCGGTCGCTCGGCGGGCAGAGACGACGATGGCCCGAGGCGAGCCAGTCGGCGCCAGCCGAACAGCTGCTGGGACGTCAGGCCGTGACGGCGCGCGACCCCGCAGACCGAGGTCCCGTCCGCGTAGCTTTCGTCGACGATCGCCGCCTTTTCGGCCGCGGTGAAACGGCGTCGGCGCCCTCCGCCGGTGAACACGTCGAAGCGCTGCGGCCCCTCCGACACGTGCATATGCTCAGGTATAGACATGGATCGAAGCCTCCTGCGGCCTCGATCATCCATCACCCGGTCAGGCTCCAGAAGGTGGGGCCGGGGCGACGCTTACGTTGCAGGACGAGGTACGGAGGATGCTCTTGCGTGGCCGGACGCGCTAGTGAAATTGACGGCGTAGTCGGCTCAGACCGGAATCTGCTGCAACCCTAAGGAACGGGGCCGACAGCACTGGGACCGGGCCCCAGCCTACGTCGAGTGATTGATCACCATCCTCGCTCAACACTCGTGTCCCGCAAACGACCCCGGAAGCGACCGTCCGCTTTCGAGGCCGCCGCTTCGGCTCTGATCGGCCGATATGGGTCGACAGGCGACGGCGCTGAGGCGGGGCGTCGCTTCCGGTGACGCTGACCCGGCGATCAGGCACGTGGGCCCGGATGGGTTCGTCCCGCAGGACCCATGCGTCACGGGCGGCGTCGGTTATCTCACGGGACCGGCGTCGAAAGCAGAACGATCTGGCCGAGAGGGGGCCAAGTGATTTGAGGCGGGCTGTGTGAGACAACAGACCTTCCGACCGTGCTACGCAGACGTATGGAAACCAAACTTCCCGTCCCGCGCGCCATCCTCGTCGGCGTCCAGCTTCCCGGCGTCGATGACGCGGCCCATGCGGCAAGCATCGAGGAACTCGGCCGCTTGGTGAAGACGCTGGGCTACCAAGTCGTCGGCACCCTGTCGCAGCGACGCGAAGCGCTCGACGGCTCGACCGTGTTCGGCAAGGGACGGATACAGGATTTGGCGGCGCTCACCGGCGGAACGGGCGTGGTCGGAACGATGGCGACCGCGCCGAAGTCGAAGGCGCGGGAGCGCTTCGACGAGGGCGCCGAGCCGGCTTTCGTGCCGGACCAGCCGGGGCAGGACAGGCAGCCGTCGGCCGACATCGTGATCGTCGACCACGAGATCTCGCCGAGCCAAGCGCGGAACCTGGAGCGGGCGACGGGCGCCGACGTGCTCGACCGCACCGGCGTGATCGTGGAGATCTTCCACCGCCACGCGCGCAGCCGCGAGGCGAAGCTCCAGGTGGAGATGGCCCGGCTGCAATATGTCGTTCCACGCCTTCGCGAGTCCTCGACGGGGGGCGGCCGTCAGCGCGGGGTCGGCGCGGGCGAGTCCAACATCGACCTCGACCGCCGCAAGGTCCGAGACCGCCGCGCCGAACTCAAGGCGCAACTTGACGAGATCCAGCTCGACGACGAACAGCGTCGCTCCGCGCGCGGCGACCAGTCGCGTGTCGCGCTGGTCGGATACACCAACGCGGGCAAGTCGTCGCTGATGCGTGCTCTCACGGGGAGCGAGGTTCTTGTGGCCGATCAGCTCTTCGCGACGCTCGACACCACCGTGCGGGCGCTGCGGCCGGAAACCTCGCCCCGCGTGCTCGTCTCCGATACGGTGGGCTTCATCAAGAAACTTCCGCACGACCTCGTCGCCTCGTTCCGGTCGACGCTGGCCGAAGCGCTCGATGCGTCGTTGCTGCTCTACGTGGTCGACGCTTCCGACCCGACCTACGAGGCGCAACTCGAGGTCACCCGGTCCGTCCTGCACGAGATCGGTGCGGATGCGGTGCCCTCGCTGCTGCTGCTGAATAAGATGGACCGGGTGGACGACGCCCATCGGGCCGTCCTGGCGGAGAGGCATCCCGAGGCGATCTTCCTTTCGGCGAGTTCCATCGCCGACGTGGCGGCGCTGCGCGCGACGGTGATCGCCTTCTTCGAGGCCGCCATGGTGGAGGACCGGCTCACGTTGCCCTATGCCAAGCAGGGGCTGCTCGGCGCCGTCTACGAGAACGCGCGCGTGCTCTCGGAGGAGTTCGACGCGGAAGGCCGCGTGCTGCACGTCCGCGGGCTTCCAGGCGGGATCGCGCGCCTGCGCAAGATTCTCTCAGCCTCGTAGAAACGGCATGCGTCAGCGAAAGCGTGCCACAGGTTGACCTCGTTCGGCAAGGACTGTAGTGGGCGCGCAACCGTCGGTATGGTTGAGCCGAGAGTGTCTGCTTCGGAGCATGCGTGATTTGGAGCGGTATGCCCGAGATGGGTCGTATCCGGCTTTTGCTCGCAACGTAGTGAGACTGAATGGGAAGCGTCACACAAGTTTCGAGAAGCGTTCGCATCGTGTTAATCCTCGGCTTTCGGACAGGATCAGTGACATGAGGCCGGATGCTTCCGATTACAGGCTGGGAGAGAAGGGCCTACATCAACCGGAACCGCCAGCGAGACGGCGATCCTGAGAAGGTCGCCCTGACGTCGCACGCCGGTCTTGCTGAAGATGCGTTGCAGGTGAGTCTTCACGGTTGAGAGTTCGACGTCGAGAGCCGCCGCGGCCTCATCGACCGTGCGGCCGGTCACGATCTGATCGAAGATGCGGCTCTCCGCCGGCGTGAACCCGAACAAGGCAGATACGACCTCGGTCGGCGGCACGAAGGGATCGTCGGTCCGGGCGACGAAGACCGCTGCGGCCGCACCGCCGTCGACCGCCATGCGGCCAAGGCGGAGTGGGAGGACGTGGAGGGCGGCCTTGCCGCCGCCATGGCGCGACACCGGTATTCCGAGCCCCCTCCGTGCCATGGCGCTCTCATCGGTCTTCGCCTGCGTGACCGCCACCGCAAGCGCTTTGGTGACACCGCCGACCGTGCTGGAAACGACGCCGCCGCGCACACGGATCAGGTCAGCGGCCGCCAACATTTCCTTGGCCGCGGGATTCGCATGGATGAGCCTCAGATCGGCCGCGACCAGAAGGACGGGTGCGGACAAGGTGTCGACCACACCCGCGAAAGTGAATCGCGCTAAAGCCGTCAGGTCCAGCAGTCGATTGATCGTCGCCGCCCGCTGAAGGTGCGGGACCAGCAATCGGGCGATCTCGAACTCGCGCGTGCCGATCGACCCGGCGCTCTCATGCCGGCCGAAGGCCACGGAACCGACAGCCCTCGCATCGCGGGCCAGCGGAATGGCAAGGACATCGATCAGGCCCTGCGGTCGGGCCCATTCGAGGGAGTACCGGTTCTGCGTCAGGTCGTAGCGTACGACATCGGGATTGACTTGGCTCAGGACCGCTGGCCGGTCGAGGGGCCATTGCATGATGACGGGCATGCCACCCCATTGGTCCAGGACGTCGGGACCATAGTCCGCCATGCTGCTGAGGTAACGTTGCGGGATGTTCACCGTCTCGTTCAGCAGCACCTCGCCCGCCGGCAGGCTGTGCAGGGAGAGGGTGGCGTTCCCGAAGTTCAATTCGGTTCGAATCGCATCGAGAGCTTTGGCCCAGGCGCCTGGATTGATCGCGGCATCGTAGATCAAGCCGATCAACGACGACAACGTCGCGGCAGAGATGATGTCATCCACGTTCGACCTCCTGTGATCGTGCATGGTCGTCGCAGCATGCAAAAGGACCGATCGGCCGGCCGGTCCGAGCACCAGATCCGTCAGACCGCTCACATCGGGATCTCAACCTTTTGGAGGATGCCGTTCTTCGCGTCGGATGGGAAGGTCGCTGCCTGTGAGGCGGAGGCCGACATGGATGAGGGTCGCAGGCAGGTTCTGGGTGGTTTGATCCTCGGGGCTGGTGCATTCGCCTCGACGGCGTCGAGAGCCTCGGACGGAGACGGGCATGCTGCCGGCTTCGATGTCGACAGGTCCGCTACCTTCCTCCGAACCATTCCGCGCAAGCCGGGAGCCGGGCAGGCCTTCACGGCATCCCTCGACACTGGCCCCATCAAGGCAACCTCGGGGGGCTGGGCCCGTGACCTCACGACGGCCCAGCTTCCCATCGCGACGGGCATCGCCGGCGCTCACCTGTTCCTCAACCCGGGCGGGGTGCGGGAGATGCACTGGCACTCCTCCGCCGAGTGGGCCTACGTGATCGCGGGCCGCTGCCAGGTCACGATTGTGGATCAGGCCGGCCTCACGGAGATCATCAATTTCGGGCCGGGCGACACGTGGTCATTTCCGGCAGGCCACGCTCATGCCATCCAGGCCCTCGGTGCATCACCTTGCCACGCCATCCTGACCTTCGATGACGGACGCTACGGCGAACACGGTACGTTCGGTCTGACCGACTTCCTGAGCCGCCTCGATGCCTCCATGCTTCGCACCACGATCGGTGTCCCGGACACGGTGAGACAGCGGCTACCCGAAGGCGAGACCTACATCATGCAGGGGCCGGTGGTGCCGATTGACGGCGACCAAGCCAAGGCGGAGCGGCAGCTCGATGCCAAGCGGTCACATCGGTTCGGCTTGTCTGCGAGCAAGCCGCTGATCGACACTGAGGCGGGATCCCTCCGTGTCGCGCCAGCTTCGGCCTTCCCGATCTCCAGCACGATGACCGGCTTCGTGCAGATCCTGCAGCCCGGAGCAATCCACGGACCGCACTGGCATCCAAACGGGAACGAATGGCAGTTCCTCCTCAAGGGTCGCACGAGGGTGACGATCTTCGAGGCCGAAAAGCGGATGGCGACGGCTGAGTTGGCGCCAGGCGACTGCGCCTACCTGCCTCGTGCCATGGGGCACATCGTACAGAACATCGGGTCCGAGCCATGCCACTTCGTCGGCGTTCACGACGCGGCGGACTATGCCGAGTGCTCCCTTTCCCAGTGGCTCTCGTCCGTGCCGACCCACCTCATCGCCGCCAATCTGGGCCTGACCGAGTCCGAGGTCGCATCGCTTCCACGGCAACCCATCGTCCTCGCAGGCGGGTGACGGCGCTCACCGGTCTCCCGAGGTGGACCGGCGCCTGAGGTCCTCATCCCGCTCGTAGCCCCCTTGCCTCATTCCGGTCTACCATGTCCACCGGACTTGCCTTCGACCGCATCACCTGGCTCGGACGCGTCCTCCCCGGCGTCGCGCTCTGCCTCGCCCTCGCGCTCCTCGCCGATCACCTCACGCCCATCGAGATCGCCCTGACAGGTCGGATGTTCCTCGATCCGGTCGTCATCGCCATCCTTCTCGGAACCACGGCCCGCTTCGTGTGGAAGCCCGGCCCGGCTTGGGAGCGTGGCATCACGTGCAGTGCCAAGTTTCTGCTCGAATGCTCGGTCACCTTGCTGGGCGTCTCCATCGATGCGGTCACGCTGTCGCGGCTCGGGCCGACCACGATCCTCAGCGTCGGCCTGCTCGTGGTGACCGCCGTCGCCGGCAGCTTTGCGTTCGGGCGCGCCTGTGGCCTACCTGCCCGACTGTCAGTCCTCATCGCTTGCGGGAACGCAATCTGCGGCAACGCGGCGATCGCCGCCGTCGCACCTCTGATCGGAGCCGGCGCACGCGACATCACCACGGCCGTATCGTTCACGGCCGTGTTCGGGTTGCTGACCGTGCTGGCTCTGCCCACCCTCATTCCGCTCCCGCACCTGACGCCGGCCCAATACGGCGAACTGGCGGGACTGACCGTCTACTCCGTTCCACAGGTGCTGGCAGCCACTCTGCCCGTCAGCGTCCTGAGCAGCCAGATCGCCGTCATCGTCAAGCTGTTGCGCGTGATGATGCTCGGCCCGGTCGTGCTCGGCATCGCCTTCCTCGTGACGCGGCGGAGACACCGGCTCCTGCGACATGCGTCGCCTCGGCAGGAAGCACGGGAAGCCCTGCGCACATCGACGCCTATCGCGATGCTCGTCCCCTGGTTCCTTGTGGGCTTCTTCGGGTTGGCGGCATGCCGCTCTTCGGGTCTCGTCCCGAGCGCGTTCGTCGCCCCCACGGCATCAGCAGCACATCTGCTGACCGTCGTCTCCATGGCCGCCCTCGGACTCAACGTCGACCTGCGGACATTGGTGCGATGCGGCAACAGGACCGCGCTGGCGGTGGCGGGATCGCTCGCCCTCATCCTGCTCCTGAGCCTGCTGATCGTTCGAAGCTTTCCCTTGCCCTGAGCCTCTAACCCTCGAGGAGGTCGGAATGCCAGCGACGCGTGATCCGAGCATGGCCCGAAACCGGGTGCGATCGCCGCTGCTGATCGCCGCGATTGCTCTGCTGACCGTACCTTCCTGGTCTCCATCGCACGCGGAGGAGCGGCACGGCAGCTGTGAACAGCAAGGCGAGATATTAGCGATCTACGACTGCCAGACCGGGCTGGTGCTTTGGTCAAGAGGGCCGTCCAAGACGCCGCCGCCGAGGCTGCTGTCCGACAGAGAGCTTTGTCAACTCGTGGTCGGATCTGAGCAGTCCCCAGAGAGCGCAGGGCGGTGCCTTTGAAACGATGCAGCTCGACAGTGCGGAGAAGTCCTATGCATCATGTTCGCTCGATATCGATAGGCATCGCCTTCTGCGAGATCTTGATGACAGCACGTCCTTGCTGGTCGCACGACGTCTGGACTGATGGAAAGCCTGTTCCTGCCTGGGTGGCGTCGGTCTGCTGTGGACCTGAAGACGTTCATCATCTAAGCCCTGAACAGGTTCACCGCGAGACTGATGGCTTTCGCGTCGATGGGTACCCATTCTTGATCTCGGCAAGTTCCTTGCTGCCCTCGCAGGATGGGGATTGGTGGATATTTTACAATAGAGTCGAAATTGACAGCTTCTCGAGGGTATATTGCTTTTTTGGACCTATGAATTTCTGACGTCAAATAAACAGCGACTGAGAGATTCGAGACAGATCACTTCGCAGAACTTGTGCAGTGCACCCAACTGCGAAATCGGTGTGCGGTGTCGTCGCAGGTTAGCGCCAGTGACAATCGTCCCCCATCCCCAGAACACGCCGACGACATGGTCCAGCCTGGGCGCGAGTCCATGGGCGATGAGTTCAGCTACGAGCGGCGGTAGTGTCCGTTCGCCCAAAAGCGAACCGAGGACGAACCCGCTCTCGCGGGAGGGCTTCCTGAGAGGTAGGGCACAACTGGAGATCGTCGCGAGCGCTTGAGCGGGTTCCGCCAGCCTCCGAGCATGAGGGTCCACCCCTCATCTCGCGAGGATCACGCGATGTCTCAGCAACAAGCCTCCGTCCCCGTCAGCCCGCTCCGTCGCCGCATGCTCGACGATATGGCCATGCGCGGTCTGCACGAGGACACGCAACGCAACTACATCATGTCGGTGCGGAACTTCGCGGCCTTCCTGGGCCGCTCGCCCGAGACTGCGACACCCGAGGACGTCCGCCGCTTCCAGATCCACCAGGCGGACAGCGGGGTGCAGGCGCCCACCATCAACAATGCGGTGTCGGGGCTGCGCTTCCTGTTCAACGTCACGCTCGACCGGCCGGACCTGTCGCGTCGCCTCGTCCTGGCGCGCTACGCCCAGAAGCTGCCGACCGTGCTGAACGTCGAGGAGGTCGGGCGGCTGCTCGAAGCGGCACGAGGGCCGAAGTACAGGGCCGCGCTCGGGGTGGCCTACGGAGCCGGCCTACGCGTGTCCGAGGTGGTGGGGCTCAGGACCGGCGACATCGACAGCACCCGCATGCTGATCCGCGTCGAACAGGGCAAAGGGCGCAAGGACCGCAACGCGATGCTGTCGCCACAGCTGCTGGAGCTGCTCCGGCAGTGGTGGCGCGAGGGACGACGCCGCGGCGTGATGCTGCCCCAGGGCTGGCTGTTCCCCGGCAAGAACAGCCTGGAGCCGCTGTCGACGCGCCAGCTCTGCCGCGCCGTCCACGAGGCCGCCGAGACGGCCGGGATCAGGAAGCGCGTCTCGCCCCATACGCTGCGCCACAGCTTCGCCACCCACCTGCTCGAGCAGGACGTCGACATCCGCGTCATCCAGGTCCTGCTCGGCCATTCCAAGCTCAACACCACCGCACTCTACGCCCGCGTGGCGACCCGCACCATCCGGGCGGTGACGAGCCCGCTCGAACGCCTGAAGCTGCTGATGGAAGGCGCCGACACCGGAGCCTGATCCGGTGTCGCGTCCCGCGCTGGAGATCGCGGACGTCTTCCGCCGGCACGGTGCGGCGTGGCGCGCCGCCCATGCCGGCCACGTCAGCCTCGACCAGCTCAAGGTGATGTCGGCCATCGAGAGCTGCCGCACCGCGGCGCTCGGCGGCCACGTCGAGGCCTGCGAGGGCTGCCGCCACACCCGCGTCGCCTACAACTCCTGCCGCAACCGGCACTGCCCCAAGTGTCAGGGCGCGGCCGCGCGCGAGTGGCTGGCGGCGCGCGAGGCCGATCTGTTGCCGGTCGGCTACTTCCACGTGGTGTTCACGGTGCCGGCCGAGATCGCCGACATCGCCTTCACCAACAAGGCCCCGGTCTACGACCTGCTGTTCCGGGCCGCGTCGGAGACCATGCTGACGATCGCCGCCGACCCGCGCCACCTCGGCGCCCGCATCGGCATCACGGCCGTGCTCCACACCTGGGGCTCGGCCCTGACACACCACCCGCACGTCCACTTGATCGTGCCGGGTGGCGGCATCTCGCTCGACGGCACGCGCTGGGTGCCGTCGCGGCCCGCCTTCCTGTTGCCCGTCCACGTGCTCGGCAAGCTGTTCCGCCGGCTCTTCCTCACGGGACTGCTCGCGCTCCATGCCGCGGGCCGGCTCCGTTTCTTCGGCGACAGGGCCGGGCTGAACGACCCGCAGGCGTTCGAACGCCACCTTGCGCCCATGAAAGCCAAGAAGTGGGTCGTCTACGCCAAGCCGCCCTTCGGTGGCCCGGAGGCCGTGCTGGCCTACCTGTCGCGCTACACGCACCGTGTCGCCATCTCGAACCGGCGCCTGATCGGGATGGACGAGGACGGCGTCACCTTCCGCTACAAGGACTATCGCCGCGACGGCGACGCCCGCCACCGCACCATGACGCTGTCGGCCGACGAGTTCATCCGCCGCTTCCTCGTCCATGTCTGAGCTTGCCCCGGTTCGATGGACACCGATGATGCTTTCGCACGAGGTGTTCTCCCATGCCCAAGACACGTCCACCCTATGCGCCAGAGTTCCGACAGCAGCTGGTCGATCTGGTCCGCTCCGGCCGCGACGCGCAGGATCTGGCCCGAGAGTTTGAACCGTCCGCCCAGGCGATCCGGAACTGGGTAGCCGAAGCGGACCGCCGAGACGGCCGGCGAGAGCCGAAGCCGGCAGCGGTCGACGCCACACTGACATCGGTGGAGCGGGATGAACTGGCCCGCCTGCGCCGCGAGAACAAGCAGCTGCGCCTGGAGCGCGACATCCTCTCTCGAGCCGCGGCCTGGTTCGCGCGGGAGACCGGCGTGGTGCCCCCGGGCTCTACGCCTTCATGAGCGCGAACCAGGCTGCCTTCCCCGTGGCCGTGATGGCACGCGTCCTCGGCGTGTCGAAGGCTGGGTTCTATGCGTGGCGCGAGCGAGCCCCGTCAGCCCGTCAAGTGGCAGACGGGGCGCTGCTCGCGCGGGTGCAGGATGTGCACGGGGCCTCGCGCGACACCTACGGGGCGCCGCGGGTCCATGCCGCCCTGCGGGCCCAGGGCGAGCGGCACGGCCGCAAGCGCATCGCCCGGCTGATGCGCGCGGCCGGCCTTGTCGGGGCCAGTCACCGCAAGGGCGGCCCGACCACGACACGGCGCGACGAGGAGGCCCGACCAGCGCCCGACCTCGTCGACCGCAACTTCAAGGCACAGGCTCCTGATCGGTTGTGGGTGGCCGACATCACCTACGTACCGACGATGAGCGGCTTTTTGTACCTGGCTGTTGTTCTCGATGTCTACAGCCGCAAGATCGTCGGTTGGTCCATGAAGAACCATCTGCGGACCGAACTGATCCTGAACGCGCTCGATATGGCCATCGGTCAACGCAAGCCGAAAGACGTCATCCATCATTCCGACCAAGGATGTCAGTACACGTCGCTCGCCTTCGGCAATCGATGCAAGGAAGCCGGCGTCAGGCCCTCGATGGGATCGGTCGGGGATGCCTACGACAACGCCATGGCCGAGAGCTTCTTCTCGACCCTGGAATGCGAACTGCTGAGCCGGCGGTCCTTCTCTTCGCAGACCGAGGCTCGCATGGCCTGTTTCGCCTACATCGAGGGCTTCTACAATCCGCTGCGCCTGCACTCGGGCCTCGGCTATCGATCTCCCACCGACTACGAAAGGAGCTTCCATCACGACCAAGCCAGCCCTATGACGAGCCTACCCGAACAAGTCCACTGACCGTCCACGAAACCGGGTCAATCCCAGTCCTGCCCAAGGGCTTCCACCGCATCCGCCACTACGGCCTGCTCGCCACGGGCCGGTGCAAGGCCAACATCGCCCGCGCCCGCGAACTGCTCGCCGTCCCCGCACCGCCCCTGCCTCCCAAGCCGGCCTCTTCGGCGGAACGCCGCACCCCGTGTCCCTGCTGCGGCGGGCGCATGCTGGTGATCGAGAGCTTCGAGGGCGTCGCCCGCGCCCGGGCTCCGCCCCCGCACCGATGGAGAGCAGGATGAAGGCGCCGTGACCCGGCACGACCAGACCCAGCACAGGGCCGAAGCGACGCTGCTTCGGCCATCGGACACGCTCGCCCTCACGGCGTCCGGCATCGTCCGCAGCGAGCCCGGGACAGCACCATCGGCCTGCCGGCATCGGCGGCGAACCTCGATCGCAGCGCCTGCAGACCGATCTCACGCCTCGTCCGGCCACGGGTCCGCCAGTCTGGACTGGCCGCGGCGCCTTCGCGCGCTCGACCCTCCCGCCAAATCCCCATAGCGCGAGGCGACCCCCGCGCGTTCGTCCTTGGGCGGCTTACGGACGGCGGCCCTCAGCCTGGACGCTCGGCCAGTGCCGGCCGCCGTCCGTAACCCTTCACCGGTTCGAGAACTCAGGATCGAACGTCCGGTTCAGAGCTCGCGGAGGGATGCCTGCTACGCCCGAGATGGGTCGACACCGGCCGGACAGCAGAAGTGGGTGGGGAGCAGACTGGCTGCTACTGAGTAGCTGACCATGATAGCAGACGTTACATGCCGCACGAAGGATGCCTTCACACATCGGTTTTGGTCCTCGTGACACTCGCCCTTCTGGCCGGGTAGGCCATTTTCTAGGTCTCCGCCTTCAGAGATCACCGCCTTGCCCCCATCTCTCCGCCTCCCGCTCGGCCTTCTGCTCGTCGTGCCGGTGGCGCCCGTCCTTGCTTGGTTCGTCGACGCCCCGCCCATCACGGTCTTCCTGGCCGGGGCCGTCGCGATCGGGGTCCTGGCCGACTGGGTGCGGCGCGGCACCGAGCAGATGGCCGAGCACGTCGGTCCCGCCGTCGGCGGGCTCCTCAACGTTTCCTTCGGAAGCCTCGCCGAGGTCATCCTGGCGCTCTTCGTGCTGTCCCGGGGCGAAGCCAAGGTGGTCCAGGCTCAGATCACCGGCTCGATCATAGGCACGAGCCTCTTCGGGCTTGGCCTGGCCATCGTCGTGGGCAGCTTCGGGCGCGACCGGCAGACGTTCAAGCGCGAGCGCGCCGGACAGCTGTCGTCCATGTTGATCCTGGTGACGGTCGCGCTGCTGCTCCCGGCGGTGTTCAACATGGTCGCCGGAGCCAACTCGGACGCGGCGCGCCTGAAGGTCACCGACGAGGACCTCAGCATCAGCGTGTCGGTCGTGCTCATCCTGCTCTACGCCGGGAACCTGATCTACACGCTCGTGACCCATCGGGACGTCTTCGCCTCCGACGATGCGCGAGGCGAGGGTGGCAGTGGCGGTTGGCCGCTCCCCGCCGCGCTCGGCACCATGGTGGCGGCGACCGCCGCCATCGCGCTCGAGGCCGAACTCGTGTCCGGCGCGCTGGAGGCGACCGCGACGTCGCTCGGTCTGTCGACGGTCTTCCTGGGTGTGATCGTGCTCGCGCTGGTCGGCACGGTGTCAGACGTCTTCGCCGCGGCCTTCTTCGCCCGACAGGACAAGATGGGCCTCGTGCTCAGCATCTGCGTCGGATCGGCGGTCCAGGTGGCGCTGGTCGTGGCGCCGCTGCTGGTCCTGGCCTCATGGGCCATGGGCCGTCCCATGACGCTCGTGTTCGGCAACCCACTCGACCTGTTCGCCATCGCGGCCGCAGCCTTCACGGTCAACGCCATCGCGGCCGACGGCGAGACCACGTGGTTTGAGGGCGTGCTGCTTCTGGGCGTGTACGCCCTGCTCGCCCTCGCCTTCTTCTTCGCCGGCGGGTGACGGGGCCGCTCTTCGACGGTCGAGACAGCCCGCCCGTGACGTGTCGGGCCCGCGCCGGGGGGGCGGCGTATCAGGACCGACGAGGTGCGCTCCGCTTCGACATCCGGCGAAATTTTTCGCCTCAAACCGGCATGCAATTTGATCCTTGTGATGGACGGCTCGATGGGCGTCCTCCAACACCGGCGCAACCACGCCATCCGGTCCGCCATGCCCGCCACCGTCTGGCGCCAGAACACAAGCAGAGCCTTTGATCCGAACTGTCAGGCTCGCCCTATTCTGCCTCCTCGGCCTCGCGGTCGCGCTGGCTCTCGTGGTGGCGCTGCTGCCCTTCGTCGGCACCCGCTGGTGGCTGGTCCGCCTCCTCGACTTCCCGCGCCTCCAGTTCGGCATCGTCACCCTGGCGTTGTTCGTGCTCGTCATCCTCTTCACCCGGACATATCCCCGAGCGGTCCTGGCCCTCGCCGTGACGGCCCTCGTGGCACTCGGGGCGGACGGTCTAGTTCTCTGGCCCTACCGCCCCTTCGCGCATCTGGCGGTCGCCTCGGGCGCCTGCCCGGCGGACCGGAGCCTCGTGGTGATGATCTCCAACGTGCTGCTCACCAACCGACAGTCGCAGACCCTCCTCGAAGAGGTGAGAGCCGAGAAGCCCGACCTTTTCCTGGCCATGGAGATCGACGACTGGTGGGACAGGACGCTGGAGCCGCTCAGCGCCGAGATGCCCTACGGGGCCACGAAGATCACCGGCTCCTACTACGGCATTCGCCTGTTCTCGCGCCTGCCGCTGACCGACACCGACGTGCGCTTCCTCGCCGGGCGCGACACCCCGTCGATCGTCACGACGGTGAAGCTGCGCGACGGCGAGGCCGCGACCTTCCTCGGCATCCACCCGCGCCCGCCGCTCGTCGGACAGTCGGCCCTGCCGCGCGACGCCGAGCTCTACGCGGCCGCGGCCATCCTGCGCGGCCGCGACGGACCGGCCGTGATGGCCGGTGACCTCAACGCCACGCCCTGGGAGGACGCGGTGCAGAGAACGCGACGCATCGCAGGTCTCGTGTCGCCGCGCAGGGGCTACGGCTACGTGTACAGCTTCGACGCGCAGTCGTGGTGGGCCAAGTGGCCGCTCGACCAGATCGACTACAAGCCCGGCTTCACGGCGCTGTCGCTCGAACGTCTCGCCCCCGTCGGGTCCGACCATTACCCCTACGTCGTCCGCCTGTGCCGCGACCCCGGGGCGAAGGCGCCTGCGGCGACGCCCGAAGGCGGCGACGACCGTGCGCGCGTCAACGAGGCGAACGTCGCCGTCGGTGCGACCGCGCCGTGACGCGCATCGACCGGAACCGTTGGCTGGACATCCTCCGGGCGACCTGGTCCGAGATCGGTGCTGACCAGGCCTCCATCGTGGCGTCCGGCGTGGCCTTTCGGGTGGCGCTGGCTCTGTTCCCAGGTGTGGCGCTCCTGGTGTGGGTCGCGAGCCGGACCATCGGGCCCGAGGAGGCCAAGTCGTTGGTCGGCACGCTGTCGGACATCGTGCCCGACGCGAGTCGCTCGATCATCGCGAACGCGGTCGACTCCGCCCTGCGCTCCAACCCGGCCGACGCCAAGGCCGAGGCGCCCTGGCTCGGCGGCTTCGCGCCGGTCCTGGGCCTCGTGGTGACGCTGTGGACGACCAACAGCGGCACCAAGGCCCTCTTCGCCGCCCTGAACATCGTCTATGATAAGGAGGAGGGCCGCGGCTTCCTACGCCGCACCGTCCTCACGCTCATGTTCACACTGGGCACGTTGCTGCTGCTCGTACTGGCCGTCGGCACGCTTCTGGCCTCGCCCGTCATCCTGTCGCGCATCGGCCTGGGCGACGTCGCCGCGGCGGCGGTGCATTGGCTGCGCTGGCCCGTGCTGTTCGTCGGCTTCGCGCCATCGCTGTCTCTGCTCTACCGCTACGCCCCTCACCGCAGGCGCGAGCATTGGCCCCTCGTCACGGTCGGCTCGGCCCTCGCCGCAGGGCTGCTCGCGCTCGGCACGGCGCTGTTCTCCTGGTTCACGGAGCGCTTCATGGGGCTCAGCGCCACCTATGGCTCCCTCAGCACCGTCGTCGCCTTCCTGCTCTGGCTGTGGGTCGACTTCCTCATCGTCCTCGCCTGCGCCGAACTCGATTCGGAGATCGAACGCAAGACGGGCCTCTACGGCCGCCGCGCGGCGAGGTGAACGTTGCATGCCCTGCAACACTGCCACGGGGCAAGGTGATTGTCCGGCGACAAGACATCGGAGCGACGCTTATGAACATCCTGCACCAGATCGGCCACGCCCTGATGATGAGCCTCGGCATGATGTGGCAGACCGGATGGACCCTGGTCCTCGGCTTCACCATCTCGTCGCTGCTGCAGACGGTCGTGCCCGCCGAGAAGATGCGTGAAGCCCTCGGCCGCGGGGGGCCGGGGGACATCGCGGCCGCGACGGCGCTCGGCGCCGCCTCGTCGAGCTGCTCCTACGCCGCCGCCGCTATCATGCGGACGCTGTTCAAGAAGGGCGCGGCGCTGAGCACCTCCCTGGCCTTCCTGTTCGCCTCCACCAACCTCGTCCTGGAGCTGGGCATCATTCTCTACGTGCTCCTGGGCTGGCAGTTCATGGTCGGGGAGTGGATCGGCGGGGTCGTCCTCGTCGTCGTCATGAGCCTGCTCCTGAAGCTCGTGTACCCGAAGGATCTCGTCGAGGAGGCGCGACGGCACGAGGAGCCGGGATCGGGCCACCACCACATGTCGATGACGGTCAAGGGCGACGCATGGTGGGAGCGGCTCACCAACCCGAAGACGCGCATCCGCGTGGCGCAGAACTTCGCCATGGAATGGTCGATGCTCTACAAGGACCTTCTGATCGGCTTCCTGGTCGGCGGTTTCCTGGCAGCCTTCGTGCCCGACGCCTGGTGGAAGGCCATGTTCCTCCAGGACGCATCGCCCTGGATCAAGGTGCCCTTCGATGTCCTGATCGGCCCCGTGGTGGCTTGCCTCACCTTCGTCTGCTCGATCGGCAACGTGCCGCTCGCCGCCGTGCTCTGGGCGGGCGGAGCGAGCTTCGGCGGCGTGCTGTCCTTCCTCTACGCCGACCTCCTCGTCCTGCCGCTGCTCGACGTGTACCGCCGCTACTTCGGCTGGCGCATGGCGGCCTTCATGGCGGGGCTGTTCTTCGTCACCATGGCGGTCTCGGCGCTGCTGATGGACCTCGCCTTCGACGGTCTCGGGCTCGTGCCGTCGCACGCCACGGACGTGCGAGCGCAGCTCACCCACTTCGCCCTGAACTACACGTTCTGGCTCGACCTCGCCTTCGGTGCGCTGGCCGTCTACCTGTTCTGGGTCAACGGGCAGCACCCGATGGACCATGGCCACCATGCGAAGGAGGGACAGGCACCCTCGGGCGGCTCCGGAGCGAGGCCGGCGCATGGACACGCGTGAGCATCCCGACCAGCCGCAGCCGTTCCGGAACGGCGCCGTCGACCGTCGGATCCGCAATGGCCTCGAACGTCGTCCATCGCCTTCGACGCCCAGCCCTCGCCTTCGAGACTGCAGGCCGTCGTTCGGCGTTGCTCCGTCCGAGGCAGACACGACGGGATGGGCGTTTCTCGACTTCGTGATCGACGCTTCGGACACACGGACGTCAGGACCGTGACCGACGATGGGCCTGCGGAGGACTGGCGCGTCCACCTCGGCGAGGAGCCCGCGACCCGAGGGTCGTCAACCGACAGTGCCCGCGCCCGCGAGCCGGGGCGCGGCCGCGGGGCCGATGCCCCGCGGGAGATCCCGGCCCGCGGCTGGTGGGACATCCTGATGCGCCTGGTCTGGGCGACGTCTGCCAACCGCATCCTGTCCACGGGCGGCAGCGTCGCCTTCTTCTCGCTCCTCGCCGTGTTCCCGGGCATCGCGGCCATCGTCTCGCTCTACGGCCTGTTCGCCGACGCGCGCATGATCAGCGGCCACCTGTCGCTGCTGTCCGGGGTCCTGCCGGCCGGGGTGCTCGACCTCGTCGGCGACCAGGTCAGGCTGGTGGCACAGAAGGGCCACGGCACGTTGAGCGGGGCCTTCGCGGTCTCGCTCGCGCTCGCGCTCTACAGCGCCAACTCGGGCATCGTCGCCCTCTTCGACGCCCTCAATGTGGTCTACAATGAGCGGGAGGACCGGGGCCCGATCCGCCTCTACGCAACCACATTCGGCTTCACGCTTGCCGGTGTCCATCTTCACCGTCCTGGCGCTGACGGGCGTGGTCGCCCTGCCGATGGTCCTGCGTACCGTGGGTCTGCCGGCGCTGACGGAGTGGCTGATCTCCGCCGCCAGGTGGCCGGTGCTCCTCCTGACGATCGCGGGGAGCCTGGCTGTCGTCTATCGGTACGGACCGTCGCGGAACGAAGCGCGCTGGCGCTGGGTGACGTGGGGCAGCGCGGTCGCAACCCTGCTCTGGCTCGCAGCATCCATGCTCTTCTCCTGGTATGTCGCCACCTTCGACAGCTACAACCGCATCTATGGCTCGCTCGGCGCGGCCGTCGGCTTCATGGTCTGGCTGTGGATCTCGGCCGTCATCGTCCTGCTCGGGGGCGAACTCAACGCCGAGATGGAGCACCAGACGGCCCGGGACTCGACGCGCGGGGGCGGCAAACTCCTGGGTTCCAGGGGCGCGATGATGGCGGACCACGTCGGCAAGGCGCAGTGAAGAGGCTCGGCTTTGACGTGTCGTCGCAAAGGCACGCTCGGCCTGATCGAATGGAACACATGTCACGCATGCAGGAAGCTACAATTTCCCGCGGAACATCGATCAAGAACATGATCCAGACGACCTCGTGAGAAATCCCGCCTGGATGTCGAGACCCGGCATGCGTCTGCCGGGTCCCTCTGCCGCTCCAACAGGAAGAGTATCAGTGTCCGTACGGCTTACATCTGCTCCTTCTGGGCGAAGCTGTCCTTGCGGGCCGGGCCGAGCACGGGTTCGGGCCCCATTGGCACGTTCTGCATCACGGAGAACTCGCCCTTGCCGTCGAGACTCGGTCCCGCTGTCCAACGGCCTGCCATGGGCGGGGTGCCGTCCGCGGCGGAGCCGAAGAACGCGTAGGAGTACTTCTGCGTCTCCTTCGACTGGTCCCAGCTGTTCGGCATAGGCAGGTGCGCCTGGGGGCCAAGCTCCTCGATCACCGCCAGCCACTGCTGCTGGTGCATCGTATCGCGCGCCACGTTGAAGGCCAGCATATCCTTCATGCCGGTGTCGTTGGTCGCCTCGTAGAGGCGGCAGGCCAGCACACGGCCCGTCGATTCCGCGGCGACGTTGCAGTACATGTCGGCGGCGAGGTTCCCGCTGGCGTAGATGTGATACGGTTTCCGTTGGACGAACTCGGCACGGCACGGATTGAACCGCCCCGGGTTTCCCGGAGGCTCCTGATCTTGCGAGACTGGAGCCATGACGAAGCGCACACCCCCGTTTTCTCCCGAGGTCCGCGAGCGCGCGGTCCGGATGGTGCAGGAGCATCAAGGCGAGCACAGCTCGCGGCACGCGGCCATTCGTTCGATCGCGTCCAAGATCGGCTGTTCGGGGGAAACCCTGCGCAATTGGATCAAGGAAGCAGAGAGCAGCAAAGCCGCGAGGCTTGGCCCTGCATCGGACGAGCGCGAGCGCATCAAGGCGCTGGAACGCGAAGTCCGCGAGCTGCGGCAGGCGAATGAGATCCTGCGCAAGGCGAGCGCGTATTTTGCCATGGCGGAGCTCGACCGCCGCTCACGGACATGAAAGCCTTCATCGACGAGCATCGGGATGCTCATGGGGTCGAGCCGATCTGCAAAGTGTTGCCGATCGCCCCGTCGACGTACCACGCGCACGCGGCCCGGCAGGCCGACCCCACCAAGCGATCGGCGCGGGCCAGGAGCGATGCGACGCTGATGGTCGAGATCCGCCGCGTGTTCGACGAGAACTTCGGCGTCTACGGGGTGCGGAAGATCTGGCGGCAACTCGACCGCGAGGGCATCCGCGTCGCCCGCTGCACGGTGGCGCGCCTGATGCGTGTCTTGGGGCTGCAAGGGGTTGTGAGGGGAAGAAAGGCCCGCACCACAGTGCCGGATCCCTCGGCGGCTTGCCCGCTCGACCGGGTGAACCGGCAGTTCAAGGCCCCTCGTCCCAACGCGCTGTGGGTGTCGGACTTCACCTATGTCGCGACCTGGTCCGGGTTCGTCTATGTGGCTTTTGTCATCGACGTGTTCGCCCGCCGCATTGTTGGCTGGCGAGCTTCGCGCTCCGCTCAGACCAGCTTCGTGCTGGACGCCCTGGAGCAGGCCCTACACCAGCGCCGACCTGTCGGCGCTCTCATTCATCACTCTGACCGTGGAGTACAATACGTCAGCATAAAATACACAGAACGACTTGCCGAAGCCGGCATCGAACCCTCTGTCGGCAGCATAGGAGACAGTTACGACAACGCCCTCGCTGAAACCATCAACGGCCTGTTCAAGGCCGAGGTGATCCATCGGCGGGGTCCATGGCGGTCGTTCGAGGCCGTCGAATATGCCACACTTGAGTGGGTCGACTGGTACAATCACCGCAGGCTGCTCGAGCCGATCGGCAACGTTCCGCCGGCCGAAGCCGAAGCAGCCTTCTACGCCGCGCTTGAGGCCCCCCCGATGGCGGCGTAAATTCCAAGCCAATCAGCCTCCGAGAAACCCGGGGCGGTTCACCCGTCCCAACCTCGCCGTGCCAGACGGGATCACGCTGGTCTACCTGCCGCCCTACAGTCCTGAACTGCAGCCCGCCGAGACGCTTTGGCGGCTGGTGGACGAGCCCATCGTCAACAAGCTCGTGCCCACGATAGATGACCTCGTGAACACGATCGGTGCGCGGTGCTGCGATCTCGCCGAGCGCCAAACCGAAATCAGCTCGCGCACCAACTTCGCTTGGTGGCCCAAAAATCATACCCCGAGCTGATCCAACGGAAATGGTATGAGACATGTTGAAGGGCACGCCATCGGCGTCCGCCGGATAGGCCGCGAGGCCCGTCGACAGGATATGACGGTGCAACATGCCCTCGATGACGCCCTTGGTGTCGCCGCCGCCCATGATGGAGCCGACGATGCCGTCTGCGGCCCCCGCCTCCTGCTCGGTGACGGGCGCCTTGTCGAGGTTGAGCGCCACCGCGGTCGCGAGCATCTCGATGTGGCCGATCTCCTCCGTCGCGGTGTGGAGCAGCATGTCTCGGTATTTGGTCGAGGGCCCGCGGGCGCCCCAGGCCTGGAAGAAGTATTGCATGCAGACGCGGATCTCGCCCTCCACGCCGCCGATGGCCTGCTGGAGCATGCGGGCGAAGAGGGGATCGGGCTTCTCGACCTTGACGGGCCACTGCAGTCGCTTGTCGAAATAATACATCGCTCATCTCCCGGAGCTGCATGACGAGGAGTGCACAGACGCACCCCTCGCTCTGACGTAGACTAATGACGTCCGAAGAAAGGTGCAGTTTCAGCTGTGATTACCAGGCGATGTGTTCAAGCTACGAGGCTGCCGTGAAACATTTGATGGTTCGAAGAGGCCGCAACCTCGCTTGCAAGCCGACAGACGCTCGTTCGGTCTGGGACGGCCATCGAAATCACGTCGAGGACTGCTCACGAGGCGGCGACGGTGATCCATGGCGACCGAGAGCCTTGTCGTCTGGACCGCAACGCTGACCGGAAGACGTCGCGGCGGCGTCGTGTGCAGCCTTGACGCAGGCCTGGACGGCATCTTTCAGGTTCGACGCGTAGACGTCGGCGGCCACGACCTTGCGGGTCCGCTCGTCCTCGACGGCGTCGCCGTCCATCGGCCAAAGCCCGACCAAAATCCTTGCGTTCGGCAGGCGCGTCCTCAGACGGCGCACGAGGTAGTGAAGGCCCGACGGGCTCCCTGAGATCTCGAGGTAGCTGACGCAGACCATAGCCACGCCTTGGACGTCGAGCCCGCCGATCTGCCTTCGCGACGCAGCCCCATAGGACGCCACGCGCGCCCCGAGTCCGTGCTTGCCGAGCAGTTGCGCCAGCATGCCGGCCGCAGCCTCGTCGAGCGGTCCCTTGCCTGCGACGCAGAGCACGGGCTCCGCGGATCGCCACCCCGTCGCCAACTCCCGCACGGCCGGAGCGTCGATCTTCGGGGCCTCGGGCGTCGGCACGTCCCGTTCCGCCCGCGACGCGACCTCGTCGGCCTCGGCCTCGTCTTTCGGGTGAGGGTCCCGGTCCTCATGGTCGGCGAGGTCGGCCGTCAGGTCCCTGACGTTCTCCTTGATGGCGTCGACCTTGTCGGGCCCGAGCGCGCCCCGCAGGGCGTCGTTGGCGGCGAGCTGCAGGCCTTTCATAGCGACCTCGTCGTAGTAGGCCGTCAAGGAGCGTCCCTGGAGCAGAAACTCGGCCTGTTGCAGCGCCTCGTCGGGGTCGTCGGCCAGCATGCGCTGATAGAAATTCTCCACGGGGGTCAGCGGCGGCCGATCCCCCAGCAGCAGCTCCAGGAACTCCAGCTGGTCGACGTGGCGTCCCAGCACGACGAGGCACAGGGTCAGCGGCGTCGACAGCAGGAGGCCGATGGGGCCCCACACCCAGGTCCAGAAGATCGCGGCGATGATCACCGCGGCGGGCGAGAGGCCCGTGGAGTGGCCGTAGACCAGGGGCTCGATCGCCTGACCAGTCACGGTCTCCGCGATCACGAACAGGCCGAGGGTCCACAGCGCCATAGACCAGCCGGGTTCCACCGCGGCCGCGAGCGCGGCGGGCAGGATGGCGGCGATGACCGGGCCGATGTAGGGCACGAAGCGAAGCACCGCCCCGGTCACGGCCCACAGGAGCGGCGACGGGACGCCGATGAGCCAGAGCGCGAGGCCGACAACCACGCCGAAGCAGGCGTTGATGGCTAGCTGGGCCACGTAGTAGGTGGCGAGACGGTGGCCCGCGTCGTCGAGCGCGAGGGTGGTGCGCTGGAGGTCGTTCGACCCGAACAGCCGGATCATGCGGTCGCGCAGGTCCTCGCGCTGCATCAGGACGAAGACCGTCACGATCAGGACGATGAGCAGCGTCGACAGCGGGTCCACGACGGGGGCCAGCACGGTGCGGGCCAGATCCAGGGCGGACATCGGCGCGGCCTCGATCCGGACGAGCCGGGCCTGGGGCGTCGCGTCGGCCGGAACTCCAGACTGAGCCGCCGTGGCCTCCTGAGCCGTGCGGCCCACCTGCTCGTCCAACCGCTGCCGCAGGCCGCGCAGGCGCCCCACCGTCATGTCGCGGACCGCGTGGACCTTGCGCGTGATGGTCGCCGTGTATTGCGGCACGTCCTCGGCGATGCCGGCCACCTGCGTGCCGATGACGGCGCCGAGCGCCCCGACCACGCCGAGGCCCACCAGCATGGCGACGAGCACGGCCGCGACGTGGGGCACGTGCCAACGCTTCAGCCGCGAGACCAGGGGGGCCAGTACGAAGGAGAGGATCACCGCCACGGTGATCGGGATCAGCACCTCGCGGGCGAGATACAGCGCGGCCACCACCACGACCGCGACCGCCAGGTATAGGAGGCCGCTCACGCCCGGCACCCCGGAGGGCGGCACCCTGGCCGGGGCGCGGGTCGGCTCGTCATGCTGCGTCATGGATGTATCCGCTTGAGGCCGGCCCGATGCGGTGGTTCCATCGCCCGAGGTGCCGGGACCAGGGCAGATCCGGCCGCTCATGTCGCCGCGCGAGGGTTCGCGCGGGTCGTCATCGTGCCTGTCCGCACGCGCCCGCCACGGACCCGCAACCGGACGGCGCGGACCGAAGTGGCATGACCCACCCCGACTCATACGGCATCTGCGTGATTGGACCGGTGCCGCTCGGTGGCGGACTGTTCCGAGGCAACCACGCGGACGTCATATCATGCCGTCGAAGGCGGGCCAGACACGCCTCCATACACCGAAGTTCCCAAGTCCTCACGCCGACCGGACCGCGATGCAGGAAAAATCGTCGTAGCTTCACGGAAGCAAAGTGCAGACCATGGGAGATCGCCTTCGATTTTCGTGAACCTAACATTTATCAGCCTGACACTTTCACTTTCGACATTGCGCGACGTCATGGACGTGGGCTCATCGACATTTACGAGGGAAGGACCCATCGCCATGTCGACATCCTACGCCGGAGACGGCTCCGAAGGCCTCGCCGCCACGATCGAGCAAAAGGCGACCTTCGTCGGGCGGGGCGTCTTCGTGATCACCGGCCAAGTATCTGGGGGCACCGGGGCCACGTCCGTCGAGGTCACCGCCAACGTGGACGGGGTCGAGACGGACCTCGGCGCGGCGGCGGTCGCCACCGATGGCACCTACAGCTTCGCCGATCGCGTGGGCCGTCATCACCAGGGCTTCGTCACGGCGACGGCCACCGATGCCGCGGGCGACACCTCGTCGGCGGTGGCGCCCTACAGCCTGCAGGCCGGCCTGCGGGGAGCTCAAGGCGTGGCGCGTCAGGACAGCTTCGTCGACGGCGAGCAGACGGCGACCGAGTTCTACCTCCGAGAGGGCGGCTCCAAGGTCGTGGCGCAGGCACCCGGACAGACCCTGACCTCGACCGAATTCGACATCTTCGGTGCCGGTCGGGCGGACAACACCACCTTCGTCTTCCAGCCCGGGTTCGGGCTGGACGTGGTGGCGGGCTTTGGCGCCCGGGGGGCGGGCCACGACACGCTCGACCTGCCCGCGTCCGACTTCACGTCCATCGCGGACGTATTGCGCAATACGGGCGACGTCGGCGGGAGCGCCTTCATCACCGACCCTGTGACGGGCGATGCGATCCGCCTCGCGGGCGTGACCACGAAGGAACTGGCCAGGAATGCCGGGCACGACATCAACCTCCATGGCTGATCCTCGTGCCATCGGCTCGATCTGCTACCGACTTGCGTCAGACGACGGGTGGCGGACCGGGCCGGTCCGGCCCGCAGACGTTCTGCCTGGCACGACATGGGCCGAGACGCGTCTGGCTCTGGCCGGCCTCGCCGAGCGGCCTTTACCCCTCATGACGGAGCGAGCACGATGAAGGCGTCCATGATCGGTGCGGCCTTGCTGGCCGTGCTGCTGTCGGCCACGGCGTCCCCGGCCAGCGCCATACCCTACGTGAGTTCCGGCGGTTACGGCGCGTCCCCCCACCGCCAACCGCACGGGTCACGCCACGCGCGTCATCGGCACGGCGGTTCGATCCTCGGTTCCGTCCTGGGCGCGGGACGCCACGGTTCCCGGGCGGGGCGCGCGAAGCAGCGATACCGCACGCACCTCGACCGATGCGACAACGTCCCCTCGCGTTGCTGACCTACCCGGTGCTGCCACGAGAGGCTCACGACGACGCCGTCAGCCAAACGCCACGGCCACCATCCCCGAATGGTCATCATGACGTCCTGCACTGGCGGTCCGGGCGGCTCGCCATGGCGGTCCTCATCTGCATGGTGCTGACGACGTCGGTAGCTGCCGCTCCCGCGACCGATGCCCCCGACAAGCAGGCGGCACCCGCCATCGCCACGAAGGCGGACGCGTCGGACGATGCCGACATCGCCGCCCGCATCCGTGACATCTTCGGGCAGATAGCGGCCCTGCACGACGTCCGGGTGCGCGTGTCCGCAGGCGTCGTGACGCTCGACGGCACCGTGCAGGCGGCGGACGACAAAGGACGGGCGGAGACCATCGCGTCCCGCGTGTCGGGGGTCGTCACGGTGCAGAACGACGTCACCCGCGACCTCGCGGTCGGCACCAAGGTCGCCCCGGCCATCGGCCAGTTCCGCGACGACCTGCGCGCCTTCGCCCGGGCGCTTCCCCTCGTGGGCGTGGCCATCGCGGTCGGGCTGCTGATCGCGGCCCTGGGATACGGGCTCGCCTCCGTCACGCGCCTGTGGCGGTGGGTGGCGCCCAACCTGTTCCTGGCCGAACTGCTCGCGACCTCGGTGCGCGTCGTGACGGTCATCCTCGGCTTCGTGGCTGCCTTCGAGGTGCTGGGCGCGACCGCGCTGCTCGGCGGCGTACTCGGCGGGGCCGGCGTGGTCGGCATCGCGCTCGGCTTCGCGGTGCGCGACACGGTGACCAACTACGTCGCCAGCATCATGCTCAGCCTCCGGCAGCCCTTCCGGGCTAACGACCACGTCGTCATCGAGGGCCACGAGGGGCGCGTCATGCGGCTGACGTCGCGCGCCACCGTGATGCTGACGCTCGACGGCAACCACGTGCAGATCCCGAACGCGACAGTCTTCAACGCCGTCATCCTGAACTACATCCGCAACCCGCAGCGGCGGTTCGAGTTCGACCTCGGCGTCGACGCGGCCGACGACCCCGTGGACGGCATGGACGTGGGGTTGTCGGCGGTGAACGGCCTTCCCTTCGTGCTCGACACGCCGAAGGCGACGGCGGTCATCCGCGAGGTGGGCGACTCCAACATTGTGCTCCGCTTCTACGGCTGGGTCGACCAGACCAGAACCGACTTCCTCAAGGGACGGAGCCTCGCCATCAAGGCGGCCAAGACGGCGCTCGAAGGCTCGGGGTTCGCCCTGCCGGAGCCCATCTATCGGCTGCGGTTCGACGAGGGCGCGGCGCTGCCGGTGCAGCGTTCGGCACCGGTCACCGAGCGACCGCCCCGGCGGACCGCGACGCGGTCCTCGCCCTCGCTCGCCGGTTCGGACACGGCGCCTGACGCACATGTCGAGAGGCTGGTGAACGCGGAGCGGGCTGCGTCGGGAGGCAAGGACGACCTCCTCGATCCCGGCCGAGCCGTCGAATAGCGCCGGGCGGTGGACGATGCTCCCAGGATGCATTTCAGAGGCCGGTTGGGATGCAGAAAGCGTCAAAGATTACTCCTGCTGACTCAAAAACGTCGAAGCCGTTCATCAATGTTTAAGGATTCTATGGATTGGACAGTGCAGTCTCAGCTCGACTTTCCGCATTTTTGGAGGCGCATCAGGTGCTGACCCAGAAGATGTCCTCGGCTGCGATGCAGGTGAGGGCGTCGTCGAGGGCGAGGATAGTGCTGCCGAAGGGGCCGGTCGAGGACCAGCGCTCCTTCCACAGGGACCAGTATAGAACTTCGAAGTGGCCGTCGGGTTTTGCCGGTCGCAGGCGGGCGACGGGTGTGCCCGACCGCGCATCGTAGAGCGTGTAGCCCCGGTTGCGCCGCTCGGCCACGAGAGAACCACGCGGGCTTCGAAACTGCGCGATGCGCATGATGACGTCGTCGTCCATGGCGGCGCAGGATATTCCGAGGGACTGGTCCCGTCACGGACCGTTTGCGCTCTGATGGGCTGGATGCAGGGCTTGCTGAACAACGGCGATGCGATTCTACGGCCGGGATGAGACCCCATCGCCAACGCCCCCCTTCCGACCTTTCCGCTGTGCCAGCGATCTTGTCGACATGGCTGACCGTACTGCGCCCGTGCTTCACTGCACCAGTCTGGACCCGAGTCCTCGTGCTGGTGGCCGGTGCGGTGTTGTCGCCCGGCGGACGAACCGTGACGCAAGCCCTGCGCGTGATGGGACTGGCCGGAAAACCCGGCTTCGGTCGATACCACGACGTCCTGAGCCGGGCGCGGTGGGATGCGCGCGACGTGGCGCGCAGGCTGCTCGGGCACCTCGTCGCCGTGCTGTCGCCGGACGGCGAGGTGATCATCGGCATCGACGACACCGTGGAGCGACGATGGGGGCCGAAGATCGCGGCGCGCGGCATCTATCGTGACCCCGTCCGTTCGTCCAAAGGCCATTTCGTCAAGACCAGCGGCCTGCGCTGGCTCGTGCTGGCCGTCATGCTCCCGGTCCCCTTCGCGGGCCGGCGCTGGGCGCTGCCCTTTCTCACCGTGCTGGCCCCCTCGGAGCGCTGGAGCCAGGCGCATCGCCAGCGCCACAAGACCCTGACCGACTGGGCGCGTCAGGCCATCCTGCAGAGCAGTCGCTGGCTGGGGAGCCGCCGCGTCACCGTGGTGGCCGACAGCAGCTTCGCCGCGCTCGACCTCATCGCCGCCGTGCGCCGCCACGTCACCCTGATCACGCGGTTGCGCCTCGACGCCAACCTGTTCGAACCCGCCCCCGCGCGCGTTCCAGGCCGGCGCGGCCGCCCCGCCCTGAAAGGAAAGCGAGTGCCCAAGCTCGATGCCGTGCTGCGCGACCCGGCCACCGTCTGGACAAAGGTGACGCTGACCGAATGGTACGGCGGCCAAACCTGCAGGCTCGAATACACCTCGGCCACGGCGCTCTGGTCCAAGGCCGGCCTGCCGCCCCAGCCGATCCGCTGGGTGCTGGTGCGCGATCCGTCCGGCACCCGTGACGCGCAGGCGTTCCTGTGCACCGACGCCGACCTCACCGCCGAGGCGATCCTCACGCGGTTCGTCATGCGCTGGCGCATCGAGACCACCTTCCAGGAGGTCCGCCGGCACCTCGGCGTCGAGACCCAGCGCCAATGGTCCGACAAGGCCATCCTGCGCACCACACCTGCCTTGCTCGCCTTGTACTCCCTCGTCACGCTCTGGGCACACGAGCTGCACACCCGGGCCGGACCGATCCGCCCACAGACCGCAGCTTGGTACGACAAACGCCTGCCAACCTTCAGCGACGCGCTCGCCGACGTCCGCCGCGCGTTATGGTGGCCGCAGATTTCATCAACGTCCCCGCCCAGCCGAGACCCCGTCAAAATTCACCCCGACCTCCTCGACCGGTGGATCGACACACTGTGCCGCGCTGCCTGAAATGCGTAAAGTCGAGCTCAGGGCATCGTCGTCCCACTTCGAGAACTGGCCGGCGATGGGGTTCTCTCCCGCTTCGCCGGAGACCGCGATGATGTCCGATGTGCCGAAGCAAGGCGCTGCCGTGATGACGGCCGAAACGACGGTCGCCCATGTGGACACGTTCATCTCGCGCATGGGCAAGGTTCGACTCGCGGAGGACAGGCTGACGTCCGCCCTGGAGGGTATGGCCATCGAAGGCGGCTCGCTCACTCCGACGAATGGAGACGGAACGGGTCCGTCCCGCGTGGCCACAGATCGATCGAAGAAGCGCCGGTGTCCAAACTCCAGCGGACGTAGGTTTTCCCAGGCGGCTCGCGAGGCGGCCGTCGCGGCGCGCAAGGCCAAGGCACTCCTTCAGATGGACCCCGCTGCTCCCAGGGTCTTCATTGTCCGGTATGGCGCTCCAACAACGCCCTTCACGTGGGAAATACGACGGTTCGGCGGTGTCGTCCTGGTTAAGGGCGACAGTGGCTACACGAGCCTGGAGATGGCGTGGGCCGCCGGCGAGGCGATGCTTGCAGAAGCGTCGCCGGCATGATGGCTGGGTTGGGCGCCACCGATGTGATCATCACCGGAACGGTGGTCTGCATCGTCATCCTGTTCTCAGGACTTTATCGTCTGCTCCTTTGGCCTTGGCTTCGATGAATGCGCCAGCCTGCCGGTCCAGAAAGACCGGGCAGGGCCGCCGCGGTCCTCGGCCCTGACATCCTTTCCGAAGCAGTTTTGCGAGGCGCGTGCCCTCTCCACAAATCGATCCACAGGCCTCGACCACATGCCAGCGCCGGATCTCCCGGCTCCGAACAGGACATCACCATGGCCCCCAGCCCGCACGACCTCGCCCTGTTCACGATGACCGCGGGAGCTGCCGTGGGCGCACTGCTGGCAGGGGACGCGGCGGACGAGGCCCTTCGCCGCGGCCCGCACCTGAGACTCCGCCGGGCAGGCCGCACCAAGTGGATGAGACAGCTTCCCACATGGGCGCGCCCCGTGGCGTTCCACCTCGGCAGCGTGGCGTTCCTGGCCACCATGGCCACGTCCGGCGCGCTGCTCATCGGGGCCTTGCCCTGAGGGCCGTGCGGCTCGGACGCCAGGACTCCCGATCTCAATAGTGCACCGTCGCGCGCAGGCCCAACACGGCCGCGTCATGCGTCGGCCGTCCCGTGACGGGGAGCCCGACGCCGTGGGCGCCGGGGTGGACGATGTACTGCGCGTCGGGCTGCAGCGTGACGCCCGGTGCCACCGCGATCTGGTAGGTGGCCTCGAACGTGGTCTGAAAGTCGCGGACCAGCGGCGCGGCGCCCGTGACGACGTCGCCCCGTGTCACATCGCGCGAGATGTGGCCGTAGGCGAAGTCGAGCCCGGCCGTGTCGTCGGGTCGGCCGGGCAGCAGCCCGTTGTAGGCGATCCCGCCATCGACGTAGACGTCGATGAGGTTGCGGTCGGCGGGGGCGTAGGTGGTGCGCAGGAACACCGCGGCGCCCTGGTTGGGGTTGGCGGCTTCACGATAGACCGTCTGGTCGATGATGCCGTAGACGCCATCGTCACCCCGGTAGGTCGCCCCTGGCTCGAACGGCCGGTTCGTGGCGTCGAAGCGGTCGAAGTGATGGAAGGCCCCGAGCTTGGCGACGCCGGGCAAACCACCCGGGTCGATCCCCTGGTTGTAGCTGTACTGGGCCTCGCCGATGACGAAGGGCGGGTCGCCCGTGCGGAAGGCGAAGCCGGAGGGGACCGTGAGGCGGGGCAGAAGGGTCCCGAGCACGCCGGGTCGGTAGGTGCCGTTCGGGTCGCCGTCGAAGCCGCCGACCAGCACGGTCAGGTGGTCCGTCACGGCAGCCTTCAGGCGGACGCCCGCGGCGCCGAGCGGGTAGACGGGGCCGCCGCTCGGCAGGTCGTTGCCGAAGCTCGCCGGCCAGCCATAGCTCGCACCGATGAACACCGCGGCCGTCTGGCTGATGACGAACTCCGTGTCGGCCGCGAGCTGCCCGCCCCGCAGCGTCACGCGACCCCCGAGCAGCGATTGTTCGAGCCAGGCCTCGTAGAGCTTGGCACCGGGCGTGGTCTCGATCCCCGTGACGCCGAACAGGTCGAGCGTGTTGCCCGCCGTGAGGCCGTCGCCGTGGACCTGGAACAGTTCCGCATGGCCCGTGAGGCCCTGCAGGCCCAGGATCTTCTGCAGGTCGGCGTTCAGGTTGACGTCGAGGCGGCCCTCGTATGTGGCGCCCTGGCGGTAGCCCCCGACGGGGTTGCCGAAGGCGTCGCCGATGTATGTCAGGTCGTAGGCGAAACCGCGGACGGCCAGGAAGGCCCGGTAGCCGCCCGGGTCGCCATAGGGACCTAGCAGGGTCTGGAGCGAAGGCGTGGCGGCGGTGACGTTCTCGTCGGTCTTGCCGGTCGTGGCGGGTGCCGCCACGGTGTTGATGCCGGGCGGCGTGGCAGGTTGTCCCAGTGCCAGGGACGCGTCAGCCATCGTCGTGATCAGGAGGATGACGGTCGGGATGGTGAGCCGCCTCGCCATGGTCACCTTCTTTCGGACACCTGAGGCCTGCGGGCCCGGCCTCGACCGGGTCCGGACGTCCGGTCTGGGCCGGGAGGACGCCGGTCTGGGCCGCACCTTGCAGCTACGAAGCCTGCATGCGGTCTCTACGGGTGAGCGTCCTACCCGGCTCGCCCTCCCCATCCACCGTCATCATGACCCTGTAGACGACACATCCGAGTCCGTCCCTCACGACGCAGGCCACGATGGTCCTCCCGAGGGAGGGTACACCGTAGAAGAGGTCGAACAAGTGCTTCTTCGCCTCGTGTCGTGCCGCGTCGTCATCGCTCAGTTCGAGCCCCCGCCCATCTCGGCAAATGCGATCGCCCCTATCGGTGTCGAAGAAATATTGCGGCAAGCCAGTACCCTCGGGAGAAAATCTGCGGGCAGCGATACATGGCGCTCGCCATCACCTCTATAAAGTTTGTGGCATGCATCGATGTCGCGCGGGTGCCGCCAGGGTGATGCTCGGCGACGTGGCAGGTTGCACCATTGCAATGGACGCGTCAGCCATCGTCATGATCGGGAGAATGGCACTCGGGAGTGTGAGCCGCTACGCCATGATCCGCCGCCCACCTTCCGACCACCTGATGCCCCGACGGCACGGCCCGGACCGGGTCGGGACGCCCGCTCGGGGCTGGGAGAATGCCGACCGAAGCCGCCCACCCGTCGCGGATCACGCCTCAGAATGCGGATTCCGATCGAAGCCGGCCACTGATTCCGAGATGAAGCCGGCCGCCATTCCGATTTGATGCCGGCCACCGTTCCGAGATGAAGCCGGCCACCCTGATCCGGCAATAGCGTCCCCGCAGGTCAGCAACCGCGGCACCCTGCCTCGCCCCCCCACGCGAGGAGATCGGGATGCCGGCCAGGAGAGAGCTGACGATGCGACAGATTCGACACATGCTCCGGCTCGCCCGCGACGGGGTGAGCGCCCGCGAGATCGGCCGAACGCTCGGCATCGCGCGGTCCACCGTCCAGGACAACCTCGCCCGTGCGTCAGCGGCGGGCTTGGCTTGGCCGATCGATGAAGAGATCACCGACGCCGTCCTCGAACAGCGGCTGTTCGACCGCGTCGGCGTGAAGCAGGGCGTCAGACGACGCGTCGAGCCAGACTGGCCGTCGATGGTGCGCGAGATGCGCAGGCCCGGCGTCAACCTGATGGTTCTCTGGGAAGAGTATCGTGTATCTGAGCCCGGCGGCTACGGTTACTCGCGCTTCTGTGATCTTTACAGGGAGTTCGAACGCCGTGTCACGCCGGTGATGCGCCAACACCATGCCGCCGGCGACAAGGTGTTCGTCGACTATTCCGGCAAGCGCGTGCCCATCGTCGATCCCGCCACCGGCGTGGTGAGACAGGCCGAGATCTTCGTGGCGGTGCTGGGCGCCTCCAACCTCACCTACGCCGAGGCGACGTGGACCCAGGCGCTGCCGGACTGGATCGGCGCCCACGTGCGCCTGTTCGACTTTCTGGGCGGCGTGCCGCGCCTGGTGGTGCCCGACAACCTCAAGAGCGGGATCAACAAGGCGTCCTTCTACGATCCGGAGATCAATCGCTCCTACGGCACCATGGCCGAGCACTACGGCATCGGCGTGCTGCCGGCCCGGCCGAGGAAGCCGCGCGACAAGGCCAAGGTGGAGAACGGCGTCCGCTTCGCCCAGAGCTACATCCTGGGACGCCTGCGGGCCCAGACGTTCTTCTCGCTGGCCGAGTGCAACGCCGCCATCGCGGCCATGGTGGAGCGCATCAACGCCCACCCCATGCGCCGCCTCGGCACCACGCGCCGGGCGCTGTTCGAGGCCGTGGAGCGGGCCGCCCTGCTACCCCTGCCGTCGGCACCCTACGTCTTTGCCGAGTGGCGGCTGGCACGGGTCAACCTCGACTACCACGTCGAGGCTGCCGGCTTCCTGTACTCGGTGCCCCATGCGCTGATCCGCGAGCAGGTGGACGTGCGCCTGACGGAGCGCACCGTGGAGGTGTTCCACCGCGGCCAGCGCGTCGCCGCCCACGACCGGCGTTATGGCGGCGCCCGGCACGGCACCGACGTCGAGCACATGCCGAGCGCTCACCGGCGCTACGCGGAATGGACGCCGGCCCGCTTCGAGCGCTGGGGCCGGGAGATCGGCCCCGAAACCGAGGGCCTCGTCATCGCCATCCTGCGCGGGCGTCCCCATCCCGAGCAGGGCTTCCGCACCTGCCTGGGCGTGCTGCGCCTGTTTCGCGGCCTCGCCCCAGCTCGGGCCGAGGCCATCTCCGCCCGGGCCACGGCCATCGGTGCGCTCACCTACAAGAGCATCGCCTCCATCATTGCCAACAACCTCGACCGAAAGTCTCGAATAACAGAAACGACGAAGATCATCGATCATCCGAACCTGCGCGGCGCAGGCTACTTCCACTGATAGGAGACTTGACGATGCTTGCTCATCCCACACTCGAACTTCTGCACGGCCTCGGCCTGCACGGCATGGCGCAGGGCTACAAGACCCTGGACGGGAACCCGGAAGCGCAGGCGCTGACGCACGCCGAGTGGCTCGGCATCATCCTGGAGCACGAGAAGACCCTGCGCGAGCAGAAGCGCTTCGAAACCCGCGCCCGCGCCGCCCACCTGCGCCATCCGGCCAGCGTCGAGGATGTCGACTACCGCGCCCATCGCGGCCTCGACCGTGCCCTGTTCCTCAAGCTGTCCGGCTGCGACTGGATCCGAAGCCGGCGCAACCTGGTGATCACCGGGCCGTGCGGTGTCGGCAAAAGCTGGCTCGCCTGCGCGCTCGGCCAGAAGGCCTGCCGGGAGGACCTGTCGGTCCTGTACTACCGTGTGCCGCGCCTGTTCGCGGCGCTCGGTCTGGCGCGCGGCGACGGCCGCTATGCCAAACTGCTCAAGCAGCTCGCCCGCGCCAGGCTGCTGATCCTCGACGATTGGGGCCCTGAGCCCCTCAGCGCCGAGCAGGCGCGCGACCTTCTGGAGATCGTGGAGGACCGCTACGACGCCGGCTCGGTGCTGATCACCAGCCAGGTGCCGGTCGACCGCTGGTACGAGATGATCGCCATCCCGACCCTGGCCGATGCCGTGCTGGACCGCCTGATCCACAACGCCTACCGGATCGCGTTGTCCGGCGACAGCCTGCGCAAGCACCGCCCTGCCGACCAGCTGGCTTGACCCGAAACACTCCTCGACCGATCTACGAACCCGACCAGCGGGGCGCCATCGCCGTGGCCGGCTTCAGATCGGAACGGTGGCCGGCTTCATGTTGGAATGCTGGCCGGCTTGAAATCGGAATACCCGGCCGGCTTCGTCGGAATCTGCATCAGAACCGATGGACGATGCCGCTCGCGATCTGGAAGTCCGGTGCCGCGCGGTTGAGGCCGACGAAGGCGGAAAGGTCGAGCTGCGTGTTCTCGTCCACGAGGTAGGCCAGCGCCGTGTCGAAGGTGTAGGTGTCGGCCGTGTGCCGGTCGCCGTTGTTGGTCGCGGTGAACTCGACGACGCCGCTCAAGTCCTTCACGCCCGGGATCGCATGCTGGAGATAGGCGACGTCCGTGAAGCTCGCGTAGGCGGCCCCGGACGCGTTGTGCACCGCCTGGACCTGCGTCTGCAGGATGAGGGTGAATTCGTAGGGCAGCGACAGGCCCAGCGGCGCGACGACGCCTCCCTCGACGCGCTGGTTGCCGAAATGCCGGTCGCCGCTCGGCACGGCCACGAAGGGGATCAGCGTGAAGGCATAGGGGCCGGCGTCGTCGCCGACCACGTTGTAGCGCGCCCGAAGCGTCACGGCTCCCGTGCCGGTATCGCGCGACAGGGTCCGCCCCGTGCGGTCCGAGGTGGTGCGGTCGGCCTGGAGACCCGCCGTGACGACGTCGAACTCCAGAAACCGCGTCAGGCCGACCCGCACCTCGGGATCGAGCGCCTGCAGGCTGTGCGTCGTGGTGGTCCGGTCGCTCGACTGGCCGAACAACAGGATGTCGCTCTCGACCTGGTAGCGCCCGGCGTCGACCGTGTAGGGCGTGAAGGCGTTGAGCGGACGGTCGGTCGCGAAGCTGCGCAGCGCGCCGTCCGGCGTCGGGTTGAACAGGAAATATCCTGACTTGTCAGGTGACGCATCCTCTGCCAGAGCCTGCCCGCCCCACGACGCCGAGCAGCAGACCACTGCCGACAGTGACAGGCAGAACATCGACGTTGGCCGAACGTGCATTGGCTCTAAATCCGTCGAAACGTCCGAACTGACCGGTGGCCATAAATAGAGCTTCCGCGGCATCGTTGTCCATGCGATGACGCGAGCGTTGAGCAGATGCTCGCGACTTCGGGAGCGGTCGTGTTTTATCATCAACAAGTCACAAGATTTCATCATTTGATGATATCGACGGCCATCGTACTGTCTTGTGGCGTACCGGCACAGGTCGATCCCATCGGCGCCTTCGCGTGTCTGCCGCCGTTCCCGACGGACCTGCGGACGACGGGCACAGCTTCACTCGGCACGAACGGCGTCACCCCCTCGGGCTACGGGGAGACCGAGCACGCATCGACGATCGCGTCCATCACTTTTCAAACGGCTCTGACCGACGTCGTGGCGAACGAGCATGAGGGGCCAGCGATCAACTCCTCGACGCCGGAAAACAAGAGCGTCGACGACGGCTCGCCTTGCCAGTCGCGATCCTATCGTACGCGAACAAATCCTTCCTTTTCGACCAGCCTTTCACGGATCAAGTGGTGCATTGACTTGCAGTCGGAACACTTGTCACCGCGGCACGGTTGCCCTCTACAGACCGCCCTTACGCGTCGAGATCTCCTCCCATGTCTGTACGACCGTCCTTCCGCGCGCTCCGCAGCGCCACGCTTGTCTCCATCGGTGTGCTCGCCGTGGTCCGTCCCGCGGCGGCGGCGGAGACCGACTTCGTCGCGGCCGCCCTCGCCCATGGAGGCTTCAAAGATTTTGTGAGCCTCGTCTCGCGGGCCGACTTGGCCGACACGCTCGGTGCGGGTCCCGTGACCGTGTTCATGCCGACCGATCCGGCCTTCGCACGCCTGACGGCGGCGCAACGGAAGATGATCGCTGATCTGTCGCCGGAGGGCGTGCGGAATTTCGTTCAGCGCTTCGTCTTCCCCGGCATGGCTATGGCGTCGAACGACCTCGACCAGACCATCACGGCGCAGAGCGGAGCCTCGTACGACGTGACGTGGTACAAGGGTCGGCTTTCCTTGCGCGACCACCTCGGCCCCGCCAAGAGCCGGCTCGCCTACGTGGTCGGGGGCGACATCCCGGCCGGCGCCGGAGTGATCGACGCCATCGACACGGTGCTGATGCCCGCCGCGAACGGAATGCCAGGGCAGGCCGCGGGCCTGCCGACCCGCGCCGGCTCCGGCACCGCCCCTGCCATGCCGTCCGATGGGGGAGCGAAGCCCGTGGTAGGCCTGTCCGTGCCGAGGACGGAGAAGGCACCCGCTCCTTCGGCGCGTGCGACGGCGACCACCGTCGCCGAACCGGCCGACGTGACCACGGTCGTCGTCAAACCGCAGATCCCTGTGGCATCGGTCCCAGCTCAGCCCACGGCGCCCCTTCCGCTAGGGGCACCCTCGGGCGAAGTCGCGGTGATGACGACTCCGGTTTCCCCCCCCGCCGCCCCGGCCCTCTTCTCGAAACCCGAAATCGACGTCGCGACGGCGGGCCTGCGCGGCTGGCCCTTGAAGGTCAGCGGCAACGGCTCGACCGGAAGGGTCGACAGCATCATCGTCGGCCTGCCGGGAGGGCGGGTCACGGGATTGAGGGCGCATTTCGGCGGCTTCCTGGGCTTTGGCGGCCGCACGGTCTTCGTGCCCTGGGATCGCGTCACGCCCGATACGACGGCCCATGTGCTCCGTGCCCGCATGACGAAGGCGGAGTTCGCCGCCGCCCCCGCGAGCGCGCCCAAACCGTGACTGCGCGAAGCGCGTCGCTATCGGTGGTACCGGCCTCGTTGATGGCGACGTCGGTGACTCCGCCGACGGTGCTCTATCTGGCCTGACCACAAACCGGCTCGGGGGAAGTCTCAGAGCCGTACCATCGCGGATCGGATGCCCCGGTCGGCCCCGCCCTCCCGCCTCAGATTGCATCTTCACGACTTTGTCCACCGGCTTAGCCCTCACTTTCTTCGGCGCCAGCCTGCTGCTCAACGTCCTGTCGAGCGCTGTCCTGGCCGAGCGCCTCGATCAGGTCGGCGAACGTTTCCGCTTTCCTCCGGGGCTCGTCGGACTCATGACGGCCCTGGGGGCGGACTCTCCCGAGATCGCCTCCGCCATCACGGCCCTGGTCGGCGGACAGCACGACCTGGGACGCGGGGTGATCTTCGGCTCCAACGTGTTCAACGTGGCCTTCCTGCTCGGCTTCAGCGCGCTCGTGGCGGGGCGCGTCACCATGGGCCGGGCCAACTTGCTGCTCAACGGCGGCATGGCGCTCGCGGTGACCCTGGTGGTGGGCGCCGAGGCGGCGGGACTGCTCGGCCCCCTCGGAAGCGGCCTGGTCCTCGCAGCACTGCTGCTGCCCTATGTGGCGGTCTCGTCGCTGCGCCCCTCGACCCTGACGAGGTTGCCGTTGCCTCGCGCGATCGCGGGGTGGCTCGCCGCCGCCTTGGGTTCGGAGAAGCGCGACGAGGACGCGGCGGAGCGCGAGGGCGAGGCAGATGCGTCCACGGGTCGGACCATGTCGGCGGCGGACGGCCTGTCGATCCTGCCGATGCTGGCCGTGATCGTGGCGACCTCGGTTGTCATGGTGAAGGTCGTGGTCGTGCCCGGCGGTCGCTGGCACGTGTCCGAGATCGTGGTCGGCACCTTCGTGGTGGCAACCTTGACGGGTTTGCCGAACCTCATCGCTGCGGTCCGACTTGCCGCCAAGGGGCGCGGCGTCACGCTATCGAGCGAAGCGTTCAACTCGAACACGCTGAACCTGCTGGTCGGCATCTACGGACCCAGCCTGATCGTGGCGGGATCGCCGACCTCGCACCAGGGGCTGCTCTCGATCGCCTGGCTCGTCGCCATCACGGCCGCTGCGTTGGTCCTGGGCCTCGTCCGACGCGGTTTCGGCCGTTGGGCGGGTGGGGCCCTGGTGGCGGTCTATGCCGGGTTCGTGCTGTCCGTGGTGCTCTGATACGCCTTCCGCGAGATTGGATCGGGTTCTTACCGAGGACGGGTCGTACCGAACAAATCTCGCGAATCCCGTATGATCTACTGTTTGGTGGGTGGACCGCTGCCATTGCTTCCATATCGGCATGCTGAGCGGCCCCACCCCGGACAGATCCGACGATAGGAGCCGTGTGCATTTCTGCGCTTGGTTGCATCTCCCCAAAGCAGCCTACCGGGATGGGAGCATCGTTTCCCTGCTCAACAGCTACCCTGCTACGGTCGACCGGCACTCGTTCCGAGCGCAATGACACGCTGGGCCTGAACTGGCGCCCGGAGCGCAACCTGCGTCTGATGGCCAACGACGTCCACGCCCTGGCGAGCTCGTCGGCCGCGTTCGTCACGGAGCGGGCGGTTCGGGACCACAGTTTCGTCGGACGCCTCCAGCTCTACTGGTAAGGTGGGCGTCCATCGACGGCCCTGCGCATCGGCGCGCTGCAAGCTGACTTCAAACCGGCTTTAAACGAAGGAGCGCGCCCGATGTCACCGCGTTCTCGTTTGATGGTCGATCAATCGACCCGGCCGGCCGGACGACGTGCCGTGGCGAAATCCATGGCCCGCGCCAACCGGTCGAGAGCGATGTCACAGATGGTTGAGGATGCGACCCACTGGGCCGTTGCCACGGTGGTGACGGTCGTAACCGCGACGGTGGTCGCGGTGGTGATGATCGTACCCGTGGCGACGATCCCTGTGGTGATGGTCGTACCTGTCATCGTACCGCACCTGCTGCAGGTTCGTGACGGGCACCTCTGCAACGACAGCAGCCACAGGGAGGGCGAATGCGGGCGCGGTCACAAGGATGGCTGCGCCGAGAACCACGCCGCCCAGGACAGTGAAATTGGATTTCATCATCTGCTAATTCTCCAATATAAGATGCTCTTACTCAACATAAAAATTGGCATGGAGTTCCCCATTTTTATCGTAAAATCATCCGTATTCGAGTTTTAAATCGACACGAACTTTTGAAAATGATAGAAAAACAGAATAATGCATATAGGAAGTGCGTCTATCGGGCGCCGGATGACGATGTCTCTGGTCACCCTGCTGTGTGGTGACGACGTCCACTCTCCTTGCTGGCACGCTTGAGCGCTTCGCCCAGCAGCGCGCCCTTCTCCCGGGTGCCAGTGTTATCGGTCGCTGCCGATGCGCCCGACGGTGGAGACTCGCCGCGCATCTCCCGCCTCTGCTGGCGGGCGATGTCCCGGGCGCGGCTGCGTCGGTCCCGCAGATAACGGATCAGCTCGGCGAGTTCGCCATCCGTCTCGTCCCGAAGGGCGGGGAGGTGGGTTCGGGCGACCATCTCGCCCTCCTCCCTGTCCAACACGCGGGACTCGGCTCTCTGCGGTGTCGACATCGGTTCTCCTGAACGTTGGGTCGACGGATTGACCCGAGGGCCTTCGGGGTCGCCGTGGATGGACATCGCGGGTCTACCGGAGGCGTGCTTCCTGCACGGCCCCCGTATGACGGAGTGTTCTACGGCTTCGCGCATGTAACGGTGAGGGGAACGGCACTGCCCGGGTCCGCCGACGCCGGACAGTACGCCTTGTCGTCATCGGCGATGGTCGCTCCCGTGGAGCATGTCGCGGCGATGATCTGTTCTCCGGATCCGCACTGACCGGACACCGTCTTTCCCGTCTCGCCCGCGATGCGGTGCAGCACGAAGACCACCTTGCTGGTCGCCTGCGCGTCGGCGCCCGCAATCCCGGCCAGACCACCCGGGCCGACCGGCCCCTGTGGCCCCACCGGACCTGCGGGTCCGGCCGGTCCCTTCGGACCTGGGCCACCCGTGTCCCCAGAGGGGCCCTTCGGCCCGGCCGTCCCGACCGGACCTGCGTCGCCCTTGGCACCTGGCGCGCCTTGTGGGCCCGCTGGCCCCGCGGGACCGGCCGGGCCCAGCAGCCCTACGGGACCGACAGGTCCTGGCGCTCCCACGGGCCCTGGCGGGCCGGCGGGACCGACGGCACCCTGCTGGCCGTTGTCACCTTTGGAACAGGCACCGAGTCCCGCGAGGGCCACGACGGACAGGACTGCGAGCGAGCGTCTCATGGAAACTCCGGATTTGGGGCGTCGGCCCCGTTTCGTGGGGAATGGGTCGGGCTTGAAGAGACGGCACCGCGGTGCGGACGGCCTTCACCGGCGCAGGGCGCGGGCCACGGCGTCGTAGGACTTGCGACAGGACGGGGTGAGGCTGGAGCGCTGACCGGCCAGGCAGCTGATGACCGTGCGCTGAGAGAACAGGCTCGTGGGGCACAGCCGCATGGCGTCGCCCGTGCAACGGTCGATGGCGAGATGGCGCATGCGGGCACTCACGTCGCTTCGGTCCGCCGACGCGGGTGTCGACGTGAGGACGGCCGCGAGAGAGAGGCCGAGGAGGGCGGACCTCGTGGCCACTCCGACGCCAGGGGACGAGGCCATCGGTGGCATTTTCAGGGTCTGTGGCATCGTCGGTGTTCCGCAGTGAATGGGAGTGCGGCCGGGGTCTGATCCCGACCCGGAGGTGTCGAGGCCAGCCCGCCAGCGCGCTCAAGCGGCCTCGGGCAACGTCGGCTGCGCGGCTCGACGCAGCGACTCCTGGAGCACGCTCATCGAGCCGTCCGTCTCCAGCACGACGGCGTGGACCTCCGCGACATCGGACACGCCTTGCGACCGGAGCACGGACAGCACCTCGTCGCGTGTGACGCGTTGCGACCTGAGCGCGGCGTCGAGGAACATGCCGTCCCGCAGGACCAATGTCGGCTCGCTCTTCACCAAAGACTCGAAGTGCGTCGAGCGCACCGACACCCAGGTGATGGCAAACTGGAGGAAGATGAGCAGCGCCATGGCGAGCACGCCCTCCGCCAACGCCACGGAGTTCGACAGCAGCACCGTGGCGAGCGTGGAGCCGAGCGCTACCGTGACCACGAGGTCGAAGGCGTTCAGCTTCGTCAGCGTGCGCTTGCCCGACACGCGGATGAACAGCACGAGGGCCACGTAGGCCAGCGTGCCGACGACAGGTACGCGCAGCAGGCCGATCCAGGTATCGAAGAACATGGTTCGGCTCCCGGGCCTCGCCCGCGTGGTGTCGTGCACACCGGTCCGACCATGGCCCGGTGCGCCGATGGCCCGAGGTCAGAAGATGACCTCGCCGGCCAGGAGACCGAGCACGACGAAGACCACGAAGACCGCGATGGCGATGAAGAACAGGATCTTGGCGATCTTGGCCGTCCCGGCGGACACGCCCGAGAAGCCGAAGAACCCCGCCACGACGGAAACGACGAGGAACAGGATGGCGAGTTTCAGCATGGCGAGGGCCCTTCGGTTTCGGTCGGTGGTGTCTGAGGGCTTTCGCCCCGGCCGCGGCGGGGCGGATCCCGGACGGGCCCCCTCATTTCAGTTCGGCCTTCAGGCTGTCGCCCGCGGCCGAGGCGACCTTCCCGAGCTTGTCACCGGCTTTCCGGACGAGGTCGGCGGCGCCGGACGCCGAAAGCCCTTGTTCCTTCGCGGTCGCGACGGCCCCGTCGATTGCGTCCTTCGCCGCGCCCTGGACCACCTCCGCCTTCTTGGCGGCGAAGGCCTTGGCCTTCGACTTCGCGTCGTCGCTCACCTCGCCGAGGTAGCGGTCCTCGACCTCCGAACGGGGCATGAGGGCCGCGAGGCCTCCACCCACGGCCAGGGCGAGCGCGCCGACGACGAGCGGCTGTCTCAGGAACAGCGCCTCGGCCATCCCCGCCACCGAGCGGGAAGCGTCCATCGACGCGTCGTAGGCGGTGGATCCCGCATGGGACACGGCCTCATAGGCGGACGACCCCGCGTCCGACACGGCGTCATAGGCCGTCCCTCCTGCCCCCGACACCGTGCGCAGGGCGGTTACCGCCATCGACCGGCTGCCCGCCGCCCCCGCGGAGGCCGCCTCCGTCACCTGCGCGGACGCCGACGAGGCAGCGCCGCCCACCGCCGCGGCGGCGCGGCTCACGGACCCTCCCACGGCCGAGGCGGCTCCCGCCACAGCCTCGCCGACCCCGGAGGAGGCGTCCCCCGAGCGGGCGGAGGGGTTCGGCAGGGCACGCTGAGGCGGAGGGACGGCACCGCGCGACTGGCGCTGGCCGGTGCTGCGGGCGAGCGTGAGGGACGGCAGGGCCACGCCGCTGGCCTTGACCAGGAACCACGCGGCACCGAGCCCGATCAGCGCCGCCGCGCCCGGCTTGTCCGATACGGCGCCTCCCAGGCGGTCGAGGAACTCGCCCGACCCGGACGGAGGCCGGGGAGCGCGAGCCGTCCCGGGGGACGGAACATCGTCGACGACGATGACCGGGTCGACGGACACGAGGCGTGCTGTCATCGGACCTGCTCCCTGATCATCGCCGCGTCGTCATGCAGTTGCGCGATGGACCGCTTCGGCTTGAGGTTGTCGACCGACAGCCTCTGCAGGCCGAGCCAGCCGAGGGATCCGGCCGCGACGGCGCCGCACAGCGTGGCGATCAGCATCGACGCCGCCACGGGCAGGCCGAGGGCGACCAGGAAGGCCGCGACCGTGACGAGCAGCAGCGTCACGGTCGACAGGGCGAAGACCGCGGCCATCGCCACCATGGCCAGGCCGACCACGCCCTCGCGCGCCTTGGCGGCCAGTTCCGTCCGGACCAGTTCGATCTCGCTGCGGAACAGGGTCCTCACCTGCGCCAAGGCCGTCGAGACGAGTTCGGAGAAGGACGCGTCTCCGCCCGCCTCCGCCGTGGCATGGCGGTCGTCGCGGAAGGGCGCGCGACGCGGTCGCGAACCGAACATCCTCGGTTCCTCGGGTGCGAAGGCGCTCATGACGCGGTCAACTCGGTGGAACGCACGGCGCCCCGGCCGGTCGGCCCGCCCGACGGGCCTCGCTCCGACGGCTTGGAGGAGTTCAGGAAGCGGACCAGGGCGAAGCCACCGAGGGCGGCGAGGCCCAGGAACAGGCCGGACTTGCGACGGGCGAAGTCCTGGGCGGTCTCGACGAGGTCGCCGACGCTGCGCTCGCGCAGCGCGTCGGAAGCGTTCCCAAGTCCCCGGGCGGCCTCCCGCATGTACCGGGCCACCGGCGGGATTTCCTCGTCGAAGGCGTCGGCGGCCTCGCGCATCGCGGCGACGATACCTTCGACCCTGTCCGCACCGGCCTTCTTCCGGCCGTCGACGGCGCCCTGCAGGCTGTCCCAGACGTGAGAGGCGCCGTCCTTCGCGGTCTGGGCCACGTCGGACGCCATCCCCTTGGCATCCTCTACCGCGCCCGCGACCACGTCGGCGACGGGCTGCTTGGCGGTCCGATCAGGGCCCTGGCTCGCTTGAGGGTTGCGCCCGGGTACCTTCGTGGCTTCCGCACCGGCATCGGTCTTCCTGTTCGGCGTTTGGGCGGGCATGTCATTCGGCATCGGAATCGTCCTTCCTGCTCGGCGATGTCGCCTCTGATGTCACGCGTCCCGCGCATCCAGGGACTTGGCCTGGACGGCCGAGGCGAGGTTGTCGGCCGTGTCGGCGACGACGCTCTGCACCTTGTCGCCGAGTCCCTGCGCGGCGGCCTTGGCCGAGGACGGCGTGAGACCCTGGTCCTGCGCCGCCTGGACCGTGCTCTCGACGACACGTCCGGCCGCGACCTCGACCACGTCGAGCCCGTGTATCGCGGTCTCGGCAGCCTTCGCCTTCACGGCATCTCCAGCTCCGCCGTAGAGGCTGTCCTCCACCGCCGTCGAGGGGAGCGCGGCGGCGACGATGGCCCCGGCGAGGGCGACGAGCCCGCCGACCAGGAAAGGATTCTCCTGGACGCCGCGGAGCAGGCCCTTGCCGCCCACCCGGCCCGTCCGCCCGAGCCCGTCGACCGTCCGATGTGCGGTCGCGCCGACGGCCGCCGCGGACGACGCCGCCCAATCAGTTGCCCCGTCCACCATACGGGACCCTGCATCCATTCCGTCATGCATCATGCGACGACCCGCGTCCGCGAGGTCGTGCACGCCCGTCGACACCTGTGACCGCACGCTCTCATCATCGCGGAGGGAACCGTCGTCTTGCGCGTCACGCCCATGCCCCCCGTCGCGAAGGTTTCGGTGGGCCTGTCCCGTCTCGTCCCCGCCGCGGCTGGCGAGCGCCAGCCCGGCGCCCAGGAGCAGGAGGGGCGGCGGGACCAGCCTCAGGACGCGGAGGAGGGGGTAGGCGAGCCCCGCACCGACCGCGACGGCCTGCAGTGGGTGCGCGAAGGCCTTGTCCCGTGCCGTGGTCAAGGCACCCGCCACGGAGTCGGTGGCGTACCGCCCCGCATCTGCCTTCAGGGCCTTGACGGACACCCGCTGTCTGACGCGACCGGCGGTGCCGGAGGCGAGGCGGTGCAGGCGGTCAACCGTCTGGGCGAGTTCGGCCCGTTCCGAGCCGATCTTCTGCTCAAGCCGTTCCAACTTGGCCGTGTTTCCGGGTTCGGCCATGCGGGCCTCCTCGACTTCGATCGGGACATGAGTTGCTACAAACCGGAGGCACCATCCCGCCCGTGCCACTCAGGGCAGGCGGGCGGGACGTGCCGCCCCGGGCCGGAGGTGCCGGTGGTTCAGGAGGCGGTGCCGACCTGGACCGAGCTGTTCATCTGCAGGTCCGTGTAGCCGGGCTGGTTGTCGCTCCACGAGTTCATCGAGCGGATCTGGTCGTCGGTCAGGCCGCGCATCTCCATGCGGCCGTTGCGCAGGACCATGCTGTCGAGCGGCAGGGCGACATGCTTCTGCCCCATGCCGAGGAAGCCGCCGTGGCCGATCACCGCGTAATCCTTGCCGTCCGTGTTCTTGACCACGTGCTCGATGTCGCCCAGCACGTCGCCCTTCATGTTGGTGACGTTCATGTTGAGCACGCGCGACACCTGCATGGCCGTGCCGGGCGCGGTGGCCGGGGCTGCGGTCTGGCCGGCCGGCATGGCCACGGGCATCACGGCCGCGCCGGCAGGCTTCGCGGTCCCATCCTCGTCGGCGTCAACGATCTTCACGTGGGGGTCGCCGGGGGCCTGCTTCACGTTCACCTTGGCCTGGTCCGCCGTGTAACGGATCACCGGCGCCGCCTGGGTCTGCTGCGTGGTCACCTCGGGCTTGGAGGCCTGCACGCTGACCTGAGCCGGGGCCGATCCGACCACCTGCACGGTGGGCTTGGGCTGGTTCACCTCGACCTGGGGCTGGGCCATAGAGACCGCGACCTGCGGCTTCGGCATCTGCACGGTGATCTCGGGCTGGGGGATCTCGACCGTCACGATCGCGGCCGCCTGATGCACCGTGATGGTGGGCTGGCCCTGGGTGACGGTGACGTCGGGCTGGGCCTGTTTGACGGTGACCTGCGCGGGCATCTGCTGGACTTGGACGCCGGCCGTGGTCGCGGCGTTGGCGGTCGCGGCGCCGGACGCCGGGGTGACGTTGCCCTTCGGGTCGAGCACGAACATCACCATGCGGCCGTCGTGCGTGCCGTTCCCCATCCACTCGCCGCCGTTGCCCTCGTGGAGCCCGGTGACCTGCGTGTAGCCGGCGCCCTCGACCTTGGCGCGGGCCTGGTTCTCGTCGAACGGTCCCGCGGCGAGCGCGACCGACACGGGGACGAGCATGAATGCGCCGAGGAGCGCGAGCGTGCTGGTGGAGGTCGTCATAGTGAGTTCCTGTGCTGGTGTTTGTGAGACCGGCGGCGGGATCGCCGCCGGCATGTCCCGGGCGACGCGGCGCGTCAGCAGCGGGACGGCTGGCTCCGGCAGTACTTGTTCGGGGCGTTGCGATGGTTCTTGCGATGCATGCCGTACATGACCGGCAAGGCGTCACCGGCCCCCTGCGAGACGATGGAGGCAGGCTTGAGGGGCATCGCCTCCGCCACGCTCATCGAAGCGCCGAGGACGAGCGTGGAGGCACAGGCCAGTGCCAGACAAACATTCAGCATCAGTTCTCTCCGTTCATGCGTAGAAGACAGTGGCGATATCTACATCCGCCACGGTTCGCACCGCTCCCGAGTCGGCTCAGCAGCCCGGGGACGCGATGTCGTTCGTCGATGGTATCTCTACTTCGAGCTGGACGGCTTCGAATCGGAATTCGACCCAGACTGGCTCGCGGGCGGGAGTTCCGTGACGGTGGTCACCGAGTCCGGCCCGATGACCATGGCGACCGGTTGACCCTTGGAATTCTTGGCGTGCACCAGGAAAGACGACGGCATCACGGACACGTCCGTGTAGCCCTGCTTGGACAGGGTGTTCTGGATCTCCTGCTTGACGTTCATGTTGCCCGACGGATCCTGGCTTGACGAAGCGGACGAGGACGCCGACAGGCTGTTCTGGGAAGAGCCCGTGTCGGCTGCATAGGCGGACGCCACGCCGAAACTCATCAAGACGAGCGCGGAGCGAAAGGCGGTCTTGAGCATGTGATTTTCCTTATGAGGCCAGGACAAGCACCTGGAAGTCGACATCTAGGAATTACTGATTGGCCACATATCGAACAATACGCCACCCATCAGTGTTTCAATGAGATCTGAATATTTTTGTAGAATTGCGCGAGACCGGTGTGATTGAGCATTTCTGCTCGTCAACATCGATCACGAGGGATCGCTCTCGGGATCGATGCGCTCGACGAGGACGCGCTGACGCCTCAGGTCCACGGGCTGACGGAAACTGCTTCGCGTCACCTCCTGGTGGATGTGAAGCTCCTCCGTGAGGTAGAGCTGCTTCATCAGCACCAGCCGTTCCTCGACGACGGGCACGATGGTGGTGGTGCCCTCGTTCCGTACCGGAGGCAGGCTGTCCACAACGCGTCCGACCAGTACCCTGGTCACGGCGACCGAGTTGCCGTCGAGTTCGGCCTCGGCGAAGGCCCGATGAACCTCGGTTCTCGTCGAGATCCTGACCCGACCCTTGGACCTCCGACGTTTGGAGACCGACAGCCTTTCCTCGACGACGGGAATTGCGTCGGATGATCCATGGAGGTCGTCGAAGCCGCCGTCGGGGCGCGGTGGGACGGCCATGGAGCGCTCCCCGACGCGGCCGAGGCCCTAGACCTTGCGACCGAGGCGGTCGGCCTCGCTCGCAGTGCCCCGGTCGTCCTCGACGTCGACCTTTGTGCTGCGGACGGTGTCCTTCACGGTCTCGACGCGGTCCTTCACGTCCTTGCGGATGCCGATCTCCTCGACGACCCGCGCCGTCTTGCCGACGACGGCCTCCTCGCCCGTCGCCACCATCTCGACCGTACGCTCCTTGAACGCGTCCGCGCCCAACGCAGCGACCGGGCGGTCGACGGCGTGGCGGTCGACGGTGAGGGTCTCGTTCCGCAGCCTCACGTCCTCGGAGACGTCCTTCTCGACTACGTAGCTGTGCAGGCGGACCTTGCCCCGGCTCACTGCGCGCTTGCCGACATCCAGGCGCTCCTCGACGACCTGGATCACGTCCTCGCCGCCGCGGGCAGCCTTGGCCGGGGGTGCGGACCTCGGGGCGGGAGCCATCGCGGGCTTGGCGCCGCCCGCGCTCATCGCCAGCCCGGTCGCGGTGCCCCCCGCCATCCCGGGGCCCGCCGCCGCGGCGCCGGTCCAGCCCTCGCTGCGCCAGGAGGTTTCCCGCTCGTCGAAGTCGACCGAGCCGTGCCTCTCCAGGATCTCCACGGCCTTGTCGACGTGCTCGTCCGCGACGTGGGCCGTCAGCAGGGTGCCGCCGCGGCGGATGCCCTCGCGATAGGTGTCGTGGTCCGGCGTGCCGCCGAAGAAGTTCTCCAACGACGACCAGAAGCCGGTGCTCTCCTCGTCCCTCGTCCGGGCGTCGCCCCTGGCTTCCATGGCGTCGCGGGCGTTGGACGGCGAGACCGTAACGTCGCCGGCCGGGACGCCGGCCTGCCTCAGCATCGTCGCGGCCTGGTCGGCCTGGCTGCGGTCGTCGTAGAGGGCGGTGATGGTCTGCTTGCTCATGGCGCTGTCCTTGGTTCAAGTGGGGGCAAAGCGTCGTGTGACGACGGTTCGCATCTGTCTGCGTGCCCGAAGGTCTCCTCCGCCGAGCGGCGGTGGGAGGAGCCTCACACAGCCTTGGTCGGGCGGTCGGTGCGGGTCGTGCGGAGGAGGTTAGCCGTGACGGTGGGAGCCACCGTGCCGGCCATGCCGCCGAACCAGGCCGCGATGCCGCCGAGCACCAGGGCCAGGCTGCCCAGCAGGGCGCCGCGGGACACGGTCTTGGCGGCGACGTCGGCCGCATCCGCGGCCTTCTGCTTGGCCATCGCCACCTTGACGTCGTACTGCTTCTCGTAGGAGGCTACGCGGGCGCGCGCCTCGTCGACCGGGATGTTCTGCGACTTCGCCAGGGTCTGGACGACGCGTTCCCGGGCGTCCTTGATCTGGGCGTCGTCGCCCGTCACCAGGGCCTTCGCCAGCGACGCCGTGGCTTCCTTGAAGTTGGCCGGATCGTTGGCGGCGGGGTTCTGCAGCGCCTGCTGGATGGCCGCCGCTGGGTCGCTGGCCTGGGTCAGCGCGGGGACGGCCGTCTCCGCCACCGACGCCACTGAGTGGCCGAGGCCGCCGACCGCGCTGCTGACGGTGCTGAACGCCCCGCCGACGAGGCTGCCCACCGCGGTGCTGAGCAGGTAGATGACCAACAGGGTCGTCAGGGCCCAGGACGTCAGGCCGTGCCAGCCGCCGGTGGAGGCCTTCGGGCGGCCGGACAGGCGGCTCGCGACGTAGCCGCCGACGAAGGCCGCCAGGATGCTCGACACCGCCCACCAGACGCCGGCGCCGATGGAGAAACCGCTGGCCGAAGGGTTGTCGCCGCCGGTGGGGTTGAGAGTTGAGGCCCCGACGCCGATGCCGATCATGTTCAGGATGAGTTGGGTCACGAGCCCGGCAGCGACGCCCGCCAGCACTCCGCCCCAAGACACGTCGTTGACGAGGATCGTGCGTGCGTCGTCTGCCGGGCTCACCGGCGTCAGGTTCGCCTCGTCGAGGTCGGCGCGCTGACGCGGGATCCCTGTGGTGCGGGTCCCTGTGGTGTCTTGGGCCACTGCTGTCGTCCTTCGGTGATGTCAGGAATGTTGCGAAAAGATGAGGATCGATCCCTCATCGCATCGACAGCCAGTCTATTTCAATCAATTGATAACTTCGTCTGTCTGCACGCGTTGTTTGTTTTCTCTTTCGCCGAATAACAGGCGCGCCTGGAAGTTGGTGCGCTCCAAATATGACGACCGGCTATGCGTCGATGGATCGCGGGGCGTTCAGAACGGCAGGGCGGCCTGGATGGCCGCGCCGACCACCGTCGATGTCGCCCGGATCCGGGGCGTGTCGCGGTTGTCCTTGTGGAACAGCAGGTAGACGTCGGAGGCCGGGGCCTGGCAGGGCGTGGCGACGGGGGTCAGTGCTGGATCCGCGTCGGCCCGGAACCGGGCGAGGCAGGCCAGCCCGCCGCCGTTGCGGGCCGCCGCCATCAGGACCTCGTGGCTGCTGGTCGTCAGGCCCGGACGGGCACGGGGGGCCATGCTCTCGGCCCAGCGTGCCTGGTCCTCGCCCTCGACGTCGTCCCGCAGCGTCATCAGGTGGTGGTCGGGGCAGCCGGACGGGAGGTCGGGGATGCCCTGCCGCTGCACGTAGGACGAGGACGCGTAGAGCCCGAACGCCATGTGGCCCACGCGCCGCACGATGAGGTCGTTCCGATCCGTGAGGGTGAGGCGGACCGCGATGTCGGCCTCGCGCATGGCCAGGCTGACCTGGCTGGGGTGGGGCACCACCTCGATCCGGATGCCGGGGTGGCTGTGCTGGAGGTCGACGATGCAGGGCGCGAGGACGTGGGCCGCGAGCGTCTCGGTGCAGGCGATCCGCACCGTGCCCTCCAACCTGTCGTCCTGCCCGCCGACCCGGCGGACGACCGCGAGGGCCTCCGCCTCGACCCGTTCCGCCTGTTCGAGGACGCCCTCCCCCGCCAGGGTGAGCCGATAGCCCTCCGGGGTTCGGTGCAGCAGCCGGACGGCCAGGGCGCCTTCGAGCGAGGCCAGCCTGCGCCCCATGGTGGACTGCGACACGCGCAGCTCCTTCGCCGCCGCTGTGAGGTTGCGGTGCCGGGCCACGGCCAGGAAGAAGCGGAGGTCATCCCAGTCGAGCATCTTCGCCTCCCTCCAATTCTGGCGACCCACTAACCATTTTCACTTTGAAACTCACCCCCAAACGAAATTCTTGAGGTTTGCATGGCCATATCATCGATTAGGGGATCGCCCACGTGACCAACACATCAAATGAGAAAGGTCGGAGTACTCGGCACGGCTCACCTAAGCTTTGTCCAAGCCAGAATTCAGATCCGTCCTCCGCCGTCTACACGCGCCGGCTTGAGTGCCGCACCGTCGCGACGGGACGTTTCGGCCAGAGGCACCACATCCGCGACCTCCCGGCCATCGTCGGCGGCAGCGCCTCCCTCGACTCGCCGACCCTGCTCGACGACGACGTGGAACCCCATCCGTCCGAGATGCTGCTCGCGGCGCTGAACGCCTGCCTGTCCGTCAGCATCCAGGCCAACGCAGTGGCGCGGGGCATCCCCGTGCGGGCCCTCGAAGTCTGCTCCATGGGCGACGTGGACCCCTCGGCCCTGTGGGGCACCGGCGATCGCAGGGTGCGCCCCATCGGCTTCCGTTCGATCGCGGTCGAGGTCCGGATCGCGGCCGAGGCGCCCAGTGAGTCGCTCCGGGCCCTGGTCGACTACGCCGTGCTCTGGTCGCCCGTGGCGAACACGCTGCACGACCCCGTCGACCTCCAGGTCTCCTTGGTTCCGGTTTGAAGCATTGGAGAAGCGCATGCCATCCGAGGTCACCAGTTCCGTCGACGCGAAGGGTTGGGCCAGGGCCCTGGCCCGCTACCGCCAGCACGACCCGCACCGGAGCCTGTTCGAGATCGCTGTGACCGCCCTGCCGCTCGTCGCCCTGTGGGCGGCGATGTGGCTCGCCCTGCAGGTGAGCTACGGGCTGTGCCTCGTCCTCGCCGTCCCTGCGGCGTTCTTCCTGGTGCGGCTCTTCCTGATCCAGCACGACTGCGGCCACGACGCCTGCTTCCGGGCACGCGTCGCCAACGACTGGGTCGGCCGCGTCATCGGCGTGGTGACCCTGACGCCCTACGACCATTGGAGGCGGACCCACGCCGTCCACCACGCCACGGTCGGCAACCTGGACGAGCGTGGGATCGGCGACGTCACCACGCTCACCGTTCAGGAGTACCGGACCTCGTCCCGGCTCGGGCGGCTCGGCTACCGACTGTACCGCCATCCCGCGGTGATGTTCGGCCTGGGCCCGACCTACCTGTTTGTCCTGCGGAACCGGCTTCCCATCGGGCTCATGCGGGCCGGTTGGCGTCCCTGGCTCGGCACCATGGGCACCAATCTCGCCACCGCCCTGGTGATGGCCGGCCTGGCTTGGTGGATCGGGCTCGTGCCCCTTCTGCTGATCCACGGTCCGGTCGTAGTGCTGTCGTCGACCATCGGCGTGTGGCTGTTCTACGTGCAGCACCAGTTCGAGGAGACGAACTGGTCTGCGGGGCCGGACTGGAGCCACGCCGAGGCGGCTCTGCACGGCAGCTCTCACTACGACCTGCCGCGCGTGCTGCGGTGGCTGACGGCCAACATCGGGCTGCACCACGTTCACCACCTGGGCAGCCGCATCCCGTTCTATCGCCTTCCCGATGTGGTGCGCGACCACCCCGAACTGAACGACGTCGGCAGGATCACCCTGACGGAGAGCCTGAGGTGCGTGCCGTTGGTGCTGTGGGACGAGGACCGCAGGCGCCTCGTCCCGTTCAGGATGGCTTGGGACCACCCGTGACGGGACTCGGAGGAGCGATGCCTCGGCGGCGAGGTCAGGTCGGTCGCGCCGCATCGACGAGACCGACTCGTGGCCGTTCCTGCCACGCATCGTGGCGAAGGCTGAGTTCGTCGATGACCCGCTTGCCACGGATGATATCCTTGACCTCCCAGCCCTGGGACACGGCCCGCTCAAGGACCTCGATGGCCTCGAAGGCTGTCGGGCGCCTGGCGAGACTGCCGTCCTCCGCTTGGCTGCATCTCACGACATAATCAGGCATCGCTGTTGCCCCTCCGCTCGGAGACGACGGGACCGGTCGCCGTTCTCGGTTGCTGGCTGGGGTGGACGTGCCCGATGCGGATCACCGCTCATACGCCGCGTTGCGGCTCCGGACTCGAACACTGTGCCCTCCCATGCGCCGTCATGCCTGTCTCATCGCGTCGGGCATCGGAGAACTTAATGGGTGAACGGGTGGAAGTGCGTTCAATTTTGTTAAAACGTAGCGTTTTCATTCGGTCCGTCGTGCACGCACCGCTGCAGGGCTTCTCGCGTGCTGGATGAATGGGGGAAGGGGGTGGCCACGCGCTGGTGTCTATGTGCCACCATGCCCCCTTTGGTGTTCACGTCGCGGTGGAAACGCCCATGCTCAGTGTCAAAGCTCGATGCGCGTGCCCATCTCGACGACGCGGGGCGCAGGGATGAGGAAGTAATCCGAGGCGGTCGCCGAGTTGTGCGTCAGGAACCCGAACAGGGCCTCCTGCCACGGTGACAGGTCCGGGCGCACCGAGGGGACGGGCGTCTCCCGGCCGATGAAGAACGAGGCCTCATCCGGGTCGAAGCCGACCTCCTCTCGATGGGATCTCAGGGCCGACATGACGTCGGGCTTCTCCGCGAAGCCGAAGGTCAGCGTGACCACCGAGAACCCGGCCGTCCTCGGCTCGACGGCGACGCGGCCGTCGTCCGGCACCCTCGGCACACGCTCCGTCACGACCTTGAGCAGGACGACCTGCCGATGGACGACGCCGTTGTGCCTAACGTTGAGGGCGAGCGCGGCCGGCACGATCTCGGACTGCTTGGTCAAGTAGACGGCCGTCCCCCGCATCCGCAGGGGTGCATCCGGCCGTCCCAGGCTAGCGATGAAGGCGGGAAGCCGGGCGGCGTCCTTGTCGCGTTGGGCCAAGACGGCCTGCCGTCCCTTTCGCCACACCAGCATCACCGTGAGCGTCGCCGTTCCGACCAGGATGGGAAACCAGCCCCCGGCCGGTATCTTGTGCACGTTCGCCGACACGAAGGACACATCGAGCAGCAGGACGGCGCCAGCGACCGGATAGACGAGCGGTGCGGGCCAGCGCCACAGCCCGATGGCCACCGTGGTCACCAGGAGCGTCGTGGCCAGCATGTCGCCCGCCACCGCGATGCCATAGGCGTTGGCGAGGGCGTCGGAGGACCGGAAGCCGAACACCAGACCCAGGACCACGACGGCGAGCAGCCAGTTGATCTGTGGCACGTAGACCTGACCGGCAGACTCGTCCGACGTCTGCCGCACTTCGAGGCGCGGCACGGCGCCGAGCTGGATCGCCTGCTGCACGAGGGCGAAGGCGCCGGACAGCACGGCCTGACTGGCGATGATGGTCGCGGCGGTCGTGAGAAGGAGCGCCGGGATCAGGAGCCATCCCGGGAACAGCAGGAAGAACGGGTTCGCCGCAGCGGCGGGGTCGGCCAGGACTGAGGCGCCCTGGCCGAGATAGTTCAGGACCAAAGCGGGCATGACCAGGGCGAACCAGTCGACGCGGATGGGGGCCCTGCCGAAATGCCCCATGTCGGCGTAGAGGGCCTCTCCGCCGGTGAGGGCCAGGAACACCGACCCGAGGACCAGGAACGAGGTGGCGCCGCCCGCGTGGCCGACGTAGGCCACGGCGTAGCGGGGATCGAGGGCCCACAGCACCGTCGGATGGCGCAGCAGGTGGAACAGCCCGGAGAAGGCGAGCACGGCGAACCACGCCGCCATCACCGGGCCGAACAGGAAGCCGACCGCACCGCTGCCTCGCCTCTGGATCGCAAACAGCGCGACGAGGATCGCCGCCGCGATCGGGACGACGTAGGGCGTGACCGAGGGGAGGACGATCTCCAGCCCCTCGACCGCGCTCAGCACCGAGATGGCCGGCGTGATCATGGCGTCGCCGAAGAAGAGAGAAGCCCCCGCCAAGCCGACGACGAGCAGGACGGCCTGTAGCCGACCTGCCACAGGCAGGGCGAGCGAGAGCAGCGACATCGTCCCGCCCTCGCCCCCGTTGTCGGCCCGCATGACGAAGACGACGTACTTCACGGCGACGATCAGGAAGATGGCCCAGAATATCATCGACAGGACGCCGAGCACGGTAGCCTCGGTGGAAGCGTCCCCGGCGGCCTTCAGCGACTCGCGGAACGCGTAGATGGGGCTGGTCCCGATGTCGCCGAAGACGACGCCCAGCGCCCCGAGAAGAAGCGCCGCCCGGGCGGGATGTGTCGTGACCGCAGGCGTCGACGTAACCGAGCCGTCCATGAGCGAGCCTCGTCCGTCCTCGGTGACGGCACCGAAACCCACGTCCACGAACCCCGACGGTCCTCGCGATATGAGGCACTTCGGATGGCCGGGGTCAACGCGGGCGACGTCGCAGCCCGGATGGCCGCGATCGTTGCGCTTCGCCTTCGGACGACACCATCGCCGCCCCGGCCCCGCGCCCTCACGTCCCCACGGTGCGGCGCGCCAGCCATCCCAGGGTGGATCCCTGCACGGCGATGCTGAACAGGACCACGGCGTAGGTTGCGACCAGGATGATGGACTTCGACGGGCCGTCCGGGACCGCCAGGGCCAGGGCGACCGAGATCCCGCCCCGGACGCCAGCCCAGGTCAGGAACGGCATATTGCGGGCCGAGAAGTGCCCGCTCCGCGCGAACACCGCGACGGGGACGGCCAGCGCCAGGCCGCGCGCCGCGATCACGAGCGGCACGGCCAACAGGGCCAGGGCGACGTCGCCGCGGTCGAAGGCGACGAGCAGAACCTCCAGGCCGATCAGCAGGAACAGCACGGAATTCAGCACCTCGTCGATGAGCGTCCACAGCGCGAGGACGTATCTCTTCGTGGTGTCGCTCATCGCCAAGCGCAGGCCCCGGTCGCCGATGAGCAGCCCCGCCGCGACCATCGCCAGGGGGCCGCTGACGTGGATCGCCTCGGCCACCGCGTAGGTGGCCGTGACCAGCGCCAGCGTGATCAGGACCTCGACGGGATAATCGTCGATGGCCCGCATGGCGCGGTAGGCCACATAGCCGGCCGCCGTCCCGAGCAACAGGCCGCCGCCGGCTTCGAGCAGCAGCAGCTCCGCGATGGCCGTTGGCGTCGTCTCGGCCGCGGGCGCGCCGGTGGCGTAGCGCAACAGCACGGTGAAGATCACGATGCTGACGCCGTCGTTGAACAGCGACTCGCCCTGGAGCTGCACTTCCAGCTTCGCGGGGATGCTCACCGTCTTCAGCGTGCTCATCACGGCCACGGGATCTGTGGGGCTGATCAGCGCCCCGAACACCAGCGCCCAGACCAGCGGGAGCGGGTGGTCGAGTTGACGGGCGATCACCCAGAAGCCGCAACCGACGATGGCCGTCGAGATCGCGGTTCCGACGATCGCCAGCACGACGACCGGGACGGCGTGGCTCCGCAGCTTGCCGACGTCGACGTGGAGGGCGCCGGCGAAGATCAGGAAGGCCAGCATGCCGTCCATCACCACGGCGCTGAAGTCGATCTGGTGCAGGACCCGGCCCAGCGCCCCGGACGCGCGGTGGCCGGGCACGACGGCGTCGACAGCGACGAGCACCAGCGAGGCCGCGACCCCCATCAGCAGGAGACCGATGGCATGAGGCAGGAGATCGACCTTGCGGTTCAGCCAGCCGAACACGGCCGACAGGGTGAGGAGGATCGCAGACAGATCGAGGATGGACATCGGAGCCTCACCCCGTTCCGGACCGAAGGCGGGCCGAAGGACGGGCCGTCACGACTGGAGCACGTCCGCGAAGGCCCGGAACTGCGCCTCGCAATCGGCGAGGCCCGCGGGATCGCTCACCCCCTGACGGGCTACCGCCATCGCGAGGTCGGCGTGGCGCCGTAGGGTGGCGCGCCGGTCGATGAGGCGCTCGACCTCAGCGACGCGGCAGAGCACTTCCAGGAGCCGGATCAGCACGTAGGCCGAGCCTGAGCCGTTCTGTCGGACCGTGTGGAACATGCCGTCGCAGAGCCCGTCGTAGCTCACCACGTCAAGCGTCAGCACGACGCGGCCGTCGCGGTCCACGGCGCCCCGCGGCAGGTGGCGGGGCGCGATGCGGCACAGGGCGTCCCCGAAACGGTCGACCACGCTCCCCGCCGTGAACGGATCGTTGATGCCCGGCGACAGCGCCCGTACGGCGATCTCGTTGAGCTGCCGCACCGGATATTCGAGGTCCTGCAAGGCGGCCTGCCGTCGGCCGAAGGTCATCGCCTTGTCGAAGATGTCGCGCGCGTCGTCGACCGCCGCCGACACGGTCGCGATCGGTGCGCCGAGCGGAACGAAGGCGCCGGGGCGCACCCGCAGGACGATCGTCACCCCGTGCTGGTGAGCCCAGTCGGCCAGGATCTCGCTGTCTACGGCCTGCAGGAAGCCGCTGCCCGACACCGTCACAGCCTCACCGGCCAAAGGCACGGCGGGTGGCATGAGGTCGGCGGCGTCGAGCGTCTTGCCCGCGATGGCCTCGACGAGGTCCTGGTGGACGACGTCCACCACCATCTCGACGTTGATGGATGTCGCGATGTGGTGGACGTACCAGACCAGCGTGCCGATGCAGACCAGCGCCAGCGCCATGGCGCCAGTCACCCCGACATGGGGCACGAACTTGCCCTCATCAACTGTGCGCACCGTGCGCAGCACGGTCAGGGCATAGGCGAAGGTGCCGAGGAAGATGCCGAGGGCGACCTGGTTTCGCACGTCGCGCACGAAGTTGCGCAGCAGGCGCGGCCCCATCTGCCCCGATGCGAGGGATAGGGCCGCGATGGTGATGGAGAAGATCGTGCCCGCGACGCCGATGCTCGACGACGCCACGGCCGACAACAGGCTGCGCGCTCCCTCGCCGCCGCCCGAGTAGCCCCAGGAGCCCGACGACGGATCTGAGCCAGCCGTGTCGTGATCGTACCAAGTGGCGAGGAGCGCCAAACCGACGCACAAAGCCACGACCAGCGCCGGCCGCAACCAGAACTGGTCGCCGAGGTCCTCGATCCAGGCGCGGACGCGCGTGTTGCTGCCGAAGTCGGCGATCCACGCCCGGAAACGGCCGATCACGACGATGGGCCCGCGGTATCGAAGGCGTCCCGCGCCTCAGAGTCCGTCCGGGAAGTCAGGCTGCGCAACCTATGCGACGTAGCAGCATCATGACGGACGCAGCGTAGAGGAAGGCCTTTGCGGATGCGATTGTGGCCTCCGGATCCTTCCAGAGGCGTCGATTGCGGCTGATCCAGGCGAAGAAGCGCTCAACCACCCATCGCCGGGGGTGAACCACGAAGCCGACCTGCCCGGGTGGTTTGCGGACGATCTCGACGGCGATGAGCGTGGCGCTGTCCGGCTTGTCGCCGGCGTAGCCCGCGTCGGCGAAGGCCTTGGCGATGAAAGGATATGAACGGCGTGACTGCTTGAGCACCGGCACGGCCCCGTCGCGGTCCTGCACGTCGGCCGGCTGCGGGTCGAGCACCAGGGCGCGGCCGTCCGTGTCGACCAGGGCCTGGCGCTTGCGACCCTTCACCTTCTTGCCCGCGTCGTAGCCCCGCGGACCGCCGCTCTCCGTGGTCTTCACGCTCTGGCTGTCGAGCACGGCCGCGGTGGGCGAAGCCTCTCGCCCGGCCCGCTCGCGATCCAGCATGACGAGATGGTGGTTGATGCCGGCGAACAGGCCCTCATCGCGCCACGCGCTGAAGTAGCCGTACACCGTGCTCTTCGGGGGCAGGTCCTTCGGCAACAGGCGCCAGGGAACGCCGCCCCGCAGCACATAGAAAATGCCGTTCACAATCTCCCGCAACGACCACAGCCGGGGCCGTCCGAGCGGGTTGCCGGGCGGCAACAGCGGTTCGATGACGGCCCATTCGGCGTCGGTCAGATCGGTTGAGTAGCGGAGTTCGGAGCGGCTATGCTGCTCGCGGGTGGCCGGGGTCCACATGGCGGTTCCAGATCAGGTTTCAGCACCCTCCTGGAATCATCTCAGCCCCGGCCACTCAACCCCACGTGCCCTTATCGGACGGACACTCAGAGCCGCGGACGCGCATGCCGCGCTCGATGCGGAGCTTGGGCATCCCCACGATGTCGTAGGTCGCCGAGGCGATGCCGATCCCCGCCTCGTCGAGCTTGCCGATGATATGGCGCGTCATTGCGTCCTTGGCGCCACGGATCTGATGCGTGCCGACGATGAACCGAACCGTCAGTTCCATCCAGTTGTCGGTGATGCGCCAGTAGACGCGGGGTTGTAGATCGATCGGCTCAACCCCGAAGGTGCGCTGGAGGTGCTCCTTCGCGCCGATCGCCATCGTGTCGGGGTCGGTCGCGTGGAGGCGTGCCGCCTCGATCAGCGTGCGTTCGACGTAGGCACGGTCCGCTTGGTAGGTGATGGGGATCACCATCTCCTCCCAAATGAAGGGGAAGTCGCGGGAATAGTTGTAGACCGGCTCGGAAAAGATCTGGCTGTTCGACACCGTGACGATGCGGCCCGTGAACTGGCGGCTCTTGACCCACATGGCAGGATCGGAGCCCTGCACGGAGGGGGGTTGGCCCATCTCCATGATGGTGGTCTGGATAAAGCCGAGCCGCATCACGTCGCCGCGCACGCCGCCCATCGAGATGCGGTCGCCGACCGTGAAGGTGTTGCCGCGCAGAATGACGAGATAGCCGGCCAGCGACGTGATGACCTGCTGCAGCGCGAAGGCGACGCCGGCCGACACGAGGCCGAAAGCCGTGGCGAGGCGCGTCGGGTCGTTGAACCAGATCGACAGCAGGCCCAGCACCAGAACAACTGCGGCGAGCAGGCTGATGCCCTGGCGCGACCAGAAGCGGAGCTGGGTCGTGGCGAAGGACTTCCCGGCGACGCGGCCGATCAGCGCCCTGAGCCCGATCCGGAGCGCCACCACGACGGCGATGAACACGAGCGAAAGGAGGAGCTTTCGCCCATTCTCCGCGTTGACCCCGACCCAATCGATCCCGAATAGGTTCACTCCGCGTCTCCATCGGAGACGCCTCGCCGAGAGCAACGGCACCCGGGGCGTCGAGGTCCACCCGTCGACTTCGCTCCGAGCGGGCAATCTTTGGCGCCGGATGAAAGTTCGCCTCCCGGCGGTTCACACAGGCTCCGATGACGGTTTTATACGTGACCCACTGGATCAGACCGGAGTCCTCCGCTCATGACGAGATCCAAGGTGATCCAGCGGATCCCACATCAGAACGAAACCGCCATCCGCCCCGCTTTGTCCGACAAGCAGGGAGAGGATCCGGCCTTCATCCAAGCCTACGCGATCGTGCTCGGCCGACCACCGGTCGAAGCCGATCTACAACGCCCCTTCCGCGTGACGCCGCCCTTTGTCCATCAGATGGTCCTCGCCTTTGAACGATGGAGCTTCATCAGCCGCACGCCCGGCGCTGCCCGATCCATCTGCCTCGTCGTCGAGTCCGATACCCTGCCAGCTCCTGCAATGGCACAGGACCCAACCGTCAGATCCCCAGTGCAGCGCCACTAGCGGGCCGGCGGCGAAGCCCGTAGCGTCCCCAGTGACGGGCACCGAGCACCAGAATCGCCAGCCGAGCCCGTCGTCGCCCGAGGCGTTGGGCTGGGGTGTGGCGCTCACGCTGCCGTCACGCGGACGCGATGCCAGGCGGCGCTGAGGTAGCCCTTGAAGTTCCAGGTGTCATCGGGCAAGGCCGGCTGGGTCTGGCCGGCCGCGTCCCAGGCGCGGACGCAGATCTCGTGCTCGCCGGGGGGCAGGTCCAGCGTGCCGTGCCAGAGGGTCCAACCCCAGCGCGAGGTCCCCTGGTCCTCGATCCTCGCCTGCACCCACGTGCGTCCGCCGTCGCCCGACAGGTCGACGCGGACGATATGGCGGTCGGTCGCGACCGCGTAGCCGTTGACCGCCACGCGCCCCGCCTTCATCTCGGCGCCCGCCGCGGGTTCCGTGATGGCGCTGTTGAGCGGCATGGCCTCGATGGTGATGCCGCGCGTCAGGTCTTCCGTGTCGGGCCGCATGTCGGGCGGGAACAGCTTGTAGTCGCCGGCCTGCTGGTGAGCGTCGGAGGGCCGGTCCTGCACCGTGACGGCACTGAGCCACTTCGGGCTGCGCACCCCCGCCCAGCCCGGCGCCACGATGCGCAGCGGGAAGCCGTGCTCGGTGGCGAGCGGCTCGCCGTTCATGGCGAAGGCCACGAGCGTGTCGGGGTCGAGCGCCTTCGCCATGGGGATCGACACGCCGAAATGCGCGCCGCCGTCGCTCGGCTGGCAGGTGTCGGCGCCCGTGAAGGCGACGTGCAACGCCTCGCCGGTCTCGGCACCCGCGGCCTCCAGCACGGCGGCCAGCGGCGCGCCGGTCCAGTCGGCGCAGCCGATGGCACCCGCCGCCCAGGGGTCGCCCTTGACGGGGCGCACGGCGCGCATGTCGGCGCGGCGATTGCCGGCGCATTGCATCACGGCCCGCACGGTGCGGGACGGCAGGGCTCGCACGTCGGCGAGCGACAGCGACAGCGGACGTGACACCCGGCCCTCGACCGCGACGCGGTGGGTCGCGCCGTCGAGCTCGGGAAGGTCGCCGTGCGAGCGGACGTAGAGCAGGTCTCGCGGAGTCAGGTAGCTGCCGCGCAGCTTCGCCAGCGGCGGCTCGGCGTTGAGCGGGTGGGCGCCGTGGACGATCAGTTCGGGATGTTTGCGGAACGGGTTGAGCACGGCGTCCTCCTCATGTCTGTATCCGCAATCGATGGGGAGGACCGCGGTTGCGGCCCTCCCTGGTTCTCAGGACTTGCCGTTGGGGTCGACCTGCCAGATCTCGTCGGACAGCTTGCCGTCCGTATAGAGCATCACGTAGCGGACCTTGACGGTGTTCTTGCCGGCGAAGACCACATTGGCCGTGACGGTCGCGCCCTTCGGGTTGGCGGCCTCGGCGAGGTCCGACACGGTCGCTTTCTGCTCGCCCTGCGCCATCGTGAACTTGGTCCAGATGCCCTACTGCGTGTCGGCGCCCGCATAGGTGCCGTCGAGCGGGCCGCCGACCCAGTGCAGCGCCGCGTTCGGCGCCGTGGAGGCCGTGATGGCGGCGACGTCGCCCTTGGCGATGGCGGCGATGTGGGCCTGCGCCATCTCGGCGGCCGGGCCGGCCAGCGCCGGGGTGGCCAGGGCCGCGAGTGCGGCGGGCAGCAGGGCGATGTGCGAGATCTTCATGGTTCGTCTCCGGGGGTGAGTTCGAAGGTGCGGTGGCTCCCCGGGCCGCTCGCGCCCTATTCGTCGTCGCGGCTCAGGCGAGGCCGAGGACGCGGATCAGCCCGAGGCTCAGCGCGCCGAGGGCGGCGAGGGACAGCGTCACGGCGCCGGTGACGCGCAGGCCGGCCCTGGCCACCACCCGGACGTCGACGCCGAGGCCGAGCGCCGCCATGGACAGAATGGTGAGCACCTCGGCGACGGTGGCCGTGGGGGCGAGGGCGGCGGCGGGCACGAGGCCGGCCGAGCGCAGCGTGGCGAAGGCGAGGAAGGCCAGGATGAAGGGCGGCACCATGCGGTGGACCGGGACGTGGCCGGGCTTCGGGCGGTCGCCGGCCGTGACGTTCGGGGCGGGCTCGTCCGTCTCGTCGCGCAGGCGGCTCGCCAGCATGGACAGGACGAGGACCACCGGCCCGAGCATCAGCACGCGCACCAGCTTGACGAGCGTGCCGATCTGCACCGCGGCGGGGCCCACGGGGGCGGCGGCAGCCAGCACCTGCGGCACGGCGTAGACGGTGAGGCCGGCCAGCGCGCCGAAGCGGAGCTGGCTCAGGCCGAGGGCGGCGCCGAAGAAGGGCAGGCCGAGCACGACCAGCACGCCCAGCACGGCCGTGAAGGCGATGGAGGCCGCCACGTCGTCGCCGTCGGCGCCGATGGTGGGCGCCACCGCCGCGATGGCGGAGTTGCCGCAGATGGAGTTGCCGCAGGCCACCAGCACGGCCATGCGCTTGGGCAGGCCGAGCAGACGGCAGATGCCGAAGCTGGTGGGGATGGCCAGGACCACGACGCCGGCGATCCCGAACAGCAGGCCCGGGCCGACATCGGCGAGGGTGCGGAACGAGATGGACACGCCGAGCAGCGCGACGGCCACCTCCAGCATCTGCTTGGCGCCGAAGGTGATGCCGGGGCGGAACCGCGTGCCGGGCGTCCAGACGGTGCGGACGGCGGTGCCGACCAGGATGGCGAGCACAAGGGCCTCGAGCCAGGCGCGGCCGAACAGGTGGGCCTCGCCGGCTTCGAACCCATAGGCCGCGGCCGTGACGCCGCCGCAGAGCGCCAGGCCTGGCAGCACGCGGAGGGCGCCGCGGCCGAGGCCGGCCAGCGGCACGGGGTGGGCAGCGATCCGCTGCGGGATGAGGGGCTGGTCCGACATGACATCCTCGCTGTCTCGATGACGGCAATGTCGGCCGGCCGAACCGTTCGATCCAACGCGGGATATCGAATGAAACGATCTACAAATTCGATCTGTCAGAGGCTGGCTTCGAGCCTCTCTGGTCACCCCTCACCCCTCAAATGAAGGCGATTATATACCTTGCGAACCACGCGATTTGAGGTAGCATGCCATTGCTTCCCTTCGCGTGATGGTGCGCTTTGGGTTTAACGAGTGGGACTTCCATGGTCACAGCCCCTTCAGCAATTACACATACAGCAGATTCGACCTCTGCGTTTATTGACGTGATTAAAACCATCTCTGCAAGTGATAATAGCTTCTTCACTTTTCGAGGTGAGGCCAAGATCGAATGGCAGCGTTTGCCCACCATAATGAGACCTCAATATACCAATCTTCTTAGACACGAGCGAGATGCTACGCGCGATCTAGTATCAGTGCATCCTCATGAGTTTGACAGCGATAAAACGATGTTCGACCGACTTGTGCGAATGCAGCATTATGGACTTCCGACGAGATTGATGGATGTGACCGGCAATCCATTGGTCGCACTCTTTAATGCTTCTGAGGAATTTTTAGGAAAAGACAAGAAAGCAAAAGATGGTCGCGTTTATTACATTGAAGTCCCTAACAGCAGAAGGAAGTACTATGACAGCGACACAATTAGCTGCGTAGCAAATCTGTGTAATTTGACGAGCGAGGAAAAGGATGAGCTATTTTCAAACAAAAATTTATCAATTTCAGACTTCAACAACGGTACAACCAACCCTGCTGCAGACCGGCTGCTTCAGTTTATTCGAGAGGAAAAATCAGCTTTCAGGGGGATCATTAACGGCAAAGATCTTGACCGACTTTGGTACGTTGTACCCAAGCTCAGCAATCGTAGAATCATAGCCCAGAATGGCGCTTTCATGATTTTCGGATTATCAGATACACCGAGAAGGCCAGTAACTATGGATAAGATCTCATTTCAGTCAATAAAAATTCCAGAACTAGCAAAGGGTCCCATTCGTAAGGAACTTGCGACACTCGGGATTACTGAAAGTGCATTGTTTCCAGAAATTGACAAGGCTGCATCGTTCATAAAACAACGTTATCAATAGTTTTCTTATTCTTTCTTCCTCTGGTTCTTGGATTTGATTGGTGAATTTCGCACTACGGGAGCTGAGCCGACTTTCTTCACCGCAGCCTCAAAGGCGTCCGGGGACTCGTCACAGCCGAGTTCGCGGGCGGCTTCGATGAAGCGGGCGGATTGAGCTGCGGCATCCTCTCTCGGCTTCTTCAATTGAGCACCCTGTCTAAATGCGCTTGCGCTGTGGTAAACGGTATAATCGCACTTACATCCTGTAAAAGTATGATGTCTCCAGATCGCCATTGATGGCGATCGTCATACACTGACAGGCGACGAACATCCCGAAGATTTTCATTCTTCTGAATATCATAAAATGCACGGAATGGCGCGTTTACAGCTTTCTGCTCAGAAACAGTTTCTACAAACGCCTGCGGTGCAGTCTTATGCTCGTTAAGCAGAACAATCTTCATTTTATATTCGATTCCGCTGTCTCCGAGCACACCATCATCTACTCTGACACGGTCCTCGCCGAGAGTTACCCGCATCAAGTGGGCGACTTCCTTCTTGAAGTCTGTCGTAACGATAGTTTTCTGGTCGGCTGATTGATCGCCAACAAGCTTGGATGCGTTCGCTACCATGACAACGCCGATGGCAGCCTTGGCTTTGGAGCACCGGAGCCACATACGATTCTGGGTGAACTCACAGCCGAAGATCATTGCACGTCGCGCGAGTTGAACACGCATCTTCTCACTGACACCTATCCCTGCTAATTCGATCTCCATTGCGCCAAAGCCGGCGTCGTGGATCAAGCAAGTGTCGCCTTCATCGACTACGACAACCGTCACACCGTTGCCGGACGGATAGATGAGGGGCATCTGCACCTCAACGCCAAGATTTGTTGTACGGGCGCAAATCAGGCTGCGGCTAGCCGCTTCGATCTCTCGCGGGTCGATGGGCGGTAGCGTGTTGCTCATAGGAGTGGTAGCTGAGGGTCCTGGTAGGGCGGCGTGACGTACACGCCACGATACCATATTTTCGAGCGCCGCAAGAACTCATCGAGCCACTGCCGATGGCTCCGACTTGCACTTTCCGGTTGAGCCTCCATATCTGGCCAGATTTGCCAATGGGTTCCTTCAACTCTCGTCATATTAGAGAGATTGAAGTGCGTTCGCGCAGGATCGACGTCTAGTCGAAATACTGGTATGTCTCCAATTAGGAGCACCATAGCATATTTTCTAGGATTTCTGTTGCAGTGCGCAGTAAGAACGACCTTGCTATTTATTGTCGGGTACTGAGTGCATATGACAGGAAAAATTGCTCTGCTGTAATCAGGATGAGAGCCATTCTTCCAAGCTATAGCACCGACAGCCGTCTTGTCAGCCGCCAAGAAGGCGGGCACCAGAAGCGCGAATTCCGAATCAGTCAGCGTAGGCACGCTGAGAACGTGCCCTACAACGTCAAGTGCGTCTAGGCTTGCCGATCAAGCCCATGATAGGTCAACCGCTTGCCGACGATGCCCTTCAAGGCCGCTTCGGTGCGCTCGGCATCGCCGCAGCCAAGCGCGATCCGGTGATTGTACCGGAAATCGAATTCGGCAACGTAGCGGTGCAGGTGCTTCTCGGCGCAGTGCTGATAGACACCCTTCATGCCGCGCTTGAAGATGCTGTAGTAGCCCTCGACGGTGTTCGTGTGGACCTCGCCGCGGACGTACTCCTTGGCGCTGTGGACTGTGAAGTCGTGGGAGGCGAAGTGATCGCCGAGTTTGCCGTACTGGCCGGCCTCGTCGGTCATGATCGCTGTCTCCTTGGCGATGTTCGCGCGGAGGATCGGCACGAGCTGCGCCGCCGCGGTGCCGTCCACATGGAAAGACCGAACCATGCCGCCGCGCTCCACCAGGGACAGGATCGCACGCTTGTGGGCGTAGCCTCGGCGCTTGGTGGCGCCTTCCTTGGTGCCGATGAACGTCTCGTCCACCTCGACCACGGCGCCCTCACCACCCATCGGCGCCAGATCACCGGAGCGCAGCGCCTCGCGGATGCGGTGCGTCAGGAACCACGCGCTCTTGTAAGTGATGCCGAGGGTGCGGTGGATCTGGTGGGAGCTGCAACCCTTCTTGGAGGCGCACAGGAGATAGACCGCCTGAAGCATGAGGTGCAGCGGGATCTTGGCGCACTCAAAGACGGTGCCGACCTTGACCGTGAACTGCTTGCGGCAGTCGGAGCACTTGCGAAGGCCGACGCGAGTTTTGCGGAGATCGTAGTGCTTGCCGCTCAGGGAGCCGCAGTGAGGGCACACCGGACCCTCGGGCCAGAGAAGGCGCTCGACCTCTGCGAAGGCGGCGCCTTCGTCGTGGAAGTGAGGGGCGGACAGGGCGGACATGGGCTTGGCTCCGATGTCCAAACCCTACCCTGGATCGCCGTGGTTTGCAAGGTATATAATCGCCCAAATGAACGGCTGTCGCGGCGTCGCTGGGTCGCGCCGCCCGACTGTCGCTCCGCGGGCGCCCGGGATACGGGCCGCGATCGTTCGTCTCCATCGATCGTTTCACGCGAGAAGGACGATGAGTCACCGCGGTCGATGCGGTCTAACGTGGGAACAGAAACACGAGGGAGAGGATCGACATGTCGGGCGACCACATCGCGACGGGGACCACGCGACGCCGCGTCCTGCAGGGGCTCGGGGTCGGCGCCCTCGCGCTCGGGGCGGCCCGCGCCCGAGCGGCGGACGTGCGCCTGCCGCTGCCGAGCGACCCGCGCGACCGGCAGATGACGGGCGCCTTCCCGCAGAAAGGGCAGATGATCCTCCAGCGCACCCGCCCGCCGCTGCTGGAAACGCCATTCGACGTCTTCGACCAGGGCGTGTTCACCCCCAACGAACGCTTCTTCGTGCGCTGGCACTGGGCCGTGATCCCCGAAAGCGTCGATGCCGCCAAGTTTCGTCTCGCCGTGCGAGGGAACGTGCAGCGCGCGCTGAGCCTCACACTGGCCGACGTGCTGGCCATGCCGCGCGTGGAGCTCGCCGCCGTCAACCAGTGTTCTGGCAACTCGCGCGGCCTGTTCGAGCCCCGCGTGGCCGGCGCGCAGTGGTCCCACGGCTCCATGGGCAACGCCAAATGGGTGGGCGTGCGACTCAGGGACGTGCTCGACCGCGCCGGCGTGAAGGCGGGCTCGGTGGCGGTGCGCTTCAACGGGCTGGACGAGCCCGTTGTGCCGGACGCACCCGACTTCATGAAGAGCCTCTCGGTCGACCACGCCCGCGACGGCGAGGTGATGATCGCCTACCAGATGAACGGCGAGCAACTGCCGCTGCTCAACGGCTTCCCGCTGCGCCTCATCGTGCCGGGCTGGTACTCGACCTACTGGGTCAAGATGGTCACCGACATCGAGGTGCTGGACGCGCCGGACGAGAGCTTCTGGATGAAGACGGCCTACCGCATCCCGGACACGCCCCACGCCAGCGTCAAGCCCGGCGAGACCGGCTTCAAGACGGTGCCGATCAACCGCATGGTGCCGCGAAGCTGGTTCACCGGACTCGCCAGCGGCGCCAAGGTCGAGGCCGGCGCGCTGGTGCCCCTGCGCGGCATCGCGCTCGGCGGCGACCGGGGCGTCAAGGCCGTCGACCTGTCGACCGACGGCGGCGCCACCTGGGCGGCGGCGAAGCTCGGCCCCGACGAGGGCACCTACTCGTTCCGCCGCTGGACCTTCGACGCCGCATCCGCGCCGGCGGCGGGGGGAAGGCTCGCCGCCCTGGTGCGCTGCACCAACGCGGACGGCGTCGTGCAGCCGATGCAGCAGCCCTGGAACCCGAACGGTTTCATGCGCAACGGGGTCGAGGCGCTCGACCTCGCCGTGGCCTGAAGGAGGCGACCATGCAGATCTCGCTCGGAACCGTCGCGTTCGGCCTCGTGGTCGCGGCCGGCATCACCCTCGCGATCGTCGGTTCGCCCGAGAGCCGCGGCCGGCAGCAGGCGGCCGAAACGCGTGCCGCCGCTGCGGCTGCGGCGGCCGAAGCCGCGGCGCCCAAGACAGCTTCGGCCGACGGCGTGACGCTGACCAGCGTGTCCTTCACCCTGCCGACCAACGACCGCGAGTACCCGGCCGGCCCGCACGCGGACGCAATCAACGGCAACTGCCTGTCCTGCCATTCGGCCGGCATGGTCCTGACCCAACCGGAGCTCAGCCGCGCCGAGTGGCAGGGCGAGGTCAACAAGATGGTGAAGGTTTACAAGGCGCCGGTGTCGCCCGAGGACGCCGCGGCGGTGGTCGAGTACCTTGCGCAACTGAAGCCCGGCCGTTGATCGACCCTCCCTTGGACGCGGCCGGTCCGCTCCGCCTGCTGCCGGGCCTCGCGCTCTGCGTCGCGGTCACGCTCGTGGCCTAGGCGCTGCAGGGCGTCGAGACGCGGTTCGTCGGCGAGCCCTACCTCGAAGCCCTGGTGCTGGCGATCCTGCTCGGCGTCGCCGTCCGGTCGGCCTGGACGCCGGGCTCGCGATGGGCGCCCGGCATCGCCTTCTCGGCCAAGGTGTTGCTGGAGGTCGCCGTGGTGCTGCTCGGCGCCTCGGTCAGCGCCGCCACCGTGCTGGCGCTCGGCCCGGCGCTCATCGGCGGCATCGCGCTCGTGGTCGCGCTCGCCATTGCGTCGAGCTACGGGCTGTGCCGGCTGCTCGGGATGCCCAAGCGCATGGCGGTGCTGGTGGCATGCGGCAACTCTATTTGCGGCAACTCCGCCATCGCGGCGGTCGCGCCGGTGATCGGCGCGGACGGCGACGACGTCGCCTCCTCGATCGCCTTCACGGCGGTGCTGGGCGTCGTCGTCGTGCTGCTCCTGCCGCTGCTGGTGCCGGTGCTGCCCCTGTCGCTGACGCAATACGGCGTGCTGGCTGTCAATCGGCGTTGAAATTTGACCCCCTATCGGCGTCCAATGTTGACCCCCTTGCTGCAATCTGAGGCGGTAGCGGCCGCCCGGCGAAGCGGGTCAGGGTTGCGCAGCCGGGCGGCTGCGGTGGCGTGATGCTCAGGCCGAGGCGCGGTTTTTGAAGCGCCAACTCTCGTTGCCGGTCTCGACGATCTCGCAATGGTGGGTGAGCCGGTCCAGCAGTGCGGTCGTCATCTTGGCATCGCCGAACACGTTCGGCCATTCACCGAAGGCCAGGTTGGTCGTCACGATGACGGAGGTCTGCTCGTAGAGGCGGCTGATGAGATGGAAGAGGAGTTGCCCGCCAGACTGGGCAAAGGGCAGATAGCCGAGTTCGTCGAGCACGATGAAGTCCATGCGCGACAGGTAGTCGGCCATGCGGCCGTGGCGGCCGGCGCGGCCTTCGGCTTCGAGCCGGTTCACGAGGTCGACGACGTTGAAATAGCGGCCACGGGCGCCGTTGCGGATGCAGGCTCGGGCGATCCCGATGGCGAGGTGAGTCTTGCCGGTCCCGGTGCCGCCCACCAGGACAGCGTTGCGCTGGTGAGCAAGGAACTCGCCGCCGGCGAGATCGCGCACCAGCATCTCGTTGATGAGCGTGCCTTCGAACCGGAAATCCTCGATGTCCTTGGCTAAAGGCAGCTTGGAGATGGTGATCTGATACTTGATCGAGCGCGCCTGTTTCTCGGCGATCTCGGCCTGCAGCAGATCACCGACGATGCGTTGCGGCTCGTGCTGGCGCTTCAACGCCGTGGTGATGATCTCGTCGTAGCCGGCCTTCATGCCGTAAAGCTTCAGGTCCACCATCGTGGCCAGGATTTCGGAACGTTCCATCACATGATGCTCCTCAGAGTGTCATAGCGCGCGCAGTCGGCGACGGGCTCGTGCTGCAGGCGCAGCGCGTCAGGGGTATCGATGGTGATGACGCGCGCGGGTTCGCGGCGTCGGGCCAGGATGTTGAGGATGATGTCGGCCGAGTGGACGCCGGCTTCGAGCGCCTCCAGGCAGGCAGCCTCGACGGCCTCCAGCCCGTCGTCCATGGCGGCCGTCAGCAGGCCCACCATCTGGCGATCGCCATCGTCGGCGCCGGCGAGCTTGCGCCGGACGCGCTCGAAGGCGGGCGGCAGCACCAATCCTGAACGGCGCCCCGTTACGCAGGGCGCCGGGCTTGCGGGCCAGCACCGGCACATAATGCCAGGGCTCGAATACGGTCTCGTTGCGGCCGAACCTGCGAACATGCTCGCCCACGACATGGCCGCCCTGGCGCAACTCGATCCGCTCCGCATAGGCCCGCACTTCGACGGGGCGGCCGACGGCGCTCGCCATCACCGAGTAACGGTTGTTGTCGAAGCGGATCAGGCACGTCTTGGACACCGAGACCGGCACGGCGTGGAAACCGTCGAAGGCGCCGACATAGGGCACGAGGCTCGGCCGCTCCGCCTCGAACGCCTGCCAGACCGTGATCTCCTTGTTCTCGGGATGGGGATGGCCCTTGGCGTAAGCGACGCACTGATCGAGGAGCCACCTGTTCAGCTCCTCGATGCTCTTCACGCGCAGGCGGGGCGTGAAGAAGCGCTCGCGCACCAGGCCGACCTGGTTCTCGACTTGGCCCTTCTCCCATCCCGACGCCGGCGTGCAGGCGACGGGATCGACGAGATAGTGAGCGCACATCTGCTGAAAACGGCGGTTATATTGTCGTTCCTTGCCGACGAGGATCGTTTCGACTGCCGTCTTCATGTTGTCGTAGATGCCGCGGCGGCAGGCGCCCTCGAAGAAGGCGAAGGCCTTGTCGTGGGCGTCGAACACCATCTCCTGGCTTTCGCGCGGATAGGCCCGCGCAAACAGCATGCGGCTGTGGCAGAGCCGGACGTGGGCCACCTTGATGGTGACGGTGGTGCCGTTGATCAGCACGATCTCGTGGCTCCAGTCGAACTGGTAGGCCTCGCCCGGATCAAAGCTCAGCGGCACGTGGGCGGCGGCCGTCACCGCGACCCGCTCGCGCCGCCAGCCCCGGGCGTAGCGCCGGACAGCGTCGTAGCCGCCCGCATAGCCGCGGCCGCGCAGATCCTCGAACACGCGGATCATGGTGAGCCGCTCGCGGGCCGCCTTGCTGTCGTTGGCGGCCAGCATCTCGTCCAGATCAGCCCGCCACTGCCCGAGCTTGGGCATCGGCTGGACCTCACGCTCGTACTCGAACGCGGTGCGGCCGGTGCGCACCACCTTGCGCACGGTGTTCCGGGACACGTGCAGATCCCGGACGATCTCCTTGATGGACCGGCCTCGAATGAAGAACTCGCGCCTGATGCGCGCAATCGTGTCCACGCCTTTCATCCCCCCCACCGCCCGTCCCGCAACAAGGACGTGCAGCTTGCTCGAATTGCACTCGAGGGGGTCAAAGTTGGACGCCGATCCCCCTCACATGGGGGTCAAAATTCCACGCCTAATCACAACCTGCTCACCGTGCCGCACCAGGCCCTTGATGAAATCGTCCATCTCAGATCCCGTTAAAATGAAAATCGGGATGCCGGGGCAAACCTTAATTGCTTCGTAGAACACCGCTTGACCATGCACCGGCGCGATATCTAAATCCCCTTCGTTTGCGGGAATGGCGAGGTCAAGAATAAGCAGGTCATAAAAATCTTGCGACAACATCACCAATGCCACAGCTTTAGTGCGGCATAGGTCCACGCGCTCGACCCCAGCAATTCCGCGCAAGATCTCCGCCATCGACGGGCCAAAGCTCAGATGGTCTTCAACGAATAAGATTTTCATTGTCTCTGAACCAGCGAATTTCGAAGTGAGCGCCGTCCTCATCGTTCTTCAGCGCGATATCGCCTTGCATAGACAACATCGCCTGCTGAGCGAGCGCGAGGCCAAACCCAACGTGGCCATTCTTGCTCGTAGCGCCCAACTTCAATGCGGCGGCAGGGTCGCCATTAAAGCCAGGACCAGTGTCTTTGATGACGACGTAGTTCTCGCTCTGGGTCGCGCCCCAGGTAACGACGACTTTAGGCGGCTTCGCGATCGAATGGAGCTGCACCGCCTCTAGAGCGTTTCGGAGGCCGTTGCTAATCGCCAGACGTAGTTGGTCCTTGTCGGCCGAGACAATCAGCCGGCTGATTCCTGCCGGCTGGATTGTAGCGCCCCCAGGATTGGGGACAGCCTCGATAACTTCAGCAATGAGTTCGGCGAGCGTGAACTGCTTGTAAGTGGGCACCGCGTTCGCGCGTTTGAGGTCGCGGATTGCAGTCATCAGACCATGAAGCTGATCGAGGTAGCGTCGGGACTGTGAAGACTCATAAGCTCCATCCAACTCTTTGGGCAAGACGACCCGCAGAAGGCCGACGACCGGCGCGAGCTCGTGAATGAGGCTATCGGCGACCTCCTCTGCCGCTTTCGCGAATATCTGCTGAGCGTCGAGACCACCCAAGTCATCTGCGCTAGGTAGCTGCGCGACCTGCTGAGGGGGAGCTTGTTCGGCCCGTGCCACGGCCGACAGCAGCGCTCGCCTAATCCACGGAACCGTTTCTCGTCTCAATGCCGCTTTGATACGTTGTAGGTCATCAGTCTCAGAGATCCGCGAAAAGAAGCGCGCACCCTGCAAGCGCACTTCGGTTGCGTTCGAATCGAGGGCAGTCGCTGCTTCTTCGCGGGTCATAAAAGGTGCGCATCGTAGAAGGCTGCGCGGTTCCGGAACGCCTCGATTCCGCCTTCCATTAGAGAGGTGATCGCGTCCACTGCCGCGTCGTCGTCCAGCGGCTTGCAGACCTCAACGGACCCGTTGCGGCCATCCGATGTAAGCTGAACAACCAACTTCGCGTCTCCTAGCACGGGGATGTTGGCATTATGGGTCGAAACGATGAGCTGAGAATGTGGCGCCCGCGCTCGGATTGCCTTAGAGCTGCTGCCGCTCAGGTTGGCTCGGGCGAGGTAGCGCAGGGGGCGGTGCTGTGATTCGGTGGTGGCCGGATCACGGAGAAGACCGATGCCCCGAGCTTTGTCGCTGGACCTGCGCGAGCGGGTGATTGCCGCCATCGAGGAGGGCGCGTCCTGCCGCGAGGCGGCGGAGCGCTTCAGCGTCGGGGTGGCGACGGCCATCCGGTGGCGCGCACGCTTCCGGGCCGAGGGCGAGATCGCGGCCAAGCCGATGGGTGGGGACCGGCACTCCCACCGAACTGAGGCCCATTCGGCCGCCATCCTGAAGGCCTACGAGGCGCGCCCGCAGATCTATCTGCGCGAGGTGAGGGACGTGCTGGGGGAAAGCGGCGCCACGGCAAGCCTGAGCGGGCTGTCCCGCTTCTTCCGGCGTCACGGCATCACCCGTAAAAAGGGGATCTGCACGCCGCCGAACAGGACAGGCCCGACGTGATGGAGGCACGCGAGGCCTGGTTCGAGGGGCAACTCGACATCGACCCTGATCGCGTCGTGTTCCTGGACGAGACCGCCACCGCCACCAACATGGAGCGGCGTTACGGGCGGGCTCCGCGGGGCGAGCGCTGCCGCATCGCGGTGCCCCACGGCCACTACAAGACCACCACCGTCACGGCCGCCCTGCGGGCGAGCGGTCCCTTCGCGATCGACCTCATGGACGGGGCCACAAACGGGACGCGGTTCCTATGCTACGTCACCGGCACGCTCGTGCCCGCGCTCAAACCAGGTGACACGGTCGTCATGGACAACCTCGCGGCCCACAAGGTGACCGGCGTCCGGCAGGCCATCAAAGCGGCGGGGGCGAAGCTGCTCTACCTTCCGGCCTACAGCCCGGACTTCAACCCGATCGAGCAAGCCTTCGCAAAGCTGAAGGCCCTGCTGCGCACCGCGGCGGCCCGCACTGTCCCCGACCTGTGGGCTGCCATCCGCGACGCCTTCACGCGCTTCAGACCCGATGAGTGCCGAAACTATCTCGCTGCAGCAGGCTACGATGCCTATGACCCAACCTGAGCGGCAACAGCTCTAATCAGGCTGTCTGTTATGAATGCGTTGTCGATGTGATCCTCCGGTTGGTCGATTACCAGCACCCGTTCGTCATGCTGAAGGACGATGGGTAGGATAACCGTGCATCGCTGGCCGGCCGACAACGTGGCGATGTCTTTGTACTCGGTGCCGTCCAAGAGCCTTAGCCGGACATTGTCTTCAATTGCGCAGGTCACGATCTCGCCAAGTCCGAACTCTTGGAGCACACCCAGAGCTCGCGCAGCTCGGTCGCGCGGCAGGCCTGCGGCTTGGGCCAACTCGGAAAATGCCTGTTCCTCTACAAAGCGCACAAGTTCACGAGGGCTGACTGCTTCCGCGATAGCGGCCGCTAGATTGTTGTATTTAAGACCGCTGCCTCTAAAAGCTTCGGTTAGGGCACGGGTGTACTCTGCATATTGGCCGAATTTCTCGACGGCGACGCCGATTCGTGGCCCAAGCGCGGCATTCATCTTGTCTGCCACAGTGACGCGTGCGCGAAAGCGCTTGTCCCGAACCGCTTCAAGAGAATTCAGCAGTTAATCGCGGCGATGGCGCAAGGAGGCCAGCCGGCTACGTCGATCAACAATAACCTTCTCAATCGCCTCGAGTTGGGCGATCCCACTACGGGAGGCCGCGAGCTGTCGAGTAATTGCGCCGGCACCTTCCACCAGCTTTTCTACTTCTCCGCGAAGCAAGCGCGCTTCGCCTTCCACTTTTTGCCGTTCCCCCGCAGCAACCAAGCATGCAGTCTCAACTTGACTCATCAAGGCCTTAAATTCTGAACTGGCGAATTTGACGTGACCGATAGCCTCATCGTAGCCAGCTCGGAATGGCCCTAGGGGATCAATGGCTGCTTCGCCTTCCCATGGCTCAGGTCCGAAGTCCTCTTCCATGTGTTCATCGAGCGCATCGGCCCATTCCCTTAGGCGTACTTCAAAGCGCTCAAGGGTATCGACCCTAACTGCAATAGCCGTTATTTTCGATGCAAAAGTATCGAGGCGAGCTGACTTTTCCGCAGTGACGGCCGATGTTGCGCTGATATCCGCCGCCCGTGTTTCCAAACTCAGGATCTGAGCACGAAGGCTAGGTAGCTCCGCCAACCTAGTCGAGGTTCGGGCGATCTCGCTTTCAAGGTTGGCGATCTCGCGGTAAAGAGACCTAATAGCGTTGGCTATCTCCGCCTCTTCAGCGCGAAGCTTGGCTCGATCCCGAACGAAGCCATCCAGCAGGCTCAGCCGACCTATCTCACTCAGGCCGATGGTCTCAATCTCCTTCTGAGAGAAGATGATCGGTGGCTGGAAAGCCTCGGTCGCTCTAGGCTCGTTGTCCTCTGCGCTTCGGGAAACGACGATGTCATCGAAGATATCGTCGATCGTGATGGTGATCTCGCCACCATCCAGCGTGTTTTTGGCGTGCTCCGTTGACTCGGTCGTGGCCTCGGACGTGTGGTTGCGAGCACCGAGGCCGAAGCGAATGGCCTCGATCAGCGATGTCTTACCCGTTCCACGCGCACCGATAACAGCGACCAGCCCTGACGGCAGGCGTAAGTCAAGCCCACTGAGGAAGCCTTCTTCGATCTGGATTCGCTTGATGTGCACGCCGGTTCTCCGAGCTAACCTTAGCGCGAGAGAACGGGCGGTTGGAAGGGCCGCTCCAGCGCTTAATGTGGGGCGAACAGCTGACAGCCTGACCCCAGCGCCTCATTTAACGCGCCGAAAGAAAGCCTGCTTTCGGGCAAGGCGCCAAAGCCGGCTTTTGGCGCGATGCTGACCTCACAGAAGGCCGGATCGCCAAGTGCATGGACAACTCCTGTCAAGCAGCCTTGATCAGTTCCGGCCGATGTAGGTGCGATAGCTCAAGGCCGTCCACGCGCACCTTCTGGAGCGCCTCGTGCAAGACTGCGACGGGAAACAGAGTGCCGTCGACCACGCCGTAGCCGGCCGTTACGTCCTTGTTGGCGTGTCCGACAAGCGCCTTGATAATGTCCCGGTCCACGCCCGCTGCGCGCAGCCGCGCCACGAACAGGTGTCGAAAGCTGTGGAACGTCTTCCGGGGCGACTTGGTCACGTGCTCGTCCGTGTGCCGCGCCCAGAACGTGCTCCAAGCCTTCGTAATTCGGCCGCGGTAGGCCTTCAGCTCGGGAAACAGGCGCTTGAAGCCGTCGCGCCTGCGCCGCGCCACGAAGTCCAGAAAGCCGCACCGCACCAGTTCGGCGTGGACCGGCACGTAACGCCGTGCAGCCGCCGTCTTCACTGCCTTTTCCGGTTCCTTCTCGCCCCACCAAGCCTTTCGGTCCGCCGCGTCGTCCTCGTCTGGGAGGTCGGTTATATGGATGCACCACAAGCTGTCGACCTGCTTGACGTCACCGACCAGCAGTTGCCCGAGTTCCTCCAGCCGCGCTCCGGTGAACAGCGCCAAGAGCGGCAGCCAGTGCGCCGCAGACCCGCAGCCGCTGATCGGGATGTCGATCGGGGCCACGTAGACCGACGTCGAGAAGATGCGCCGGAGGTCCTCCAGGCCGTACGGCTCGCGCTTGATCACGTCCGCCTCGGTGATCTTCAGGCCCATCTTGCTGCAGGGGTTGACGGCGATGTGGCCGAGCTTCTCGGCCATCGTCAGCGCGGCCGAGATCGACCCCAATCCCTTGGCGTTGACCGTGCGTCGGGCGAGCCTGGGCTGCTTCAAGTTGGCCGGCTTCTCGCCCCACGCGATCCGCTCCGCGAGCGACGCCCGGCGAATGGCATGGGGCACGTTGCGGGGGCAGCGTTCCAGCAGGTCCATGAAATCCTTTAAGACCGGTTTGGTGATCTGGTCGACCGGCAGGTCGCCGAACTTGCCGATGAAGTACCCCGTGTAGAGAGCGTTGTCGTCCTGCTGCTTGCCGAGCGGCCTCTCCTCTTTGATCCAGCGTTCGCGCATCGCGGACAGGAGCGGCATCGGGGCAGCAGCCGTCTCGGGCCTCGGAACGGGCGCCATCACAGGCGGACGCTCCGGCGTGTCGATGGCGGCGCCGGCGTCCCTCGCCTTCACGGCCTCGACCCCGTTGACGGTGGTCCTGAGCAGCGCCAGCGCCAGGGCGCGGCGGTCGGTGTGGCCCTGCGGCAGATCGAGGCCGTTCTCCGCCAGGCGGAGATCTAGTTCGCTGGGGATGGTCGACGTGGTGCAGGCGGCGGTGAGGGCCGCGTTCTGCTCAGGCGTGAGCCGCACGACGCGCCCCGCCGCCAAGTCGCTGATGGCGGCGATGAGATGCGGGTCGGTGACCTCGCCCTCCTTGATCTCCCCATCGAGCGTGCCGGACCGGCGGGAGACGAGGGCTGCCTTGGCATCGCGCAACCTGAGATCGTCGGCGAAGCGGCGGGCGTCATCGACCGGGTCGAGAGAGGCGGTGCGGCTAGCGTTCATCATCAGTCGCACGACGACGCCCGTCAGGGGCGAGGTGAAGGTCGGGTCGATCCAGCACTGATCGTGTTCCGCCAGGAGATCGTGCCTGGCCTGCGCCGCGATCGTGCCGACCGCGCCGACGGGCAACCGCTGCACCGTGTTGCGCTCACGGCCTCGCTGTTCCTTCTCCGCGGCCAGCACCTGTCCCATCTGGACCAGCGCCTCGACCTGTTCGTGAACGCGGTTCCAGCGCACCCGAGCCGTGGCCTCGTCGCCCGTCGCGAGCGACACCTTCACGGTCGGCCGGCCCTCGAGCTTGTGGATGCCCTCCTTCCAGGGCAGCACCACCTCGCCCGTGATGAAGGCGGCGACGGCAGCCGGCACGTCGCGGTGATAGCAGAACTTGCCCGTGTCGGTCCGACGGACCAGGAAGGGCAGACCGGTGGTGCTCGACCGCGGCATGGGGGCGCCTCACGCTGGATTCTTACCAGGATTCTTACCGGTTTCCGCCCGGAATCGGCGGTCTGCGGCGAGAACGTGAGGGGACCGTAGGGAAATCAGCGCTCTGGCGCAAAAATGGAGCGGGTGAAGGGAATCGAACCCTCGTATGCAGCTTGGGAAGCTGCCGTTCTACCATTGAACTACACCCGCGTCCAATTCGTTATAGCCGAGTTGCGCCGCGCCGGCAAGCCCTACCCCGCAGCCGAGCAGGGTCATTCAAAGAAGCCATTGCTGGCAGCTTTGATGGTTTGAAGCCGGTCTTCGGCTTTTGCGGCCCGTCGTGAGCGCAAGGCCCCTTTCTGTCCGCGGAGCATGAACAGCGTAGTGTTGCGGACGGCCGCCACTGCCTGGGGGGCGGAGCGGGAGCGCAGGCGGCTGTGGTCTTCGCGGGCCACCACGTCGCGCCGCCAGTGCAGACGGTTCTCGATCAGCCAATGGTCACGCCACAGCCCGAGCAGCCGGTCTGGCCCGGCCTGTTCGGGCGTCAGGCTCGTCACCGCGTCGGCGACCTCGCGGCTGACGCGCCCGCCGATCTCGCGGGTGCGTTCGATGCGGCACACCTGCCGGGCTCCGGGCCAGCCCAGGTGTGCGACGCGTTTGTGGCTGGCCGACAGCCTGCGGATCTCGATGCGGCCGTGGCCTTTCTCGACCGTGCCGGCCGTGCGCAGGTCCGGCGGCGAAGCCGGCTCAGGCGGCGTCGGCGCCCGCCGGAGCGCGCGGGTGAGCTCCGGGGGCGAAAAGCGTCGCCGAAGGCCGTGGCGATGTCGGCCATCAGCTCCGGCTGGTCGGCTTTGACGGCGAACAGGTAGGCGCCGTCGCGGTCGCGGATTGTCTGGCAGATCGCCCGCTGGCAGAAGGCGGCGTCGCCGGCCACCACCGTGCCGGCGAGGGGCAGCCCCTTGAGCAGGGCCAGGGCCGCGGTGATCTCGTTGCCGTCCGGCGGCACCCGCAACTGGCCCACCATGTCCTTGAGGCGGCTGGCGAAGGCCGACACGAGGTGGACGCCCTCGCGTCCGTCGTGGCCGCCGGGCGCCGAGCCGCGCAGGCGCTTGCCGTCGAGCGCCAGGTGACCGCCCGGCCCGTGCTCGTTCACCCAGGCGCCCAGCACCTGCTCGACCGCAACCACGTCCAGAGCTTTGAAGACGTCATGGTAGGCTGCGTGACACGGGGCCCGCTCCAGCCCCAGAAGAAACAGCGCCTCGGGCGGCAGGCGCCGGCCCCACGAAACGTCGCCATCACGTCGTCGGCCCCCGACAGCGAGGCCGGAAGCGCCAGCATCAGAATCGACGGCAGGGCATACTGGCGCCCCTTGCGGCCGCGTCGGTCAGGGATGCGGCACAGCCGGTCCCACAGGATCTCCGGCCCACATGTTGAACCGCGCCGGGTTTCTCGGAGGCTGGTTGGCTTGGACGTTACGCCGCCATCGGGGTGGCCTCAAGCGCGGCGTAGAAGGCTGCTTCGGCTTCGGCCGGCGGGACGTTGCCGATCGGCTCGAGCAGCCGGCGGTGATTGTACCAGTCGATCCACTCAAGCGTGGCGTATTCGACGGCCTCGAACGACCGCCATGGCCCCCGCCGGTGGATCACCTCGGCCTTGAACAGGCCGTTGATGGTTTCAGCGAGGGCGTTGTCGTAACTGTCTCCTATGCTGCCGACCGACGGTTCGATGCCGGCTTCGGCAAGTCGTTCTGTGTATTTGATACTGACGTACTGTACTCCTCGATCAGAGTGGTGGATGAGCCCGCCGACAGGTCGGCGCTCGTGCAGGGCCTGCTCCAGCGCATCCAGCACGAAGCTGGTCTGGGCTGAGCGCGAAGCTCGCCAGCCAACAATGCGGCGGGCGAACACGTCGATGACAAAAGCCACATAGACGAACCCGGACCAGGTCGCCACATACGTGAAGTCGGACACCCACAACACGTTGGGACGAGGTGCCTTGAACTGCCGGTTCACCCCTCATCCTGAGCTCGTCGAAGGATCGAGCGGGCAAGCCGCCGAGGGATCCGGCACTGTGGTGCGGGCCTTTCTTCCCCGCACGACCCCTTGCAGCCCCAAGACGCGCATCAGGCGCGCCACCGTGCAGCGGGCGACAGGGATCCCCTCGCGGCCGAGCTGCCGCCAGATCTTCCGAACGCCGTAAACACCGAAGTTCTCCTCGAACACACGGCGGATCTCGACCATCAGCGCCCCATCGCTCCGGGCACGGGCCGACCGCTTGGTGGGATCGGCCTGCCGCGCCGCATGGGCGTAATATGTGGACGGGGCGATCGGCAGCACCTTGCAGATCGGCAGGGCCCCGTGAGCATCCCGGTGCTCGTCGATGAAGGCTTTCATGTCCGTGAGCGGCGGTCGAGCTCCGCCATGGCAAAATAGGCGCTCGCTTTGCGCAGGATCTCGTTCGCCTGACGCAGCTCGCGGACTTCGCGCTCCAGCGCTTTGATGCGCTCGCGTTCGTCCGATGCAGGGCCGAGCCTCGCACCTTTGCTGTTCTCGGTTTCCTCGATCCAGTTGCGCAGGGTTTCCCCCGAACAGCCAATCTTGGACGCGATCGACCGGATGGCCGCGTGCCGCGAGCTATGCTCGCCCTGGTGCTCCTGCACCATCCGGACCGCACGCTCGCGGACCTCGGGGGAAAATGGGGGTGTGCGCTTCGTCATGGCTCCACTCTCGCAAGATCAGGAGCCTCCGGGAAACCCGGCGCGGTTCAGTCGTGGGCGGCGTGACTATCCTGTCGGTCTGGGCCGACAGCTCGGCCTTCGAACCCTGGCCCGTGGATGTCGCGGCGGAAGCGGTCTCGCCCTCGTCACCGCCGGCCGCATGCTCGAACGAGCAGGCCACCGCTTTCGCGGGCGCGCGCGCGGCCAGCGTCATGGCCGGCGAGGTCTCCCTGGCCTCGATGCGCGACGCCGTCGGCTTCCTGCTGGTGACCCACTGGACGATCGAGGTCCCGGCCGATCTCGACGACGCGGTCGAGGCGCGCCGGGCCGCGATCCGCATGATCGAGGACCGCGGCCGCCGCGCCACTTCGTTTCGGGAGCCGCGCCGGTGAGCCTCGCGGCGCTCCTCACGCCCGCGGTCGGCTTCGTCGAGCTCGCGCTCGCGGGCCTGTCGGTCTCGGCGATCGGCTGGTCGGGCTTCAGCTATCGCCACGACGACGTCGTTGAGGCGACCGTGCTCGTCGGCCTCGCCGTGGTCGGCGCCTTCAGCCTCGTGGCGCTCGACGCCGCGCGCCGGGGGGCGGGGCTGTGACGGCCCCCGCGTCCCGCCTCGGCGCCTCCATGGCGCAGACGCTCGGCCTCGCGCTCTGCGACGCCGCCTTTAAGCGCGTGGTGCCGCTGAGCGACTTCATCGGCGGCGAGCGCCACCTGCGGCTGACATGGCTCACGGTGAGCCTCAACGCCGTCGCGGACGGCCGCCACATCGCGATCGACCTCGCGGTGGACGCGGCCCGCCACCCGGACGCGCGGCCCGTGCGGGCCCTGCGGGCCGCGGCCGACCTCTTCGAGCGCGCCCTGACCCACGCGCAGTCGGAGGACGATCACCTGACGGCGTGGCGCCGCCTGTCCGAGCTGCTCGACCGCGCGCTCGCCGGAGTCGCGCCGTGAGCGCTCCCGCGCGCCGCACCCCGCCCGCCGCGGCGGCTCCAGCCGGGCCGGTGCCGGTCTCGGCCGCGGCGCAGCTTCACGCCGTCCGGCAGATCCTCGGCCGGCCGGGCATGTGGCTGCCGGCCGAGTCCTTCCGCGCCGTCGACGCGGCCGGGCAGCGCCTGCCGTGCCGGCGCCCCCAGGCGGTGCGCTTCGGCGTGCTGGCCGCCCTGGTCCGGCTCGCCGGGCCCGAGGACGGGCGGCAGCACGCGATCGCGTGCCTCGTGGCGGCCGGCGCCAAGCCCTTCCTCTCGGCCTGGGATGCCGAGCCCGCCCGCACTGAGGACGAGGTCCTCGCCCTCCTCGACGCCGCCATCGGCCTCGCCGCCCGCGGCGGCCCGTGACGCCCATCACCGGGAGATCAGGACCATGAGCATTATGAAGGACCACGACTTCGACCGCGCCATGGGCGCCCGCATTCGCGAGGCGCGCACCGTCGCCAAGCTCAGCCAGGGCGCCCTGGGCGAGACGATCGGCTGCTCGTTCCAGCAGGTCCAGAAGTACGAGCTGGGCCGGGACCGCGTGTCGGCCCAGGTGCTGGCCCGGATCGCCGCGGCGCTCGGGCGGGAGCCAGGCGAGTTCTTCGAGGGCGTGCAGGTCGACACCAAAGTCGTGCCGATGTCCCCGGCGACGATCCGCCGTCACCTGTCGGTCGCGGAGCAGATCGAGGGCCTGACGCCCGACGCGCGCCGCCGCGTGATGGACCTCGTCGCCCTTCTGCCGCGCACGGCCGCCGAAGAGCCTGCTGGGCCGGCCGAGCACGCCGACGCCGCCCTGCCACACGCCGCCTGACCCCGCCCGGCCCGGCCGCGCGCCGGGCCCCCTTCGCGACGCTCCTCCCGGCCGATCGCCTCCCCCGAGGGCCCGCGACGAGCGCCCCTCCCCGCCAGCGCTCCCTCCCGCCAGGAGCACGTCCCCATGCTCAACCTCGACCACGAACTGCACCTCCGCGCCCTCACGCGCCCACTCCGCAACGTCGCGGCCCTGCGCGATCCGCACGCGCGTCGCTCGGCCTTCCACCGCGCCGGCTTCGTCGACGTCGCGCCGCAGGACGCGCACCGGGCCGCCGACATCGTGCGCCACCAGCGCCGCGCCCTGCTGGCCGACGCCCGCGCCATGCCGACGGCCGCCCCCGTGCCGCGGCCGCAGCCGTCCGACGACGACCTGGTCGCGCTGATGGCCGCGGCGCTCGTGCGCGCGGCCCGCTTCGACGGGCTCGACCTCGACGATGCCCTCGCGGTCGAGACGGGGCTGATCGGCCTCGGCTTCGCGCCGCTCGACGCCGGGCGCGCCGACCTCGTCCGCCCCGCGACCGCGCGGGCCCGCGCCCGGATGCGCCGCGCTGCTCGACCACGCGGCCGACGGGTCGGCCTTCGCCATGCTGATCCTGGCCTGGACGGCCGGCTACTGCCTGCTCTGCCTCCCGGCCCACGCCGCGGTGCTCGGCCCCGTGCTGACCGACGAGCGGCTGTTCAGCTTCTTCACTTGGGCGCCCTTCCTGATCGTCGCACTCCTGCTGCTCGCCTTCTGCTGGCGCGAGCGCGGCACCGCGAAGGTGACCGGCGACGAGACGGCCGTCGCCTCCGGCGCCGAGGTCCCGGTCCGCCGCCGCACCGCCGACCGCGGCTGACCCGCCCGTCAGGAGACCGCCATGTCAGACCCGGACGACTTCGCCCGCGCGGCCGACCGCACCGTCGGCGCCGCGCTCCGCGCTCGCCGCGAGGATCTCCACCTGTCGCAGGAGGACCTCGCCGCCGAACTCGGCGTCACCCACCAGCAGCTCTCGAAGTACGAGAGCGGGCGGGACCGCATCACCGCCGGCCGGCTCGCGGCGGCGGCGCGCTTCCTCGGATGCGATGTCGCGTGGTTCTTCGACCCCGAGAACACGGTGGCGCAGCGGCGCAAGCACTGCGAGCTGCTGCCGCTGGAAGCCCTTCTGCCGAGCTTCGCCGGCGAGGGACTGACCGTGCGCGTGCTGTTCACGGTCGACGCCGAGGCGGGGGAGGCGGGCGAGCCGATCCTGTCGATCGACGTCGTCGCGCTCGTCGACACGGCTTCGCTGCGGGCGCCGCTTCCGCTGCCGCGCGCGCTGTACCCCGCCATGCTTCGCCACGGCGCGCCCGCGCTGCTCACCGTCGCGGCCGCCGAGCCCGGCTCCGTCCCGCTCGCCGACGCCGCGCCCCGCGCCGGCGCGGCGCTGAACTGAGGGGGCCGGCATGGCCTTCTCGGAGGAGATCAGGGCCGCGGTGATCGCCGCCTGCGCCCGCGGCGAGAAGCGGGGCGACATCGCGCGCCGGCACGGCCTGTCGAAGAACCAGGTGCTCGGCATCTATCACCGCCGCGACTGCCCCGAGCCGTCGCCCCTCCCGCCGTCCGTCGCACCGCGCGAGCCGGTCGGCGCGGCCGTGTTCACGGGCGCCGCACGAGAGGTCGACCGCCTGAAGCGCAACTGCTGCCGGTGGCCGATCGGCGACGTCGGGGAAGAGGATTTCCGCTTCTGCGCCGCGGTGGTCGAGAGGCCCGTCGTCGTCGGGCACACCGGCGTCGAGGTCCCCAACAGCTACTGCGAGATCCATCGCGAGCAGGCGAAGGGCAGGCGCCAGCCCGCGCCGCCCGCCCTCGGGCAACGCTCCGCGCAGGGCTTCGGGGTGGGCCAGCCGACCGGCCGCTTGAGGGGCCGCGCCGCATGAGCGCCTACTGGCTGCCCCGCACGCGCCGGCTCGCCGCCGCCGGCCTGTCGCTCAGCGAGATCGGCGAGGCCGTGGGCCGCAGCAAGGTCGCGGTCTGGCAGCAGCTGAACGGCGTGCGCTCGTCGCGGGCCAGGAGCGGGCACAAGCCGCCGGCCCGCGATCCCGAGGTCGCGAAGCGCTCCCGCCTCCGGGCCGCGGCGCGGGCCGAAGCGGCCGAGACGAGGGACGACCTCGCGGCGCTATACCGCCGCTGGGGCGTCGAGCGGCTCGACCAGAGCGGTCTCTGGGACATCCGGAGGAACGCGCCATGACGACCCGCGCCCTGGCCCGCGCACACCGCACCGCGCCGGCCGACCTCGACGCCGCTGCCCTGGACGGCGAGGTAGCGGTCCGGCCCGCGCCTGTCAAGGTCGGCCGCGGCGACACCGGCGACGCGATCGAGCTCACCCTCGGGGCGCTGCTCGACGGGCGCCTGCTCATCCAGGGCATGTCGGGCGCAGGGAAGTCCTGGCTGCTCCGCCGCCTGCTGGAGACCACGGCCCTCGCGATCCAGCAAGTGGTGCTGGACCCGGAAGGGGAGTTCGGTTCGCTGGCCGAGCGCTACGGCCACGTCCACCTCGACGCGGCCCGGCTCGACCCCGAGGCCCTGGCCGAGGCCGCCGGCCAGGCGCGCGTGCTGCAGCTGTCGCTGTGGGTCGACCTCAGCCAGCTGGAGCGCGGGCCGCAGATGGCGGCGGTGGCGGCCGTGCTGCGCGCGCTGGTGCTGGCCGGGCCCGACCACTGGCACCCCTGCCTCGTTACGGTCGACGAGGCCCACCTCTTCGCGCCCCAGGCCGGCGGCGCCGGCGCGTCCCGCCAGGAGCGGCGCGCCTCGCTCGAGGCCGTCGCCGACCTGATGGGCCGCGGCCGCAAGCGTGGCCTCTGCGGCGTGCTGGCGACGCAGCGGTTGGTGAACCTCGCGAAGTCGGTCGCGTCCGAGGCCGGCAACGTGCTGATCGGACGCAACGCGCTGGAGCTCGACATCGCCCGCGCTGCCCAGGCGATCGGCTGGACCCGGGACAAGGCGGAGGGCCATCTGCCCCACCTGCGGCCCGGCTCCTTCATCGCCGTCGGCACGGCCTTCAGCCGTTCGCCCGTGGTGGTGCACGTCGGCCCGGTGGTGACGCGCCACCGCGGCTCGACGCCCCGCCTCAGCCTGCCGCCCCCGCGGGGCGGCGACGGCGCCGCGATGCTCGACGTCGAGGACCTCGCCTCCGCCACAGCGTCGCGCCTCGCCGCGCTCCGCAGCGGCTGCCTGCCTGCGGAGGCCACGGCTGTGCGCCGCTTCATGCGCGAGCCGGGGGCCGCCGCGGCCGCGCTCGCCTACGACGAGCTGTGGCGCATCCGGCCTCTGCCGCGCCTCGTCTCCGGCCTCGCCCGCCAGCTCGGCCTCGGCGCCGCCGCGGTCGAGGTCGCCCTGTCGCTGCTCGACGGCTACGGCCTCGTCCGCCGCGGGCAGGGCGCGGACGGCCCAACCGTGGAGGCGATATGACCGAGGGCACCCGCCACCTCCTGGGCCAGCCGCGCGACATGGCGCGCACCGGCCGCCACCCCTTCACGGGCGGGCCGGTCGGCGCGCTCCTGGCGGCCCGCCTGCCGCGGCTGATCGCCTGCGCGGCGCGCCTCGTCGAGGCCGGCGCCGCGGTCCGGGCGGTGCGGCCGTGAGCCGGCCCGCCCTCACGCCGCGCGCCGTGTCGGCCGCCATGGCGGCGACCGCGGCGCTGCTCGGCCCGGAGCTCCGCGGCGGGGCGGGGCTGGCCGGCTCGCTGCGGCTGCGCGCCCACGCGGTCGAGGCCGTGCTTCAGGTTCACCCCGCGGTCGGCCCGGACGCCGCGCTCGTGCTGTGCGGCGTCGCCGGCGCCGATGCGGCGCTGCGCGTCGCCGCGGTGATGTCGGGCGAGGGCTGGCAACCGCGCCTCGCCGCCGAGCTCGCCCGGTTGCTGCGCCTGCTCGACGCCCATCCGGCGGTCGGCCGGCCGGTCGACCGATCCCCCGCCGGCGTCGACCTCGCACCGGCGCTGATGGGCGACCCGGAGCCGGGCCGCTCGGCCCGGGGCCTCCGAAGCGCTGGACCACATGAGGCCCGGAATGGCTGAGACCAGTACCATCGAGTGGACCGATGCGACCTGGACGCCGATCCGCGCCCGGCACCGCGTTACGGGCGAGGTCGGCTGGCACTGCGAGCACGCGTCGCCGGGCTGCTCGAACTGCTACAGCGAGACATTCAACGAGCTACGCCTCGGTACCGGCTTGCCTTTCAAGCCGGGCCACCGCGGCGACGTCGAGCACTTCCTCGACGAGGCCATGCTGCTCGCCCCGCTCCGCTGGCGACGGTCGCGTCGGATCTTCGTTTGCTCGATCACGGACCTGTTCGGCGATTGGGTGTCGGACGCCTGGATCGACCGCGTGTTCGCCGTGATGGCGCTTTGCTCACGGCACACGTTTCAGGTGCTGACAAAACGCAGCGCACGGATGCGGGACTACGCCTCGCGATGGTTCGAACGGCTCGCGACCGGCGACGTCCGCGTGGACCACCCCACCGGGCCGGCGTGCTTCTCCGACCACGTCGACTGGACCATACTTCCGAGCGTCCTCCCCAACGTCTGGCTCGGCATCTCAGCCGAGGACCAGCGCCGGGCGGATGAGCGCGTGCCCGACCTGCTCGACACGCCTGCGGCGGTGCGGTTCGTGTCGGCCGAGCCGCTGCTCGGGTCGATCGACCTGTCCACGTACTTCCGCGATCCGAATTACCATTGTCCGGACTGCGGCGGACACCTCGATATGAACGACGAGTGTCCCGGCTGGCACGAGTTCGGTGTTCCGCTCCGTCCTCACCCAGGCCTTGACTGGGTCGTCGTCGGCGGCGAGAGCGGACCGGACGCGCGGCCGATGCACCCCGATTGGGCTCGGACCCTGCGCGACCAATGCGCAGCCGCGGGCGTGCCGTTCCTGTTCAAGCAGTGGGGGGCCTGGAAGCCGATCTGCACCATGACGGAAGCCGAGAGCGACACGCTCTATCGCTCCAACCGGATCGCGCGGGAAGGGGAGAGCCAGGGCACCCTCGACGAGTTCCACGGCCGCACCTGCAGGGTGCCAGACCTCGCCCTGGGGTACGGCGGGGCGACCGGCTTCGACGCCTACCGCGTCGTCGACGGCCACGGCGGCATGCTCATGTTCCGGGTGGGCAAAGCCGCAGCCGGCCGTCTCCTCGACGGCGTCGAGCACGACGCCATGCCGGAAGTCGGCCATGGCTGAGCCGGTCCGCATTCGCCTGTCTCGCGCCCGCGGGTTCGGCCTGCAGGCACTCAGCCGCGCCACGAACGGCCTTCCGGCGATCGTCGTGGCGCGGCCGTCGCGTTGGGGCAACCCGCACCGGTGGCAGTCCTGCCCGGCCGACATCGGCCCTGCCAACTGGGCGCGGGGCGCGGCCGTCGACGCGTTCCAAGAGGACCTGCGCGCGGGCCGCCTGCGCTTCACCTGTGAGGAGGTGAGGGCGGAGCTTGCCGGGCACAATATCGCCTGTTGGTGCCCCCTCGACGGGCCGTGCCACGGCGACGTGCTGCTGGACATCGCGCGGTGGGCGGCGCTCGCTAGAGAGGCGGCCCATGCCTGACCGCCTCCCCTGCATCGTCCCGTTCTGCCGCCGCACGGTGCCGGCCGATCGCACCCCAGCCGGCTGGGAGATCATCTGTGCCGCGCACTGGCGCGCCGTGCCGACGGCGCTGAAGGCCGCTCGCCGGCGGGCCAAGGCGACTGTCCGCAGGCTCGCGGCCGAGGACGAGGCGGCGCGCCTGCGCTTCCTCGCCTGCCCGGAGGCGCAGGTCTTCCGGCCGGACGGCATGCACCCGCTGGAGGCGGCGCGCTTGCATGCCGTGCACCGCCTCGTGTCGGCGGAGAACCGCAACGCCCGCCTGTGGCGCATCTGCAAACGCCGCGCGACCGAGGCCGCCGGAGGGATCGGCTGATGGGAGCCCCGCAGACGACGGCCGTCCGCTTCCGCGTCGATCCGCGCGACGTGCCGCCCGTGAAGGCTGCGCGCCTGCTCGGCCTCACCCTGCCCAGCTTCGAGGACGTGCTGCCGCGCCTGCGCGAACGTGGCTTCCCGGTGCCCGATCCAGACACCGGCCACTTCGACGTCAAGGCGATCGAGGACTGGATGGATCGGCGGTCGGGACTCGCCAAGGTTGTGGAAGCGCGTGATGCTGACGCCGGCGACTTCTCGTCGAGGCTGGGACGCATCCGTGGGACAGGCAGGCAGCGGTAGGACCGTGAGGATCCCCTACACGAGCGTGCGCGGCGGCAAGCGGTTCTTCGAGCCGCGCGGCCGCATGGTGGCGGAGGGCTTCCGACCGCGCTCCCTCGGCCCCGACGACGAGCGGGCCCGGCGTGAGGCGTGGCGCCTCTACGAGGACAGGATGGCGACCCGGGACGGGCGCGCGCCCGCGCCGGAGCCGGCAGCGTCGGGCCGCGCGTCGAAGGAGGCCGTCAGCCTCGGCCGACGCTACCCGCGCGGCTCGATCGGCGCCGCTTGGCAGGAGTGGATCCGCACGGAGGAGTGGGGAGCGCTCGCGCTGTCGAACCGGACGAAGATCTGGTGGCCGGCCTGGGAGAAGCGCATCGAGCCGGTATTCGGCGACGTGCGACCCGACAGCATCGCATGGCGCGCGACCGTCGCCGGCGAGTTCGGCGTCGACGCGGCCCACAAGGCCATGAAGGTGTGGCGCGCCCTCTGGGGCGTGCTGCAGGCGCTGCGCTACACGCAGCTGACCGACCCTTCGAAGAAGGTCACCAACACGGCGCCGAAGCCTCGCAACGTCCGCCACGAGTTCGCCAGCGCGCTCCACCTCGCGAAAACAGCGTGGCGGCGGGGTATCGCGGACTGGCCTGCATCATCATCGTCTGCTGGGACACCGGCTTTCAGCCGGGCGACGCCCGCACTGCTCTGGCGCGGCACCTCGGCACCGACCCGGTCAACGGCCGCCTCATCATCGACCGTTCGGCGGACGGCCGCGGCAAGACCGGCGCGCCGGTGATCCGGCACGCTGTCGCGCCTGGGCGACGCCATGGTCCGGACCTACCTGCGCGAGCTCGGCATCGAGATGATGGGCGAGGCCCTGCTCTTCCGCACCCGCCGCAAGCAGCCCTACCGCGACACGGTCCTGTCGCACGACTTCGCCGACGTGCGGGCCATGGTGGATCCGGAGGACCATCGCCAGCTGCGCGACATGCGCCGCTCCGCCACGACGGAAGCGTTCCGCGGCGGCGCCGACTCGAAGGCCGTCTCGCAGAAGTTTGGCAACTCGATCGACCGCTCGGCCTTCCTCTTCAAGACCTACAATCCAGTCGACCTGGAGCAGGTGCAGCAGACCGACTAGGCGCGCGTGCGAGGACGTCGGAAAGGGAACAGCGGGTGAACCGTTTTCCGAATTCAGCAGCCCGTTTTTCCGAATGGAGCGGCGCGGAGCGCGCTGAGTCTCTCAGATTGTTGGAGCGGGTGAAGGGAATCGGCTCCGAAGCTCATTCCCCAGAGGAGCTTGGCTCCGATACACCGCCGGTTCTGACCAGGATTCTTACCAGTTTTCCGACCAGAAAATCGCTTCACGGGCGACGCCTGCCCGCCCGCACCGACGGGGCCGCGAACGGCAAAAGTGGGTGGAAACCTGTCAGTCCGCTTCCGGGCGTGACGTGTGCCGAAGCGGACATTATGTTTATGCAGCGCCAGGCTAGCACTACAGTTGCGGTTTTGTCCTGGCCTCTTACCTGATCCGTCGTGAGGAGGCGGCACGGGTTGGCGGCATCGATCGAGACGACGCTTGAGCTCTGGGCATCGTCGTTGCGGGACGTGAAGGGGCGGATCCGCCCGCTGTTCACGCAGGAGCGGGTGGCATTGTCGGCTGGCCAGTTCCTGGATGGCCTGCTGGGCGGAGAGCAACGCAAGACCGGCTGGTCGCGCGCGGAGGCGGCGGGCGATCCGGGCCCCTGGCGCCAGCAGGCCATCCTGGGGCGAGGCCGATGGGAGGCGGACGCCCTGCGCGATGTCGTGCGCGACTATGTGGTGGAGCACTTGGCCGATGACGATGCCGTGCTGGTGATCGATGAGACTGGCTTTCTCAAGCAGGGCAAAGCGTCGTGTGGCGTCGGACGGCAGTATACAGGCTCAGCAGGCAAGATCACCAACTGCCAGATCGGCGTCTTCGCCGACTATGTTTCGCGCCACGGCCACGCCTTCATCGACCGTGCCCTGTACCTGCCGAAGAGCTGGACGACGGACAAGGATCGACTGGCCAAGGCGCACGTGCCGCCCGAGACCGCGTTCGCGACGAAGCCGCAGATCGCGCAGGCCATGGTGGCGCGCGCCATCGCGGCTGGCGTGCCGTTTCGGTGGGTGGCGGCCGACAGCGTGTACGGCGTGGGCGCGCTGGAGATGGCGCTGCGCCGGGCCGGAAAGGGCTACGTGCTGGGCGTGAACGCCAACAGCGAGTTCCACTCCTGGGGCAAGCTTCCCTCCGTCGATGGCCGTGCCGAGGACATCGCTGCGGAGATCGACGAGGTCGACTGGCGGCGCCTGTCCGCGGGCGAGGGCACCAAGGGGCCGAGGCTGCACGACTGGGCCTACTTCGAACTCGCGGACCTCGACGGGGCCGAGTTCGGAGTGACGCCGGCCTCGCCCTGGACGCGCGGCCTGCTGATCCGCCGCGCCATCGCCGACGGCGCCCTGGCCTACTTCACCACATGGTGTCCGCAAGGAACGAGCATCGAAACGTTGGTGACGGTGGAGGGCCATCGCTGGTCTGTCGAGGACGACTTCGAGACGGGGAAGAACGAGTTCGGCCTCGACCACAATGAAACGCGGTCCTGGCACGGCTGGCACCGCCACGTGTCGCTCAGCATGTTGGCGCTCGCCATGATGGCGACTGTTCGCCACCGGGCCAATCTGGCCGAACACCCAAAAAAACTCCTACGGCAGCGTCTGCTGACCTGATCTGCTGGTCCGTGCAGGAGATCCGTCGCCTGGCGATGCGGCTGCGAGCCCGGCGGGTCGCTCCGGCTCACATCATCGCCTGGTCGTGCTGGAGGCGCGCTCACCAAGCGCGGGCCCGGAGAGCTCACCTGCAAAAGATGCAACTGTAGTGCTAGATCGTGTCGCATGCCTAAACCCGAGGTTCTGCCTAGCTCAATAGACTTGAGTTCGCCTGACGGGAGACCCATCGTGGCACTCAGATGCAGAGATCAGGAGCTATCCACCTCATCTGCTTTTGAGATCGTTGCCGCTTGAAGCAGACACTAATATGCTTCTATCCATGTTGAGGACGCTCGACCAAATGATTTCTGAAGTCGCGAGTACCAAGTAACCGACATATACGGCAGCTCCCTCAGATTATTACTTTTTTATTAAGAAGAATTGGGCTACCAATCATCAATTGATCTATAATAATCGAATTTCGACAAGCAGTTATATTATAGCCTCACATACAATGTGATATTTATTGCATGATATTGCGCATTATGCACAATTATTATTAGAGACAATAGTATTTTATCGAATTCCCTGGAACTGACTACGGTTGAATTAAGGCGATGTAACGGGAATACGCTACAATAAGGGGCGCATAGCAAGCGTTGGCCTGTTCTCAGACGAGTAGAATCGACGATAGAGGTCATAAAATCTCATTTGGGCGAAAGCACATTCACTCGTCCATGTCGGCTACGCCCATAGACAGTTGAACGAGGAAGCGTTTGATTGTGTCCGATAACCCCAATCCTCGTCGCGTAATAACCTCATAGGGCTCGCTTTTCGACGAAAGATGCATCGGCAAAACGCGCGCCATTCCGAAGTTGACGAAGAAGCCGGCCACGTCGCTGGAGAGGAGCGCGACCGTGTTCGGGTCGGCCTGGATCAGCGATATCGTGGTCAGCGCCGAGCGCGTCTCCAGAAGCGCGACGGGGAAGCCGAGTCCGGCATGTTCGAACTCCCGTTCGAGCAGGACGCGCATCGGCATGGCCGCCGTGTAGACGATCCAGCGCGAATCGGTGAGGTCCTGCAGCGAGACGCGCTTTCGCCGCACGAGCGGATGGGCCTGGTTCGCGACGACCGACAGCGTCTCGTCGTGGAATGCTTTCACGTTATAGTGTTGCGGCGTCGCGGTCACCGAGCTGCGGCCGATGACGAGGTCGAGCAGACCCCTGTCGAGCAGGCGCAGAAGCTCCACGCTCGTGTCCTCGACGATCTCGATCCGGGTGCGGGGAAAGCGGCGCAGATAGGCGCTGATCGTCTCCGTGACGTAAGGGACGGCGCCCATGATGGTGCCGATCCGCAACTGGCTCCACTCGACTTCCGAAAGCCCCTGAATTTCCTCTTCGAGCGAGGAGAGCTGCGCTAAAAGGGTGGTGGCGTGCCGGATCATGCAGTCGCCCGCGACCGTCGGCAGAAGCCCGCGATTGGTGCGCGTGAAGAGGGTTCGTGACGTCAGCTCCTCTACCTCGCGCAGCGCCTTCGTGGCGCGGGGCTGGCTCATGCCGATCTTCTGCGAGGCTCGCTTCAGCGAGCCCGTGCCGTCGATCGCGGCGATCAGCATAATCTGACGCAGCGACAGGCGGGAAAACGCGGCCGTCGGCCACCGTGCGCTCATTCCAGGTCTTCCCTCGCGTTATACCTGTATCGCCCAATAGCGGATTTACAGCGTCTCCGCGCCCGATAGTTTGCCGCGACTGTCCAGGATGTCGGCATAAGAACCTGGCCCGGTTTTCGCGACGACCGATCCTGGAATCGAATAGGTGGGGCGATCCCATGTGTCCGGACGGATGCAGGGCGCTGCGAATGCTCGGGGGGAGCGAATGGGTCTCATCAACTACGTCACGCGTGTGCAGTTCGGTTACGGAGAAATCCGCGTTCTCGCCGACGAGCTTCGCCTCGCGGGCATCGCGCGACCGATGGTCGTGACCGACAAGGGCGTGCTCGCCCTCGGCGTGATCGAGCGGGTCGAGGCACTGCTGCCGTCTGGCTTCGCCGCGGTCTACGACGAGACGCCCGGCAACCCCACCGAGGCCGCGGCCAAGGCCGCGACGCAGCGCTTCAGGGAAGCCGGAGCCGACGGCATCGTCGCGGTCGGCGGCGGTTCGGCGCTCGATCTCGCTAAGGCTGTGGCCGTGATGGCGGCCCATGACGGGCCGCTCAAAACCTTCGCCGCTATCGAAGGCGGACTCGCGAAGATCACCGCGCGGACCTATCCGACGCTGGCCGTGCCGACGACGGCGGGCACCGGCAGCGAGGTCGGCCGCGCCGCCATCATCATCCTCGACGACGGGCGAAAGGTGGGCCTGCTCTCGCCCTTCCTGGTGCCGAAGGCCGCCATTGTGGATCCCGAGTTGACGCTGAGCTTGCCGCCACATCTGACGGCCGCGACGGGCATGGACGCGATCTCGCACTGCATCGAGACCTTCATCGCGCCCTCCTTCAACCCGCCCGCCGATGGTATCGCGCTGGAGGGGCTGCGCCTCGGCTGGAAGAGCCTTCCCCAGGCCGTCGCGGAGCCGGGCGACCGGCAGGCACGTGCCGACATGGCGATCGCCGCCACCATGGGCGCCATGGCGTTCCAGAAGGGGCTTGGCTGCGTCCACAGCCTCAGCCATTCGCTGGGCGGGCTCAACCCGAAGCTGCACCACGGCACCTTGAACGCGATCTTTATGCCGTCGGTCCTGTCCTTCAACAGCCAAGCCGAAAGCGTCGTCGCGCAGGACAAGTACGCCCGCCTCGCCGACACGATGGGGCTGGACCGTTCGGCGGACATCAGCGAGGCGGTGGAGGCGGCGACGCGCGCCATCGGCCTGCCCGCGCGCCTGTCCGAGGTCGGCGTGACGCGGGCGATGTTCGAGCCGATCGTCTCGGGCGCGCTGCGGGACCACAGCCACCTCACCAACCCACGCGAGGCAACGGCGAAGGACTATCACGCCATGCTGGACGCGGCGTTCTGAAGGGGTAACGAGGGCGCCGTCACGGCGCGGACCGGGCGACGGCGGGCGGAGGAGCCCTGCCGCAAATGCCTGCATTGTTCTCGAGGCGAGATTTCAACAGGAGGAGAACCATTATGACAGGATCTAACATTCTTCGCGCCGCGATGCTGGCGGGCCTATGATCCGCCCCCACTGAAGTGGTCCGCCCTGAGGTATGGCTTCCGAGCCCCGGAGGACGGACGAGATGGCGAAACGGCACACACCCGAGGAGATCATCACCAAGCTGCGTCAGGTGGACGTGCTGGTATCGCAGGGGTCCAGCGTTGCGGACGCGGTCCGCAGCATCGCAGTGACGGAGGTGACGTACTATCGCTGGCGACAGGAGTATGGCGGCCTGAAGTCGGACCAGGTCAAGCGGATGAAGGAGCTCGAGACCGAGAACGGCCGGCTGCGCAAGGCCATCGCTGATCTCACGCTCGACAAGCTGATCCTGCAGGAGGCTGCACGGGGAAACTTCTGAGCCCCGCGCGCCGTCGCCAGTGTGTCGATCATGTCCGTGCTGTTCTGCTTATCTCCGAGCGCCGGGCCTGCCGCGCGCTCGGCCAGCACCGGTCGACACAGAGGAAGGTGCCGCGGGGCCGAGACGACGAAGAGGCCCTGACGGCTGACCTTGTAGAGCTGGCGCGCCAGTACGGCCGCTACGGCTATCGCAAGATCTCGGCCCTGCTCCGCGGAGCCGGGTGGATCGTCAACGACAAACGCGTGGAACGGATCTGGCGTCAGGAGGGTCTGAAGGTGCCGGCACGCCAGCCCAAGCGCTCTCGTCTGTGGCTGAACGACGGCTCGTGTATCCGCCTGCGGCCGGAGCGTCGCAATCACGTGTGGGCCTACGACTTCGTCGAGGACCGCACGCATGACGGCCGCAAGTTCCGCATGCTGAACGTCGTCGACGAGTATACCCATGAGTGCCTGTCGATCCGGGTCAGCCGCAAGCTGAAAGCGGCTGACGTCATCGACGTGCTGTCCGATCTGTTCATCATGCGCGGCGTGCCGGAGCACATTCGCTCCGACAACGGCCCGGAGTTCATCGCTGTGGCCGTGCAGAGGTGGATCAAGGCCGTCGGCGCAAAGACCGCATACATCATGCCCGGTTCACCTTGGGAAAACGGCTCTGTCGAAAGCTTCAACGCTCGGCTCCGTGATGAGCTGCTCGACGGCGAGATCTTCTACTCCCTCCGGGAGGCCGAGATCATCATCGAGAGCTGGCGGCGGCACTACAACACTGTACGCCCGCACGCCTCGCTCGGCTACAGACCGCCGGCCCCGGAAGTGGTGGTGCCCACTCACGCCGCCTGGCCGGCTGCGCTGACCCGACCTGCTCCGCCGGCCAGGCTACACGTGGCGCCACGGCCGACGGTGCACTAACATTTACACCGGACCACCCACTGGGGGCCGATCACTCCAAGGCGGATGCGGAGGCGGTCTTCTATGTTGGCTCGAACGACCCGGCCGAGCTCCAGTCCATCCGCCGGCACATCCTGCGGGACCTCCGCTCCCTGCCGATCGCGGGCGAATACATGCACCGCGACGCCTTCCGCGCCGCGCAAGTCTGGGGCAAGGACCTCTATCTCTTCATCCACGCCTTCGGCACGATCAACGTGCCGCGCGCCTTCGCGGCTAAGAGCACCTAACAAAACCGCTTGATCTGGTTGAGGCAGATCAGGGCGCATCCGAGCGTGACGAAGGCGAGGTGGATGTCGGCGCGCCGCTCGTAACGGACCGTGAGACGGCGAAAGCGGTTCAGCCAGGCCAGGGTGCGCTCGACGACCCAGCGGTGGCGGCCGAGACTGTCGCTGCGCTCGACGCCGCGGCGCGCGATGCGGGGCTTGACCGAGCGGGCGCGGCACTCGGCCCGGCAGCGGCGGTTGTCGTAAGCCTTGTCGGCGTGGAGCTTGGTCGGGCGCCGTCTCGGCCGGCCTCGCCCGTGGCGCACGCCCGGCACGGCGTCGAGCGTGGGCGCCAGCATGCGGCTGTCGTGGCGGTTGGCCCCGCTCAGCGTGACGCCGAGCGGCGTGCCGGCCCGGTCGACCACGATGTGGCGTTTGGTGCCCGGCTTGCCGCGGTCGGTCGGGTTGGGGCCGGTCTCCTCGCCCCCCTTTTGGCCGGCACGGACGCGCTGTCGAGAGAAGCCCGGCTCCAGTCCAGCGCGCCCGTGTCGTTGAGTTGCTCCAGCAACACCCGGTGCAGCCGCGCCCACACACCGGCCGCGTGCCAGTCGCGCAGCCTTCGCCAGCATGTCATGCCCGAGCAGCCGAACTGCCGCGGCAGCAACTCCCACGCCGTGCCCGAGCGCAGCACGAAGACGATGCCGGTCAGAGCGCTGCGGTCGTCACACCGCGGTCGACCACCCTTCGGCCTGGGCAGTTCCGGTGGCAGCAGGGGCGCGATGGCAGACCATAGCGCGTCGGTGACCAAGGGCTCGCTCATCGCCCTTGAACGCGCTCACGCCGGTTTTGTTAGGTGCTCTTAGAAGGCGACCGCCTTCGCTCGCAGAAGAGCCGCGCTGGCTTGAAGGCAGCGGGCAGTTTCGCCTGAGTTGACCCACCTCGACCCTACTCGGTCCGATGCCGTTCCAGCATGGTGCCGAGACGGCGCTTGGCGGTTTCGCTGCCGTAACCATGCACGACAATCCGCATGCAGGCCAAGTACAAATGCTCGAGCCGGGCGAAGGACCCGGCATCCTGTGTGATCGGTCCCGCGCTGTCGATCACGCTGACGAATTGCACTACTATGTCACGCACCGGCGCCGAGTCGACAAATTCCGCCCTTTCTTTCGCGGTCTCGATGCTGCGCAGCACGCAGGCTTCGACGCCGGACGAGAACAGCCGCAGATGCTGCCGCGCGCTGGGGCTCAGGAGCGCCGCGTCGAGCCGCATGCGCGAGATCAGGCTCCAGGGTGTTCCTTCAACGCCGCCCTGGTTGAAGCGAAGATAGCGCGTGCGGTTGTGCTCGATCGTGCGCAGGATCTTGCCGACGTAATCGTCGTCCGAGCGCCAGATGTCGATGATCTCGTGCAGCGACTGGGCCGTGTACTCGGCGATGACCTCGTCGGCCAGATTGCTCTTGTCGCCAAAATAATAGTGCACGTTGGCTCGCGTGATGGCGAGACTAGAAGCGATGTCGGCAAAGCGCAGGCCGCGGTAGCCATGCTTGATCAGCAGGTCGCGCGCTACATCCTTGATCCTGTCGCGCATGCTCCCCTGAGCGTCCACATCTGAGGGAACAGCTGAGCCTACGGCGGTCATTCTTGAGACTCCGGACGAGAATATGGCGGCATAGGCTGCCGCGGCGCTCTCTTCATGGCGTCCGTGCGGCGCACCCGCAACCGAAAACACCTTGCAATCCGCGGACGCCTGACTTACATGTCAGTCAGTAGGACGGCTGATCCCTTGCAACATCCGGGACAGCGTCCAAGGGAAGGAACGCCGGATTACCGCCTCGCGCGACGCGACCCGCCGACATGATGCGGGAGTTGAGCGCGGGGACCAGCGGCGCCTCCCGTATTGACGGAGGACAAGCCATGACGGCCGAGACTGGCAACGCCCCGCAGCCCGGCGCCGACATCCGCACCATGCCCTACCAGCTCCCCTTTCCGAAGGAGGCGAGGGCCGAGATTGTGGTGCCGAACGCGATCCCCGAAGATGATCGACTATGGGTGCCCCAGGGCGAGAACGTTTGGTTCCGCCCGCTCTGCCTGAACGTCAGTCAGGGCTATTGGATGAACCTTCTCAAGGTCCGCAAGGCGGGCGTCCTGAGCCGGCATCGCCACCCCGGCCCGGTGCACGGCTTCGTGCTCAAGGGGCGCTGGCGCTACCTGGAACACGACTGGGTCGCGACCGAAGGCAGCTACGTGTTCGAGCCGCCGGGCGAAACCCATACTCTGATAGTGCCTGAAGACGTCGAGGAAATGATCACCTACTTCCAGGTGAACGGCGTTATGTATTACGTCGATCCTTGGGGCAAGGGCGTAGGCTACGAAGACGTCTTCTCTAAAATCGACATGTGCCGCAAGCATTTCATGGACGTCGGCCTGGGCGAAGCCTTTGTCGACCAGTTCGTGCGGTGAGCGTGATGATAGCGGCAGAGGGAGGGACGCTCCGCGTCCAGGTTCATGACGCTTCGCCGGAGACCGACGATATCCGCGTGCTCGATCTTCGTGCCGACGGTGTTGAGTTGCCGCCCTTCACGCCCGGCGCCCATGTTGACCTTGTGCTGCCGGGCGGGCTCGTGCGCAGCTATTCCCTTCTCAACGCGCCCAACGAACGGCACCGTTATCTCGTCGCCGTGGCGCGGGACCGGGCGAGCCGCGGTGGCTCGACATATGTCCATGACGTGCTGATGCCTGGCATGGATATCGACCTACGGGGCCCTCGCAACACCTTTCGGCTCGACGAAACGGCGCCCCACAGCGTGCTAATCGCCGGCGGCATCGGGGTTACGCCACTGATCGCCATGGCGCACCGATTGGCCGCGCTCGATCGGCCCTGGCGTATGCACTACTGCAGCCGCAGCCGGTCCGTGGCCGGCTTCGTGCCCTTGCTGGAAGCCTTCGGCGAACGGGTCGACTTCTGGTTCGACGACTTGGCCGACGGCCAGCTGCTCGATATTGCGCAACTCGTCGCCGTGTCACCGGCGGGGAGTCACTTCTACTGCTGCGGGCCTCGTCCAATGCTGGACAGCTTCGTGGCCACGACCGCGCATCTGCCGCAAGATAGGGTCCATACCGAATCCTTCGCGCCGTCCCAGGCGGCCGCAACCGTGGGCGGCTTCGTGCTGCAACTGGCCCGCTCAGGGCTAGAACTGCCAGTGCCCTCCGGCCGTAGTATTCTCGATGTTTTGCTCGATGCTGGGATTGATGTCCCGTGTTCCTGCATGGAAGGGGTCTGCGGCACCTGCGAGACCACCGTTCTGGACGGCGTTCCGGACCACCGAGACGCCGTGCTGAGCCAAGCCGAAAAGGCGGCCAACAAGACTATGATGGTGTGCTGCTCCGGGTCGCGGTCATCGCGCTTGGTGCTGGACCTTTAAGGACACTCGTCGATGCCCAACACAAGCGTGATCGACTGCGACATCCATCCGCCGACCCCGACCATGGCGATGCTGCTGCCCTACATGGATACCTATTGGCGCGACATGGTGTCGAGCCGTGGCACCGACGGGTTGGGCCTCAACAGTTATCCGCCTGGCGCACCCATCAGCGCCCGTACGGACCGGCGCGATGCCCTGACTCTTGACCGGCTCCGTACCCAGGCACTCGAACCGTGGGGAACGCGGCTTGCCATCCTGAACCCACTCTACGGCGCCCAGGCCCTTGCCAATGCGGACCTCGCCTCGGTGTTGGCCCGCGCGGTCAATGATTGGATTGCGACTGAATGGCTCAATGCCGACAGCCGGCTGCGCGCCTCCATCGTGGTGTCGACGCAGGACATCGCACTCGCGGTCGAGGAGATCGAGCGCCGCGCTGCCGACACCCGCTTCGTCCAGGTGCTGCTGCTGGTGTCGGACGACATGCCGCTAGGCCGCCGCCGATACTGGCCGATCTTCGAGACCGCGCAGCGCCTGGGGCTGGCGGTGGGCATCCATGCCGGCTCGAACTACCACAACCCCACAACCTCCTCAGGTTGGCCGTCCTTCATCGTCGAAGAGTATGTTAGCCAATCAGCCGCCTTCCAGAGCGCGCTGTTGAGCCTCGTCGCGGAAGGCGTCTTCTCCAAGTTCCCGGAGTTGCGCGTCGTCCTGATTGAGGCGGGCTTCACCTGGCTGCCGTCCTTCCTGTGGCGCGCCAACAAGACCTGGCGCGGCCTGCGTACCGAAGTGCCTTGGGTGGACCGGCCCCCTGCCGAGATCATCCGCCAGCACATCCGCTTCACCCTGCAGCCAGCCGATGCGCCACCTGATCCGCAGCACCTTGCTCGCGTCGTTGAGCAGATGGGGTCCGACAAACTAATCCTGTTCTCGACCGATTATCCCCATTGGCAGTTCGACGGCGACGCCGCCCTGCCGGACGGCATCGGCTCGGCGCTCGCCCGCCAGATCACCACCGTTAATCCGCTCGACACCTACCCGCGCCTCAAGGAGACCGTGCAATGAACGTTTCTGTATCGGACCGCGACACCGCGAGCGCGACCCGGCTCAAGGTTATCGACTGCGACATCCATCCCGCGCTGAAGTCCCGCGCCTCGCTAGACCCTTATCTGTCAGCGCAGTGGCGCTCGCACTTCCACCAATACGGGCCCTATCTGCGCCAGCCCTTCACGGCGAGCCCCACTTATCCCAAGGCCACGCCGGCCCTGGCCCGGCGCGACGCCTGGCCGGAGAACGGCAACCCGCCGGGCTCCGACCTCGACTTCATGCGCAAGCAGCACCTCGACCCGAACGGGGTGGAATACGGCATTCTTCAGGTCTTTGCCCTCACTGGCAAGGACGAGCGCAACCCCGATTTTGCCGCCGCGCTCTGCACCGCACTCAATGAATGGCAGGTAGAGGAGTTCACGCGACCCGAGCCTCGTCTCAGGGGATCGGTTGTGATCCCGGTCGAGGATTCCGAGACCTCCGTCGCCGAGATCCGGCGTCGCGCGGGCGATGAGAACTTCGCCCAGGTGCTGATGATGACGCGCAACCGCGAACCGCTGGGCCAGCGCCGCTATTGGCCGATCTACCGGACCGCCGTCGAGGCAGGCCTGCCGATCGGCATCCATGTCGGCGGCACCAGCGCGATCCCGATGACGCCGGGCGGCTGGCCCTCCTTCTATCTCGAAGACCACCACAATCATTCGATCGGCATGCAATCCGTGCTGGCTAGCCTCATCTTCGAGGGTGTGTTCGAGGAGTTTCCCACCCTCAAAGTCATCCTGGTCGAGGGTGGTTTCGCCTGGGTGCCTCCACATGCCTGGCGCATGGACGCTCACTGGTCGCGTGGTCGAAGCGAGGTGCCGCGTGTGAAGCGGCCACCGTCCGATTATGTCCGCTCCAATGTGTGGTTCACCACCCAGCCGATGGAGGAGCCGGAGAACCGCGGCGACCTCAAGCAGACGATGGAGTGGATCGGCTACGACCGGATCCTGTTCTCGACTGATTATCCACACTGGGACTTCGACGACCCGCGCTTTGCCTTCAAGGGCACGCTGACAGGCGAACAGCAGCGATTGATTTATTCTGAGAACGCCCGCGGCGTGTTTGGACTCTGAAGACGATGGCGCGGTATGTCGTGGCGCGGCTGAGCGAGATTCCGCCTGGCGGTTCCAAGCTGGTCGACGTCGAAGGACGGCCGATCGGCATCTATAACGTCGATGGGAATTATTTCGCCCTGCTGGATCGCTGCCCGCACGAGGGCGCGAGCCTGTGCCGGGGCGACCGCATTGGGCTCGTGCAGTCGGATGGTCCTGGCCATTACAGCTACACGCGGTCGGGCGAAATGGTCCGTTGCCCGTGGCACGGTTGGGAGTTCGATATCCGCACCGGACAATCCTGGTGCGACCCGAAACGGATGCGGGTGCGGGCCTATGCGGCCGCAGTGGCGGCGGGCGAGGAGCTGATCAAGGGTCCCTACGTGGCCGAAAGCTTTCCCGTGTCGGTCGACGCGAACTACATTGTGGTGGACGTGTGATGACGGCTTTTCGGACCGACCTTTTCGCCGGGTGCACCGCGCTCGTCACAGGCGGCACGCGGGGGATCGGCGCCGGCATAGCCCAGATGCTGTGCGGGCTCGGGGCTGAGGTGGTGGCGGCAGGCCTCGGTGCCAAAGCGGCCGATCTCAGCTCGGACCTCCGCGTCGAGGAGCTCGACGTAACCCATGAGGAGGACGTATACCAGCTCATTGACGGGTTGCCGCGGCTCGACATCGTGGTGAACTGCGCCGGCATCATCGCCCGCGTGAAGGAGCACGAGCTCGACACGTTCGAGCGCGTGCTGGCCATCAATCTCACCGGCACGATGCGTCTTTGCACTCTGGCGCGGCCGAAACTGCGCGAAAGACGGGGTTGCATCGTCAACACGGCGTCCATGCTCAGCTTTTTCGGCGGCGGCCTCGTGCCTGGCTACAGTGCCAGCAAGGGTGGCGTTGCGCAGCTGACCAAGTCGCTCGCCATCGCCTATGCGCCCGATGGCATTCGGGTGAACGCAGTCGCGCCGGGCTGGATCGCCACGCCGTTGACCCAGGCGCTCCAGGACGACCCGTCGCGCGCCAAACCCATCCTCGACCGCACGCCACTCGGGCGTTGGGGCGCGCCGGACGACGTCGCCGCGGCGGTCGCCTTCCTGTGCAGCCCGGCCGCGGCCTTCATCACGGCGACGATCCTGCCGGTCGACGGAGGCTATCTGGCCGCCTGACTGCAGCCCGAGGACCAACAAACCAAGAACGAAATGGGAGGACATCATGGACGACGTCGGACGAACGACGCGCCTGAAACGGGTTCAAAGGACGGCACTGGCTCTTCTGGTCATCAGCGGGGTAGTGAGCTACGTCGACCGCGCCACGCTGTCGATCGCCAGCCCAATGATCCGCGAGGATCTCGGCCTGTCCATCGGCGAAATGGGCCTGCTGCTGTCGGCCTTCCTTTGGGCCTATGCGTTATCTCAGATCCCCACTGGCGCGCTGGTTGACCGGCTCGGCGCGCGGCGGCTACTGGCGCTAGGCCTCGCAGTCTGGTCGGGAGCGCAGATGCTGGGCGGGCTCGTGTCCGGCTTCGGCGCGTTCTTTTTCGCTCGGCTGCTACTCGGAGTCGGCGAAGCCCCACAGTTCCCGACGGGATCGCGCGTGGTGCGCGACTGGTTCAATCTCCGCCACCGCGGCGCCGCCACCGGCATCTTCATCTCGGCCTCGACGCTCGGCACGGCGCTGGCAGCTCCGCTGCTGACGACCTTTATGGGCTGGTTCGGCTGGCGGGGGATGTTCCTGATCATGGGAGTCTTCGGCTTCGCGATCGCGCTTCTCTGGTACGGGCTGTACCGCAACCCCGCCGAGATCGCCCTGTCAGCAGCGGAGGACCATTACCTGTCTGAGGGCGACCCTACGTCTGCAGGCGGTAGCGTGACGCTGCACCAATGGCGGCGCCTTTTCAGCTTCGGCACTACCTGGGGCATGATCCTCGGCAGCTTCGGCGGTATCTACGTCATCTGGATATTCACGGCTTGGCTGCCGACCTACCTTGAGATGGAACGGCACTACAGCATCAAGCAGACCGGCTGGGCGGCGGCGATACCGTTCTTCTGCGGCGTGCTCGGAAGCCTCAGCGGGGGCTGGGTCGCGGACCGTTTGCAGCGGGGCGGCCTGTCTCCGGTCGATGCGAGGCGCTATCCCGTGGCGGTCGCCATGGTGGGCATGGCGCTCTGCGTCGTGCTGGCCGCCGAGTCTCAGGATCGCACGGCCGCCATCGCTTTCATCTCGGCAACGCTGTTCCTTTCCTACGTGGCCATCGCCAATCAGTGGTCAATGGTGACGGTGGTGGCGCCCAAAAACGCTACGGGATCGCTCGGCGCCATCCAAAACTTCGGCGGCTACATCGGCGGCGCGCTGGCTCCCACGGTCACAGGCTTCATCGTACAGGGTGCTGGCAGTTTCGCTCCGGCGCTGTGGGTCGGAGCCGGCATCACACTGACAGGCGGTCTCGCCTATTTCATCCTGGCGAGGGCGCCCATCGAAGCTGACCTCGCGGCCGATATCCGGCAGGCTCAGTCCTCTGCTCCCGGGCAGCCGCATGCGCCGATGCTGAGTGTGGACGGGCGCTGAAGCAAGGCGCTGCTGAAGCGCCTATGCAGATAGGTCCGATGAGGCGATCTGGTCTGATCGGATCGCATTAGAGCTGCTGCCGCTCGCCTTGGCTCGTGGCTCCAGCTCTAACCTCCTGCTTCTACAAGCAGGTTCACGCGGTCAGGTGACTTCGCCTGATCGCAGTCTGCTCTAATACGGCGGAATCAATCTTGATGAAGCGTCCCGCAGACTCGTCGGCCTGGACGGGCCTGATCCTCGCCCCTTGAAGTGGTCCGCCCTGAGGTATGGCTTTTGAGCCTGGGAGGACGGACGATATGGCGAAGCGGCACAGGCCCGAGGAGATCATCACCAAGCTGCGTCAGGTTGACGTGCTGGTGTCGCAGGGGTCGAGCGTTGCGGACGCGGTCCGCAGCGTCGCTGTGACGGAGGTCACGTACTACCGTTGGCGGCAGGAGTACGGCGGGCTGAAGTCGGACCAGGTCAAGCGGATGAAGGATCTGGAGACCGAGAACAACCGGCTTCGCAAGGCGATCGCGGATCTGACGCTCGACAAGCTCATCTTGCAGGAGGCGTCCCGGGGAAACTTCTGAGCCCCGCGCGCCGTCGTCTGTGCGTCGGCCATGTTTGTGACGTGTTGGCTGTTTCCGAGCGCCGGGCCTGCCGCGCGCTCGGCCAGCATCGGTCGACGCACAGGAAGGTGCCGCGGGGCCGGGACGACGAGGAGGCCCTCACGGCCGATCTCGTCGAGTTGGCGCGACAGTATGGCCGCTACGGTTATCGCAAGATCTCGGCCCTGCTCCGCGGGGCCGGGTGGGTGGTCAACGACAAGCGCGTCGAGCGGATCTGGCGGCAGGAAGGGCTCAAGGTGCCGGCGCGCCAGCCCAAGCGCGGTCGTTTGTGGCTGAACGACGGCTCGTGCATCCGTCTGCGGCCGGAGCGCCGCAATCACGTCTGGGCCTATGACTTCGTCGAGGACCGCACGCATGACGGACGCAAGCTTCGCATGTTGAACGTCGTCGACGAGTACACGCACGAATGCCTGTCGATCCGAGTCAGCCGCAAGCTGAAAGCGACTGACGTCATCGACGTGCTGTCCGACCTGTTCATCCTGCGCGGTGTGCCGGAGCACATCCGCTCCGACAACGAGCCGGAGTTCATCGCCGCGGCCGTACGAGATTGGATCAAGGCGGTCGGCGCGAAGACCGCCTACATCATGCCCGGTTCACCCTGGGGGAACGGTTCTGTCGAAAGCTTCAACGCCCGCTTCCGGGACGAGCTGCTCAACGGGGAGATCTTCCCCTCGCTCCGTGAAGCCGAGATCATCATCGAGAGCTGGCGACGACATCACAATGCGATCAGGCCTCATGCCTCGCTCGGATATCGGCCGCCGGCCCCGGAGGTGGTGGTGCCCACCTACGCCGCTTGGCCGGCTGCGCTAACCCGACCTGCTTCGCCGGCCAAGCTGCCCGTGGCGGAACGGCCCACGGCGCACTAACATTCACACCGGACCACCCAATGGGGGCCGATCAATCGTGGTGCACCTGTGCACCTACGCGCCGACCGGGGCGCTCGTGGCGGCCCCGACGACATCGCTGCCCGAGCGCGTGCCCGGCACCTACAACTACGACTACCGCTACTGCTGGATCCGCGATGGGTCGCTCACGGTCAGCCTGCTGGCGCAGCTCGGCGACGCTCGGCCCGTGTCGCGCTTCCTCGACTTCGTGGCAGCCCGTCTCCGGCCCGAGACGGACGACAAATCGAAGCTGCCGCTCCAGGTGCTCTACCGCATCGACGGGGGCGCCAAGACGTCGAAGGACGAGCGGTCCGACATCTCAGGCTACCGCGACTGCCAGCCGGTGCAGATGGGTAACGCCGTCTACCAGATGCACGAGATCGACGGCTTCGGCTTCCTCGCCGACTGCATCCACGGCTTCGTCGAGGCCGGGGGCGCGTTGGAGGACCGGCACTGGGAGGTGATGCGACGCCTGGCCGACTTCATCGCCCAGAACTGGGCCGAGAAGGACGCCGGCACCTGGGAACTGATGCCCTCGCAGGACTTCACCGCCACCAAGGTGATGAATTGGGTGGCGCTCGACCGAGCGATCGCGGTGGCGGAACGGACCGGCCGTCAGGCGCCGGCCCGGTGGGCGCAGTCGCGCGACCGGGTCCGCGCAGACGTGCTGGAGCACGGCTGGAGCGAGAAGGCCGGCGCCTTCCGCCAGCGCTACGGCAGCGACGCCCTGGACGGCACCGCCCTGCTGATCCCGCTGATGGGCTTCCTGCCGCCCGACGACCCGAAGGTGCGGGCCACGGTGGAGCGCGTCGAAAAGGTGCTGAAGCTTAACGGCCTCGTCCACCGCTTCGTCCCGGAGGAGACGCCCGGCCGCCCGGATCAGCCCATGGGCGACCGCGAGGGCGCGTTCCTAATGTGCACCATGTGGCTCGCGGAGGCGTGGCAGATGTTGGGCGAGCCCGAGAAGGCGAAGCGGGCGCTGGAGCACGCCGAGGCCTGCCGCGGCACGAACCGGCTGTTCTCCGAAGCCGGCGACGCACGCCAGTCGCCAAGTCTGCTCGGCAACATGCCCCTGCTCTTCACCGAGGCGGCCTATGCGCGCGCCGCCATGGCCGTCGGGTAAGGGACCTGCCTTTCTCGACTTCTCCGTGGGAAATGAGATGGGACGGCCAAGGAGGGACATCTTCGAACTTCGTCGTCGATGGGGTCGGCTCCGGGAAGATCTGGACGTTCGCGTGCCAGGTCCGGCGGGGTGTGCCGGTAAAGGGTCCTGCAGCGAATGAGCGAGACAGGGCACGAGAATAATCCGTAGCCCGATCGTCCGCTTCAGAGCACGGCGATATGCACGCGGAGCGGCAAGGTTGGGTCGACACCCGCCGGACAGCGGAAGTGGGTGGGGAGCAGTCAGTCCGCTATCGCACGACAGAGGTGTGACTACGGACGTTCGATGGAGCCCATGCCCGAGGTCGCTCTGTATGTCCAGCACGCTACCAGCCGCCCCAAAGCGCTCGGCGGGCGTGCGATGGTCCGCCGGCCGTCGCGGGAGCCAAGGCGGGTACGAGCGCGTCAGTCTCGAGAAGGTGCTTGGGAAGCGCGCGGGTCGACGTCGGTGTCGGCCTTCAGATGACGATGGCAGACTGGGAGGTTCGCCGCTCCCGTCAGCTTCTGGCGTTCTCAGGCCTGCATAGCATCGGCGACGAGGCTCACCGTGAGGCGCCTCGCCCGAGGTCCTGGCTTCCGGCGTAGGACCTCACCGCATGTGGACCCTCACGGCCGACGCGATCTCCGCCAGCGCTTTCTCGAGGACGGGATCGCCCAAGGTCAGGTGGTCGGCGAAGGCGTCCGCGAACGCATACAAGTCGAGTCGCGCCTTCATCTCGGGGCTCGTCTCGATCAGGGCCAAAGTCACTCCTCGAATCGACAGATAGACCTCGCGCGTCGCCCCCCCCTGCTGACTGGGCGCGGGGAGGACGCATGCCACCCCGTCACTCCAGTGCGGCGCCAGGAAGTCTAAAAGGGCCGCCTCCGGGTCGGCGTAGCCCAGAACTCCGAAGAGCCCGACACCGTGAAGCAGCTTCCGCGGCCCCGACGCGACGCGGCGGATCGGGCGTCCCAGGAGGATCAGGTCGGCCATGGGCGACACGGGCCCGGTTTCCTCTTCCGTCATCGGGACGTCCTCGCAGAGCCGTCCGAGGCGGCGTTCGGCAAAGGGCGTGCCGCCCAGCCCGACGAGCACGCCGATTGCGGCGCCGGCGACCAGCGCATCCTCCGTCGCAGCCGTCAGCTCCCCACGCGGGAGCTTCCGTCGACGGTCGTCGACGATGACGGCGAGAGCGTCCGCGACCGCCTTGGTCGCCTGCCGATCGAACGTCCCGGCGTCGACCCGGACGGCGACGCGAACCATGGCCTTTCCGGCCTGGCGGTGGACCGCGGCGACGGCTGCATCGTCGCGCTCGTCCAAGCCGCGGAATAACGTGTCGAGGAGACGTTCCGTCCAGGACCCGTGATGCATTTTTTGACTATATTCCATGCAATTTTCCTTCGATGCTATTTACGGTTCCACGATATTTCCACTTCGACCAGGGTCGACAGCCGCGAGTAGGACAGCATCGCTTCCGTCGCTCGGGCCAAGAGCGCCCCTTGCCTCGTCGGCTGCGCGGGTCCGACGGGCGCTCCTCCTCGAAGACGGCGGATTGCGGCCAGGGGCTGCTGGCTCTCCACGGGCATCTCGTAGCCTTCCGCTACCCGCGAGGCGGGCAGGACGCCTCCCGCCCGGGAGCCTCACCAGAGCAGGTCGGGCAGCGCCTCCACCCGCGTCGCCGGGAGCTGCGCCCGCACCTTGGCGGCGGTCGCCGCGTCCTTGCAGACCACCGCCGCTGCCAGAGAGGTCGGCACGGGTCCCCATACGAGCGCGCCTGCGTCGTAGCGGAACACCTCCTCGGGATCCTCGGCGGCGGCGCGCAGGTTCCGGGTCCGGATCCGCGCCCACGCGGCCGTACCGAGCAGGTCGCGGTCACCGCTGAAGTTCGCCTCGGCGCGGGTGCACATCCGATCGACGTATACAGTCGGTCGCCCGAGGGCACGGAGCGCCTCGTGGGAGATGCAGACGGCCACGACGTCGCGACGCTCGACCCGTGCCGCGCCCGGGTGCGCGGTGACGGAGGCGAACGCGGGCCGGGTGCATGGCGTCACGTCGAAAACCACGAACTCCCCCACCCGGCCCGTCCAGGGGACTGGCAGGGGCTGTGCCGCCCGACGCGAGTTGAAGCGATCGATGCCGATCGCGACGAGGTCGCGACCCGCGACCGTCTCCCCGAACGGCCACAGGTAATTTTCGCGCATCATAGCGATGGCAGCCTCAACGTGCAGGCATAGGTAGAGGATCGACGCGTCTGGGTTGATTTCCTTGTAGGATTTTGGAATGTCGAGCATGGCGATCACGAGCGCTGGTCGGCCACGAGGGCGACGCGAGGGGCTGTTGGGAGCGCGAGCGGACGGGGCTATGGCACTAGGGCGATGGCGTGCTGCCTCTCGCGAAGGCGCTTGCCGGCTAGGCGTCCTGAACTGAAGCTGCCCCAGACGGCATCTGGTCGTCAAGTGCTACCATCTCCTATGACTCTTTTGAGTGACCGAACGTCCGCAATGGGCGCCAAGCCGGCATGCGCCCGGCGCCATGTCGGGCCAGTTGTTGAAGGCGGGTAGATCGGGGAACCGCCGTCGCGCGATCGAGGCGCAGGGTTGATCGGCCACGCGAACGCCGGTGAGCGGCGGCCGGGGTGACAGACCGGCGAGGCACCAGTGCCGACCTTGCCGCCTGGAGTGCCAGCGGCTCAATGCATCAGGAACTCGCCGCCCAGCGGTACGGCACCCGCAGACGGGGCCGCGGTCGTCCCCTCCGTCACGGGCCACATGCTGGTCACGACGGCCGCGGCTGACCCGACGTCGATCTAGCGCCGGTCAATCCTCGTCACCGCCAAAGGCCGGGGCGCCGCCGCTTCGTCGCCGGACTGACCGACGCGTTGTTCACCGCGCGGGAGCCGCGAGAACCGGGGCCTGCCGCCACACGGCCGTGCACCGGCGGCTGGACAGCCGAGGCCGCCTCCGCCACTCCCTGTGAGGACGCGATCATCCACCTCGTAACGCTAGACGCACCGCTCAGATGGGCGCGATCCGTGGGGTGCAGGGCCTCCACGAGGTGCCGCGCTCGGCTGTCGACGCCCACCGTCGGCTACTCGGCCTCTACCCAGCATTCAGGCCGTCGCTGGACCGCCCTACACTGCGAATCCGTGTACATCCCTCTGATGGACACGCCCCGGTCGATGCACCCTGGACCTACCGAGGAGTCGCAGGGATCGACGCGGAAGCTCTCGCGGCCTCAGCGGCCCGGCGCTCCCGGTGACCATCGGGCCAGCAGGGCTCCAGTCGATGGTCCATCGACGCCCGCCGCCTCAGCGCCGCGCAAGCGGCCCGCACGACCCGCTCCTGGACCGCGATCCGCCCCACGGCGGCGCACCCTCGCGCAGTCGCCAAGTCGACGTCACCGATCGATGGCCGTTGTCTTGGCTCCGGCGTCCAATCGCCGAAAGCGGAAGCCGACGCGCGCTCCGCTATTGCCCACACCAATCCACCATCGTCAAGTTCTGCGTTGACGCGCTCACAAATATTGACGATGACTTTCAGCATCTGCGGGAAGAGAGTCTGCTGGTCGATGAGCCCATCGCGATGCAGGTCTCTGATTATGTCTTCAATGTACTTGCGATCGGCGTTGAACACATACGCCTCTCCGTCGGCCAATCGTCGCATTCGACTTAGTCGGAATTGATGGGCAAGCTGAAGACGCCTATGGCTGCGAAGCATCTGACAAGCCTCCCTTGGCGAGGTCGGCTGCGAGCCGCCGAGCTGCCGCTACGTTCGGTTGGAATTGCGGTCGCAGTGGTCCCGCCGCCAGCATGGATCGGCGCATGACTTCCCAGAGCACGGTGTAGAAGCTTCTCTCAATCAGGAGATGGTACACGGCCGCAGCGTGCGTCGCGATCTGGGCGTCGCGACGGCCCTGGTATGATTTCCCGTTCAAGAGCGTGGCGGCGAGCTCCAGGCCGAGCCTTCGACCGGGATCAATGAGCCGATTGATCTCCGCATCGAAGAACTCCACGAGCTCTCGCTCGAATGCATCCAGTAGTCCGCACGAGTGCTCATCCAGAAGGCCGGCCTGCTCGGCCTCGGCTAGATCGACGCGGAGCTCAGGCACCACTCGCTCCAGCCTGGATTTCTCGCACGAATGCGTAGCTAGATCGGCTCGTCTGCGGCGCGCGGCCTCTCGGTCCGCCACCCGGCGATAGGAGTTCCTTATCTGATCCATCGTGGGCTCGCGTTCTGCGATTCGTGGAAGCTCAGTGTAGGGGGATACACCGTCTGTCGTCCTGCGAAAGTCGGCACCTCGCAATCGAGTGCCGTTCACGCGACAAGACCCACCCCTGCGCACCGGCGTCGCGATCGAGGCAGATGGGCGTCCTCTCGACAGAGGATCGGCTCCGCGACTTGGACGAGTTCGCGCGATCGCCGGCCATTCCCGCAAACGAGGGTCGATCCCGGGGTGGGATGGCGTACCCGCAACCCTGCGCCGCTTTCCCGACCCGGTGCCGGTCTCGCAACTGAGACCTGTCCTCACGATCCTTGTCAGTCCTCCCGACCGACGGTCGTCCACGTGATGGAAGGTGGCACCTGCGGTGCAGAGCCGTTCTCGCGATGCACGCCTGTTCCCGCGACGCACGCCCGTTCACGAAATGCAGGGTCGTTCCCGCGACGCACGCCTGTTCACGAAATGCAGGGTCGTTCCCGCGACGATAGGACGTCCACGGGATCGTGCAGCGATTCCCCGCACATCCCTCTCTGGAAGCGCCACCCGGCCTCTTCCAGAGAGCCTCGCGAGGTGATCCGCTCAGTCCAACAGGGAATCGCCGTCCAACGCGGAGTGAAGCCCAGGTTCACGGGACGAATTCGTCGGCATGGGCGCCGACGCCGTCCAAGCTCGCTGGACCAGCCGACGGATAGGCTTCCAGCTCCTTGTTCTGCCGTGACATTCTCTCATCCCGGCACTTCACAGCTGGCCTCAGCCACGCGGCCCGCCAATGACGCCAAAGAGTTCGACATCCACGATGTCATCGGCATATGGCCTCCTATCGAGGCGCAGGTTTCTGAAGGCACGATACCTCATCTCGGGATGCAGGCCGGGGCGGCCAGCATCCTCGAGATGAGGTCATAGCCAGGGGGATCCATGTCGCTGGTGGCTTAGGATGGCCGAAACCAGAAGCGGCCTTCGGCCCCGACCGAGCGCCATCGCGAGCGATGTCGCGCCGCCCACCGGGCGTCTGCGGTCGAGGTACCCGCCGCCAGCGGGTACGAGGGCGTCGGACGCTGCCGACGGCACGCGCCAAATGAACACGCGCGAGGAAGAACCAGAGACGCGGCGCAACAAAGCGAAAGCGTGATCAAGCCGCGAACCAAGGTACGGGGAACGTGGCAACCAATGGCGGTGCTCGCGGCACGGCACGCGGTCATGCCAGCTCGGGGGTGGTGTCGTCGAATGCATAGGACGGCCTGAACCGAGCGAACTCGTGGAAGACCTGCCTCGGCAGGCGAGGTGAGGTGACGGTGAAGGGCAGAGGTGTCGCGTGGTGGGCAAGGGTCGGGATGGCCTGAGACCCCATCGGGAGCGAGACATGCAGGACGAAGACTACAGCGCGGCCAACCAAGGCAGCCGCGAGGACGACCAGACTATCGGAATTTTGGATGAGATGCCGGGGCTGCATCTCATGAGCCGCTGCGATCTCGAGGCGGCGGTCGGCGGCATGTCAGTGGATGGCGACTGGGAGGATGCGGGTGCGACATCGCGTGAGGACGCCGAGCGCAAACGTGCGCTCGCGCGATTTCTCGACGATCCCGATCTGACTTGGCGGCGGCATGTCATCGCTGATGACGCCCTTGTAGCTCGTCTCGCCCGCCTCGCCGGCGAGGCCCCGAATATGGCCCGGGCCGTCGAGGTCGTGCGTCGTGCCGCGGTGGTATCGCGCCACGCACGACGGCCGCTGCGCGTGCCTCCCATCGTCCTCGTCGGCCCACCAGGCTGCGGCAAAACGAGGTATGCCAGCTTGCTGTCTAAAGCTCTCGGCGTGACCTCGACGACAGTCGTAGGCAGCACGATAACCGACATGGGAAAGATAATCGGCTATCACCCAAGCTGGAAAGGCGCCGGACCGGGGCTCGTCGCCAAATCTTTACTAGCATGCCCAACAACTTCTCCGATTGTAATTTTCGACGAAGCTGAGAAGATCCAGGCGATCGACAGCCTGCCATCTCCGCTCGACACCCTCCTGACCGCGCTGGAGCCCGACACGGCCTGCAGTTACCAGGACGGTTACTATGAACTGCCGATGTACGCGGCAGGCATCGTGTGGATCTTCTGCGTCAACGACCTACATGGCCTTTCCGCCCCTCTGCTTGACCGCTGCGTAGTGGTGGAGGTCGCAGCGCTGTCTGGGGCGGAGCGGCATCGGACCCTCGACGATCTCGCTGCCGATATCCTGCTCGACCACAGTGTGGTCCCGGCCGGGCTCGACGAGGACGCTCTGGCGGTGCTGGACGGCGTGGGGCTACGCCGCGCTCGAACGCTCATCGTGTCCGCCCTCGCAGGCGCGCTCGAGGCCGGCCGCGACACCCTCACGGCCGAGGACCTCCGCGCCGCCGCGGCCCTGCTCGGCGGCGGGGCGCCCCGCCTCCGGCAACAAGCCGGTTTCGTCCACTTCTGAAGCGGCACGGGGAAGCCCAGCGGCTCCAAGCAGCGCGGTGTTGCCGCGCCGAGCGCGCGGGCGGCTCTCGGCGGCGGACGGAGCAGCTGAGTCAGTGGCGGCTTCGAGCAGACAGCATGGGGGACGAGGAGCGTACCCCCCAACGGGAGATACAACGATGGATAATGACATACCAGCCGAACGTCGGTGGCGCTATGCCAATGCCGCGGCGGAGGAGAGCCGAACGGCGGACCTACTGACCACAGCCAAGACCGCCGCAGCCGATGCAAGGCTGCTGCTCGCCACCGGCGAGGTACGACTCGCAGGCGGCGCCACCACGGTGATGATACGGGCCATGCTCCTGCACGCGGCGACTCCGGCCGGCAGCGAAAGTACGCCGGCCGAGGTCGATATTCGGATCAAGAGGCGGAGCGCCAAGACACTGGAGCTCGCCGGAGCATCGCTCGCGGCCGCCATGGTGCGCGCCGCAGCCGCCGAGGACGCTGCAGCGATGGGGAGCCTGTCGGTGCGCGCGCCTCGGGAGGACGCACCGTGACCGCGGGCGCCACGAGCCACCGCCGAAACTCGCCTTCCTCGGACGAACGCGCGTCGCAGCGGGCTGCGTCGGCGCCCGCGTCGCTGGCGGAGCAGATCGACCGCATCGCTCACGATCTCGCGGCCCACCGTTGGCTTACGGCCAGGGCCGACGCACTCGCCCACGGTGCTGCGCTGGCCGCGGCACAGGGCGCGCTCGCCCTCGCGACTGCATCACTGTGCTCACCCAGAGAGCGCAACCTGCGCCGCACGGCCCTCGACGCGGCCTTGCCCGCTCTGGACCGGGCGGGCCTCGCCCACGTCGCCGACCTCGTCGCTGCCGCCCTCGCGCTGGAGCAGCATACGATTACACTGACGCACACGTGCAGTGAGCTGCAATGAGCCGGGACGAGCCGATAGGGGGCGACGGTCCGAGCGTCGCCGACCGAGACCGTTACGCGGCCGCCCTCGAAGCTGCGGCCGATCCGGAACTTACCTTTAACTCCATCCACACGGACTTCAAGCGCCTGGAAGCCGCGGTCTGTGCCGGCGAGCTTGCCGCTATAGCGCTCGCAGCCCGCGACCTCGAGTTGCACTCCCTTCAGCTCTGTGTCGCCCCGGCCGTGTCGGCTGCGGCGGCGGACAACCGGCGGCGGGTCGCCATCATCATCTCCGGCTGGGCTTGGCCTCGCCGGCCCGCGCTGGCCGCGAGCCTCGAGCTGAATACGAAGCAGGAGGCGCGGCGCTGGGGCGGCCCGGTCGCGGGTGAGGCGTGAGGCGGTCCGACAGGCTCCGCGCGCATGTGGCTGATGCGAGCCACGCGACGCGCAATCCGCCGGGCGACACGGGTTGAGAGCCGCAGCAGCGACGGCAGCTAGGTCGGCGGAGCCGAGGGATGATGGATCGAGGGCGCGAGGGGGCGGGCCCCGATGGGAAAGACGGGAGGAGACAAGCATGGAACATAAGATGAACATGACCGAACCAAGGCTGAGCGGGGCGGCCGCCGCGGCGGTGGCGCTGCTGGCGGGGCTCGGCGCCGCGGAGCGGCGCGCAGCGCTGGAGGCGCTCGGCATGACCGAGGCTCGCCGCATCTGGACGCCGAGGGCGCCGGGCGAGCTGCCGACCCTGACGGCACTCGCGGCAGGGCGCGACCAAGACGCGGTGTACGGGTCGGCCGCTTGGGCCGCGTCGTATCGTCGGGAGCGAACCGTGGTCGTCTACGTACTGCAGGCGCCTGGGCTCGGCGCGCTGTCGGCGAGCCTCGGAGGCCTCAGTTTGGCCAAGGTCGGCACCGCTGCGATTGAGAACCTCGCGCAACGCGTCGCTGAGCTCGGGCGGTGCGGGTACGGCGCCTGGGTGCGCGGTCCGCGTCGCTACGAGCGCGAGGCCGGGTTCGATTTATTCGTCCCGCCGCCACGGTTGCAACTCGCGCCGCAGCACCCGGCCAGCCCGTTGCGCCTCTGCCTGCATGGGATCGAGGTGGACCTGCCGTCCGCTCTGTCACCCGAGCAGTTCGAGGCGGCGCTCAACCGTGCGCTGCTACCGCTTCGGCTGCAAACCGTGGCCGGTACGGAGGCTGGGCACGCGGTCTGCGCCCGCGCCGGCGTCGATACCGCGACCCTGCACCGCTTTTACCGGCATGGCCCGCGGATCAAGGCGGCGACTGAGATTGCCCTCCTTCGGCCCCAGGCCGACATCGGTGCCCTCGCCCGGCTCTGTGCCGATATCGTGATCGATACCGTGATGGGGCTGTTGCAGAAGCGACCCCTCCGGTGAGCGCGGTCGATGAGCGCATCGAGCAGGCGGGGCAAGGACCCGCGCCGGCGTCTCGTGCAGCGCCGAAGCGGACCGACAGCATGGCTTCGTCAAGCCCAGATCCGGATGCCGCGATCCCGCTCGGACATCTGCTGCAGCGTGCGTCTCACGCCGTGGCGGTCGGCCTGCCGGACGCTGTCTGGGTCGTGGCGGCCGTCGCGGCGGTCAAGCCGGCGCGCGGCGGCCACTCCGTCGAGGTCGTCGAGCCGGACGTGTCCCGAGCCGTGGCGGGCCTGCTGAGGACCTATCTGCCGGACGGCGTGATCGAGAAACTGCGGCGGGGCACCGAACTGCCGATCGCCGCCGCGGACCTCGTCGGCATGACGATCGTCGTCCGCGTCGCGGTCGAACTGCATCCGCGGTGGGGGCTGTCGGGGCGCATCCTCACCCTCGGGCCTGGGCTCGAGGAGTCTTTGGCCAAGCGGGCGCTGGACGCCACGGTCGCCCGACTTCGGCGCGATGGCCTGTTCGACCGTCAGCGACTGCTGCCGGCGCCGCGCGACGTGACACGCGTGACGGTGGTGCATCCGCCCGCCGCGGCAGGGTGGGCCGACATCGCCCGGGAGCTCTCGCGCTGGATGGAGATTGGGCTCATCACGATGCGGTCCATACCGGTCCCTTTCGAGGGACAGGGGGCCGCAGCCGGGATCGCGGCCGCAGTTGCACGCGCCACGGCGGCCGTCGATGGCGCGAAGCCCGATCTCGTGCTGCTGTGCCGAGGCGGGGGGGCGGCTGCATCGTTGGGCTCGCTGGACGACGAGGCACTGGCTCGGGCCATCGCCACCGCTCCCGTGCCGGTCGTCACCGGTCTTGGACACGCATCGGACGGAAAGACGCTGGCCGACATGGTCTCGGCGCATCCCGTGGACACGCCGAGCAAGGCCCTATCCCTGGTTCGGGACCTGATTGTCACTCCAGCGCGGCGAGCACGGGCCGACCATGCCGCGATCCTGGCGGCCGTGTCGACCGCCGTCGAACGTCCTGCGCCGAGGCTCGCGGCGCTGGAACGGCTCGCCACGGCCGAAGCGCTGCGGCAGGTCGAGGCGACGTCGCAACGGCTCGATCGCTGCTGGGGCGCGGTGCGCGAGGCGGCCGAAGGTACCCGCGGGCGGCTGACCCGCGTCGACGACGGTCTCGACCGCATGGCGGCCGAGATTATGAGGACGTCGCCGTCGCTCGTCGCCCGGACGGCGTCGGAGCTTGCCACGCTGATGGAGGCGATCCGGGCCCGTGCCCGACGGCTTGGCGAGGGGGCGGACGACGGCGCCCGTCATATCGCCGTCGCGGCGGGTCGGGCGGCGTCGCTCGTCGACACGGCGGACGTCGAAGTTGCGACACTCGCCAGGACGGCCGGGATGGCGGCCGCCGCCCATCTCGATCGCCTCGTCGCAGAGCTGGACGGGCTCGCCCGATCGGTGCGCGAGCGCGGCCAGCAGCACGTCACCCGGGCCGACGACGGAGCTGCCGTTCTCGGCGGCATCGAGGCCTCTGTCGCCGGAACGCTCCGCGCTCAGGATGGCGCCGTCGCGCGGCTGCGCGAGACGATCGAGACCGCCGTCGACCGGCATGTCGATGCGGCCGGGGCTGCCCTGGACCATGCCCTGGCGACGCTCGACGGCGCCGACCCGGTCCGGGTCCTGCGCCTCGGCTACGCGCTGGTGATGGACGGCCAGGGCCGTGTTGTCACCTCGGTCGCGGCCGCCCAGGCGGCCTCGACCCTGATCCTCACCTTCGCGGACGGCACGATCGCCGTCCGACCCACCCAACCCTGACCCAGCAACGGAGAACCACCATGAAGCCCAACGCTCCCGCCAGCACCGAAACCTACGCGAGCGCGTATACCCGCCTCGCCTCCATCGCCGAAAAGCTCAGGAGCACCGGCGCCACGGCCAACCTCGACAGCATCGTCGACGACCTTCGGGCCGCCCGCGCCGCTCATGCCATCTGTAAGGCGCGGCTCGACGCCATCCGCCGCGAGGTCGACGCCGAGGTCGAAGCTGCCGGCGAGGTCGCGCAGTGACGGACACCGACGTCGTCGAGCTGCCGCGGCGGACGAAGCCGCTGTTCCGCCGCAGCCTTGGCGCTTGCACCCGGTCCATCGCCGGTCAGGCGGCACCTGCCATGCCCCGTCTCGCCCTGGTCGTGTCGACGCCGCCGCCAGCGGTGGCGCAGATGCCGCCGTGTGCGTGCCCGCGACCGCTTTCGCGTCGTGGGAGGACCATGCCGTCGAGGTGTGCGCCGATCGGGAAGCGAAATGGCTGCTCACCTTGAGCATGCAGGTCCGGCATCTCGACGAGGCCCGAGCAGACCTGCTCCACGCTGCGGCTTCGGCTCTCGTCGCTGCCGCCATCGACGGTGTCGACAACGTAGGGAGGCACGATGACCTGACGTTCTGAGCGGCTCGGTCCAAGCACGGCGGTAGACGGATGGAGCTGAGTGAATGGGGCGGAGGCGTAATCCCTGCGGGCGCCAGAGCGGCTCGGCGACGCCGTGCACGTCACGGGCGGGGCCGATGGGATCCGCCTGGAGTGGCGAACACTGCACATCGACGGTGCGGGGAGGGCGGAGAGACGACCGGGTGTGTGGGTCGGGATGGACCGACCCCGGGGTAGAAAAGGAAGGAAGACATGCACGACACGATGCAGACGTCCAACGCCATGGTTGCCGACCTCGTGCGCGCCTTCTTCGGCGTCGAGCCCGCCACCATGGCGTCGCTGGCCCACGGTGACACGGTGGTCCGCACCCGCTATGAGCCGGAAGACGGTCCGACGACCGAACCGCTTGACGGCGTGGAGGTTCTGCTGCGACGCGCGGTCGCCCTGTGCTGGAAGCTTCGCGATCATCATGGCGCCGTGATGCTCGTCACGGAACGGCAGGCGGCGGCCGCGGGCTGGCCATGCGCGGCCCTCGCCAACCGATGCGTTCTGTTCGCGTGGACGTTGTCCCTGACCATGCGGGTAGATCCGGCATCGCCGCTTCTGCTCGAGCCGGACGAGCGGGCCGGCGACGCCATGGTGCCGCTCATCCGCTTCGGCGACGGGCTGCCGGCACTGGGCGAGTTGCTGATCCCGTACTACTCGCGCCCGTCGGTCGACCATGACGCACGGGAGAGGGCCGCCGACGCGCGCCAACACGCTCCCGTCATCACAGGGCTCCGCATCGCCGCGGTGCAGGAGCTGTTCACAAGGTGGTTCAGCATCGATGCCAACGCCGACGCGGCGAACCTCGCCTGCAACGTCTTCGGCCTGCGGATGACGGGTCCGGACGCGCGTGCGGTCCACGCCTGCATCTGGATCGTCACCGCCACCTTGGAGCTTGGGGCCGACATGAAAGCGGAGGCCGTGCGCGCCGTGCGCCTGAGGACCGAGTACGACGCATGGCTGGCAGGGGATCCCGGCGCCACCGCGGCGAATTTGGCGGTGCTCCTCGGGCTTGCTATCTCGAACGGTGGCGGTCACCTCCCGCGTCTGTTGCCGCCCGCGGACGGCTACGCGGCGGCCACCGACGAGGCGTGCCGGCTTGCCCGCCACAGGCGCGAGCGTGAGGGCGGCGGAGGCGAGGTGGGCCGCGTCGAAATACTTGAGCTCGAAGACATCGCGGCACGGGGGTACGTTCATGTCGGTCGGATCGCTGCGAGCCGCGTGGCATGGCGACAGGTCCGAGGCGACGCTTGAACCGCGTTCGGTTTCACCGGAGCGCGGCGCAGACGATCTTGCGCCGCGCTTCAGTGATCCTGCAAAAGGGACCGGTTCGGCCCGGTGCTGACCCTGAGCGGACGTTTAGGAGGTCCGCTTCGGAGCAGGCTGGCTGGCTCGTCTCGGCGAGCCCAGCGACTGATGGATCTCAGGGTCGAGCGGTCGCACGCCGGTCAGTCGGACACTGAATCGTCAGCGGCCGAAGGTCGGCAACAACGCGGCGGGAAAGAAGGGGTTGGCGTAAAGGTTGAGGGCGCGGGCCTTGGCGGAGATTAGCGCCCGGAGGTCCGCGTGCCGTGCCAGCACCGAGCGCAGATCGTAACCTTCCATGAGGAGGATGCATTTGGCCGGGTTTTGCTTCAGCAGCTCGGGGACATGTTCCGACCATCCGTTCATGGCGAGGAACAATCCCATCGTCTGTCGACCGGAGCGGCCTATCTGGCCGTACAGACCATCGAGGTCGCGGACATCCGCGAGCTTGGAGCGCCAGCGGCATTCGACGAGGTAGTGCCATCCGCCGAACTCGAAGGCGCCGTCGATCTGCTCACCGCCTTCGTTGCGTTGAAACGATCCCGTGACCGGGATGGCGTGGAGCCTGAAGAGTCGATCGAGGAGGTCCTGCAGCAGATAGCCCCGCCGGTGCGGATCGCCGTTCGTCGAGGCATCGTCGAACATGGCGAGCAGCAGATCACTTTCCCGGCGTAGGATGGCGGTAGCCTCTCGCTTACGGTCGTCCTCCGCGACCGCGGCGCGTTGCTCGCGCATCCTTGCTCGGTTCGCGTCGGCATCTGCGAGCGATCCCGCCAACTCGCGGGCTTTCTGCACGGTCGCCCGAGCCCTGTATTCATCGGCTGCGAGATGAAATTCTGTCCACTCGGCGGCGTTGACGATAAGGCTTCGCACGACGGGGGCGTCGTGGCCCGATCGTGCGAGCTCGTCGAGGATCATGATCCCACCCTCTCGCTTGGTGAGCTTTTTGTTTGTGGACGCGTCGCGGTCGAGGAGAAAGCGGCGCACCAGGGTTTCGTCCACGCCCGCTTTCCGGAGGATCTGCGTAGCCGCTGCGGCCTTGATGTCGACCAACGTGGCTATGACTTCGATCGCGAGACGGCGCGCCTCGTCATCGCGCGCGCCGTCCGATCCGTCCCCTGCGGCCCCGGTCACCTTTTCTTAGTGCCTTTGCCCGTGCCGCCATGCGGCGCCTGGGCTAGCGCCGAGCCGGCGACCGTCTTCTCGGCCTTCGTCGATTTGGAGCTGCCCAGTTCCTTGCCGGCGTTCGAAGCCGGCTTCTTGCCCGTCGTCATATCCGTCACCTCTGCGCCTGCGGGATGCAATGCGCGGCAACATGCTACGCCGATCGTCACGCGAGTCGATCGGTCGAACCACAACCTTCCACAGTTGTGCAGAAATTCATATGTTTCGAAGGCCGGTTGCACCGTCGCCCGTCGACCGAACCGTGGGTGAGCGTGAGTGGGCCCGTGCCGCCGAGCCATCGGCGAAGTCCCTGAGATGTTTTGATGATGGGGCAGCTCTGGCAAGGGTCGAGGAGGCAGTTCAGCTGTGCAGCGCGATTGCGGTCTGTGGCGTCTCTTCGATAATCCGTTCCAAACGCCCCAGCATTTCGACAGCTATCCCTGAGCCTTGAATGTGGATACCTACTTCATCTAGAGGATCGTCTGCGCGACCTGATTGCGAACCCCAATTCAACATGCTGACGACGACATTATCGTCGTCCCACAGTAGAAATTTACAGTGTAGTTGTGGATTTCTGTAAGGAAGTAACTTCACTATGCCGTGAAGCCGCTCTCGATGTTCAGCGATATGGCGTCGCTTCGTCGGCCCGGTATGACGCGAGTAGAGGACTCTGACATCGTCGAGACGGCGCCCCGCCACTTCCGCCGGGGTGAACAAGGCCGGCACCATATTGGCCCCGACCCTGTTCGTGCAGCATATGAAACGCGTCGATGCTTCGTGCGCCGCCCGCCTCAGCAACCGCTCGTGATCTGCAGCGTAGACCACCGATAAAGATGTCATCTTCGCCTCCGAGGGCACTTCCCTTCGACCGGCGGTCTCCTGTGATCGGCGCCGGGCTTCGGCGGCCATAAATCGAAGGGACTCCACGGAGCGGCTCGCTTCCGGCAAGGCGACCACGATCGATCGCAGTAGGTCCAAGCCGACGGCCGCTCCCTCGCCATCACCGAGCCTCACAGATAGTTCGACGGCGTTGAACGGTGTGGACAGCCAGTTACACGATCCGACGAGCACCACCGCGCCCCCGTCTCCATCATCCGCCGCCAGCACCTTGGCGTGGCTCCTCACCGGATCGCGGTGGACGAGGAGCGTCCCACGGATGAGCCCGCCAGCCGAAAGGCGGGTCTTGATCTCCTGCATCGCTGACGCGTGCTTCGCCCCTTCGTCGAGGGACGTACCGAAAAACAGGTGGCAGCGGACGCCCCGCTTCACCGCGCGATCCAGCGAGTTGAGGAGGTGATCGCGTTCCTCCCGCCCCTTCTCGTCATTCTGCGATGCGACGAACGTCGAGAGCACGAAGACGTCGCGTTCGGCCCTGTCGACGATCTCGACGAAGCGGTTGAGCTGCTCTCTCGCGCCCAAGATCAGGTCGTCCGCCCCGAGTTCGACCTCGACCGAGGGCATGGGCGATTGCTCCGCGGCCCTCTGGACCGGTAGGACGCCGGTCGCCAGCGTCGCACGCAGCGCGTCTTTCAACGCATCGCTGGCGCCCTCGGGGAACACGCCGTCCCGAGCGTCGGCGAGATCGATCTCGAGGTACCGCCGGGTTATGACGGAATTGACCGCCTTCGTGCCACGGAGCCACTCGCCCGGCCTGAGCGTCCCCGCCATGAAGCGAGCCGCGCGTAGCGACATCGTCTCGTCATTCTCGTCGGGTTCGTCCCGATCAAATCTAACGACGCCGGCGACAGGACCTATGTCAGATGCCGACCGCAGTTTGACCGCGCGCCTCCTGAAGATCGATCGACCGACTCGCTCGTACACGAGGCTCACCGAAATCTCTCGGTCGGCGGTCCGCTCGGGCAGGGGCCGGCCGGTCCGCACCGTCTCTCGTCCCATCGCGCTGGTGGAGAACAGCGGTCGAGGCGACGTCTGCAGCTCGATCAAGCCGAACTGCATGAGACGAGCGATGGTGGCTCCCACCACCTGAGGGCTCAAGCTCAGGTCCGTCCTGATCGACTCGATCGTGCCAGGGGTCTTGTCGACGTGGAGCAGCACCAACTCCTCGACCGGGCTCCAGCCCCAGGTTCTCTGGACCACCATCCGCGCCCAGTAGTGCCATGCGGCGATGAAGATGGTCACCGTACGATGATCCCGCGCTCGTCTAGCTTGAGGATTGCCGCCTCGGCTGCGGCGATTGCTGACGGCGCGGCAGACATTCGGCGCAGATCGCCGACCAGCTTCCGGATAAATCCGAGATCACCGCCCAACCTGTCGGGATCGGTGCCGTCGACCGCCTCCAGGAGGAAGCTCAGGCTCGTCGCGAGCACGAACTTCTGCTTGGCCCGGCTCAGGAGCACGTTCAGGCGTTGTGGATTTTTCATAAATCCCAGCGCTCGCCTCCCCACAAGGACGTTGTTGCGGACCAGACTCGCCAGTACGATGTCCGCTTCGCCTCCCTGGAAACTGTCGCTCGTGTAGACAAAACGCCCGTCAGCCCTCGGCGGTACGAAGCCTCGCAGTCGCCCATCGACGTCCACCATCGGCTTGATCGAGCGTTCGATGTGCGTGACTTGCCCCGTGTAGGGCGCGAGGATGACGAGGCTCGGTGGCTCTGCGGACGGGTCCGATGGGCGTAGTTTCCTGAGCGCGTCAATCAGGGCTGCTGCCTCTGCCGTATTCGCCAGCGTCTTCCTTTCGACCTTTTCGAATTCATCTATGCTTGATACGCTCAATGAGGGCAGGTCCAGCACGACGACAGGGGTCGTCGGGAAACCTGACTCAGACCCGACTGTCGGCTTTCTTGCCGAGACTCGGGCGGAGGGCACGAGCCTCCCACCGTAGAATGTGTCGGAGACGATCCTGCAAATGGCCGGATGCATCCGACTCTGTTCGACGAGGGTCTGCGCGATGGCGCTCGGGCGTCCTGTCGCGTTTTCGCGATCCTCTTCGCGTTCGGCGATGGAGCGGAACGGCTCTTCGAGGCGAGCCGCCGCGGCGAGCACGTCCGTGAAAAAGGATCGGTCCGACGCCAGGCGCCTCAACGTCGGCTCGATCTCGGGCGGCAGATCCGGGATGGACGTCAGGCGAAAAGCCCCATCCCTGAGCAATTCCTCGGCCGACGACGGCTCGTAGAATTTCTGTCTTTCGCTTGCCTCGAAGGGCGAAAGTTGGCGGTGATCGCCGATCATGACCCTGCGATTGCCGAGCAGGAGTGCGCCGATCAGTTCGGACCCGTTCGCGCGTGCCGCCTCCTCAACGAAGACCCAGTCGAACTGCTCACCGGCCGCGATCATCTCCTCGATTGCAAAGGACGAGGTCGTCGCGAGCGTGACGTCGGACGAGCGCAGAAGCAGGTTGTCGGTGTCGCGAAGGACGCCTTCGGCCACGACGCGCTCGCTGTCGTCCGTCGGCCGCAGCGCCTGCCGAATCTCCTGATATGGGCCCGAGAGGGGCCCCGACGACTCGGCCTTCAGAGCCTCGGTCAGGAGCTCGCGTGTGCCCCGGCGAAGGACTGCTTCCTCCTCCTCCACCTGCGACTTCTCGACCCTGATGACGATCTTTCCGAGCGACGACAAGCGCTTCTTGAGCTCGTGCTCGATCGAGATGAGCGTCTCGTGGTTTTGGGACGAGACCAGGATCCTGGCGCCGGTGTTCCCAACCAGGATGCTCCGGATCAACTGGGCGATCAGGTACGTCTTTCCGACACCCGGCGGCCCGACCACCACGTTGATCGACCTGCCTTCGGCTATCGACGCCCAGGCCGTCTTCTTCGAAGCGTCGAGATCGTCTGGCGGCGGCCCGGGCGCCGCCACGCCCCGAAGGGCTTCGTCCATCGCGACCGTTGCGGGGTCGTCGAGTGCCCTCAGAAGCTCGAGGTTCCCCCGTGCCGCCACGACGTTCAGGAGGCGGCGACGGATGGCGCGGTCGGTGCCCGCATCGTTGCGGGGGCGAAGGTAGACGTGCTGCTCCGGGAGGACGGGCTCGCTCGCCCGAAAGCCGTATGCTTGCCGCCCGTCGATCTCCCCGGCGGCTTCGAAGGCGAGTTCCGGAGATCGGTCACGGAGACGGCCCAACCAGTCGCTCTGGGAGATGCTCCAGTCCGGTCGACCCTCATCGTTCTCCATTTCTTTCCGCAGGGCGACCGCCATCGGCGGCAGCTTAAGGACGCTGCGGCGGGTGTCCCGATCGGAGTCGTTCCTCGGCGCGATCCAGACCAAATCGGCCTGGCCTCGTGGCGGGGTGAGCACGTCGACCGGGAACGTCCTGAACTGCTGCTTCAACAGCGAGAACACCTCGAGGAGGAGGAGAGCAGTCCAGGAAGGTGGATCATCGCCCCGCGTCTCGACGCTGTGGTCGCGATCCGTGCTCGCCCACACCGCCGCGCCGTGTCCGAGCTTGCGCACCCTTTCGGCGGCGGCACCTCGGTTCCTCGCGAGATAGATGCGCCGCTTGACGTCGGAGGCTTCGTTGATCCGATCGTGGGGTCGGCGCTTTGCGCCATGTGTGATCATGCCGATCCGAGGTTCGACGAGCTGCACGTCGTATGTGGCCAGATCCGTCACGATCCGGATGCCCTTCGACGGGCCGACGATCATGCGGACGTCGACGCTCGACAGGTCATCCGCGATGAAGCGCGTGACAGCGTCGGCATCCTCCGCAGGGATCATTCCCGAGGTCAGCGTCGGCAGGTCGACTCTCAACGCCTCGGCTCCCGGGTAGAGGATCATCTCACCTTCGATGCCAGCACCGGATCGCCCGAGTTCTTCGATCACCTCCGTCAGGTCTTCAAGGGCCGCGTGGCCGTCATATGCTTGGTGGTGAGGTGGGTTGGCCATCCTGCCGAGCATGCGCCGTTCAATGCTCGACAGGATCGGCGCGCCGGGTTGATCGAGCCCGAGGACCACGTTCACCACTCCAGCGACGTCGGCCAGATCACGGCGGAACGAGATCGGATCCGACCTCCTCAAGGCTCCCCCGGACGGGTCGGGATCACTGTCGGCAATGTGGACGCATGCCTCGTAGCCGCCCAGCCGATAGTTCGGATTGTCATCGCCGCGTGCGAAGACTGCGTGCTCGTCGATCGCGCCATGGACGATGCCAGCGTCGTGGCAGTGGGAGAGCGCTTCTATGACACGCGAGATGTTTCGCCAGAACATAGCCCGACCGGCGCTCGTCGAGCATAGCTGACGCCGTGCGAGTACACTTCTTGGTGAGCTTAGCAGGGGTGCACCTGGATCGAGCATAACGATCGCGAGCTCGCGTTCGTCCTCGATTATCTCGATCACTTCGACCAGCATCTCGCGCGCGCGGCGGGACGAGAGCACACGTCGGATACGACGTAGCCCTCTCTCGAACAGCTTCCGCAAATCCTGGTCGATCGCGGTGCCGGTTTTTGCATACAGTCTGACGAGATAATGCTCACCGTCATCAACTCCTGTGGCCCGACGAAGGCTGGACGTCCAGGCGCCGTTGCCGGCGCGGAACGAGTCTTCAGCGAACCTGAATCGGTCCTCGATCGAAAAGGTGGCATGTCGGTGCGAACGAGTTGTCAGACTAGCACCTCCGCCTTAAGTCCTGTCGTCACCACAGCCATCGGCAGGAGAGAAGGACTGAACGCTTCACGCCGAATCTCCCATAAATCGGCTGGCATGGCCAGAGGATAAAAGGGAAACTTACGTGCCGAAACGGCGCCGTGCTGGACATGCTGGGTGAGTGTCGAAAGCCACTCGTTGACGAGATGTGCCGGATCAGTGCCGCCGCGGCCTGCTGAAGACGCGTCCTACTACGGCAATGAAGGATCGTCACCGGCTCTACAAGGGGCGACCCGAACGTCCGCAAGCTGGCGACCTCTGAACGTCGAGACTTGGCGCTGACCGTGACTGGCCCTCCTTCGTGAGTAGGTTGAGCGTGATGGGCTCCTCAAGGGAGCTCACCATGACCCAGACGACAGCACCTCAAACGCCCACCCGCGTACCCTGGAACCGCGGGCGAATCATCGGCCCGAAGCCGCCCCTCAAGCCCAAACACATCTGGGCTATTCGGACCCGCCTCCAGCATGACGGCCATGTCCGCGACCTCGCCATGTTCAACGTCGCGATAGACAGCAAGCTTCGCGGCTGCGACCTCGTCAAGCTCCGGGTGTCCGACGTCCACCTCGGCGAAGGCGTGCGCCTTCGGACGACCATCGTTCAGCAAAAGACCGGGCGACCCGTGCCATTCGAGATGACCGAGCCGACCCGCGACGCCCTCGCCGCTTGGCTGAAGAAGCGGGGCTCGCGGTCGATCGACTGGCTGTTCCCGAGCCGGAGCCATGCGGGCGACCACATCACGACGCGGCAGTACGGCCGCCTCGTCGACGACTGGGTCACGCTGGCCGGCCTCGACCCGGCCAACTACGGCACCCATAGCCTGCGCCGGACCAAGGTCGCCCTCGTCTACAAGCGAACGGGCAATCTGCGAGCCTGCCAGCTCCTGCTCGGTCATTCCAAGCTGGAGAGCACCGTCCGCTACCTCGGGGTCGAGGTCGATGACGCCCTGATCCTGTCCGAACAGACCGATCTCTGACACGAAGCGCGGTGGCTCAGTGCCACCGCGACCAACGATAGGGGCTCCTGGCCACGGCGAAGTAGGGTGGGCTGCGGACAGACTGTAAGCGTCGCCCCGGCCCCACCTTCTGGAGCCTGACCGGGTGATCGATGATCGAGGCCGCAGGAGGCTTCGATCCATGTCTATACCTGAGCATATGCACGTGTCGGAGGGGCCGCAGCGCTTCGACGTGTTCACCGGCGGAGGGCGCCGACGCCGTTTCACCGCGGCCGAAAAGGCGGCGATCGTCGACGAAAGCTACGCGGACGGGACCTCGGTCTGCGGGGTCGCGCGCCGTCACGGCCTGACGTCCCAGCAGCTGTTCGGCTGGCGCCGACTGGCTCGCCTCGGGCCATCTTCGTCTCTGCCCGCCGAGCGACCGCTGTTTGTGCCCGTCCTCGTGGCCTCCGAGCCCGAGGCGCCGCCCCGTGATGAGGCGCCCACTGGCCCGAAGCCGCGCAGGCGCCGGAAGCGGATCGAGGAGGCGAGCATCGAGGTGGAGATCGCCGGCGTCGTGGTGCGGGTGGGCCGGGATGCCGACGCCGGCGCGATCGCGGCGGTGATCGGCGCGCTCAGGGCCGGCACGTGATCGGCCCCGCGGGCGCGGTACGCGTCATGCTGGCCACCCGGCCGGTGGACTTCCGCAAGGGCATGGACGGCCTCGCCATGCTGGTGCGCGAACAGCTAGGCGCCGACCCGTTCTGCGGCACGGTGTTCGCCTTCCGCTCGAAACGGGCGGACCGGCTGAAGCTCCTGTTCTTCGACGGCACTGGCGTGGTGCTGGTGGCGAAAAGGCTCGAGGCGGGCGCGTTCCGCTGGCCGAAGCCGGGCGACGGTGCCGTCCGGCTGACCGCCGCCGAGATGGCGGCGCTCGTCGACGGCCTCGACTGGCGGCGCGTGCACGTGCCGCGTGAGGTGGCCGTGCCGCGGCTGGCCGGTTAGGCGAGAACAGGCGAAGGCGTCGCGCGCGGGGCTCGGGTGTGATCTGATCCTCCTGTGATCCCGAGCGAGCCCGCCCCCTCCGACAACCCCGCTGCCCTGCAGGCCATGCTGGCGGCCGAGCGGGCCGAGAACGAGCGGCTGCGCAAGATCATCCGCGAACTCCAGCGCCACCGCTTCGGCCGCCGGGCGGAGAGCCTGCCCCTCGATCAGCTCCAGCTCGGGCTGGAGGAGGCCGAGCAAGCCGAGGCAGCCGACGAGGCCATCGCCGAGGCGGCGGCTCCGACCGTGCGCGCCGCCCGCGTCGCCAAGCGCCGGGCCAACCGGGGCTCTCTGCCGGCCCACCTGCCGCGGATCGACACCGTGGTGGACATCGCCGACGACGGCTGCCCGTGCTGCTCGGCCCCGCTGCATCGCATCGGCGAGGACGTGTCCGAGCGGCTCGACGTGGTGCCGGCGCAGTTCCGCGTGCTGGTGGTGTGCCGGCCGAAATGCGCCTGCCGGGCCTGCACGGACGGCGTGGCCCAGGCGCCCGCACCGGCGTGGCTGATCGAGGGCGGGCTGTCCACCGACGCCACCGTGGCGCAGGTGCTCGTGTCGAAATACGCGGACTACCTGCCGCTGTACCGGCAGGCGCAGATCTTCGCCCGGCAGGGTGTCCTCCTGGACCGCTCCACCCTGGCCGACTGGGTGGGGCGCGCGGCGCTGCTGCTCGAACCCGTGCACGGGCGGTTGCTCGACCACCTGAAGGCGTCGACGAAGCTCTTCGCCGACGAGACGACCGCGCCGGTGCTCGACCCCGGCCGCGGCCGCACGAAGACCGGGCAGCTGTGGGCCTACGCGCGCGACGATCGCTTCTGGGGCGGCGCCGATCCGCCGGCGGTGGCCTACGTCTACGCCCCCGACCGCAAGGCCGAGCGGCCCATGGCCCATCTCGCCGGCTTTTCCGGCGTGCTGCAGGTGGACGGCTATGAGGGCTACCGCGCCCTGACGAAGGGCGACCAGGTGAAGCTCGCCTTCTGTTGGGCCCATGTGCGGCGAGGGTTCATCGACCTCGCCGCCAAGGGCGCGTCGCCGATCGCCGCCGAGGTGCTCGAGCGCATCGCGGCGCTGTACCGGATCGAAGGCGAGATCGCCGGGCTCCCGGCCGAGGCCCGCCGCCAGGCGCGGTAGGAGCGCAGCCGGCCACTGTTGGCGAAGCTCGACCTCGTCCTGCGCGACAAGCTGGCCCTCCTCAGCCAGAAGAGCACGCTCGCCGTGGCGATCCGCTACGCGACCTCGCGCTGGGTGGGGCTGACGCTCTACGTCGACGACGGCCGGGTGGAGATGGACTCCAACACAGTGGAGCGCTCGATCCGCCCCCTCGCCCTGACGCGCAAGAACGCCCTCTTCGCCGGTTCGGATCGGGGCGGCCAAACCTGGGCGACGATCGCGTCGCTCGTGGAAACCTGCAAGCTGAACGGCGTCGACCCGCAGGCCTACCTCTGCGACGTGATCACCCACATCGTGGGCGGCCATCCCCAGAGCAGGCTCGACGAGCTCCTGCCCTGGGCCTACCCGACCATCCCGGGGTTCAAGGCGGCCGCCTGAGCCGTCCGGCGCCCTGCCTCACCAGGCAGCCCCACGCAACGTGGGCTCGGCAACCCGCTTACGACAGACTGGTTACGAGCGGAAGTCTGGAAGGAGCGGACGTTCGATCATCTGCAGCTCGGATCTTGTGACGTCCCTTTTTCGACCTCGTCGCGGCGATCAGGCCGCGTCCGCAACCATGTGACGCTCCCGCTGAGCGTTACGTCGGGGGGGAGTGCCCCGGCTCAACAGGCTGACCCGTTCTCGGATCGCGGCATTGACCGTGCCCATCCCGCAATCGCGGCTACGGCCCCACGGACGCCGGTTGGTCGTCACAGCGCCGACGGGTGCCGTGCGAGCGCGGTCACCCTTACGGTCATGAAAGGGAACAGCGGCAGGGTGGACAGGAGGGCGTGTAGAGCGTCGTGATCAGCGACGTCGAAGATGGAAATGTTGGCGTACTCGCCCGCGATGCGCCACAAGTGGATCCAGCGTCCGTCACGCTGCAGTTCTTCGGCCCGCACCTTCTCCTCGGCCTTCAGCCGGTCGAAGTCGGCCGAGGCCATGCCCTGCGGCGGGTGAACGTCCATGCGCACGTGGTAGAGCATCCCACAGCCTTTCTCAGTCCCGTGCGAAGCGGCGCACGGCATCCTCGTCGATCTCCACCCCCAGGCCCGGCCCCTGCGGCAGGTGCACCTCGAAGTCGGAGAAGCGCAGCGGTTCCCTCACCAGATCCGCCGCGAGGATCTGTGGACCGAAGTGCTCGCAGCCCCACTCCACCTCCCGCAACGTCGAGAAGACATGCAGGTGAGCTGCAGCCCCGATCGAGCTCTCCAGGAGGCAGCCGCCGTAGAGCTGCACGCCCGCCGCCGTCGCGACAGCCGCAACATCCTGCACGCCCCGCAGCGAGGCGTGCTTGACGAGCTTGAGCGACACGGCGTCGGCAGCCCCCGCAGTGCCCACACGCAGCATGTCATGGATGTCGAACACGCACTCGTCGGCGAGCAACGGCGGCGTGCCCGGCCGCGCGCGCAGTCGCGCCATGGCGTCCACGTTCCATGCCGCCACCGGCTGCTCCACCAACGCAGCACCCATGTCCGCGAGTTCGCCGAGGCAGCGCCGGGCTGTCGGCTCGTCCCAGGCCTGATTCGCGTCGGCGATCAGCTCCGCCCGGCCGCCCAGAACCTTCGCGAGGTGGCGCATGCGGCGCATGTCGTCGGCCGGCGCCTTCGCGCCGAGCTTGACCTTGAAGCGCCGGTGCAGCCGCTCCCCTAGCTTGCGCTCGGCCTCGTCCGCCTCCTGCGCCGGGTCACCTGAGGCGAGGGTCCAGAGCACCGGCATGCTCGTGCGCACCGCGCCCCCGAGCAGGGCCGAGACCGGCAGGCCCAACGACTTGCCGACCGCGTCGTGGAGGGCTGTGTCGATCGCCGCCTTGGCGGCGTTGTTGCGCTTGGCCGCCGCGTCGAGGACGGCGCCGTTGGCCACGAAGGCCGAGGCTGGGCGGCCGAGGAGGGCGGGCGCGAGATAGGCGTCGATGTTGGCCTTGATGGCCTCGACCGACTCCTCGCTCCAGCGCGGCCCGCCCAGCGTCGCAGCCTCGCCGATGCCGGTGGCGCCGTTCTCGAGGCGCACCCGGACCAGCACGTAGCTCTGCGCCCGCACGGCCGTCTGCGAAAGCTTGTGCTCGCGCAGGGTCGGCACGTCGATGATCGTCGCAGCTACCTCGCGGATCACGAGGTCGCGCGTCGGATGGAGCGCTGCGGCGCCCTGTCGAAGGTCCTGCATCGTCTCTGTCGTCGGAAGGAATGGGGCTCCGGCGCGGTCGCCGGAGCTTCGAACGCGCTCAGGCCGCCGCGGCCGGCGCGTGCTGCCGCACCACCACCGTCTCCGGGACGTCGGCGACATCGCGCAGCAGCACGAAGTCGAAGCTCAGGGTCGAGAACGGCTCGTTGAGACCGCGCGCCCGGATCTCCTCCGCATCCGCGTGCTGGACCGCCTCTGAGATGAGGCCGTCCCGCGTACCGAAGGCGAAGTCGTCGTGGAGGTAGGCGTCGCCGGCCAAGTTTATCTGTGTCGTCAGCTTCCGGTAGCCGGATGCCTCCACGAAAAAGTGGATGTGCGCCGGGCGTTGTCCATGCCGGCCCACCGCGGCGAGCAACTGGTTGGTCGGCCCGTCCGGGGGCACGCCGTAGCCGGATGGCACGATCGAACGGAAGCCATACCGCCCTTCGGCGTCCGTCTTCATCCGCCGGCGCAGATTGTAGGGGCTCTGGGACGGGTCGAAGTGGGAATAGCCGCCCTTCGTGTTGGCGTGCCAAACGTCCACCACAGCGTCCGCGACCGGCTTGCCGTCTGTGTCCCGGACGGTGCCGTCCACGAACAGCACTTCGCCCTGCTCGGGATCTTGGTCGAGGCGGGCCTCGCCGCTCTCCACCAGGGGCGCGTCGGCGATCCAGAGCGGCCCCTCGATGGTCCGCGGGGTGCCGCCGGTGAGCCCGGCCTTCCGCTCCTGCTCGTCCATCATGACGTCCATGAAGTGTTCGAGCCCGAGTCCCGGCACCAGCAGCCCCATCTCGTGGTTCATGCCCACGCGGCTGAGGTAATCCACCGCCGTCCAGAACTCCGTCGGGGTGACGTCGAACCGCTCGATCGTGCGGCACAGATCGCCCGTGATCTGGCGGATGATGTTCTTGAGCCGCTCGTCGCCGCCGGCTTGGTCCAGGCCCGCCGCCCTGTCGAGCACGCCGGTCACCTCGGCCGTCTCGCTGATCCGTGTCGTCATGTCCCCTCCACTCTGCATTCGGCCATTCGGCTCGCGACGTCGTTGCAGAGGGAGCTTGCCATCTGGGGTGTTTCGGCGTCCAACACCCTTCGGGTTTCGATCATACCCTGGAGGTATCGTGGAACTACGCCAGCTCCGCTACTTCGAGGCGGTCGCCCGCGAGCGCAACTTCACCCGGGCGGCTGCGGCCCTGCACATCGCGCAACCCCCGCTCAGCCGCCAGATCCGGCAGCTGGAGGAGGAACTCGGCGTCCAACTCTTCGAGCGGGCCAGCCGACCCGTGCGCCTGACCGAGACGGGGCGTCTGGTCTACGATCAGGTGCTCGCCGTGCTGGAAGGTGTGGCCGAGATCGTCTCCATCGTCGGCCGGGTGAAGGCGCAGGGCAGCCTCCGCATCGGCTTCGTAGGGTCTATGCTCTATAGCCGCCTGCCTGAGGTCGTGCGAGCGTGGCGCGAGGCGCGGCCCGGCGCCGAGCTGAACCTTGTGGAACTGACGACCCTGGAGCAGGTGGCGGCGCTGAAGGATTGCCGCATCGACGTCGGCTTCGGCCGCGTGCCGTTCGAGGACTCTGCCGTGGAGCGGACCCTGGTCCAGCAGGAGCGCCTCTGCGCGGCGCTGCCGGCCTCGCATCCGGTGTCCCGCGACGCGGAGCCGCTTCCACTCGCCGCTCTACGGGGGCAGAGGCTGATTGTCTATCCTAAAACACCGAGGCCGAGCTATGCAGACCAGGTGCTCACGTTGTTCCGCGAGGGCGGGATCAGGCCCGCTGCGGTCCGTGAGGTCCGGGAACTGCAGACGGCGCTCGGCCTGGTTGCCGCCGACGACGGTGTTTGTGTCGTCCCAGCAGCGGTGCAGAATCTCAAGCGCGACGGCGTCGTATATCGGTTGCTAGCCGACGAACGAGCCTTCTCCCCCATATTCATGAGCCTGCGCAGAGGCGACCCGTCGCCCGAGCTCGCGCTCGTGAAGAAGCTCGTCTTCGCCGTATACGGGCAAGCGTTGAAGCCCACCACGCTGGTCGGCGCCGGTCCTGCTGCCGAAGGAGCTCAAGTGCCGCACGGTTGAGATCCGCGGGCTTGGCGCCAAGAGGCAGAGCACGGTCCCGCGGAAGCCTCACCGCTTCCGCCTGGATGAGCGCGTTAAAGCATCTCGCGGCCGAGACGAGCTGCCTCCGCTCACTTCGGGGTCGGGTGGACAGCGGTCCGGCTGCTCTCGAAAGAGCGCATGGACAGAGCGGACATGATTGGACGGGCTCCCGGCCTCGACACGGGTTGGAGTCTTGCTGCTATGCCCAGCAGAAAGCCCCGGCTCCTGCAGGTTGGCCCCGCATTGCCGGTCTATGACCTATGCTCACCTGAGCCGCCGAACCTCGGGCGGAGAAAGCCGCCGCGGCAATACCGCCCGGACCCAAGGCATTCGGAGAAGTTGAGTCCATGAGCGAACCGAAGCACGCTCTCGCCGGGCGCGTCGCTATCATCACCGGGGCCGGCCGCGGCCTCGGCCGTGCCATGGCGCTAGGCTTGGCAGCCGCGGGCGCCAGCGTAGTCGCTACCTCGGCGCGGAGCCTCGCGGAGGTCGAGGCCGTGGCGGCCGAAGCCTCGGACAACGCGATCGTCCCTGTCCGGGCCGACGTGACGCGGGAGGAGGATTGCGCCGCGGCCGTCGAAGTCACGGTCGCGCGCTTCGGGCGGCTCGACGTCCTGGTCAACAACGCAGGCCGCGGCATGCGCCTCGTCAGTGACGACTTCCTCACGACGCCCACGCGGTTTTGGGAGGTCGGACCTGCGGTCTGGCGCGACATCGTTGACACCAACGTCAACGGCCCGTTCCTGATGGCTCGCGCCGCCGTGCCGGCCCTCATCGCCTCGGGCCGCGGCCGCATCGTCAACATATCCATGAACCACGAAACCATGCGGCGCGCCGGCTTCTCGCCCTATGGCCCGAGCAAGGCCGCACTCGAGTCCGAGACGGTCATCTGGGCGCAGGACCTCGCCGCGACCGGCGTGACCGTCAACGCGCTCCTGCCCGGGGGCGCCACCGAGACGGGGCTGATCCCGTCCTCCGTCGGTCCGGAGGCGCGCGCCGGGATGCTTCGCCCCACGATCGTCGTCCCTCCGCTGTTGTGGCTCGCCTCTGACGCGTCGCACGCGTTCACCGGCCGACGAATCGACGCCAAGCGTTGGCGGTCCGACCTGCCGCCGGCCGACGCCGCGCGGAAAGCGTCCGAGTTGGCCGGTTGGGTCGGCGGTTCGGTCTGAGCGAGCCCTGGCTTCCGGCGTCAGCCGCGAACGGTTCCGAACGGCTTTCGAAAGCGCGGTTCGAGACGGTCGGCCCGCCGAACGGGGAAGCTCAAAGCCAAACGAGGCGGGGATGGCGCGCTTTCGGGCAAGGTACGGCGCATTTGTGATCTAAACACGAGCAGGCATCGATTTTCGGCGCCCCGCTGACTATTCTCAGTCCGCTAAGGATGGAACGTCTGGGAGCGGAGGGGAGGATGTCGGACGCGATCGAGATCGCCCACGGGCCGTTCGGCCGTGTCGCCCTGCTCGACATGGATCGCGGGCTGGTGCGCCATGCTCATCCGCACTGCCATGTCCTCCTCAAGGTCGAGGGCGACGACACGCAGTTTCTCGTCGGTGAGCGCATCGTGTCGCTGACGGACGCGCAGGCCGTGCTCGTCAATGCCTGGGAGACCCACGCCTACGTCCACGATGCGGGGCGCGACAAGGCCGTCATCCTGGCTCTCTACATCGAGCCGGCGTGGCTCGGCGAGTTCCGCAGCAATTGGGCCGCCAGCGCGGCGCCGGGCTTCTTCGCCGAGCCCATCGGCAGCGTGACGCAAGCGATCCGGTGCTTCGCCCACGACCTCGCCGCAGAGATGATCACCGCCCCGGGCTCCTCGCGCATCCAGGACGACCTGCTGTCAGGGCTGATGGTAGCGGTCTTGGAGCGCTTCACGGCATGGCGGGACGTCGGCACGTCGCTGCGCGACCTCGCGCGCCGCAGCGGTCCAGACCATCGCATCCGGCGCGCCATGAGGCGGATGAGGGAGGAGCCCGGCCTGCTCGACGGAGTCGAGGCGCTGGCCCGGGACGCCGGACTGTCGCGGGCCCACTTCTACCGCCTCTTCGAGCAGTCAACGGGGGCCCCGCCGCACGTGTTCCTCAACGGGATCCGCGTCGAGCGCGCCGTCGCGGCCATCGTCGAGGGGAGCAGCAGCTTGGCGCAGATCGGCGCCGACCTCGGCTTCGCTGCGCCTGGCCACTTCTCGCGCTTCTTCCGGGATCATTCCGGCGTGTCGCCGAGCGCCTTCCGCGCCCTCGCGCGCCGGACTGCGGGGTCTGCCGCGCCCTGAGAAGCCGCGCCTCAAATATGAGACGTTTCGGTCAGCCGTGAGACGCCGCGGCATCGTCCGGCTTCACCAGATCCGGCAATCTCGAACGCGAACGGCCCCCCGGGCGGCCGCGCGGCTTCCGCCGTGCTCGCTCGGATCGCGAAGATGGACGGGTCCGAGGGACCCGTCGGGATGCGCCGTCCGGGAGCGAGATCTTGGGCATCCAGGGCGAACGTCTCATCAGGCCATCCGTCGAGCGAGTCGAAGACGCGGCCCTCCTGTCCGGGGGGGGGCGTTACATCGACGACCTCGGCATCCGGCCCGGCACCCTGCATGCCGCGATCGTCCGGTCGCCGCACGCCCACGCCGACCTCCTCTCGGTCGATAAAGCGGCCGCGCTGGCCCTGCCCGGCGTCGCCGCGGTCATCACCGGCGCCGACCTCGCCGACATCACGGCGGGCCTGGTCCCGGCCCTGCGCGTGTCGGTCGATGCGCGCGCCATCGCGGTCGACCGCGTCCGCTATGTCGGCGAGCCCGTCGCCATCGTGGTGGCGGCGGATCGCTACCGCGCGGAGGACGGCGCCGACCTCGTGAACGTGCGCTACCGGAGCCGGCCGGCCGTGGTCGACCCCGAGGCCGCCCTCGGGGAAAGCGCGCCGGTCCTCCACGAGGACGCCGGCTCCAACCTGATGAGCGACCGCCGCTTCCGCTACGGCGATCCCGACGCCGCCTTCGCGGCCGCGGCCCACAGACTCGCCGTGACGGTCCGTTATCCCCGCAACACCGGTTCGCCGATGGAATGCTACGGGATCGTGGCCGAATACGACCCCCACGAGGACGCCTACGACGTCCTCGCCAACTTCCAGGGGCCGTTCAGCATCCACGCCGTCATGGCCCGTGCCCTCAAGGTGCCGGGCAATCGGCTGCGGCTGCGCACCCCGCCCGACAGCGGCGGCAGCTTCGGCGTCAAGCAGGGCGTGGCTCCCTACGCGGTGCTGATCGCCGCAGCGGCCCGGATCGTCGGCCGCCCGGTAAAGTGGGTCGAGGACCGGTTGGAGCACCTCGCTGGGTCCGTTTCGGCCACCAACCGCGTCACTACCCTCTCTGCCGCCTTCGACGGCGAGGGCCGCGTGACGGCGCTCGACTGGGACCAGCTCGAAGACTGCGGCGCCTACCTCCGCGCGCCCGAGCCGGCCACGCTCTACCGCATGCACGGCAACATGACCGGCGCCTACGCGATCCCGCACGTGCGCATCCGCAACCGCGTCGTGCTCACCAACAAGCTCCCCACGGGGCTCGTGCGCGGCTTCGGCGGACCCCAGGTCTACTATCCGCTGGAGCGGCTGATGCAGCGCATCGCCCGCCATCTCGGGCTGGACCCGCTCGAGGTCATCCGCCGCAACCTGATCCCCGCGGAAGCCTTCCCCTACCGGACCGCCACCGGCGCGCTCTACGATTCGGGCGACTACCAGCAGGCGCTCGACGACGCGGCGCGCTACGGCGGCCTCGCCGACCTCCTCGATCGGCGCGACGCGGCCCGCGCGGCCGGGCGGCTCTACGGCATCGGGTTCACGGCGGCGGTCGAGCCCAGCGTTTCCAACATGGGGTACATCACGGCGGTGCTGACGCCTGCCGAGCGCGCCAAGGCGGGCCCGAAGAACGGCGCCCAGTCGACCGCGACCGTCACGCTCGATCCCGTCGGCACCGTCACGGTGCAGGTCGCCTCCGTGCCACAGGGGCAGGGGCACCGCACCGTCCTGGCCGGGATCGTGGCCGACGTGCTCGGCATCCCTTCAGCCCAGGTGCGGGTCACGACCGACCTCGACACCGCCAAGGACGCCTGGTCGATCGCGTCGGGCAATTATTCGAGCCGCTTCGCCGCGGCCGTGGCCGGCGTGGCCCACCTCGCGGCGACTCGCCTGCGCGACAAGCTCGCCCGTATCGCGGCGGCGCAGCTCAACATCAGGGCCGAGGACCTCGTCTTCGCGGGTGGACGTGTGTCGTCGCGAAGCAATCCCGACGCATCCCTGCCCTTCGCCCGCGTCGCCGCCACGAGCCACTGGTCGCCCGGCCTCGTGCCCGACGACGTGGGGGCCGCGATCCGCGAGACGGCCTTCTGGACACCGCCTGAACTCACCGCGCCCGACGCAGAGGACCACGTCGCCTCCTCGCTGTGCCACGGCTTCATCTTCGACTTCTGCGGCGTCGAGGTGGACCGCGCGACGGGCAAGCTCCGCATCGACCGCTACGTGACGATGCACGACTGCGGCGTGATCCTGCATCCCGGCATGGTGGAGGGCCAGGTGCGCGGCGGCTTCGTCCAGGCGCTCGGGGCTGCTGTCTACGAGGAACTCGTCTACGGCGAGGACGGTGCTTTCCTGTCCGGCACCCTCGCCGACTATCTGCTGCCCACGGCCACCGAGGTGCCGGAGCTTCGCATCCTCCACCTCGAGAGCCCCTCGCCCTTTACGCCGCTCGGCGCCAAGGGCGTCGGCGAGGGGAACTGCATGTCGACGCCGGTCTGCCTCGCCAACGCGGTGGCGGACGCGCTCGACCTCGACGCCGTCGACCTGCCGCTGACCCCGGCGAAGCTGCGCGCCCTCGTGGCGGGAGCCGACGAGCCGCCTCCGCCCGCCGGTGGCCGCCCGGCCAAGGCTGCCGCGAAGGCCGGCGACCGCACCCTGCGGGGCGAGGGTGCCACGGTCGTGGCGGCGACGCCCGAGGCGGTCTGGGCCCTGCTGCTCGATGCCGACGTGCTGGCCTCGGTGATCCCCGGCGCCCACGGGGTAAGGAAGCTGTCCGACACCCATTTTACCGCGGACGTTACGCTCGGGGTCGGGCCCGTGAAAGGGCGTTATGCGGCTGACATCACGCTGTCGGACCTCAATCCTCCGTGGGGCGCCACCCTCACCGGCACCGTGTCGGGCGGGCTCGGGGACGGCGGCGGCACGGGGCGCATCACCCTGGAGCCGGACGGCGCCGGTGGCACCCGCATCGCCTACACCTACGAGGCCGCGGTCGGCGGCAAGGTGGCGGCGGTCGGCGGCCGCCTGCTCGACGGCGCCGCCCGCGTGGTGATCGGGGGCTTCTTCGCAGCCCTCGCCCGGCGGGCGGGCGGCGCGGACCGTACCGGCCCACTGCGGCGCCTGCTGGCGCCCCTCCTGGCCTTGATGGGGATGAGATCGTGAAGCCCCCCGCCTTCGACTACATCCGTGCCGCCCACCTCGACGAGGCGCTCGCGGCGCTGCACGCTTCGGGGGGCGACGCCCGCATCCTGGCGGGCGGCCAATCGCTGATGCCCATGCTCAACATGCGGCTGACGCGGCCGGCCGTGCTGGTCGACATCATGCGGCTCGACGCCCTGGCGCATCCGAAGATCGAGAAGGGCGCGCTCGTGGTGCCGGCCGGCGTGCGTCAGGCGGCCCTGCTCGACCGGGCCACGCTGGTCGACGAGGCGCCGCTCCTCGCCCAGGCCCTGCCTTGGGTCGGCCATGCCCAGACGCGCGCGCGGGGAACGCCCTGCGGTTCGGTCGCCCACGCCGACCCGAGCGCGGAAACGCCGCTCTGCCTGCTGGCGCTGGAAGGCGAGGTGCGGTTGCGGTCGAAGAAGCGCGCCCGCGCCGTCAAGGCGGCCGACTTCTTCACCGGCATGATGGTCACGGCCAAGGCCGAGGACGAGATGGTGGAAGCGATCGCGCTGCCTCTGCGCAGGCCCGGCACCGGCTACAGCTTCGCCGAGGTGGCGCGGCGCCACGGCGACTACGCCATCGTGGCCTGCGCGGCGGTCGTGGACGGCCGGGGGATCAGGCTCGCGGTCGGCGGCGTCGCTGACCGGCCCACCGCCCGCGACCTGCCGCTGCTCGACGGCTCCGCCCTCGACGACGCCCTGAACGCCCTGGCCTGGGACCTCGGCGCGGGGGAGGACATCCACGCCACGGCGCGCTACCGGCGCGACCTCGTCCGCCATCTCGGCCGACAGGTGATCGAGGAGGCCATGCGATGCCGAGGCTGAGCGCCGCGACGCGCCACAGCGTTGCCTTCACGCTGAACGGCGTGCCGAGAACTGTCGAGGTTGAATCGCGCACGCTGCTCACCGACGCCCTGCGCCACGGGCTCGGGATGACCGGCACGCATGTCGGCTGCGGACACGGCGTCTGCGGCGCCTGCACGGTCGCGATCGATGGGGCCATGGCGCGCGCCTGCCTCACCCTGGCGGTGGCGGCCGATGGCTGCGACCTCCGCACCGTCGAGGGCCTGGCGCCCGCGCCGGGCCGGCTCGGCGTCCTGCAGGCCGCCTTCAAGCGGCACCACGCCCTCCAATGCGGCTTCTGCACGGCCGGCATCCTGATGTCGCTCGACACCTACCTGCGCCGGCACCCAGCCCCGTCGCGGGAAGACCTCACCCTCGTGATCGGCGGTCATCTCTGCCGCTGCACCGGCTACGCCCCCATCGTGGCCGCCGCCCTCGACGCCGCCGCCGAACTGCGCGGCACGAGCGAACATCCGGAGGACACGGTCCATGCTTGACCTCGGCACGAGCTTCCTGGCGAGCGTGTCGCGCGACCCCGAGGCGCTCGCGATCGTCGACGGCGGGGTCCGACTGACCTACGCCGGCTGGTACCGGGCGATCTCGTCCGTGGTGGAGGGGCTCGACGCGCTCGGCCTGCGGCCGGGCGACCGCCTCGTCACCGTCCTGCAGAACCGCTGGGAAGCCGCGACTCTGCACTGGGCCTGCCAATTCGCCGGCGTGGTCATCGTGCCCTTGAACTGGCGCGCCACGGTCGACGAACTCGACTATGCCCTCGCGGACTCCGACGCCCGCGCGCTCGTCTACGAGCCAGTCGCGGCCGCCGCCGTCGCGGCAAGCCCCGCGGCGGCGGTCCTGCCCCGGCTCGCCGTGGGCGCCGCGGCGGGGCCGGGTGAGACCGCCTTCGCCGACATCGTCGCCCGCGGCGCGGCCCCGGCGCGCGCCGCCGCCTCGGCCGAAGCCCTGTCGCTGATGCTCTACACCTCGGGCACGACCGCGCGCCCCAAGGGGGTGCCGCGGCGACACAGGGCCGAGCGCGCCGCCGCCCTGGCCCACATCGCGCAGAACCTCTACGGGCGGGGCGAGCGGACGCTCGGCGTCATGCCGCTCTACCACACGATGGGAGTGCGCTCGCTGCTCGCCATGTCGCTGATCGGGGGCACCTTCGTGTGTCTGCCGCGCTTCAGCGTTGCCGAAGCCCTGCGCCTCGTCGCGGCCGAGCGGGTGACCAACCTTTACCTGGTACCGACCCTATACCACGACCTCGTGCACCACGCCGATTTCGGCGCGACGGACGTGTCCAGCGTCCGCAAGCTCGGCTTCGCCGGCGCCTCGATGACGGATGGGTTGCTGGCCCGGCTCACGGAAGCGTTCCGGCCGGACCTGTTCGTCAACCATTATGGCTCGTCCGAGGTGTACACCTTCACGATCGACCAGGACGCGCCCCGGAAGCCCGGCTCGGCCGGCCGCGCCGGGCTCAACACCATGGTGCGCGTGGTGCCCTTCGGCGCGCGGGATCCCGCCGCGACGGCGGAGCCCGGCGAGGAGGGCGAGATCGCCGTCATCGCGGGCGGCGACGAGGCCTTCGAAGGCTACTGGCGCCGGCCCGAGGCGGACGCCAAGGCCTTCCGGGACGGATGGTACTTCACCGGCGACACCGGCTACGCAGATGCCGACGGGGACCTGTTCGTCACCGGCCGGATCGACGACATGATCATCACGGGGGGCGAGAACGTGTCGCCCGTCGAGATCGAGAGCTGCCTGTCGCTGCACCCGGCCGTGTCCGAAGTGGCCGTGGTCGGGCTGCCCGACGAGCGCTGGGGCAAGGTCGTCGCGGCCTTCATCAAGCGCCGCGGGCCGGTCGAGTCCGCCGACCTCGACGCCTACTGCCGGGCTGCCGGCCTGCCGAGCCACAAGCTGCCCCGCAGCACAGTCTTCGTGGCCGAGATCCCGAAATCGCCGGTCGGCAAGCTGCTGCGCCGTCGGCTCGTGTCGGGCGACTATGAGCCCGAGGCCGCGTCGGCCTTCCCTTCCCACACCTCCGTCGAGGCCCTGACATGACCGACTCCCGCTTGATCGATCTCGACGGCTTCCGCGTCGCCATTGACCCCGCCCGCGAGCGCGCCGACATCGTGCTCGACCGCCCGCCGATGAACGTCATCTCGATGCTGCAGCGCGACGAACTGCGCCGGGCCTTCGAGGCGCTCGACGAGGACGCGCGCGTGCGGATCGTCGTGCTGCGCGCCGAGGGCGAGCACTTCTCCTCCGGCGGCTACATCAAAGGATTTCTCGACGCCTCGCCCGAGCACGTATCGCACCTCGCCTGGAACATCGCCGCGCCGGCGCGCTGTTCCAAGCCCGTCATCGCGGCCAACCGCGGCTACACCTTCGGCGTGGGCTTCGAGATCTCGCTCGCCTGCGACTTCCGCGTCGTTTCGGAAACTTGCCGCTACGCCCTGCCGGAGCAGAAGCTCGGCCAGATCCCGGGCTCGGGCGGCTCGGCCCGGCTCCAGGCGATCGTCGGCATCGCCCGCACGAAGGACATCGTCATGCGGTCGCGGCGCATCCCGGGCCGCCAGGCGCTCGACTGGGGCATCGCCACGGATTGCGTGGCGGACGCCGATCTCGAGAAGGCCGTGGACGCGCTCGTGGACGAGCTCCGGGCCTTCTCGCCGCTGGCCCAGCGCACCGCCAAGAAGCTGCTGAACGACAGCGAGAACGCCACCGTGGCGACGGCCATCGAGCTCGAAGGCCACTCCTACAGCCGCTTGCGGCAGTCGGACGACTTCCGCGAGGGCGTCACGGCCTTCCACGAGAAGCGGGCCCCCGCCTTCCGTGGGACCTGAACGGGTCCCAGCGCGCCCTGCCCCGCCGGCCGCGCCGCCGGCGGTCCACCGCAGCACAACGACGGCCCAAGGCCGCGAACCCCGGCCGCACCGCGCCCGGGCAGCGACGGCGCATGTCCGCGGGACGGCGCCGCACCACGAGGAGGAACGCCATGACCGCCACCATCGCCCTGGACAACGATCTGCTCGTCAAACCGACGAGCCGACAAGTCGCCGTCGCCTGCGCGGCCTCGCTCTTCGGATGGGGGCTCGACCTTTTCGACCTCTTCATCCTGCTCTACGTGGCGCCGGTCGTGGGCGGCCTGTTCTTTCCGGCCGACGAGTCGATGCTGTCGCTCGCCGGCGCCTACGCGTCCTTCGGCGTTACACTGCTGATCCGCCCCTACGGCTCCGCGCTTTTCGGCTCCTACGCCGACCGGTTCGGCCGCCGCCGCGCCCTCATGGTGGCGGTGATCGGCGTCGGCGTGTCGACGGCGGCCTTCGGCCTGCTGCCCTCGGTCGCGCAGATCGGCTGGGTCGCCACCGCGATCTTCCTCGTCTTCCGCCTCGTGCAGGGCGTCTTCGTGGGCGGTGTCGTGGCGGCCTCGCACACGATCGGCACGGAAACCCTGCCGGAGCGCTGGCGCGGCCTGATGTCGGGCGCGGTCGGCGGGGGCGGGTCCGCCATCGGCGGCCTGTTGGCCTCGCTGGTCTTTCTCGTCGTGTCGCTGATCGCGCCCGGGCCGGCCTTCGCCGCCTGGGGCTGGCGGCTGATGTTCTTCTCGGGCCTTCTCACGTCGCTGGTCGGGGTCGTGCTGTTCCGCAACCTCGAAGAGTCGCCGATCTTCGCCCGCCTGCAGCGGCAGAAGGCGCTGCGGGGCTCCGCCGGAGCCGTCGCCTCGCCCGTCCGGCTGCTGCTGTCGCCCGTCCACCGGCGCAACTTCATCGTGGCCGTCCTGCTGTCGTTCGGCGGCGGCGCCGCATACTATCTCACCTCCGGCTACCTCCCGAGCTTCCTTAAGCTCGTCAACGGCGTGCCCAACGCCACCGCTTCGCTGATGCTGGTGGGCGCCAATGTGGCCGCTGGCCTCGGCGCCTGCGCGGCCGGCGAGCTCAGCCAGCATATCGGCCGGCGGCCTGTGTTCCTCGCCATGGGGGTCGTCCGGCTGATCGCCTTCCCGGCCCTGTTTCTCGCCATGGGGTCGATCACGGACGTCACTCTCCTGACCGTCTGCGCCCTGGCGCTGTCCTTCATCGCCAATGCCAGCTACGGGCCGCTGCTGATCACTCTGAACGAGAGCTTCCCCACGGCGTTGCGCGCCACCGGCACGGGCCTGTCGTGGAACCTCGGCTTCGCGCTCGGCGGTATCCTGCCTACCTTCGTGTCGCTGGCCGCGGGGGAGTCGAGCCATATTCCGGCCGTGCTGGCCGCCTTCACGGTGGGCGTGACGATCGTCTACCTCGCCGGCGCCCTGGCGACGCCCGAAACCCGCGGCAACCTCGACCGGATGTGAGCGACGTGGAGGATCGCGGCGTGGATGACGATCCGCTGTGGCGCTTCGCGCTCGGCTTCTACGCCCGGCCCGGCGCGGCCCCGGCCTGCCTCGCCTTGCAGGACGAGGCCGGCTGTGACGTCACGCTGGTGCTCTGGCTCCTCTGGTGCGCCGAAGACGGCCGCCTGCTCGACGCGGGCGCGATCGCGGCCGCCGACGCGCGGCTGGCGCGTTGGCGCGCCGCGGTGATCGAGCCGCTGCGCGCCGCGCGGCGGGCCATGAAGGAGGCGCTGCTGCCCGGCGTCGAAACAGAGGCCTGTCGCGGGCGCGTGAAGGCGGTGGAGCTCGAAGCCGAACGGCTGGCGCTGGCGGCGCTGTCCGCCATGACACCGGAGATGTGCAGCGTCGAAGCCGATGCGGCGGTCCGCAACCTCGCGCTCTACGCGGCCCATCTGGGACGCGAGTTGCCGGAAGCGGCCGTGCAGGCGCTCATCGGAGTTTAGACCGGCGAAACGGATGGGTGGTGCGGACGGGCGCCGCGGATGACCTCGTCTATGTCGAGGGCTGCTCCTGCCCCTTCCACCGCCTGACCCCGCCCGACTCGATCCCGAACAGGTCGAGCACCCGCCCCACCGTGTGGTCGACCATCTCGGCGAGGCTGCCAGGCCGGGCGTAGAAGGCCGGCACCGGCGGTGCGATGACGGCACCGAGGTCCGACAGCGCCGCCATGCTGCGCAGGTGCCCCGCGTGCAGCGGCGTTTCGCGCACCATCAGCACCAGCCGCCGCCGCTCCTTCAGCACCACATCGGCGGCCCGCGTGAGCAGGCCCGAGGTGACCCCGCTGGCGATCTCCGCCATGGAGCGAATCGAGCACGGGGCCACCACCATGCCGCGGGTGCGGAATGAGCCCGACGAGATCGCGGCGCCGATGTCGGCCTGCGCGTAGCAGCGCGTCGCCAGCGCCCGCACGGCCGCCACCTTGAGGTCGGTCTCGTGGGCCAGCGTCACCTCGGCGGACCGCGACATGACGAGGTGGCTCGGGATTCCGAGGTCCCGCAGGATCTCCAGAATGCGCACGCCGTAGATCACCCCGGAGGCGCCCGAGATGCCGACGACGAGCGGCAGCTCGACGCTCGTGAGACTTCCACCCATGGGCCGGCCCCCGCGTCACGCCGTCGGTCCGGTCGCCGCCCGGTGTAGCGGCACGATCCGGACCGACGTGCGTCGCCGAGGGTTACGGAGGGAGCCGAGGCGTGTCGAATAAGGATGGTTGATGGCCGCCATCAGCGATGCGCCACGCGCGCGCCGGTCACGGGCCTACCGTGATCCGGTCGCCGAGGCCCAGCGTGGCGGCGGCGAACTCCTCGGTCAGGGTGGCGACGAACGCGGTCGCGGCGGTGCTGAGAGGCCTGTCGCGGCGATGTACGATGGCGAGTTGGCGGACGAGGCGGGGCTCGCCGATGCGATAGGCCCTGAGGGAGCCTTCCGCGAGCTGCCGGGACACCGCGATAGCCGGCAGGATCGTGAACAGGGCGGAGCGCCCCACGACCTCGGCGATCGCCGGCACGAGGTCGAGTTCGAGCTTCGGCGAGAGCGTCACGCCTTCCGCCCTGAGCCGCAGGTCCAGCGCCGAGCGGAGCCCGTTGCGCGCCGAGGGCAGGAGCAGGTCGAGGCGCGCGAGGTCGCGCGGGCGCAGGGGCAGCGGCACTGGCAGGGCGGCGTCCCGCCCGCCCACAAGGACCATCTCCTCGCCGAACAGGGGCTCGACCACGAGCCCGAGCGGCCGTTCCGGCCGGTTGATCACCGCGAGGTCGATCGAGCCGTCGCCGACCGCCGCGATGAAGCTCGACGTCGTGCCGTCGGCCAGCGACAGCTCGACGTCCGGGTGAGCCTCGGCGAAGCGCAGCAGCACGCCCGGCACCACGCTCATCGTCAGCGACGACAAGACGCCGGCGGTGACGCGGCCCGACACGGCGGTCGATAGGCGCGCCATGGCGGCATGTGCCGCCGCGACGTCGTCGAGGATGGGGCGGACGAGGCGGTGCAGCGCGCGGCCGGCGACCGTGGGCACGACGGCCCTGGGCTGCCGGTCGAACAGGATCTGGCCGAGTTCGCGCTCCAGCTTGGCGATCTGCATGCTCAGTGCGGGCTGAACCACGTGGACTCGTTCCGCCGCCCGCGTGACGCTGCCTTCCTCGTAGAGCGCGACGAAATACGAGATCTGACGAAGGTCCATGTCCCGTCCCCGTGATGGCGCGGATCATTATTCCTGATTTTTCAGCGGCCCAAGCGCGGCTTACCGCTGATCCCTGGACGACAAGCGAGATCGTCGCCCGGAGAACACCCATGAGCCTACCCGCCCCTGTCCGATCGCTCCGCGCGTGGCTCCAGCGTCTGTCGGCCGACGGGCGGCTCGCCGTGGCCCGCCCGGGCATCGGCCTGAAGCACGAGGCCGCCGCCGTCGCCAACCGCCTCGACGGCGCGCGCGCCACGCTGTTCCCCCGGCCCGGCGGCCGCGAGGGCACGATCGTGTCGGGACTCGTGTCGAGCCGAGCCTGGATGGCCGAAGCGCTCGGCACGACCGAGGACGCCCTCGTCGCCCATTTCACCCGGGCCGCCGCCGACCCGATGCCGTGGCGCGAGCTGTCGGGCGGCCCCGCCCAGGAGGTCGTCCACCGGGATGGCATCGACCTTCTGAGGCTCCTGCCGGTGCCGACCCTGAACGAGCACGACAGCGGCCCCTACATCTCGGCCGGCCTGATGATCTCGCGCGACCCCGAGACGGGGGTGCAGAACGTGGCCATCCTGCGCTGTCAGATCAGCGGGCCGGACCGCATCGGCGTGCTCGTCCTGCCCCGCCACACCGACAGCTTCTACCGCAAGGCGGAGGCGGCCGGCCGCGGGCTCGAGGTGGCGCTGGTGGTGGGCGTCGATCCCGCCTGCCTCCTGGCGTCGCAGGCCATCGTGCCGCTCGGCCACGATGAGCTCGAGATCGCGGGCGCGCTGACCGGCGCGCCGCTCGACGTCGTCAGGTGCCTCACAAACGGCGTCCGCGTGCCGGCCGAGGCCGAGATCGTCATCGAGGGGCGCCTCCTGCCCGAGGTGCGCGAGCCCGAGGGGCCCTTCGGCGAGTTTCCCCAATATTACGGCGAGCGCGCCAAGCGGCACGTCATGCAGGTCGACGCCGTGACGCATCGCGAGAGCCCGATCTTCCACATGATCGTGGGCGGCGGCCTTGAACACCTGCTGCTGGGCGCCATCCCGCGTGAGGCGACCATCCTGGCCGCGCTGCGGCGCAGCTTTCCGGGGGTCGAGGACGTCCACCTGTCGCTCGGCGGGGTCGGCCGCTACCACCTCTACGTCAAGCTGCGGAAGACGCAGGACGGCGAGGGGAAGAACGTCCTGCTCGGCGCCTTCGCGGCCCATTACGACATCAAGCATGCCGTGGTGGTCGACACCGACGTCGACATCCACGATCCGCGAGAGGTGGAGTGGGCGGTGTCAACCCGGTTCCAGGCCGACCGCGACCTCCTCGTCGTCGCGGAAGCGCAGGGCTCGAAGCTCGACCCGTCGGGCCGCGACGGCGTCGGCGCCAAGATGGGCCTCGACGCCACCGTGCCGGTCGGCGCGCCGCCCATGAAGTTCAGGCGCATCGCGGTGCCGGGCCAGGCGGAGGTGGACCTCGGCGCCGCCATCGACCCCGCCGCCGACTGGCGCGCCGCCGCGGGGTTGACCCATGGCTGAGCTGCCTTCCGAGGTCGACGTGCTCGTGGTCGGCGGCGGCTCGGCCGGATGCGTGATGGCGAACCGCCTGTCGGCCGACCCGGGCCGCCGCGTCCTGCTCGCGGAAGCCGGCGTCGACACGCCGCCCGGGCGGGTGCCGCCGGAAATCCTCGACAGCTATCCCATGCCGCTGTTCCACGGCGACCGCTACGTCTGGCCCGGCCTCGACGCCGTCGCCACGACGGACGCGGCCGGCCGTCAAAGGCGGCGCGCCTACGAGCAGGGCCGGGTCATGGGTGGCTCGTCGAGCATCAACGTCCAGTCCGCCAACCGGGGCCTGCCGCGCGACTACGACGCCTGGGCGGCGCTCGGCGCCACCGGCTGGGGCTGGGACGATGTGCTGCCCTTCTTCCGCAAGCTGGAAACGGACCTCGACTTCGGCGGCCCGCTGCACGGCCGGGACGGGCCGCTGCCGATCAGGCGCATCCTCGAGGCCGATTGGCCGCCCTTCGCCCAGGCCGCCGCCCGGGCGTTCGACGCGAGCGGCCTGCCGCGCCGCGCCGACCAGAACGGGGACTTCGCCGACGGCCTATTCCCCACCGCCTTCTCCAACCGGGACGACGCCCGGGTGTCGGCCGCCGCCGCCTACCTCGACCCGGCGACACGCGCGCGCCCGAACCTCGTGATCTCGGCCGAGACGGAAGTCCGGGCGCTGTCGACGGAGGGATGCCGCGTGACGGGCGCGGTCCTGCGTCGTCCGGACGGCTCCGGCCGGGCCGTCAGGGCGCGGCACGTCGTGCTCTGCGCCGGCGCGCTCCATTCGCCGACCCTGCTGCTGCGGGCCGGCATCGGCCCCGCCGCACACCTCCGGGACTGCGGGATCGCTGTGGTGGCTGACCGGCCCGGCGTCGGCGCCAACCTGCGCGACCACCCGGCGCTGACCATCGCCCAATACCTGCCGCGCGCCCTGCGGCTCCCCAGCGCCTACCGGAGGGCGAGCTTCCTCGCGCTGCGCTATTCGTCGGGGCGGCCCGGCGGCAGCCCCTCGGACATGTACCTCACCGCCGCGGCGCGGGGTGGCTGGCACGCGCTCGGCCGGAGCCTGGGCCTGTACTTCCTGTGGGTGAACCAGCCCCATTCGGTCGGCCGACTCCGTCTCCGTCCGTCGGACCCCGCGGGGTCGCTGGACATCGACCTCGGCCTCCTGTCGGACCCGCGCGACCTCGACCGCCTCGCCTCGGGTGTCCGCATGCTGGTCGGCCTCGCCGTGTCGCCGCACCTCAATCCGAACCCCCGTGATCTTTTCCCAGCGAGCTTCTCTCCCGCGATCAAGCGCCTCAGCGCCGTGACGCCGCGCAACGCGCGTTTGACGGCGGTGCTGGCGCGCCTGCTCGACGGTCCCCCGCCGCTCCGGCGGCTGATGCTGCGCACCCTCACGGGGGGAGCCGAGCTGGCGTCGCTGTGCCGCGCGGGTGACGACCTCGACGACTACGTCCGCGGGAACGTCTTCGGCGTCTGGCACGCCAGCGGAACCTGCCGGATGGGACAGGCCCGGGATGCCGGAGCCGTCGTCGACCCCGGGGGGCGGGTCATCGGCGTGGACGGCCTCACGGTGGCGGACGCTTCGATCATGCCGCGTCTCCCTAGCGCCAACACCAACATCCCCGTCATCATGGGGGCCGAGAAGATCGCCGCCGGGTTCGGACCGGGGTGAAGCGTGCCCCCTGCACGGGACGAGGTTCCACCCGTGCGGCCGACGATGTTCGCTCGGGTCCGCGAGGGATGGAGACCGGCGATGTTCGCTCGGGGCACCGATGCCCGGGGTTCGAATCGGTACGCTGCGCACGGTGCGTGGGGCAGCGTTCCTCGAATGGCTGTTCGGGAGCGCGGCCCGCAGATGTCCCGCGTCCCGATCGGGTCGACAGGAAGGCTCGGTTCGCGGCAGGACCGCGCTATGCCCGGTTCGGCTGCTTCGGGCAGCCGGGCCGTCGTCGCCCGAGGCGTCGGGCTGCGCTGTGGTCACGCGGCCGTCACGCGCAAGCGATGCCAGGCGGCGGACAGGTAGCCCTTGAAGTTCCAGGTATCGTCGGGCAGCGCCGGCTGCGTTTGGCCCGCCGCGTCCCAGGCGCGGGCGCAAATCTCGTGCTCTCCAGGCGGCAGGTCCAGCGTGCCGTGCCAGAAGGTCCAGCCCCAGCGCGAGGCGCCGTGGTCCTCGAGGGTCGCCTGCGTCCAGGTCCGGCCGCCGTCGGCCGAGACGTCGACGCGCACCACCGCGCGGTCCGACGCGACGGCGTAGCCTTCGACGTCGACGCCGCCCGCCTTCAGCCCGGCTCCGGGGGCGGGCGCCGTCACCGCGCAGTTGAGCGGCATGGCCTCGATGGTTATCCCGCGCGACAGGTCTTCGGTGTCGGGCCGCATGTCGGGCGGGAACAGCTTGTAGTCGGCAGCTTGCTGATGGGCGCCAGACGGGCGGTCCTGCACCGTGATCGCGCTGAGCCACTTCGGGCTGCGAACCCCTGCCCAACCCGGCGCGACAATCCGCAGTGGGAAACCGTGCTCGGAGGCGAGCGGCTCGCCGTTCATCGCGTAGGCCACCAGCGTGTCGGGGTGAAGCGCCTTCGACATCGGCAGCGACACGCCGTACGGCGCACCGCCGTCGCTCGGCTGGCAGGTGTCGGCGCACATGAAAGCGACGTGCAGCCCTTCGCCCGCCTCGGCGCCGGCCGCCTCCAACACAGCGCCGAGCGGCGCGCCGGTCCAGTCCGCGCAGCCAATGGCGCCCGCGGCCCAAGGGTCGCCCTTGACGGGCCGCACGGCGCGTAGGTCGGCGCGGCGAATGCCGGCACACTGCATCACGGCCCGCACCGTGCGGGACTGCATGGCCTGCACATCGGCGACCGATAGCGACAACTCCCGCGCCACCCGGCCGTCGACGCCGACGCGGTGGGCCGCGCCGTCGAGCTTCGGGACGTCGCCGTGAGAGCGGACGTAGAGCAGGTCCTGCGGCGTGAGATAGCTGGCGCGGAGCTTCGGCAGCGGCGGCTCGGCGTTGAGCGGATGGGCGCCGTGCACGATCAGCTCGGGATGCTTGCGGAACGGATTGAGCACGGGATCCTCCTCGGGCTGCGGGCGGAATGGTTCGGGGCGGTCCCCGGTTGCGGCCGACCCGGCGGGGCACTCAGGCGAGGCCGAGGACGCGGATCGGGCCGAGGCTCAGCGCGCCAAGGGCCGCGAGAGACAGCGTTGCCGCACCTGCGACGCACAGCCCCGCTCCGGTCACCACCAGGACGTCGAGGCCGAGGCCGAACGCCGCCATGGACAGGATGGGGAGTGCGTTGTCGGCCGCGGCAACGAGGGTGGCGATAGGCACGGAGCCGGCTGAGCGCAGGGTTTCGAAGGCAAGGAAGGGCGATACATCGCTGGTTCGACATGGGCTGTCGCACCAGGACTCGCGAACGACCGCTTCAGAGGAGCGCTACACCGATACCCAACGCCCGGCATGGGTCGACACCAGCTGTACGACGACCGTCCTGAAGGTCCGCAAGGTGGCGACCCCTGAAGGTCGGGACCTGGCGCGATGCTGACCTCACAGAAGGCCGGGTCGCCAAGTGCATGGACAACTCCTGTCAAGCAGCCTTGATCAGTTCCGGCCGATGTAGGTGCGATAGCTCAAGGCCGTCCACGCGCACCTTCTGGAGCGCCTCGTGCAAGACTGCGACGGGAAACAGAGTGCCGTCGACCACGCCGTAGCCGGCCGTTACGTCCTTGTTGGCGTGTCCGACAAGCGCCTTGATGATGTCCCGGTCCACGCCCGCTGCGCGCAGCCGCGCCACGAACAGGTGTCGAAAGCTGTGGAACGTCTTCCGGGGCGACTTGGTCACGTGCTCGTCCGTGTGCCGCGCCCAGAACGTGCTCCAAGCCTTCGTAATTCGGCCGCGGTAGGCCTTCAGCTCGGGAAACAGGCGCTTGAAGCCGTCGCGCCTGCGCCGCGCCACGAAGTCCAGAAAGCCGCACCGCACCAGTTCGGCGTGGACCGGCACGTAACGCCGTGCAGCCGCCGTCTTCACTGCCTTCTCCGGTTCCTTCTCGCCCCACCAAGCCTTTCGGTCCGCCGCGTCGTCCTCGTCTGGGAGGTCGGTGATATGGATGCACCACAAGCTGTCGACCTGCTTGACGTCACCGACCAGCAGTTGCCCGAGTTCCTCCAGCCGCGCTCCGGTGAACAGCGCCAGGAGCGGCAGCCAGTGCGCCGCAGACCCGCAGCCGCTGATCGGGATGTCGATCGGGGCCACGTAGACCGACGTCGAGAAGATGCGCCGGAGGTCCTCCAGGCTGTACGGCTCGCGCTTGATCACGTCCGCCTCGGTGATCTTCAGGCCCATCTTGCTGCAGGGGTTGACGGCGATGTGGCCGAGCTTCTCGGCCATCGTCAGCGCGGCCGAGATCGACCCCAAGCCCTTGGCGTTGACCGTGCGTCGGGCGAGCCTGGGCTGCTTCAAGTTGGCCGGCTTCTCGCCCCACGCGATCCGCTCCGCGAGCGACGCCCGGCGGATGGCATGGGGCACGTTGCGGGGGCAGCGTTCCAGCAGGTCCATGAAATCCTTTAAGACCGGTTTGGTGATCTGGTCGACCGGCAGGTCGCCGAACTTGCCGATGAAGTACCCCGTGTAGAGAGCGTTGTCGTCCTGCTGCTTGCCGAGCGGCCTCTCCTCCTTGATCCAGCGTTCGCGCATCGCGGACAGGAGCGGCATCGGGGCAGCAGCCGTCTCGGGCCTCGGAACGGGCGCCATCACAGGCGGACGCTCCGGCGTGTCGATGGCGGCGCCGGCGTCCCTCGCCTTCACGGCCTCGACCCCGTTGACGGTGGTCCTGAGCAGCGCCAGCGCCAGGGCGCGGCGGTCGGTGTGGCCCTGCGGCAGATCGAGGCCGTTCTCCGCCAGGCGGAGATCTAGTTCGCTGGAGATGGTCGACGTGGGGCAGGCGGCGGTGAGGGCCGCGTTCTGCTCAGGCGTGAGCCGCACGACGCGCCCTGCCGCCAAGTCGCTGATGGCGGCGATGAGATGCGGGTCGGTGACCTCGCCCTCCTTGATCTCCCCATCGAGCGTGCCGGACCGGCGGGAGACGAGGGCTGCCTTGGCATCGCGCAACCTGAGATCGTCGGCGAAGCGGCGGGCGTCATCGACCGGGTCGAGAGAGGCGGTGCGGCTAGCGTTCATCATCAGTCGCACGACGACGCCCGTCAGGGGCGAGGTGAAGGTCGGGTCGATCCAGCACTGATCGTGTTCCGCCAGGAGATCGTGCCTGGCCTGCGCCGCGATCGTGCCGACCGCGCCGACGGGCAACCGCTGCACCGTGTTGCGCTCACGGCCTCGCTGTTCCTTCTCCGCGGCCAGCACCTGTCCCATCTGGACCAGCGCCTCGACCTGTTCGTGAACGCGGTTCCAGCGCACCCGAGCCGTGGCCTCGTCGCCCGTCGCGAGCGACACCTTCACGGTCGGCCGGCCCTCGAGCTTGTGGATGCCCTCCTTCCAGGGCAGCACCACCTCGCCCGTGATGAAGGCGGCGACGGCAGCCGGCACGTCGCGGTGATAGCAGAACTTGCCCGTGTCGGTCCGACGGACCAGGAAGGGCAGACCGGTAGTGCTCGACCGCGGCATGGGGGCGCCTCACGCTGGATTCTTACCAGGATTCTTACCGGTTTCCGCCCGGAATCGGGCAGTCTGCGGCAAGAACGTGAGGGGACCGTAGTGAAATCAGCGCTCTGGCGCAAAAATGGAGCGGGTGAAGGGAATCGAACCCTCGTCATCAGCTTGGAAGGCTGTTGCTCTACCATTGAGCTACACCCGCGCGCCACTCAGCATACCGCAGCCGCACGGCCGTGCAAGCCATGTCGGGCATAATCGCGTTGTTGAGATTTGGTGGAGGAGGTAGGACTCGAACCTACGAAGGCATAGCCAGCGGATTTACAGTCCGCCCCCTTTGCCGCTCGGGACACTCCTCCGTCCCAACCCGTCGGCGCTCAGCGCCAGCGGACTGCGGCGCTTATCGCGGGCGGAGCCCGGCCTGTCAACCCTGCTCGCGTCGATCCCGTGACGGCGTCCGCGGAGGCTGTGGATGGATCGCGCGGGCCGCGAGCCTCCCGTCACGCCCACGGATGCCAGCGGCCGCCCATCGGCTCACCCGTGACCGGATCGCGGTGGGGCAGGTGGAGGGCCGCGATGGCGGCCACGGCGCGGCGCAGGTCCTCGTCAGTCGCCGCATCGGCGCGGATCAGGTCCCAGTCGCGCCCGTCCGGGTAGGCGCCGACGACGCTGAAACCGTCGGCGGACGCGACGCGCCGGTGCCCCGTGCCGGCGGGCAGCACCAGGACGTCGCCGGCCGCGACCTCGACGTCCTGCCCGCCCTCGCCCCCGAGCCGCAGCGTGGCGCGCCCACCGCAGATGCCCAGCACCTCGTGCGCGGTCGAATGGAAGTGGTGGAACGGGTAGACGCCGTTTCGCCAGGCGTTGGACCAGCCGTGGCGGGCGAACAGGGCCTCATGGGCGCCCGCCACGGCGTCGGCCGGCAGGGCGGCGCGGTGCACCAGCACCGGCAGCGCGCTGTTGGGCACGCGGCCGGAGGGGGCGAAGCGCAGGAGCCCGACCACGACCTTCAGCCCACCTTGGCGGGCTCCTCCTTCACCGTCATGGCGTTGCCGCGCCACACGAAGTCGTCGGTCAGCAGCGCCGTGGTGAACAGGAACGGCAGCATGCAGTCGCGGAACAGCCAGATGAAGGGCGACGCCCAGAACATGCGCCAGCCCGCCGACCAGGCCAGCACCGCCTCGGAGGCCATCCACAGCGTCGCCACGGCCACGCCGACGAGGACCGGATCGAGCCCGTAGACCGAGGCCGCGAAGGCCGCGGCGAGCGACGGGAACACGCAGCCGGTGAAGACCTCCAAGAGGAAGAAGGGCAGGAAGGTCACGCGCCGCAGCCGCGCCCAGCGGAGCTGGCGCCCCCACACCTCGGCGAAGGTCCTGACCCCGAGCGGCTGCTCGAAGGGGTTGTCGGCGAGGCCGACCCGCAACCCCTGGCGCCGCACGAGCTTGGTGGCGGCGGCGTCCTCGGCGATCTCCAGCCCCAGCGCCTCGATGGAGCCGTGCTCCTCCAGCACCGGCTTGTGCCAGAGCATGGACTTGCCCTGGGCGAAGCCAAAGCCGATGGCCTCGGCGGCATATTGCCAGCGCGCCTGCAGGGTGTTGAGGAAGCCGCACTCCACCTCGGCCCAGAAGCTCCGCGGCCGCGAGCCGATAGGCGTCGAGCACACGAGGCCCGTGTCCTTCGTGTAGCGCTTGAGCAGGCGCTGGATGTAGTCGCGCGGCATCAGGACGTTGGAATCCGCCATGATGATCCAGTCGTGGGCGGCGCCGTGCCAGCCCTTGACGCAGTTGTTGAGCTTGGGGTTCGGGCTGATGTCGTCGCGGCCGATCAGGATGCGGCTCGGCACGCCGGGATGGGCGGCGATCAGGCGCCGGACCAGGGGCAGCACCGGGTCGTCCGGCTCCTCGCAGCAGAACAGCAGCTCGTAGTTCGGGTAGTCGAGCAGGAACGAGGAGCGGAGCGTCTCCTCCTCGAAGTTGTCCATGCCGCGCACCGGGCGCATCAGGCTGACGGGCGGCGCCGGGTCGGGCACCGGGAAGGGGGCGGGGATCTCGCGGCATCGGACGGCCGCAACGCCGGTGCTGAAGAGCTGCGCGCCCGTCATCAGGACGGAGAAGCCCGCCGCACATTCGGCTACCGTCATGATCGACCTTTCTTTCTTCTCGTCTCAGCGGCCCCGCTCGGCCGCGGGCTGCGACCGCAGCTCCGTCATCTCTCCCTTGTGCCTGCCCGAATCAGGGCAACGAGTCCAGGCTGTGGCCATGAAAGGGCGCGGCTTCGGCAGGCCGCCGCCGCTTCCGGCCCCGAAACTGCGACGAAACGTCGGGCCACGATGGCGGCGCGGCGGCGGAACCGCGGCGATCGCCTGTTCACCGAACGTGCAGGCTCTCCGGTATAGTCAGGCCCGCCCCGGCGGCGCGCCCGCCGCTCCGGCCCACCAGATCCGAGGAAGCTGAGCCCATGAGCAAGACCATCAAGCTCGCCGCCGCCGCGGCCGCCCTGTTCGCGGCCCTGCCGCTGTCCGCCGAAGCCATGCCGATCGCCCCCGCGGCCTCCGCCGCCGCCGGCGTGACGCTGGTGGCCGGCGGCTGCGGCCCGGGCTTCCACCGCGGCCCCTTCCTCGGTTGCCGCCCGAACCGCCCCTTCGTGCGCCCCTTCGCGCCGATCGTCCGCCGCCCGGTGGTGTGCCGCACGGTGCTCCTGCCGCTCCCCCACCGCGTCTGCCGCTGAGCGGATGCGGCGGCCCCGGCGGGCGCTTTCGCCGGGGTCGTCAAGCTTTCGTTAACCCTGTCGGGTGGCGGCCCGCCCGCCGTCCACGGGGCCGTTGATTTAGAACAAAACAAGAACGAAGCTGCCTCCGCCGATCCCGGCAGGAGACACGATCCATGTTGCGACGCTTGGCCGCCGACGCGATCGAACTCGCGTTCCTCGCCGCCTTCCTGTGCTTCGTCGCCCTGCTGGCGCGCTGGTGAGCGCGGGGGAGCGTCAACCTATCCGGTCCATAGGCGAGGGGACCGACTCGACTCGCGGCCTTCGCGGAGTCACGACGTCGGCCCGACGCTGAGGAGCCGAGACCATGACGACGACCGAAGGGCCCGGCTTCGTCCACCTGCACGTCCACACCTCGTTCTCGCTGCGGGAAGGCGCGCTGACAATCGCCAAGCTGACCAAGCTGGCCGCGGCGGACGCCATGCCGGCGCTCGCCATCACCGACACCAACAACCTGTTCGGCGCGCTGGAATTCTCCGAGAAGATGTCGAAGGAGGGCGTGCAGCCCATCACCGGCATCCAGCTCACAGTGGACTTCGGCGACGGCGCGCTGTTCGGCCGCGACCTCCATCGGCAGGCGCGCGGCTCGGTGGTGGTCCTGGCCTGCACGGAGGCGGGCTACACCAACATCATGCGCCTCGCCTCCGAGGCCTTCACCCGTCCCGAGCCCGGCGACGAGCCCCACATCGCCTTCGACCGGCTGGTGGGCGGCACCGAGGGGTTGATCCTGCTGACGGGCGGCCCCAACGGGGCGATCGACCGCGTGCTGGCCGCCAACAAGCCCGAGGCCGCGACCGCCCGGCTCGACCGGCTCGTGGCGGAGTTCGGCGCGGGCGACGTCTACGTCGAGCTGCAGCGCCACGGCCTGCCCGAGGAGCGCCGGCTCGAAGGCCAGCTCGTCGCCCTCGCCTACGACAAGGGGCTGCGGCTGGTGGCCACCAACGAGCCCTTCTTCGCCGCCGTGGCGGACCACGAGGCCCACGACGCGCTGATCTGCATCGCGGAAGGGCAGGTGCTCGGCACGCCGGACCGGCGCCAGCTCACCACCGAGCACCGCTTCCGCACGCGGGCCGAGATGGTCAAGCTCTTCGCCGACCTGCCGGAGGCGACCGCCAACACGGTCGAGATCGCGCGCCGCTGCTCCTACCGCCCGCGCACCCGCAAGCCCATCCTGCCGAACTACACGGACGAGGCCGGCAACGTGCTCGACGCCGAGACGGCCCTGCGCGAGCAGTCGATCGCGGGGCTGGAAGCGCGGCTCGCCGCCCACGGCCCGGCGCCGGGCTTCGGCGAGGAGGACTACCGGACGCGGCTCGCCTTCGAGCTCGACATCATCGCCCGCATGAAGTTCCCGGGCTACTTCCTGATCGTGTCGGACTTCATCAAATGGGCCAAGGCCCACGACATCCCGGTCGGCCCCGGCCGCGGCTCGGGCGCGGGCTCGCTCGTCGCCTACGCGCTGACGATCACCGACATCGACCCGATGCGCTTCGCGCTGCTGTTCGAGCGGTTCCTGAACCCCGAGCGCATCTCGATGCCGGACTTCGACGTCGACTTCTGCCAGACGCGGCGCGAGGAGGTGATCCAGTACGTGCGCCACCGCTACGGGCTCGACCGGGTGGCGCAGATCGTCACCTTCGGCTCGTTCCTGGCGCGCGGCGTGCTGCGCAACGTCGGCCGCGTGCTGGAGATGCCGCTCGGGCAGGTCGACAAGCTCGCCAAGCTCGTGCCGCAGAATCCCGCCAACCCCGTGACGCTGGAGCAGGCGATCGAGGGCGAGCCGCGCCTGCAGGAGGCCGCTCAGGAGGACGAGAAGGTCGAGAAGCTGCTCGGCATCTCGCGCAAGCTGGAGGGGCTCTACTCCAACGCCTCGACCCACGCGGCCGGCATCGTCATCGGGGACCGGCCGCTGCACGAACTCGTGCCGCTCTACAAGGACCCCAAGTCCGACATGCCGGCCACCCAGTTCAACATGAAGTGGGTGGAGCCGGCCGGCCTCGTGAAGTTCGACTTCCTGGGCCTCAAAACGCTGACCGTGATCGACACCTGCCTGAAGCTGATCGCGCAGCGCGGCATCGCGGTCGACATCTCGTCGATCCCGCTCGACGACGGCCCGTCGTACCAGATGCTCGGGCGCGGCGAGACCGTGGGGGTGTTCCAGGTGGAGTCGGTCGGCATGCGCAAGGCCCTGGCCGAGATGCGCGCCGACCGGCTGGAGGACATCATCGCCCTCGTGGCGCTCTACCGCCCCGGCCCCATGGCCAACATCCCGGTCTACTGCGCCCGCAAGCTCGGCGAGGAGCAGCCCGAATACCCGCACCCCAAGCTGGAGCCGGTGTTGCGCGAAACCTTCGGCGTCATCATCTACCAGGAGCAAGTGATGCAGGCCGCGCAGACCCTGTCGGGCTACTCGCTCGGCGAGGCTGACATGCTGCGCCGCGCCATGGGCAAGAAGATCAAGGCGGAGATGGACGCCCAGCGCGACCGCTTCGTCGAGGGCGCGGTCAAGAACGACATCCCGCGCGCCAAGGCGGACGAGATCTTCGACCTGCTCGCCAAGTTTGCCGACTACGGCTTCAACAAGAGCCACGCCGCCGCTTACGCGCTGATCTCCTACCAGACCGCCTACCTCAAGGCGAACTACCCGGTCGAGTTCCTCGCCGCCTCGATGACGCTCGACAAGGCCAACACCGACAAGCTCTCCGAATTCAGGCAGGAGGCGCAGCGGCTGAAGATCACGGTGGAGCCGCCCTCCGTGAACCTGTCGGGCGTCGACTTCGAGGTGAACGCCGAAAAGCGCACCATCCGCTACGCGCTGTCCGCCGTGAAGGGCGCCGGCGAGGGGCAGGTCGCCGCCATCGTGCGGGCGCGGGGGGCGAAGCCCTTCGCCTCGCTCGGCGACTTCGCGGCGCGCATCAACCCGCGCGAGGTCAACAAGAAGGTGCTGGAGAGCCTCGCCGCCGCCGGCGCCTTCGACGAGCTCGAGGCCGACCGCGCCGTGGTGTTCGGCGGCATCGAGTCCATGCTGGCCGAGGCCAACCGCCTCCACGGCGAGCGGCAGGCCGGCCAGAGCGCGCTGTTCGGCGGCGGCGACGAGGCCGCGAGCCTCAGGCTCGACCGCTCCCGGTCGTGGCCGGCCGCGCAGCGCCTCAAGCGCGAGTTCGACGCGATCGGCTTTTTCCTGTCCGGCCACCCGCTCGACGACTACGGCCGCGTGCTCGACCGGCTTAAGGTCGAGCGGTGGGCGAGCTTCGCCCGCGACGTCAAGGCCGGCAAGAGCGGCGCGCGGCTCGCCGCCACCGTGCTCGACCGGCAGGAGCGCCGCACCAAGTCCGGCAACAAGATCGGCATCGTCAACCTGTCGGACCCGACGGGGCAGTACGAGGCGATCATGTTCCAGGAGACGCTGAACACCCACCGCGACCTGTTCGAGAAGGGCAACGCCGTGCTGCTCGACGTCCAGGCCTCGGCCGAGGGCGACGAGGTGCGGGTCCGCATCGTCAAGGCGGAGGGACTGGAGCAGGCCGCCTGCCGGATCGGCAAGGGGCTGCGCATCCACCTGCGCGACGCGGGGCCCATCCCGGGCATCGTCGGCGCGCTCGGGCGGCGCGGCGACGGAGAGGTGTCGTTCCTGGTGCCGTCGGACGGCGGCAAGCGCGAGGTGGAGGTGCGCCTGCGCGAGCGCTACGCCGTGTCGCCCGAAGTCGCCAACGCGCTGCGCGTGCTGGCGGGGGTGACGCAGGTGGAGAACCTGTGATCGGCTGTCGCCTCAGCCGCTCATCACCCCGCTGCCAACGCGCAGGAAGCGGTCCTGCACCCAGCCGCGCGTGCCGCGGACGGTGACGTGGCACCAGCCGCCGGCGGCCAGCTTGCGGCAGCCCGTTGTGCGGATGTGAGAGGCGCCGGCCCGAAGATACGCGACCCGCGCGCTGGCGGCGTCCGGCTGCCGATAGACCCAGGCCACGTGGCCGGGTCGCACCCCCTGAACCGAGCGGAACTCGGCCGCACCGGCCGGGCCGGCCACGGCCGCCAGCAGGGCCGCGAGGGCGAGGGTACGGGACAGGGCGGGTGACGATCGGAGCATGGTGGGTCTCGGGTCGGGGCCGCCCGCCGACGCGGCGCGCGGTCCTCCCCAACGTCGCCCGGGGGCGCTAGTTTCGCCGCGGGCGCGCCGCGCCGCGGCCGGATCGGACGACGAGTATGACATCATCCCTCGACGAGGACGGGCTGATCGCCCGCTTCTTCGCGCCCATCGCCGGGCCGGGCGGGCTGGGCCTCAAGGACGACGCCGCCCTGATCGCGCCGCCGCCGGGCCACGAGGTCGTGGTCACGGTCGATGCGATCGTGGCCGGCGGCCACTTCTTTCCAGACGACCCGCCGGGCAGCATCGCCCGCAAGGCGCTCGCGGTGAATCTGTCGGACCTCGCCGCCAAGGGCGCCGACCCGCTCGGCTTCACCCTGGCGCTGGCGCTGCCCGACGGCTGGACGGCGGATTGGCTCGAAGGGTTCGCGCGGGGCCTCGGCGCGGAGGCGGCGGCGCACGGCTGTCCGCTGCTCGGCGGCGACACCGTCAAAGCGGGCGGACCGCTGACGCTGTCCATCACGGCCTTCGGCGCGGTGCCGGCCGGCCGCATGGTGCCCCGCACCGGCGCGCGGCCCGGCGACCGGCTCTACGTGTCGGGGACCGTGGGCGACGCCGCGCTCGGGCTCCGGCTGCGGCTCGACGCCGGCCCGCCGCCCCCGTGGTGCGAGCACCTCCTCGACCGCTACCTCCACCCGCGCCCGCGCCTCGCCCTCCGCCATGCCCTGAGGGCGCACGCGTCGGGCGCCATGGACGTTTCGGACGGTTTCGTCGGCGACCTCGTCAAGATGATGCGGGCCTCGGGCGCCGGCGCCACGGTCGAGCTCGCATCGGTGCCTCTGTCGGAGGCGGCGCGCCGCGCCGTGGACTCAGACCCCTCGGCCTTCGACGTCGCCGTGACGGGCGGCGACGATTACGAGATCCTGGCGAGCGTGCCCGAGGATGCCGCGCGCGCCTTCGAGGCCGCCGCGGCGTCGGCCGGGGTGGCGGTCACGGCCGTCGGCCGGGTCCATGCCGGAGACGAGGCCTCGTTCCGCGGCCGCGACGGCGCGCCGCGCAGCTTCGCGCGCGCCTCGTTCAGCCACTTCTGAGCGCGGATCAGGGGAAGCCGGTGCCCGCCCCGAGGCCGCGCCCGACCGAGACGCCGAAGGACACGGAGGTGTTGGGCGTCAGCGCGTAGGCGACGCCGGCGCCGACCCGCGGCGCCGCGTAGAGGCTGCCGGACCCGTTCATCAGCTCGTTGATGCCGTCGTTGCCGGTGCCGGCGAGGCCGCCCCCCGTCACCGGCCGCGCGACGATCAGGCCGGCCGCGACGAAGGGCGTGAACCGGCCCATGGGGTAGGCGACCTGCGTGCTCACCTCGCCGAAGTCGAAGCCCCGCAGGCCGGCCCCGCCGTAGATGGACGGCGAGTAGCCCGTGGCGCCCTGCACGCCGACGATCAGCCCGTTCTGCAGCAGTCGCTCGTAGCCTCCGTAGACGTCGCCGCCGAAGCCGCCCTTGATGCCGCGCCCGCCGACGCCGAACACCTCCGTGCCGACATAGAGGCCGTGCCAGATCGACTCCGGGTCGGCCAGCGGCGCCGCGACGCCGGCCCCGGCCGTGCCGGCGGGCAGGAGCGCGGACGGCGGCGGGACGGCGACGAAGGTCGGCAGGGGGGCGTCGGCGGCCAGAGCGACTTGCGGAAGGGCCACGGCGGCGCCGAGCGCGGCGAGCAGGGACAGGTGACGCATCGATCGCGGGACTCCGGCACGGCGGACAGGTTTGCCCGCATCGCCGGTGCGGCGCAAGCGCGGGCGCCCAGCGGCGCTTGCCGCGAAGCCGTCCGGCGGCGACACTCCGCGGCGTCAAAACCGCGCCCGGAGATGTTTTCCATGCGATTCGCCGCGTCCGCGTTCCTCCTCGGCCTGTGCTGCGCCGGCCTGCCGGATGTCGCGCGGGCGGCGGAGCCCGACACCTACATCTTCGACGTCCTGGCGCTGCAGCCCTACAAGGGCAACTTCGCCCGCCTCGTGAAGGACCGGGCGGTGCCGGACTGGGTGAAGGCGATCGCGGTGCAGGGCGCCGGCACCGCCGGACCGAGCCGAACCGTGGACGTCGGCGGCACGCCCTACCGCCTCGACCGCGTGTGCAGGGTCGACGCCTGCGCGGGCAACACGCTCGACGTGCTGTGGGCGCCGCGCGGCGCCAGGGTATGGGCCGCGCTGGTCGAGGGCGGCAAGCCGGTCGTGATGCTCGGCCATCCGAAGGACCCCCAGGCCAGGGCGTTGGCCGAAGCGGCGTCCGGCGCGCTGCCGCCCGCCGCCCGGCCCGCACCCGCTGCGCCGACCGCGGCGACGGCGTCCGCCGTCCCCGTCGCGGCGCCCCCGTCGCCGCAGCCCGCCCCGGCGGCGGAGCCCGATCCCTACATCTTCGACGTCCTGCCGCTGCAGCCCTACAAGGGCAATTTCGCGCGCCTCGTGAAGGCGCCGAGCCTGCCCGGATGGGTGCACGCCATCGCGACGCAGGGCGCGGGCGCGGCCGGGCCGGCGAAGACCGTCGCGGTCGCGGGCGCGGCCTACCGGCTCGACCGCGTGTGCAAGGTCGGTGCGGCCTGCGCGACCGACCGGCTCGACGTGCTGTGGGCGCCGCGGGGCGGACGGGTCTGGGGTGCGCTGGTCGAGGATGGCCGGCCGCCCGTCATGCTGGGCGATCCGAAGGGGCCGCAGGCCGAGGCGCTGGCGGCGACGAGCGCCGAGGTGCCCGCAGCGAAGTAGCGGGGACAGCCCAGCCGCAGGGATCATCCCCCGCCGCACCCGCCGCATCCCCCGCCGCCGCACCCGCTCCCGCCGCCACAGCCCCCGCCGTCCTCGGCCTTCATCAGGCCCGCATAGGCTTCGAAGGCCGTGCCAGCGAGGGCTGATGGGCCCGCCACGGCGAAGGCGGCGATCACCTCCTGCGGCCGCGGTGCGCGGAGGGCGCGGGCGTGCTCAGTCTGATAGCCGTCCACCAGGGCACGCCCCGCGCGGGACACGTGCGATCGCGCTTTCGAGAGGGCGGCGGCCGCGAGGACGGTGGCCAGGACGAGGAAGAAGAGGATCCCCACGGGCTTCCCGCGCTCGACGCCGACCACCAGCCTGGCGAGCCCGAGCAGGATGACGGGGCTCACCATGGCCGCCGTCGCGAGGCGGATCGACCGCCGGCACGCCTGCGGCAGGATGAGACCGTCCTCGGCGAGCGCGTGCCGGAGGCCGGCGACCTCTTCGGACTTCCCGGCCAGGAGCCAAGCCCTCTTCACGTCCTGGTCGCCGATCGTGAGAACGTCCGATCGCGTCGAAAAGGGCCCGAACCGCGTCGCCCTGCTCGTCGCTGCGACGCGACCCGCGGCGATATCCTCCAGGACGAGGACGTCGGCCGCCCGCTGCGCCCCACCCGCGAGCAGGCCCAACTCCGCAGGTGTGACGCGAGATCGACCGCTCGGCCGCTCATCGCCTGTCTGGAGCCGCGATGACACTGCGAAGGCGGCGGCGAGGGACGTGCAAGCCAGGACGACGTAGAGGCCCAGGAAAGGGCCGGCCGTCAGGTCGAGCACGCCCAGCGAGGCGGCCGAGGCGGACCGGACCGACACGAGCGCGAGGAGGACGCCGGGGACGACGGAGCGCGCGAGGCGCTGCAACCGGGCCAGCACCGTTCGAGGGCGCGGCGCGGCGACGTGCGTCGCCCGGTCCACGATCCGGAAGCGCGGCCGGCCGAATCGCTCCGCCGAGCCGGGCCAGAGGTCGGCCGGCGGCGGCCCGAACCAGGCCTCGTAGCCGGCCAGCGTACCGGCATACTGCTCGGCGAAGCGCCGCCCCTCGGCGGACCCGCCGAGGGTGGGCCGGTGGTGGAGGTCCCGCCGCAAAACATCGCGGCACCAGACGAGCCAGTAGTCGCGCGAGTAAGTGAGGTGGAGATGCCAAACCTCGTCCACCTCTTCGCTCGGCGTCACCTCTGTGCCGGCCCGCAGGGCGAGGAAGCAGAAGCGGCGGTATTCATCGATCGCGGCGCGGGCCGCGGCGAGGCTCCAGCCGTGGTCGCGGGCTAGGCGACCGGCGAAGGTCAGGGCCGCGCCCGCTGGCTCGAAGTCGTGGGCGGCGATGCGCGTCCAGAGCGCGCGGTCGTCATCGGTCCAGGCCTCGGGTTCGATGCGGTCCATCCCGATCTCCACGCGGGACGTCTCCATCCCGATCGCAGCGCGACCTCGTTCAACGAGGCGCCATCGTCCGATCCTCGCTGGCCTGATTCGGATGGCGAGCGACCTGCTCCCCCCAACGGCTCAGGGAGCGGTCGAGACGCTCGCTATCGAATTCGTCACGGGTCGGCCGCATGGACCATTCCTCCGGGCGGAACGGGGGGACGGGGATCTGAGTGCGTAGCCCCGCCCTGCGCTCGACCTCATCTCGCTGTTCAGCCTCGCGCATGCCCTCTCGGGACAGATGGGGATACTTCCGATCGAAACGGCGACTCACGAGCCAGGCGGCGCAGAAAAGCGCCGAGCCGAACCCCGCAAGGGCGAGAGGTACGAGCCAGATCGTCGCCATCGCTCATTGCTCCGGCTTGGAAAAATCGAGGACCACGTGACCGAGAAGGTGGAGCAAAGCTCCGGAGCCTGCAACCAGCGCGCTCCAGAATGGATCCACGACGGATCCGGCGATGAACGGGGCGACGAGAGATCCGATCAGAGCCGATGCGGCCAAACTGTTCAGCAGGGCAGCGATCAGTTTGACGCGTTCATTGGCGATCTTGGCGATGTGCTTCTCGCGCGGCGTCACAAGCATCCCCCTCGAGGCTCCCCTCCGCAGGGCGCCTCAAGGGATCATCGTTCGTTCAATTCAGGGGTGCAACCCGGTGATTTCACCGGGTTGACATCCTCCGGATCGTTCACTCCGCCGCTTCGGCCACCTCCGCGGCCTCGATGGTCCGTCGCAGGTCCGGCGCCACCGCCTCGTCGACCAGCGCCGCCAGCACGGCGTCGGCGGTGCCGCCCGTCTGGTTTGGCGAGCCGAGGCGCCGCACCGACACGGTGCGCTCCGCCGCCTCCTTGCGGCCGACGACGAGCAGCACCGGGATCTTGGCCAGCGAGTGCTCGCGGACCTTGTAGTTGATCTTCTCGTTGCGCAGGTCGACCTCGACGCGCAGCCCCATCCGCCGGGCTTCGGCGGCGAGCTGAAGCGCGTAGTCGTCCGCCTCCTCCGTGATCGTGGTGATCACGGCCTGCACGGGCGACAGCCACAGCGGCATGTGGCCGGCGAAATGCTCGATCAGGATGCCGGTGAAGCGCTCCAGCGAGCCGAACACGGCCCGGTGCAGCATCACGGGCGTGATCTTGTCGCTGTGCGGGCCGATGTAGAAGGCGCCGAAGCGGCCCGGCAGGTTGAAGTCCACCTGCAGGGTGCCGCACTGCCAGTCGCGGCCGATGGCGTCGCGCAGCACATATTCGAGCTTCGGCCCGTAGAAGGCGCCCTCGCCGGGGTTGATCGAGGTCGGCACGCCGCGTGCCGCGACGTTCTCGATGACGCGCTGCAGCGCCTCCTCGGCCTTGTCCCACACCTCGTCCGAGCCGACGCGCTTCTCGGGCCGCGTCGACAGCTTGATCGACACGTCGGAGAAGCCGAAGTCCTCGTAAATCGACAGGATCAGGTCGTTGACCTTGAGGCACTCGGCCATGATCTGGTCGTCGGTGCAAAAGATGTGGGCGTCGTCCTGCGTGAAGGCGCGCACGCGCATCACGCCGTGCAGCGCGCCGGACGGCTCGTAGCGGTGCACGGTGCCGAACTCGCCGACCTTCAGCGGCAGGTCGCGGTAGCTCTTCAGCCCGTTCTTGAAGATCTGCACGTGGCCGGGGCAGTTCATCGGCTTCAGCGCGAAGACCCGCTCGTCCTCCGTCGTGGTGACGAACATGTTCTCGCGGTAGCTCTGCCAGTGGCCCGACGTCTCCCACAGCGCGCGGTCGAGGATCATCGGGGTGTTGACCTCGATGTAGCCCGCCGCCTCCTGCCGCCGGCGCATGTAGCCGATCAGCGTCTGGAACAGGTTCCAGCCCTTCGGGTGCCAGAAGATCGTGCCCGGCCCCTCCTCCTGGAAGTGGAACAGGTCCATCTCGCGGCCCAGGCGCCGGTGGTCGCGCTTCGCCGCCTCCTCGAGGCGCTTGAGGTGCGCGTCGAGGTCCTCCTGCTTGGCGAAGGCCGTGCCGTAGATGCGCGACAGCATCTGGTTGTTCGAGTCGCCGCGCCAATAGGCGCCCGCGACCTTCATCAGCTTGAAGGCCGTGCCGACCTTGCCGGTGGACGTCATGTGCGGCCCGCGGCACAGGTCCATCCACTCACCCTGGCGGTACATCTTCAGGGTCTGGTCCGCCGGGATCGCGTCGACGAGCTCGACCTTGAAGCCCTCGCCGCGCTCGGCGAAGTAGGCCTTCGCGTCGTCGCGGCTCCACTCCTCCTTGGTGAAGGGGCGATCCTTGGCGATGATCTCGCGCATGCGCTTCTCGATCGCCGCGAAATCGTCCGGCGTGAAGGGCGTCTCGCGGAAGAAGTCGTAGTAGAAGCCGTCCTCGATCACCGGACCGATGGTCACCTGCGTGCCGGGGAACAGGCCCTGCACGGCCTCGGCCAGCACGTGCGCGGCGTCGTGGCGGATGAGGGTGAGCGCGCGCGGGTCGTCGCGGCCGATCAACTCGATCGCGCAGTCGGCCTCGATCGGGTCGGCGAGGTCGACCACCACGCCGTCGCGGGCGAGCGCGACGGTGCGCTTGGCCAGCGAGGGAGAGATGGACTTCGCGACGTCGAGGCCGGTCGTGCCGGCGGGGTAGGGACGCTTGGCGCCGTCCGGGAAGGTCAGTTCGATCATGGCCGTGCTCCTCCGGGCTCAGTCGCCGAAACGGGCCGGCGTGAGCGGGTCGCCCGCGGGGCCGGGTGCGGCCACGGTGCGGGAAGGCAGGCGCTACAGCAAAGGGCGGGCGCGGGCAATCCGCTCGGGCGGTCAGGCCTCGGCGGGGGCAGCCTCCGCGGCCGGCTCGGCGATGGGAGGCGTGCCGCGCAGCATGGCGTCGGTGACGAGGGCGGCCGACAGCAGGCACATGGCGGCCCAGACCGCGGCGAACAGCGCCCAGGAGGTTCCGGCGAATCCCAGCATGGTGCATCCCTCGAACGACCGCCGGCGCTTCTGCGCTTCACTCGGTCGGGCATCTCCATCCCTATGCCCGCGATCGTAGCACGAGTTCGGCGAAACTGCCTAGATTCATCGCTGGACGCCTCCCCCGTGCCGCGCAGCGCATCGCGGTGCCTCCGGACGCGGCAGTGGTGGCGCGCCTCGTCGCCTCGCTTGGCACGCCCCCTGGGCCTGGACTAGGCTGTCCCGTCGAAGAAGCACCGATCGCCATGGCAGCGCTGCGCATCGTCTTCCTGGTCCTCGCGATCGGGATCCTCGGTCTCCTGGGGTGGCGGGCCGGGCCGATCCGCGCCGCGCCCTCGCGCCTGGCGCCGCTCGAAAGGGCCATGCGGATGCCGCCCGCCCCCGTGCTGGCCTCCCTGTCCGCGCCGGCTCCGGTCCTCCCGCCCGCCGCCAGCGCCGGCGACGAGGTCCCCGAGTTCCTGGGCTTCTACGGCCGCCTCAGGGGCGACTTCCCGCACGACTATTCCGCCCTGCGCGACAGGGAGAAGGCGACGCCGCCCGACGCCGCCGTGTGGGACGCCCTGCGCGACCTCGAACAGTCGAAGGGCGTCCTCGCCGCCGCGGCCGGCGCCGAAACGCTCGACCGGTTCTTCGACGCCCGCTCGGCCGTGCTGGCCGGCCTCGCGCCGCTCGACGCGCGCCGCTGCGTCGACTTCCTCTACGGGGTGGCGGACGCGGGTCTCGCCGACTTCACCGCGGCCCATCGCGCCCTCGTCGCGACCCTCGCCGACCGCACGCTCGACGCCATCGCGGACGGGCGCGACCATCCGGTGGAGCGGTCCGCCCCGACCGAGGCCGACCTCGACGCCCTGTCGGCGAGCCTCGCCGCCTTCGGCCTCGCGCCGGCCGAGATCGGCCTCCTCATCGACGGGGCGACGCCCGACCCGCCGCTGCCCGACCGGCGCGTCTGCGAGATCGGCCGCACCTACTTCGACGTGCTGCACGGCCTGCCGGCCGACGCGCGCGGGCGCATCTACGGCCTCGCGGCTCAGTTGCTCGCGCGGTCCTGATCCTCGGTGGGGAGCGGGGTGACGACGGGCATGCGCCACAGGCCGTATCGCCACGGACGGCCGGCCGGGACAGGATCGCAGCGGAGCGGGACGGGGTCGTAGCCCCAGTCGCCGCCCGGGCGGCAGCGGCACAGCCGCGCCGCCGCCATCCAGGTGCCGGGCCAGGCGCCGTGGCGCCGCACCGCCTCCGCGGCATATTCCGAGCAGGTCGGCAGGTAGCGGCACTGCCGCCCGAGGAGCGCCGAGAAGGTGAGCTGGTAGGCGCGGATCAGCGCGAGCGCGACCCGCTGCCCGGCGCCCACCGGCTCACCCCGCCGCGGCGGGCTCGGCCGCGGCGGGACCGCGGGCCCGCATCGCGGCCTCGACCGCATCGAGCGTGGCGTCGAAGGTGAGCAGCGTCGAGGCGTGCCGGGCCTTGTAGTCGCGCACCGGCTCCAGCACGGCGCAGTCGGCCCAGCGGCTGCCCGACGGCGGCGGCGCCCCGGCCTTCAGCATGGCGCGCATGCCGTCGCGCAGCGCCCGCAGCTCCGTGGCGTCGGCGCCGATCACCCCCTGCGCCATGATGGCCGAGGAGGCTTGGCCGAGCGCGCAGGCCTTCACGTCGTGGGCGAAGTCGGCTACCCGCCCCTCCGGGTCGAGCGCGACGTCGACGACGACGGTCGACCCGCAGAGCTTCGAATGAGCCGTGGCCGATCCGTCCGGCGCGGGGAGCCGCCCGACGCGCGGCAGGTTGCCGGCGAGCTGGAGGATGCGGCTGTTGTAGATGTCGCTCAGCATGGCGGGACCGCGAGACGAGGAAGCGTGATCGCTATATAGGCGGCCGGGCGGGCGACCGCGAGGCGGGAGGGGGCGATGGCGGCGACGGGCGGCGACAGCATCGAGGAGACGGCGGCGTTCCGCCCGCGCTTCGACGCGGCGGGCCTCATCACCTGCGTGACGGTGGCGGCCGACGGCACCGTGCTGATGGTGGCCGGCATGAACGCGGAAGCGCTGCGCCTGACGATCGAGACCGGGATCGTCCACTACTGGTCGCGCTCGCGCGGGCAGCTCTGGCGCAAGGGCGACACGTCGGGGCAGGTACAGCGGCTCCTCGAGCTGCGCGTCGACTGCGACCAGGACGTGCTGCTGGCCCGCGTCGAGGTCGGCGGCGACGGCGGCGCCTGCCACACGGGCCGCCGCTCCTGCTTCTACCGCGCGGTCGCGCCCGACGGCGCGACGCTGCGCTCCGTCGAGGATCAGGCCGTGCCGATGTAGTCCAGCATGGCCTGCCGCTCGGTCTCGATCTCGGCGATGCGGTACTTCACGAGGTCGCCGATCGACACGAGGCCCTTCAGGCGGCCGCTGTCCACCACGGGGATGTGGCGGAAGCGCCCCTCCGTCATGCGCTCCATGAGCTGGAGCACGCCCGTGTCCTCCGTCGCGGTGACGACGCGCGACGTCATGTGCTTGGACACCGAGTCGTCGAGGGCCGCGTCCCCGCGCGCCAGAACCTTGACGACGTCGCGCTCCGAGAAGATGCCGAGCACGATGCCGTCCGCGCCCGTGACCACGACGGCGCCGATCGCCTTCTCGTGGAGGAGCTGCGCCACCTCGCGCACCGTGCGGTGCGGCGCGGTGGTGACCACGTCTCGGCCCTTGTGGGACAGGATCAGCGACAGCGTCGTCATGCTCAGCCTCCCTCGATCGCGTGACCCGTGTCCCGGATCGGGCAGGCCCGCTCAACCGGGGCAGTGTGGTCCCGCAATCCGCCGCCCGCAAGCGCTATCCGCGTCTCTCTACTCTTCGTCCGTAGTCTTGTGCTCCGGACGAAGCGAAGATTTGCCCCAGGCCCGAGCATAGTTTCATGGGAGCCTCGCCGTCCTGCGGGTCAGTGCGCCAGGATCGCCAGCAGCAGCAGCGCCACGATGTTGGTGATCTTGATGGCGGGGTTCACGGCGGGGCCGGCCGTGTCCTTGTAGGGGTCGCCGACCGTGTCGCCGGTGACCGAGGCCTTGTGGGCTTCCGAGCCCTTGAGATGGCGCACGCCGAGCTTGTCGACGAAGCCGTCCTCGAAGCTCTTCTTGGCGTTGTCCCAGGCGCCGCCGCCCGATGTCATCGACACGGCCACGAAGAGCCCGTTGACGATCACGCCGAGCAGCATGGCGCCGAGCGCCGCGAAGCCGGACGCCTTCGAGCCAGACAGGAACAGCACGCCGTAATAGGCCACGAAGGGCGCCAGCACCGGCAGGAGCGAGGGCAGGATCATCTCGCGGATGGCGGCGCGCGTCAGCATGTCGACCGCGCGGCCGTAGTCGGGCCGCTCGGTGCCCTGCATGATGCCGGGCTTGGTCTTGAACTGCCGCCTCACCTCCTCGACGACGGCGCCGGCCGCGCGGCCCACCGCCGTCATGGCGATGCCGCCGAAGAGGTACGGGATCATCCCGCCGAAGATCAGCCCCGCCACCACGTAGGGGTTCGACAGGTCGAACGACACGGTGCCGATGCCGCGGAAATAGGGGATCGTGGCTCCGTGCGCCGCGAAATAGGTGAGGTCGTTGGAATAGGCCGCGAAGAGCACCAGCGCGCCGAGGCCCGCCGAGCCGATGGCGTAGCCCTTGGTCACCGCCTTGGTGGTGTTGCCCACCGCGTCGAGCGCGTCCGTGGAATGGCGCACCTCGGCCGGCAGCCCGCTCATCTCGGCGATGCCGCCGGCGTTGTCGGTGACGGGGCCGAAGGCGTCGAGGGCCACGATCATGCCGGCGAGGCCCAGCATGGTCGTGACCGCGATGGCGGTGCCGAACAGGCCGGCGAGCTCGTATGTCGAGATGATGCCCGCGATGATCACCAGCGCGGGCAGGGCGGTCGCCTCCAGCGACACGGCGAGGCCCTGGATGACGTTGGTGCCGTGGCCTGTGACCGAGGCCTGGGCGATCGACACGACTGGGCGCTTGCCGGTGGCGGTGTAGTATTCGGTGATGACCACGATGAGGCCGGTCACGATCAGGCCGACGATGCCGGACCAGAACAGGTTCAGCCCGGTGATGGTGCGCCCCGCCACGGTGCCGAGCGCGCCCCAGCCCGTGATGGCCGCCGTGGCCACCGCGAGGCCGACGATCGACAGCGCGCCGGTGACGATCAGCCCCTTGTAGAGGGCGTTCATGATGTTGTTGCCGGGGCCGAGCCGGACGAAGTAGGTGCCGGCGATCGAGGTGACGATGCAGGTGCCGCAGATGGCCAGCGGGTAGAGCATCATCGAGCCCAGCACCGGCAGGCCGGCGAAGAAGATCGAGGCCAGCACCATCGTGGCCACGACCGTGACGGCGTAGGTTTCGAAGAGGTCGGCCGCCATGCCGGCGCAGTCGCCGACGTTGTCGCCGACGTTGTCCGCGATGGTGGCGGGGTTGCGCGGGTCGTCCTCCGGGATGCCGGCCTCGACCTTGCCGACGAGGTCCGCGCCGACGTCGGCGCCCTTGGTGAAGATGCCGCCGCCGAGCCGCGCGAAGATCGAGATCAGCGACGCGCCGAAGCCCAGCGCCACGAGCGCGTCGATGACCTCGCGGTCGAGCGTGTTGTCGGGTCCGGTGCCGTGGCCGAGCAGGCCGGTGAGAACGCCGTAGGTGACCACGACGCCGAGCAGCGCGAGACCCGCGACCAGCAGGCCCGTCACGGCGCCGGCCTTGAACGCGATGTCGAGCCCGCCCGCCAGCGAGCGGGTCGCGGCCTGGGCGGTGCGGACGTTGGCCCGCACCGACACGTTCATGCCGATGAAGCCGGCCGCGCCCGACAGCACCGCGCCGACCAGGAAGCCGACCGCGACCGCCCAGGACAGCAGCAGCCCGAGCCCGACGAAGATCACGGCCCCGACGGCGCCGATGGTGATGTACTGCCGCCGGAGATAGGCCTGCGCGCCTTCAGCGATGGCGCCCGCGATCTCCTGCATCCGGGCGCTGCCGGGGTCGGCCGCCATGACCTCCCGCACCGTCACGACCCCGTAGGCGACCGCCAGGACGCCGGACAGGATGATCAACCAGGTCGCCACCATCGCGCCGCGCCTCCCCGAGGGGGCACGCCGGACCGGCATGCCCGATTCGCTTCGTTTGGGGCGTCCGGTTCGCTCCGGGCCACCCTCTTGACGAGAGGATGCGCCTGAAACCCGAGCTTTCGCAACCGGCTTCGCGACCGGTCCGCGAAGCTCGGACCCGACTAGCCACCATCGGCGTGTGGCCGATCCGCCGGGGACGCGACCGGCAACCAAGCCGAAGCCCGCGCCGTTCGCTCGGCGGACCCCGACCTCGCGAGCCCGCCATGCCCATCGACCCGTCCCGCTACCGCCTCTGCCTCGTCACCGACCGCGCGCTCGGCCGCGGGCGGCCGTTGGTGGAGATCGTCATGGAGGCCGTCGCGGGCGGCGTCACCATGGTACAACTGCGCGAGAAGAGCGCCACCACGCGCGCCTTCCTCGAGGAAGCGCGGGCGCTGAAGGCCGCGCTGGCCGGCCGCGGCGTGCCGCTGATCGTCAACGACCGCACCGATGTGGCGCTGGCGGTCGGCGCCGACGGCGTCCACGTCGGCCAGACCGACATGCCGGTCGAGGCCGTGCGGGCCATCGTCGGGCCGGACGTGGCGATCGGCCTGTCCATCACCGACGCCGGTCAGATCGCCCGCGCCGACGCGGGCGCGGCCGACTACCTCGGCATCGGGCCGCTGCACCCGCAGAAGACCAAGCCCGACGCGTCGGCGCCGCTCGAGCTCGGCGGCTTCGCCAAGCTCCGCCGCATGACGGGCAAGCCCGTGCTGGCGATCGGCGGCGTCAAGGCGGAGGACGTGCCGATGCTGGTGGAGGAGGGCGCGACCGGCGTCGCCGTGGTCAGCGCCATCATGGCGGCCGAGGACCCGGAGGTCGCCGCGCGGGCCTTCGTCGACGCCTGGAAGAGCGAGACGCGCTGAGGCGGCTTGCGCGGGCCCTCGGCGCGGTCCAGCATCGGCGCGGCGGTCACGGCCGATCGAGCGCCGGGGCGAGCGATGCGGCGGCAGGGGTGGATGGGACGACGACGATGAAATGCACTTTGGAGGTCGAGTGCACCCCGCTGGAAGCGCGCCAGTTCTTCGGCCTGCCCGACGTGCAGCCGCTCCAGGCGACGATCATGGCGGAGGTCGAGAAGAAGATGCTGGCCGAGATGGAGCGCTTCTCGCCCGAGGGAGTGCTGAAGAGCTGGCTGTCGATGTTCTCGCAGTCGCCCGAGCAGATGCAGCAGACCTTCTCCAAGCTGATGTTCACCGGGCTCAACCGCACCAAGGCGTGAGCCCGCCGCGGCAGCTCAGGTCGCGGGCGGGCGCGGTCGATCGATGTGGCCGAGGTCCCGGCCCGGGTCGAGCCGGTCGCGCACGCGGGTCTTCAGGGCCTTGACGTCCGGGAATCCGCCGTCGCGCTTGCGTTCCCAGACCTCCTCGCCGTCGACCGTGATCGCGAAGGCGCCGCCGGTCGACGGCACCAGCGTCACCGCGCCGAGGTCGGTGCCGAAGGTCGACAGCAGCTCCTGCGCCATCCAGGCCGAGCGCAGCAGCCAGTTGCACTGCGTGCAGTAGGTGATGACGATGGCGGGTTTTCGAGGATCGGACATCGGTTCGGTCTCGCTGAAGGCGCCCCGGCGGACCCTCTCTATGCACCGCGGCGGCCAGGATGTCGCGGCGCGCCGCCGAACCCCGGCCCCGGCGTCGGGCCGCCCGTCTTCCCGCGGGTCGTCGGCGGCACCGAGCGTTCACGGATGGTTCATCGCGCCGGTGGCCGCATCCCGGCCGGCCGCGCGAGGGGAGCTTGCCACGGATGAGGCGTGACGAGGAGGTTCGACGGCAGCCGACGGCGGCCCGCGGTGCGGGAGCGGCCCCGACGGACGACGATCTGCAGCCGTCCGAGGGAGAATCCGAACGGGTCATCCTGCTCGCTTCCGCGCTCCTGGTCGCCGCCTTCTGGACAGCCCCCCTCGTGGGCGTGCCGATCTCCGCCGCGGCGGCCGGTGCCACCCTGGTGTTCGTCGCCCTTGTCGCGATGCTGGTGCGGGAGATGCGCGGCAAGCGGCGGCGGCGCGCGACCGAGCGCGAAACGCTCGCCGAACTCCGCCTCAGCCGCAGGCGGTTCAAGCTCCTGGCCGACCACTCGGCCGACATGATCGTCGAATCGGACCGCGACATGGTCCGCCGCTACGTGTCGCCTGCGAGCCTGACCGTGCTCGGCTACCGGCCGGACGAGCTGGTCGGCTCGTCGGTGATGGGCGTCGTCGATCCGGAGGACGTTCCGGCCTACCGGGCCCGCATCGAGAGCCTGCTCGACGGGACGCAGGACCGGGTCGTGACCACGCAGCGCTACCGGCGCAAGGACGGCCGCTCGGTGTGGACCGAGAGCCACATCCAGGTCGTGCGCCACTCCGTGACGGGCGAGCCGGACGGCTACGTGGGCAGCCTGCGCGACATCACGGAGCGGCACGACGCCGAGGCGGCGACCCGATCCAGCGAGGCCTTCCTGCGCGGCGTCATCGACGCCAGCCCGGACTGCATCAAGGTCCTCGACCTCGACGGGCAGGTGTCGTTCATGAGCCGCAACGGGCTCTGCCTCCTGGAATTCGACCGCCCCGACGAGCCGCTCGGGCGCGACTTCGCCGGGCTGTGGCCGCCCGCGACGCGCCCGGCCGTGCGGTCGGCGATCGCCGCCTCCGCGGCCGGGGCGACGTCCCGGTTCAGGGCCGACTGCGCCTCCGCCAAGGGCAACCCGCTGAAGCTCGACGTGGTGATCGCGCCCGTCCGGGACGCCGACGGCCGCCCCGAGCGCCTGCTCGTCCTGTCGCGCGACGTGTCGGCCGGCGTCGCGGCGGAGGACGCGCTGCGCCGGGTGCGGGACCGTTACCGCCTGCTCGCCGAGAACTCCTCCGACGTCGTGATGCTGCGCGAGCCGGGCCCCGACGGTGCCGCCCTCTACGTCTCGCCGTCCTGCGCGCGCGTGCTCGGCTGTCCGCCGGACGAGGCGGCGGACGGCTGCTCGTCGGCCCTGATCCATCCGGACGACCGCGCCGCGGTGCGGTCCCTGCTGGATCGGCTCGGCCCCGAGGACGGCATCCGGCTCCACACCTACCGCGTGCGGCGGGCCGACGGCGCCTTCATCTGGGTCGAGGGCGCGTTCCAGGTGGCGGAGCGGGCGGGCGAGCCGACCGTGGTGGTGGCGCTGCGCGACGTCACCGAACGCCAGCAGCGGGCCGAGGACCTCGCGGCCGCCAAGGACATGGCCGAGCGGGCGCAGCGCGCCGCCGAGGACGCCAGCGAGGCCAAGAGCGACTTCCTCGCCGCCATGAGCCACGAGATCCGCACGCCGCTGAACAGCATCATCGGCTTCACCGACCTGATGCTCGATTCCGGCGAGCTGCCCCCCGGCGCCGCCCGGCACGCCGAGCTCATCCGCGCGGCGGGCGCGGCCCTGCTCACCGTCGTCAACGACGTCCTCGACTTCTCGAAGGCCGAGGCCGGCGCGGTCGAGCTGGAAGCGATCCCGTTCGCGCCCGAGGCGCTGGCGCGGGGCTGCGCCGACATCCTGCGCGGCTACGCCGGCACCAAGGCGCTCGACATCGAGGTCGAGATCGGCGAACGCCTGCCGGGAAGCCTCGTCGGCGACGAGGGGCGATTGCGCCAGGTGCTGCTGAACCTCCTCAACAACGCCGTGAAGTTCACGGCGCACGGCCGCGTCGTCCTCCGGGTGTCGAGCCTCGGCGCGTCCGAGGCGGGCGGCGAGACGGTCCGCTTCGAGGTCGCCGACACCGGCATCGGCATCGCCGAGGACAAGCAGCACCGCCTCTTCGAGCGCTTCTCCCAGGTCGACAGTTCGGTCGCCCGGCGCTTCGGCGGCTCCGGCCTCGGCCTCGCCATCTGCAAGCGCCTGGTCGAGCTGATGGGGGGCGCCATCGGCGTCGCCAGCCGCGAGGGCGAGGGCTCGACCTTCTGGTTCACCGTGACCCTGCCGCCCTCGGCCGTGGACGTCGCGGCCCCTCCGCAAGCACCCCGCGTCGGCGCACCGCGGAAGGCCCGTATCCTGGTGGTCGAGGACATCGACATCAACCAGCGCCTCGCCGTGGCGCTGCTCGAAGCCCTCGGCCACGCCGTCGACGTGGTCGGCGACGGCGCGCAGGCGGTCGCCGCCGTCGCGGCCGAGAGCTACGACCTCGTGCTGATGGACGTGCAGATGCCGGGCATGGACGGCGTCACCGCGACGCGCCTCATCCGCGGCTCGGAGGGGCCGCATCGCGCCGTGCCGATCGTCGCCATGACGGCCAACGTTTTCCCAGAACAGGTGCGCGCCTTCCGCGAGGCCGGGATGGACGGGCACCTCGGCAAGCCCTTGAACCGCGCGCAGCTCCACGCGGCCGTGGCGCGCTGGACGGCTGGCGGCGCCCGGCCGGCCGAGCCGGCCCCGGACGACCGCGCGGAGCTGCCCTTCGACGAGGCCGCCTACGCCCAGCTCGGCACCTATCTCGGCCCGGCCCGCCTCGACGACGTGCTGGCCCGCCTCGTGGCCTCGCTGCCCCAGCGCTTCTCCGGAAGCTCCGCCACGGCGCCGGAGGACGTCCGGCGCTGGAAGGCGGACGCGCATGTCGTGCTGTCCGTCGCCGGCATGGCCGGCCTCGCGGAACTCGCGGCCCGTTGCCGCGCGCTGGAAGCGGCGATGCCCGGCAGCGAGGGTTACGCGCAGGGCCTCGCCGCAGTGCGACTCGCCCGCGACGCCGCCGTGCAGCGCGTCATCGCGCTCCGGCGCGACCTCGCGCGGCGGGAGGACGCGGCCTGAGGCGATCGGGCCGCGCTCGACCTCAGATCGACGGGTCGACGCCCGTCGGCATGCCGCCGACCGAGCCGATGTAGGACCGCACCCGCACCCGCCCGTGGTCGGTGTCGCGGCGGGACGTCACCGACGACTCCTCCTCGCCGGGGATCGGCGTGCGCTCGGGTCCTGGCGACACGGCCGATTCGGGCGCGAGGTCGATGCCCGCGCCGGGATCGGACGTGCCGACGCCGATGCGCTCGCGGACGTCCTTATTCGCGCCCTCGTCCACCATGGGGTCGTGGCGCTGCTCGCCCTCGAAGCCGGTGGCGCCGGGCGGCACGCGGTTGCCTCCGGCCGACAGCGGCCGCTCGGGCGCCCAGCCCTCGGCCTTCCACGCCGTCTCACGCTCGTCGAGGTTCACGGCGCCGTCGCGGTCGAGAATGTCGATGGCCCGCTCGTACCCGGCCTCGCCGGTGTGGACCGCGAGCGCGATCCCGCCGCGGGACAGGCCTTCCTGATAGGTGGCCTTGTCGTCCTCCGGCATGAAGACGAAGATGTCGAGCAGCGCGCGAAACAGGCCGACGTCGCGCTTCGGCTCGGCCCGCGCCTGGGCGGCCTCGCCGGCGACGACGTGGATGTCGGATTCGGCGAAGCCGGCGGCGAGGAGGTCCGCCTTGGCGTGGTCGGCCTCGGCCTGTGACTCGAAGAAGGCCGTCACCGTCTGGCGGCTCGAAGCCTCACCCGCGGTTGCTGCTGCGCTGTCCATCGCGTTCCTCCCTTCGACGAGAAACACGTCGACCGGCGGGGGCGTTCCATGCTCTTCGGCCTGAACCGGGGTTGGGCGCCCCGTCAGCGCAGGGGGGGCCGGGCGCCGAAGATGGCCGTGCCGACGCGGACGTGGGTGGCGCCGAGCTGGATGCCGAGCTCGAAGTCCGAGCTCATGCCCATCGACAGCGCGGGCACGCCGTTGGCGGCGGCGATCTTGGCGAGCAGCGCGAAATGCGGCGAGGCCTGCTCGTCCGCGGGCGGGATGCACATCAGGCCGGCCACGTCGAGGCCGAGAGCGCCGCGGCAATGCTTGAGAAAGGCGTCGGCGTCGCCGGGCAGGATGCCCGCCTTCTGCGGCTCGGCCCCGGTGTTGACCTCGACGAAGAGCTTCACGGCGCGGCCGGCGCGGGCGATTTCGGCCGCCAGCGCCTCCGCGATCTTGGGCCGATCGACGGTCTCGATGACGTCGAAGAGCTCGACCGCCTCGCGGGCCTTGTTGGACTGCAGCGGGCCGATGAGGTGGAGCTCGACGCCGGGGAAACGCTCGCGCAGCTCCGGCCACTTCCCCTTCGATTCCTGGACGCGGTTCTCGCCGAACACGCGGTGCCCGGCGTCGAGCGCCGGGGCGATGACATCGGCGGCATGGGTTTTCGACACCGCAACGAGCGACACCGAGGCGGGGTCGCGGCCGACGTCGCGGGCCGAGAGCGCCACGCGGGCCGCCACCGCGGCGAGGCAGGCGGGGACGTCGTCGGGAGCGGTCTCGGTTGCGGTCACGGCAGACGTCCTATTGTGGCCGTGGACGGATGAGAGCATCCTCGGCCCGGCGGAGGCGCCCTTATGGCACGGGTGTGAGGAGCCGGCGATGCAGGAGCGTGATGTGTCGACGGCATCCTACGAGGACGACGTTTACGGTTGGTCGGTCCGGCAGGCCGAATTGCTGCGGGCAGGGCGCTACGACGACGTCGATATGGAGAATGTGGCCGAGGAGATCGACAGCTTGGGCAAGTCTCAGGTTGCTTCGCTGGAGTCGTGCTATCGCCTCATTGCCGTACACCTCCTCAAGGTCCTCTTTCAGCCCGAGCGGTTGACTCGAAGCTGGCAGGTCACGATCGTCAGAGAGCGGCTCAATGCTCAAAGCTGGCTCGATGCCAGTCCGAGCCTGAAGCCACGGCGAGCCGCGTTGTTCGAGAAAGCCTACAGTCAAGCGCGAAGGCTGGCCTCGGCCGAGACCGGGCTGTTGATGAGGACGTTTCCGGAGTGCGCGCCCTTTACACTCGAAGAATTGTCCAGCGAGGACTACCAGCCCTGGACGTCGCTGGCAGACCCCGCCGCGCCCGGGACCTGACACCCCGCTATCGCGACGCCAGCATCGCGGCCCGGTTGCCCGAGCGGATCGCGCCCTCGATGGTCGAAGGCAGGCCGGTCTGCGTCCAGTCGCCGGCGAGCAGCAGGTTGCGCCAGGCCGTCTCGGGGCCGGGGCGCAGCGCGTCCTGCTCGGGCGAGGCCGCGAAGGTCGCGCGCTTCTCGCGGATGATGCGGTGGCGCGGCAGCACGTCCGGGTCGTGGCCCGTCACGGCCGCCACCTCGCGCCACAGCTTGGCGGCCAGCTCCTCCTTGGGCGTGTCGAGGTAGCGGTCCGCGTCCGAGATCGTCACCGACAGGCGGCCCGCGAAGGAAAACACCCACTCGGACGCGCTGTTGACCAGCCCGATCATCAGCGGATGGCCGGGCGGCGGGTCCGCGAGGAAGTGCGCGTTGACGATGGAGCGGAAGTCCGTCGGCACCGACAGGCCGGGCACCAGCGTCGCGGCCACGGGCGCCGTCACGGCCAGGATCACGCCGTCGCCCGGCGCGAGCGCGGTCGGGCCGTCGTCCTCCGCGAAGTCGAGCGATGAAACGCGGCCCCCGTCGGTGGTGAGGCCGCGCAGGCGGTGGTCGAACCGGATCTCGACGCCGCGCCGGCGCAGCGTGTCGAGCGCGGGGTCGACGAAAGCCTCGGCGAGGCCCTCGGTCGCGACCAGCGGCCGGCAGGCGTCGCCGCCCTTGGCGAGCGACTCGCGCACCACGGCGCCGGCCAGAGCCGCCGAGGACGTCTTCGGGTCGGTGTTCAGCGCCGCCACGAGCAGCGGGTGCCACAGCCGGTCCCACAGCGGGCCCTCGCAGCGCATCACGTCCTGGATCCGGTCGCGCGGGCCGGCACGCAGCAGCTTGCCGAGCCCGAGGTAGTCGCGCCAGCCCGTGCCCGGCACGCGGCGCCGCGCCACGAAGATCCACCACGGCAGGCGGCCGGCGTTGGGGATCACCTGCCAGCGCGCGCCGGTGGCGAGGTCGGCGAAGTCGAAGGCCGCGTCGCGCGTCGGCTTCAGCTTGTCGGAGGCGCCCACGGCCGCGACATAGTCGGCGACCGCCGTGTTGCCCGACAGCACGAGGTGGTTGCCGTTGTCGATCACCGTGCCGAGCGCGGGATCGTGGTAGGAGCGGCAGCGCCCGCCGGCGTGGCGCGACGCCTCGTGCAGCACGATGCGGCGGCGCGCGGGGTCGAGCTTCAGGGCGGCGGCGAGGCCCGCGAGGCCCGCGCCGACGACGTGGATCGTGCCGCCCATCAGAACAGGCCGTGCCGGACGAACGAGATGAGGAGCTTCAGCTTGGGTTTCCTCACGCGTTGGCGGGGCGCCGAGAAGCCCCGCTTCGCCGTCGCTTCGAGCACCGCGCCGTAGACGGCGCCCATCAGCCGCGGCGCCCGCGTGGTGCGGCGGGGCTCGCGCGCCATGATGGCCTGCGCTTCGGCGAAGTGGCGCCGCGCTTCCTGGACGATGGGCGCGCAGACGCGGGGCAGGGCGGGGTCCGCCGCCACGACCGTCGGGTCGGTCGAGTGGATGCCGGCCGCTTCGAGCTTCTCGCGCGGCAGATAGAGGCGCCCCATGGCGGCGTCCTCGTCGATGTCGCGCAGGATGTTGGTCTTCTGCAGGGCGCGCCCGAGGTGGTGCGCGAGGCCGGGGCCGTTGCGCTCGGACACGCCGAAGATCATCACCGACAGGCGGCCGACCGCGGAGGCGACGCGGTCGCAGTAGAGATCGAGCTTGGCCTCGTCCGGCGCGCGGATGTCCTCCGCGGCGTCCATCGCCATGCCGTCGATCACGGCCACGAAGTCCTCGCGGCGCAGGCCGTAGCGGCGCACCGCCTCGGCGAGGGGGGCGGTGTCGGGGGTGGGGCGGCCGGCATAGAGGGCGTCGATGCCGTCGCGCCAGCGCTGCAGGCCGGCCGAGCGTTCCTCGCGGGTGCCGCCCTCGTCGGCCACGTCGTCGACGGCCCGGCAGAAGGCGTAGACGGCGTACATGGCTTCGCGCTGCGGCTTGGGCAGGATGCGCATGCCGGCGTAGAAGGACGAGCCGGCCGCCTGCGCGGCCTGCGCCACGCCGACGCCGGCCTGGGACGCCGCGCTCACGCCCGGCCCACCCGTGCGGCGGCCGGCGCCGCGGGGCGGCGCAGCAGGCGGCCCAGCGCCGTGCGGGCCGCGCCGGCGCCGCCGATGCGCAGATATTCGAACTTGTTGTGGTGCACGCGCTCGCTCAGGGGATCGTGGCTCATCAGCGTGGTGGTGAGGTGGCGCGCCAGCGCGATGATGACGGCGCATTCCAGGCTCATGCGGAAGTCCGCCACCTGCCGGGGCAGGACGCCGCCGTCGTCGAGCAGGCCCATGGTGCGGACGGCGAGGTCGCGGATCAGCCCGCGGAGCGCCGGCGAGGCCTTGTCGGCCCGCAGCGCCTCGACCGTGAGGCCGGCCGCCGCGAGCGCGTCGTCGGGGATGTAGACCCGGTCGAGGTCCCGGAAGTCCTTCCCGCAGTCCTGCAGGTGGTTGATGATCTGCAGGGCGGCGCAGACGGCGTCCGACGCGGCCCAGGTGGAGTCGCTCTCGCCGTGCACGTCGAGCACGTAGCGGCCCACCGGCATGGCGGACAGGCTGCAATAGTGGATGAGGTCGGCCCAGTCGGCCGTGCGGTTCTTCGCGACGTCGAGCCGGAAGGCCGCGATGAGGTCCTGCGCGTGGCGCGGCGTGAGCCGCCGCTCGGCCAGCACGGCGCGCAGCGGGCGCGCCACGGGCTCGTCGTCGCGGCGGCCGAGCAGCGACTGTTCCAGCCGGTCGAGGTGGTCGAGCTTCTCGGCCTGCGTGAGGGTGGCGTGGTCGGCCACGTCATCGGCGGCGCGGACGAAGTTGTAGAAGGCCATCACGGCCGGCCGGTGCCGCGCCGCGATGAGGTGGGACGCCACGGGGAAGTTCTCGTCCGTGTGGGTCTTGCCCGACGCGACGTCGCTGGCTGTGGTCATGCTGCTGTCTGGTCCCGCCCGCCCGGTGTTCCGTCCGACTCTTAGGTGAAAAGAAGGGGCGTGGAAAGCCGCGGGCCGAGCCCCCGGCCCGGCCGGCCCTCATTCGGCGGCGGCGCCGCGCTTCGGCATATAACCCTTCTGCCGCAGGTGCTTGGCCAGGATCTGCCGGATCGCGTCCGACACCGTCGGGATCGGCGTGCGGGTCCGGCGCCACTCGTCGACGGCCTTCAGCATCGCTTCGTCGAAGCCGATGACCTTCTTCACCGGGTAGAGCTGGGGCCGGGGCATGGCGAGCCTGGAGCGAGAAACGTCGGCACGGCGGTTAGGGGCGTATAACGCGTATGTCAAACGCCGACGCGCGACAGCCAGTCGCGCACGCCCGAGACCGACCTGAAGTCGTCGAGGCTGCGGGCCGGGACCTCGGAATGGGCGCTCCCCGCCATCTCGGCGAGGGCCCGGCCCGGCCCGAGTTCCAGGACGGCGGTCGCCCCGGCCTCGACGGCCGCCGCGAGGCAGTCTGCCCAGCGGATCGTGGTCGAGATCTGCCGGGCCAGCCGGTCGCGGCCGTCGGCGACGTCGATCACCGGCGCGGCGTCGATCCCGGCGAGCAGCCGCACCCCGGCCGGCACCGGCGGGGCGGCCGCGAAGCCGTCGAGCGCAGCGCGGAAGGCCGATGCGGCGGGCGCCAGCTTCGGCGTGTGCGACGCCACCGCGACGCCGACGCGCCGGACGCGGCCCGCGCCGGCCGCCTCGGCCCCGGCCGCGAGCGCGTCGAGCGCCGCGGCCGAGCCGCCGAGCACGACGGCGTCGCCGGGGTTGACGATCGCGACCGCGCCGCCGTGCTCGCGGCACAGCGCGTCGACGGCGGCGCGCGGCAGGCCGCGCACGAAGAGCAGGCCGTCGCCGGGATCGCTGGCGGCGTCCATGGCGCGGGCCCGCTCGACGGCGAGGTCCAGCGCCGCCTCCGGCGCGATCAGGCCCGCCGCCGCCCAGGCGCCGACTTCGCCGACGCTGTAGCCGAGGACGATGCGGCGGCCGCGCGCGAGTTCGGGCAGCGCCGCCAGTGCCGCCACGGCCTGCAACGTGCAGAGCACCTGGCCGGTGCGGTTGGCGTGGATGTCGGGTGCGTCGCCGCGCACCAGGGCGCGCGGGTCGCGTCCGCCGAGCAGGGCGCCCGCACGGTCGAACAGGGACGATGCCGCCGCGGCCTCGCCCGTGACGGCGAACATGCCGGCGTGCTGCGGCCCCTGGCCGGAACAGATGAGGGCGAGCGTCACAGCACCTCCGAACGTCGTCTCGCGATCGATCGCCAGACCGGCGAGCACGGCCTCCCCCAACGGCCCGCGCGCGGCACGGGGTCCGCCGCGCTTCCCCGCCTCGCGGCGAGGGACATCCGCGGGCCGCCGCATTCCGCCCACGTTTTCGCTGGACCGTGGCCGCGCTGGGACAGGCGGGTGTGTCCGGCCCTCCCTTGTCGGGACGGAAGGCGGCGTCTAACGATGTGTTAACGTCGTCCGACGAAGAGATCGGTCCGGTCCTTGCGTGTGCCATCCCGGTGGCGCGCTGCCGAACAAGCGAGTCCCGCATTGACAGCATGGCGCGATAGTTTCCGGTCCAGGGCGTCGACGCTCCTGCCGACCGTCCTCGCCGCCGCTGCCGGCGCCGTCATCCTGCTCGCCCCCGTGTCCACCGAGAACGCCGCCGCCAACGGCGAAGCGCGCACGATCCACCTGCACCACGCCCACACCAAGGAATCGATCGACGCCACCTACATGGTGGACGGGCGCTACGACCCCGTGGTGCTGGAGAAGCTGAACTGGTTCCTGCGCGACTGGCGCCGGGACGAGCCAACCCACATGGACCCGAAGCTCTTCGACACGATCTGGGAGGTGTACCGCGAGTCGGGCTCCCAGCAGCCCATCGAGGTGATGTCGGCCTACCGCTCGCCCGAAACGAATTCCATGCTGCGCCACGCCACGCGCGGCGTCGCCGAGCACTCGCAGCACATCCTCGGCAAGGCGATGGACCAGCACTACATGGACGTGCCGATGTCCAGGATCCGCGAGCTGGCCATGCGGCTGCAGCGCGGCGGCGTCGGCTTCTATCCCACGGCCGGCACGCCCTTCGTGCACATGGACGTCGGCGGCGTGCGCCACTGGCCGCGCATGAGCTACGACCAGCTGTCGCGCCTGTTCCCGGACGGGAAGACCGTGCACATCCCGTCGAACGGCCAGCCCCTGCCGGGCTACGAGATGGCCCGCGCCGAACTCGCCGCGCGGGGTGACAGCTTCGACTACCCGACCGCCGGCGAGGTGAAGTCGAAGGGCTTCTTCGCCTGGCTGTTCGGCGGCGGGGACGACGACGGCGACGGCGAGGCCAACCGCCAGGGCGGCGTGCCGCGGGACGCGGCGCCGGCCCCCCGCCGGGGCGGGACGCGGCTCGCCTCGGCCGACAACGCGCCGGTCGGCAGCGTCGCCGACTCTTCGGCCGACCGCCACAACGGCGACCGGCCGGAGCTCGGCGGCGGCGGCGGGTCCATCTTCTCGCTGTTCAGCTCGAAGCCGGCCGAGCCCGCCCCCCAGGCGGAGCCCGCACCGACGCAGGCCAGGACGGCGCGGGGCCGCGCGCAGGTGGCGTCGCTGCCGCCGACCCAGACCGCCGACGCCGACGCGCAGGCCAAGCTCGCCGCCGAGATGCAGCGCCAGGCCCAGGCCGCCGCCGAGGCCCAAAAGCAGGCCGCCGCCGAGGCTCAGAAGCAGGCCGTCGAGGCCCAGCGTCGGGCCGCCGAAGAGCGCGCCGCGGCCGCCGCCCAGGCTCAACCGGCTCCGCAGCTCGCCCCCGTCGCGCCAGCCGTCGTCGCGCCCGCGGCCAGAACGGCTCCTGCGGTGCAGCAGGCGGCGGGCGACCGGGCCGCGCCGCTGCCGCCGCGCCGCCCGACGGAGCTCGCCGCCGCCGCTCCGGCGCTCCCCGCGCGCTCCGCCGACGCGGCCGCTTCGCGCAGCGATCATGCCCCGACGCCGGGCGCGCGTCAGGCCGTCGCCGCGGCCGTGCCGCCCTCCGCCCGCACCGGCCTGCCGGCCGCGATCACGCAGGGCGTCGGACAGGCGGCCGCCGCGCCGCACGTCCTGGCCTTCGCGACGCCCGCGTCCGCCGTCCCGCTGCCCGTCGCGCGGCCCCCGCTCGTCGCGGCCCGGCTGGACCGCTCCAACTTCCGCAGCCTGACCGGCGCCACGCCGGCGGACCACCTGCCGGCGCGCGCCGGCGTCGGTTCGTCCGTGGCGGCGCTCCGCCCCGCCGCCCAGGCCACCGCGGCCTCGCTGGCGAGCGACGGCGGCGCGCCCCGCCGCGGCTTCGGCGCGCGGGCGACGGATCTGTCGACGGGCAGCTTCTCGGGCTCGGCGACCTCGCCACAGGAGCGCGTCAGCACCGCCGCCTCCCGCAAGCGTCCCGCCGCCGCGGCCGCCGACGATTGACCCGCGCCGGCCGACGTCGCATTGGATCGGGCGTCCGCCGGCCGCGTCTCCCGACCCGGCCGGCGCCTGTCATGATCCGGTGCCGGCTCGCCTCGGGCGAGGGCGCCCGACGCCGAGGGAGCGCTCGCCCATGCAGAAGTTCGATCACCTGAGCGGCGTCGCCGCCCCGCTCAGGATCGCCAACGTCGACACCGACAAGATCATCCCGTCCCAGTATCTGAAGACGATCAAGCGGACGGGCCTCGGGCGCGGCCTGTTCGCGGAGATGCGCTACAACGACGACGGCTCGGACGACCCCGCCTTCGTGCTGAACCAGCCGGCCTACCGGGACGCCACCATCCTGGTCGCGGGCGACAATTTCGGCTGCGGCTCGTCGCGCGAGCACGCGCCCTGGGCCCTGCTCGACTTCGGCATCCGCTGCGTGATCTCGACCAGCTTCGCCGACATCTTCTACAACAACTGCTTCAAGAACGGCATCCTGCCGATCGTGGTCACGCCCGAGCAGCTCGAGATGCTGTTCGACGACGCCGAACGCGGCGCCAACGCCCGCGTGTCGGTGGACCTCGTAGCGCAGGAGATCCGCGGGCCGGACGGCGGCGCGATCCACTTCGAGATCGACGCCTTCCGCAAGCACTGCCTGCTCGAGGGCCTCGACGACGTCGGCCTCACCATGGCCAAGACCGCCGAGATCGAGCGCTACGAGGCGGCCGTCTCCGGCGCCCGCCCCTGGACCTGAGCGGCCCGCCGCGCCCGACCCGAGCTTTTCCAGCGTCCTGCGCGCCGCCGGGTGAACCCCGGCGGCGCCGGGACGTTGGACCCTGCATTTTCACACGGGAACACCCTTCCATGGCCGCGATCAAGAAGCTGTCCAAGTTCACCGTCACCGAGGCGGGCGAGGACTTCAACCTCCACATCGAGGACGAGGCCGGCCATGTGCTGGAGCTCAGCGCCACCCGCGACCAGGTCGACATCATCGCCGACACGCTCGACGAACTGCTGTCCGAGGACGACTCGGCCGACGAGATCGAGGACGACGAGGACGAGGACGGCGAAGACGAGGAGGACGAGGACGAAGTGAAGGACGAGGCGGGCGCTGGGAAGCGCTGAACCGGGTCGCCGTCGTCTGGGACCTTGCGGCGGGAACGGCATAGGTTAACGTCGCGCGTCCCGCCGCGGGCGGGCGACGGAGCGTCCGCATGAGAGCCATCCCCCGCGCGTTCCCCGCGGCCCTCGCCGCCGCGGCCCTCGCCGCCGCGGCCTTCGCGGCCGCCGGGCCGTGCGCGGGCGCCGCCGAGCAGGCCGGCTTCCAGGCCTGCCTGGCCGGGCTCAGGGCCGGCGCGCTGGCCCGCGGGGTGGCGCCCGCGACCTTCGACGCCGCGACCGCCGACCTCCAGCCCAACGACGTCCTGCACTTCCAGGACGAGCAGCCCGAGTTCACCACCCCGGTGTGGGACTACATGGCGGGCCTCGTCGACCAGGAGCGCGTCGACGACGGCCGCGCCATGCTGGCACGATACGCCGACGCCTTGAAGCGGATCGAGGCGCGCTTCGGCGTCAGCCGCTACGTGCTCGTCGCGCTCTGGGGCGTCGAGTCCGACTACGGCAAGAACTTCGGCTACCGGCCGGTCGTCCAGTCCCTCGCCACGCTGAGCTGCTACGGCCGGAAGCCGGCCTACTACCAGGGCGAGCTGTTCTCCGCCCTGTCGATCCTGCAGCGCGGCGACGTCAAGCCGGACCATTTCGTCGGCTCCTGGGCGGGCGCCTTCGGCCACACGCAGTTCATGCCGTCGACGTTCCTCAAGAACGCCGTCGACGTCGACGGGAACGGCCACCCTGACATCGTCGACTCGGTGCCGGACGCGCTGGGCTCGACCGCCTTCTACCTCGAGAAGTCGGGCTGGACCGCGGGGCAGCCCTGGGGGTTCGAGGTGAAGCTGCCCCAAGGCTACAGCGGCCCGAGCGGGCGCAAGAACCGCCACCCCATGGCCTATTGGACCTCGCGGGGGCTGCGACGGGTCGACGGCTCGCCGCTCGGCTCGGGCGCCGGCGGCCTGCTGCTGCCGGCCGGCCGCGACGGCCCGGCCTTCCTGGTGACGACCAACTTCGAGGCCGTCTTCGCCTACAACGCCGCGGAGGTCTACGCGCTGGCCATCGGCCACCTGTCCGACCGGCTGCGCGGCGCCGGCCCGATCGCGACGCCGTGGCCGACCGACGATCCGGGCCTCGCCCGCGTCGACCGTCGCGAGCTCCAGGAGCGCCTCGCCGGCAAGGGCTTCGAGGTCGGCAACCGCGACGGCGTCATGGGCACCAAGACCCGCGCCGCCATCGCGTCCTACCAGCAGTCGCTCGGACTGAAGCCGGACGGACGCGCCAGCGCCAGCGTGCTGAAGGCGCTGCAGGACGGGCGCTGAGCGCCGGTCCCTCCGCCGCTCAGAACGGCAGGCCGGGCAGGGGCTGCGTGCCCTCGGCCTTCACGGCCTGAAGCTCGTCGGGCGCGTAGCCGAGCGCCTTGAGGATCGTCGGGGCGATCTGCGCGGTCGCGACCGCGGCGTCGACCACGGCCGGCTTGATCCCCGGGCCGTACACCAGGAGCGCGACGTTGCGGTCGTCGAGGCTCATGCCGCCGTGCTCGGCGATCTTCTTGCCCGAGGTGAAGACCACGCCGGGATCGGTGGCGAGCACGAAGTCCGGGGCGCGGCTGTCCGTCGCCGGGTCGGCGAAGAGCGACGCCACGGCGGCGGGCGGCAGGATCGCGCCGATCCCGAGCGCCGCGCGGTGCTGCTCCAGGAAGGCCTCGGCCTCGGGCAGCTTCGCGTCGCGCTCGGCGGGCTTGAGCCAGATCAGGGCGCCGTCGTCGGCGTCGTGGAAGGCGTGGCCCGGCACGGCGTCGAGCGGCTTGTCCTCGGTCGGCCGGAAGGCGGCCGGGTCGATCGGGGACTGGCCGTGCTTGGCCGAGACGATCACCAGCGTGGAGCCGTCGAGCCCGTTCTCCTTGAGACCGGCGAGGAGTTCCCCGAGCGCGGCGTCGACGGAATCGAACTGCGCCGCGAGGCCGTCGTTGGGCCGGCCCGCGGCGTCGGAGTAGCCGCCCCTGGCGTCCGGCGGGTCGCCCGGCCCGGCCTTGGGCAGCTTCTGGCCGACGCTGACGGCCTGGAAGTTCATGCCGAAGAGGGCCGGGACGCCGACCTTGGCCGCCCCCGTCCCGTCGAGGCCGCGCATCATGTTGAGGAGCGCGGTCACGCGCTGCCGGTCGAAATCGCGCTCCGCCGCGAAGGAGCCCGTGGTCTTGACCTTCGTGCCGGGGATCAGCGCGTCCTGCTCCAGGGCGTAGAGCTCGTCGAGCCCCCGGCCGGAGAGGCCGGCCAGCCATTCGTAGGCGGGATGCTTGTCGGACCATGCGGTGCGGCCGCCGTGGCCGTGCACGACCTCGAAGGCCGTGTTCACGCGCAGGTAGTCGTGCGGGTAGACGGGGGTGCAGGCGTCGCTGCTCTTCCGCAGCGGCAGCTTCGCGGCGTCGATCTGCGTCATCGGCCGCCCGACCGCGCCGCCGGCGTCGGCGCGCTTGCTGTCGACGTCGATCTCGGAGGCGAAGGGCACCTCGGTGCCGGGCTCGCCCTTGCAGCCGGAGCTTGGCGGGAACAGCGCGCGGTCGTAGCTGTCGTCGTAGTAGATGCCGGTGGTGGCCGGCCCGCCACCCGTCACCTGGGCCGCGAAGCCCGGGAACGAGTCGGAGATCAGCGGCACCATGGCCTGCCGGTAGACGGCGCCGCCCTTCGCGAGGCGCGCCAGGGTGCCCTCCGGGTGAGAGGCGGCGTAGTTGGCGAGGTCCAGCGCGTGCAGGCCGTCGATCGAGATCAGCAGCACGTGGGCGTAGGGCGCGGCCGCCGCGGGCAGGGCCGCGCCGCCGAGAAGGGCGAGCGCGAGGGCGCCCGCGGCTCTGCGGCCGAGTTTCGTCATGGGGATCAGGTCCTTCCGCTCCGTCGGGGCGGACCGGGGCTAGCCGCCCCGCATGACCGTCGGATGACGGCGCCGAGCGACCCCGGTGCTCAGCGCGGCGCGCGGAGGCCGATGTCGCGGCGGCAGAAGCCTTCCGGCCAGTCCACCGCCTCGACGCCCGCATAGGCGCGCGCGCGGGCCTCGGCGACGTCGGCGCCGCGGCCGACGATCGTCAGCACCCGGCCGCCGTCGGCGAGCACGCGGCCGCCCTCGCCGCGGGTGCCGGCGTGCAGCAGGGTCACGCCGGGCAGGGCCGAGGCGGCGGCGAGGCCGCGAATCTCCGTGCCCTTCAAGGGCGCGTCGGGATAGCCGCGCGCCGCCATGACGACCGAGACCGCCACCTCCGGCCGGAGGCGGACGGGGCGCTCGGGCAGGGTGCCGCGGGCCACGGCCTCCAGCAGCGGCAGCAGGTCCTCGTCGAGCCGGGCCAGCATGGCCTGCGTCTCGGGGTCGCCGAAGCGGACGTTGAACTCGATCAGTTTCGGCCCGTCCGCGGTCAGCATGAGCCCGGCGAAGAGCACGCCGCGGAAAGGCGCGCCGCGTTCGCGCATGCCGCGCAGCGTCGGCTCGACGATCTCGGCCATGATGCGGGCCTGGAGGGGCGCGTCGAGCACGGGCGCCGGCGAGATCGCCCCCATGCCGCCGGTGTTGGGGCCGGTGTCGCCCTCGCCGACGCGCTTGTGGTCCTGCGCGGACGAGAACGGCAGGGCGCGCTCCCCGTCGCACAGGGCGAAGAAGGACAGCTCCTCGCCTTCCATGAAGTCCTCGACCACCACGGAGGCGCCGGCGGCGCCGAAGCCGCCGCCGAACATGAAGTCCACCGTGCGCTCCGCCTCGCCCCGGTCGGCCGCGATCACCACGCCCTTGCCGGCCGCGAGCCCGTCCGCCTTGATGACGGTGGGGTAGGGGACGCCGGCGAGTTGGGCCTTCGCGGCCTCGGCCGAATCGAAGCGCCCGTAGCCCGCCGTGGGGATGCCGAAGTCGCGCGCGAGGTCCTTGGTGAAGCCCTTCGAGCCTTCGAGCGCCGCGGCGGCGCGCGACGGGCCGAAGACCGGCACGCCGGCCGCCTCCAGCGCGTCGGCCACGCCGGCGACGAGCGGCGCCTCGGGCCCCACCACGACGAGGTCGATCCCTTCGCGCCGGGCGAAGCCCGTCACGGCGGCGGGGTCGCAGGGGTCGAGCGCGACGCCCGTGCCGAGCGCGGCCGTGCCGGGGTTCCCGGGCGCGACGAACAGCCGGCCGAGGCGCGGACTCGGCGCCAGGGCCGCGGCCAGCGCGTGTTCGCGGCCGCCCGCGCCGAGGATGAGGACGTCGATCGTGTCGGCCAATGGGATCTCGATGGCAGGGCTGGAGGTCGGCCCCGTTTGGCACGGATCCGAGGCGATTTCAAAAGGCCGCCGTTTTTCCGCGGCGTGCGAGGCGCGGCGGGTCGCCCCGCGCCGAAGGTTGTGCACCGCTTCCGGTTTCACCGGCCCTTAATCCGCCGCCGTTAGCCTCGACAGGATCGGCGGTCGCGAGGGGTGTGAAGGCGGACGATGGCGAGGGGTCGGGACGGCGGACAGGTGCGGCGCCGCGAACCCCGCCTCGACGACGGGCGCGACGGCGACCTCCGCGCCCACCCGGAGGACCGGCCCGGCCGCCGCCCGGCCCGCGCCGCGCGCGACGAGCGCCGTGAGCCATCCTTCGGCCCGCGCGAGGCGGAGCGCCGCCCGCGCCGCGGCGAGGTCGACATCGGCGACGAGCGCCGCGGCGGCCGGGGCGGGGGGTCGGGCGGGGGCGGGTCCTTCCGCGGCGGCCGCCGGCGGCGGAGCCTCCTCGGCCGGCTCGTGTCCTGGTGCTTCGTGCTCGGCATCTGGGCCGCGGTGGGCGCCGCCGGCGTCGTGGCCTATCAGGCGAGCCGCCTGCCGCCGATCGACCAGATCGCCGTGCCGAAGCGGCCGCCCAACATCGCCATCCAGGGCGACGACGGCACGCCGCTCGCCAACCGCGGCGACACCGGCGGCGCCGCCATCCGCCTCGGCGACCTGCCGCCCTACCTGCCGCGCGCCTTCGTGGCGATCGAGGACCGGCGCTTCTACAAGCACTGGGGCGTCGACCCCGCCGGCATCGCCCGCGCGGTTCTGGCCAACGCGCTGCACCGCGGCGGCGTGCAGGGCGGCTCGACGCTGACGCAGCAGCTCGCCAAGAACGTGTTCCTGACCCAGGAGCGCACGCTGTCGCGCAAGATCCAGGAGGCCATCCTCGCGGTCTGGCTTGAGCACAAATACACCAAGGACCAGATCCTCGAGCTTTACCTCAACCGCGTCTACTTCGGCTCCGGCTCCTACGGGGTGGAAGCGGCGGCGCTGCATTACTTCGGCCACCCCGCCGCCAAGGTGTCCGTGGCGGAGGCGGCGATGCTGGCGGGCCTGATGAAGGCGCCGACCAAGCTGGCGCCGAACCGCAACCCGGGAGGCGCCGTGGACCGCGCCGCCCAGGTGGTCGCGGCGATGCGCGACGAGGGCTACATCACCCCCGCCGCCGCGGCCGACGCGCTGGCCCACCCGGCCCATGCCGTGAAGGAGCGCGGCAACGGCGACGTGAACTACGCGGCCGACTACGTGATGGAGATGCTCGACGACACGGTGGGGGCCGTCGACGAGGACATCGTCGTGACCACCACGATCAGCCCCGCGATGGAGGCGGCCGGCGAGCGGGCGCTGGTCGACACGCTGAACAAGGGCGGTGCGAAATACGGCGTCAGCCAGGGCGCGCTCGTGTCGGTCGCTCCCGACGGCGCCATCAAGGCGCTGATCGGCGGCCGCGACTATGCGGACAGCCAGTTCGACCGCGCCGTGGCGGCGAAGCGGCAGCCGGGCTCGTCGTTCAAGCCCTTCGTCTACCTGTCGGCGCTGGAGGCCGGCCTCACGCCCGACACGGTGCGCGAGGACGGGCCGATCACCATCAAGGGCTGGCACCCGGAGAACTATTCCCGCGAATATTTCGGGCCCGTGACGCTCACCAAGGCGCTGTCGCTGTCGCTGAACACCGTGGCGGTGCGGCTCGGCGTCGAGGTCGGGCCCAAGACCGTGGTCGCGACGGCGCACCGCATGGGCATCGCGTCCGAGCTCCAGCCCAACGCTTCCATCGCGCTCGGCACCTCGGAGGTGTCGCCGCTGGAGCTGACGGCCGCCTACGCGCCCTTCGCGAACGGCGGCATCGCGGTGCAGCCCCACATCATCACCCGGGTGCGGACCGCGGCCGGCAAGGTGCTCTACCAGCGCCGCAACACGGCGCTCGGCCGCGCCGTCGACCCCGTCTACGTCGGCATGATGAACGCCATGATGCAGGAAACGCTGCTGACCGGCACGGCCCGCAAGGCGGAGCTGCCGGGCTGGCAGGCGGCCGGCAAGACCGGCACGAGCCAGGAGTGGCGCGACGCGTGGTTCGTCGGCTACACGGCCAAGCTCGTCACCGGCGTGTGGTTCGGCAACGACGACGGCACGCCGACCCGCAAGGCGTCGGGCGGCAACCTGCCGGTCGACGCCTGGAGCCGCTTCATGAAGGCGGCGCTGAAGGGCCAGGCGCCGGCGCCGCTGCCGGGCACGTGGCACCCGCCCGCGGCGCCGGCCGACGACGGCTCGCCCCTGGCCTCGCTCCTCGACCGCACCAAGGCGCTGTTGAGCGGCAACCCTCCGCCCGCGCCGCGCGGCGGCCCCGGCCAGGACACGACGGGCACGATCGCTTCCGCGGCGGCCCCGGCCGGCGCGGACGACCCGCGCTACAGCGACGAGCCCATGCCGGCCTCCGCCGTGCCGCCCGCCTCCGTGCCGGACGAGGCCCCCACCCGCCGCGATGCCGTGTCGCGCCGGGACCGCGGGCTGCTCGACAAGCTGTTCGGCGGTTGAACCGCCGGCCCGCCATTTCGCCCTCGATCCAGCTCTGTGCTAGACGTCCCGGCATCGACTCGCCCGCGCCGGACCGCCCCGGCGCCGCGCCGGAAACCGCCATGTCGCCCGAAACCGTCTCGCATTCCGACCTCACCGCGGGCTTCAAGCTGGCGATGCGGCGCCTCGCCGCCACGGTGACCATCGTGACGGCCGGGCGCGAGGGGCGGCGCTTCGGCATGGCCGCGACCGCCGTGACCTCGGTGACGACGGCGCCCCCGACCCTGCTGATCTGCGTCAACCGCTCGGCGAGCATCCACGACATCATCGTCGAGACGGGCCGCTACTGCATCAACGTGCTGGGCACGAGCCACGCGCCCCTGGTCGGCCCCTTCGGCGGCGCCAGCGAGGGCGAGGCGCGCTTCGGCCACGGCGCCTGGAGCGACCGCGACGGCGGCATGCCCTACCTCGACGACGCCCAGGCGAGCCTGTTCTGCGAGGTGCGGCAGACCGTGACCTATGGCTCCCACTCGATCCTGATCGGCGAGGTGACGTCGGTCCACCTGTCGGACGCGGTGGCGCCCCTGCTCTACCAGGACGGCGGGCTGGCGGCGTCTAGCCCTTTGGGAGGGTGACCCTCGCGCTCGAGCCTCGTGCCGGACTGTAACTCATCGACGGTTCGCCGCGCCGCGTGGTTCAGCTCGGCGAAGAACGGCTTCGGCCAGCGATCCGACTCTGCTCGTGAGGCTTCACCGTCGTCCATGGCGACATTTCCGCGCCGGAACACCCATGCGTAGGGTCTACAAGGGCCTTATCGAGATCAGCGAGACTCAGGAGGAGTGCTTGCGGACGGCCGCTGCGACCCTCGTCTGCATATATCGGAAGCATGTCGCCGATCGAAAGTGGCAACGACGTCCTTGTGAGCCTCCGGTGATCGGAAGGGTCTACTGACTCACGTCACATCCGGTCTCACTTGCCGCCCTCGTTGAAGAAGTCGTAGACGCGCTTGGCCGTGGCGGCGTTGACGCCGGGCACCTTCTCCAGGTCCGACAGGCTCGCCCGCGCGATCGCCTTCGCGGTGCCGAAGGCGTGGAGCAGGGCGCGCTTGCGGGCGGGGCCGATGCCCGCCACCTCGTCGAGCGGCGAGCGCGTGATGTCCTTCTTGCGCTTGGCGCGGTGGGTGCCGATCGCGAAGCGATGGGCCTCGTCGCGCAGGCGCTGCACGAAGTAGAGCGCCGGGTCCCGCTCGTGCAGCTTGAAGGGCTCGCGCCCGGCCGCGAAGAAGGTTTCGCGGCCCGCGTCGCGGTCGGGCCCCTTGGCGATGCCCACCACGGCGAGGCCGTTCGGGACCGCGCCGGGGCCGAACAGCACCGGCACACCGAGCTCCGCCATGATCTCGCGCACCGCCGCGAGCTGGCCCTTGCCGCCGTCGATCAGCAGCAGGTCCGGCCAGGGCGAGCCGTCGTCGAAGTCGAGCGATGGCGCCTCGTCGACCAGCACCGACGGGTCCTCCGCGTCCGATGCCGCCAGCACGCCCTCCGCCTCGGCCGGCACGTCGGCGGCTCCCACCTCGCCCGCGCCCTCCGCCACGGCGTCGTCGACCGCCTCGGGCGAGGGCGCCTCGTCGTCGAGCGCCGCCGCCATCAGGGCGTCGTCGGCCGAGGCGCCGCGCGACTCGCGCAGCAGCCGCGCGAACCGTCGCCGCAGCATCTGGCGCATCATGCCGAAGTCGTCGCCGGGCGTGACGTCCTTCATGTTGAAGGTGCGGTACTGGCTCTTCATGAAGCCCGAGGGGCCCGCGACGATCATGGCGCCGACCGCGTTGGTGCCCATGATGTGCGAGTTGTCGTAGACCTCGACGCGGCGCGGCGTGCGGTCCATGCCGAAGGCGACGCCGAGGCCCGCGAGCAGCTTCTCCTGGCTGGCCGTCTCGGCCAGCTTGCGGGCCAGGGCCTGCTTGCCGTTGGCGGCCGCGCCCTCGACGAGGTCGCGCTTCTCGCCCCGCTGCGGCACCGCGACCTCGACCGCGAAGGAAGCGCGTTCACTGAGGGCTTGCGCCAGCAGCGCCCGGTTCTCGACCTCGTGGCTCAGCAGCACGAGTCGCGGCGGCGGCTTGTCGGCGTAGAACTGGACGAGGAAGCTGTCGAGCACCTCGCCGGAGCTGAGGGTGCGGTCGGCACGGGGATAATAGGTGCGGTTGCCCCAGTTCTGGTAGGTGCGGAAGAAGAACACCTCGACGGCGAACTGGCCGGCCTCGTCCACCACCGCGAAGACGTCCGCCTCCTCGACGCTCCGCGGGTTGATGCCCTGCTGACCCTGCACGGCCGAGAGCGCGGCGATGCGGTCGCGCAGCCGCGCCGCGCGCTCGAACTCCATGGTCTCGGCCGCGCCCATCATCTCGGCGGCGAGCCGGTCCTTCACGGCGCGGCTCTTGCCCGCGAGGAAGTCGCGCGCCTCGGCGACGAGCTCGCGGTAGCCCTCGGCGCTGACCTCGCCCGTGCAGGGGCCCGAGCAGCGCTTGATCTGGTAGAGCAGGCAGGGCCGGGTGCGGTTGTCGTAGTAGCTGTCCGAGCAGGACCGCAGCAGGAAGGCCCGCTGCAGCGCGTTGAGGGTGCGGTTCACCGCCCACACGCTGGCGAAGGGCCCGAAATAGTCGCCCTTGCGGTTGCGGGCGCCGCGGTGCTTGGTGATCTGCGGCGCCTTGGCGTCGGCCGTGACGAGGATGTAGGGGAACGACTTGTCGTCCCGCATCACCACGTTGAAGCGCGGCTTCATCTGCTTGATGTAGTTGGCTTCGAGCAGCAACGCCTCGGTCTCGGTCGCGGTCGACACGAAGACCATGGAGGCCGTCAGCGAGATCATCTGGGCGATGCGGCGCGAATGGCCCGAGGCGCGGGTATAGGAGGCCACGCGCTTCTTGAGGCTCTTCGCCTTGCCGACGTAGAGCACCTCCCCGTCGGTGCCGAGCATGCGATACACGCCGGGGCCGAACGGCAGCGTCGCCCAATGGTGGCGGATCACGGCCGCCCCCTGCCTCACGGAGGCGGGTGCGGCCTCGTCGTCGGCGAGGCCGAGGTCGATGCCGGAGTCCCGCTCGCCGACCGCGTCCTCCTCGTCGTCGAAGGGCTCGTCGACGGGGGCGTCGAGGGATCGGAGGCGGCTCGGGCTCATGAGCCCCGATCTAGGCCCGGAAGGCGGCGACGGGAAGGCTCGGCGCGCCGCTTGCCCCACGGCAGCGCTGACGCTACCTCGGCCACGGTGGTGCTGCGCGGCAGGACGGCGGCCGGAGGGCCGGTCCCGCCCGCGGGGCCCCCGAACCCGCGCGCCGCCCCGGCGCGCCGCAGCCGGAGCAGGGCATGGTATCGTTGGACCGTCGGGCGATCGTGGCCGGCCTCGCGGCCGCACTGGCCGAGGCCGCGGCGAGCCCGCTGATGGCGCAGACCCCGACCCAGGTGCCCGGCGATCCCCAGGCGCATTTCGGCTTCGAGGACGTGCTGAAGCGCGCCCGCGAGATCGGCACCGCGCCCTTCGAGGCCAACCCGCCGCCCCTGCCCGACGCGCTCGCCAAGCTCGACTTCGATTCGTGGCGCGACATCCGCTTCCGCCGCGACAAGGCCCTGCTCGGCACCGAGGGCGGGCCGTTCCGCATGGAGATGTTCCACCTCGGGCACATCTATCCCCGGCCCGTGACGGTCAACGTGGTGCGCGACGGCATCGCCACGCCGGTGCCCTACGCGGCGACGCTGTTCGACTACGGGCGCAACAAGATCGAGAAGCCGCTGCCGCTGAACCTCGGCTTCGCGGGCTTCCGCCTGCTCTATCCCCTGAACCGGCCCGAGGTGCTGGACGAGGTCGCGGCCTTCCTCGGCGCCTCCTACTTCCGCTTCCTCGGCCGCAAGCAGCGCTACGGCCTGTCGGCGCGCGGCCTCGCGGTCGGGGCGGGCTCGCCCGGCGAGGAGTTCCCGTTCTTCCGCGAGTTCTGGGTCGAGACGCCCGGGCCGCTCGCCGAGCGGGTGACCATCTACGGGCTGCTCGACGGCGCCTCCGTCACCGGCGCCTACCGGTTCGACCTCTACCCCGGCCTCGAGACCGTGATGGAGGTGTCGGCGACGCTGTTCCCGCGGCGGGCCGGCTTCAAGCTCGGCCTGGCGCCGCTGACCTCCATGTTCTTCACCAGCCAGAACGACCGCCGCTTCTCCGACGACTTCCGCCCCGAGCTGCACGACTCGGACGGGCTGCTCCTCCATTCCGGCACGGGCGAGTGGATCTGGCGCCCGCTGCGCAACCCGATGGAGCCCGAGGTTTCGGCCTTCCTCGACAAGAAGCTGCAGGGCTTCGGCCTGCTGCAGCGCGACCGCGTCTTCGAGGACTACCAGGACCTCGACCTCGGCTACGAGCTGCGGCCGTCCTACTGGATCGAGTCCAAGGGCGACTGGGGCGAGGGGCGCGTCGAGCTCGTCGAGCTGCCGACCGGCGACGAGACCAACGACAACATCGTGGCCTCCTGGGTGCCCGACGCCGCGGTCGAGGTCGGCAAGCCGATCTCGCTCGCCTACACGATCACCGCGAGCCTCAGCCTCGGCCGCCTGTCGCCGGGCGGGCGGGTCATCAAGACCTACCAGACGCAGGCCCGCGCGCTGGGCTCGAACGAGGTGGCGTCGCCCGGCTCGCGCCGCTTCATCATCGACTTCACGGGCGGCGACCTCGCGTATTTCGCGACCGATCCGTCGCTGGTGCAGGTGGTGCCCACCTCCACCAACGGCCGCATCACCCGCTCCTTCCTCGTGCCGAACCCGCACATCAACGGCTTCCGCGCCGCCATCGACGTCGAGCTGCCGGCGGGCCAGAGCACCGATCTCAGGGCCTTCCTCAAGTCCGGCAACCGGGCGCTGACCGAGACCTGGACCTTCCCCTGGAAGGCGCCGGCCTGAGCACCGGCCGAGTACGGAATCGCTCACGCGAGACGGGCGCCCGCAGGCGCCCGTCCCTGGCCGTGTTCAGGCGCGCCCGCGGGCGCCGCAGCCCCTCACTGCTGGGGCGCCTCTGCCGGGGCCGCGCCGGCGTCGCCGCCGGCCGCCGGGGCGGCCGCGTCGGTCTTCGCCTTGGCGCTGTGCTTCTTGGCCGCGTGATGCTTCTTGGCCATGTGCTTCTTGCCGGCGTGATGGGCCTTCTTCGGGGCGGGCTTGGCCGCACCGGCGTCGCCCGCGGGGGCGGCCGCGGCCGGGGCTGCACCGGCGTCCGGGGCCGCGGGGGCGTCCTGCGCCATGGCGAGCAGGGGCAGGGTGAAGAGGCCGAGGGCCGCGCCGGCCGTGAGCGTGATCTTCCGCATGATGTCGTCTCCGGTTCCAGCGCCGCGAAACGCGGCGGGACCGGGAGGGCATAAGCGCCTCGGGGTGAAAGAGCGCAATCTCATCCCCTCATCTTCGGTTCACGCGCCTGTGGATCGGCTGCGGACCGGGACGGCGTCGGACCGACGGTCGCGCGAGCCGGCCGCTTAGACGATCGGGCTTCGGACGGATCGGTGACATGCGCGACGGACGTCTCGGGACGGTCGCCGGCGCGAGCCTCTTCGGCCCGCATCGGAGCGCGCGCAGCGACCCGGCGCCGTCAGGACCGAGTGGACGCCGTCGACGCGTCCGCGACCGGCTCGGGGCTGGCCGGGGCCGAGGCGCCGATCCGCAGCGTGGCGGCGTTGTACTTGATCCATTCCCACAGGATCAGCCGCGCGCTGGCGCTGTCGCTCCACCACGGATGCGTGCGCCCGTGCTCGGACACGACCGGGTAGGCCAGCAATTCGACGCCGGGCAGGGCCGAGCCCATCTCGGCCAGGGCGCGCGGCATGTGGTAGTTCGAGGTCACCACGATCAGCGAGCGGATGTGGTTGGCCCGCACCCACCGCTCCGTCTCGACCGCGTTGCCGACCGTGTTGGCGGCTTCGTAGCCGAGCGCGATGCAGCAATCGATCAGGCTGCGCGCGGCGGGCGTCTGCCTGACGATCTCGCCGCGGGTCGTGGTCGGGTTGACGCCGGTGATGAGCAGGCGGTCGGCGTGGCCCTGCGCCACCAGCGCGACGGCGTCGGCGATGCGATCCGCGCCGCCCGTGAGGGCGACGGCGCCCTCGGCGTGGCCGTCGAGCGGCACCTCGACCGGGGCGATCCGGTCGAGAAAGGAGCTGAAGCTCCAGGCGAGGCCGATCCCGCTCACCACGCAGAAGCTGAAGCCCAGCGTCGCCGCCGTCAGGATCCTGCTCACCAGCCGTCCCGTCCCGCTGACCATGCCCGATCTTCGCCGCCCCATGGTGTGCGAAGCGTTAATGTACGAGAGTCGAATCCGTCCACCGCTGGCCGGTTCCGTCACGCGAGGTCACGCAAGTGGCGGACCACGATCGCGCGCGACGTCCAGCCCGTCAGCAGCGCCGTGACGGCGGCCGTGAGGGCGATCGCGCCGTAGCCCCACGGCCCGAGGGCGAAGCGGCCGAACAGGGCCTCGACCCCGTCGGCCCCGGCCAGGCGGTCGGCCGCGAGGCCGGCGAGCGGAAACGACAGGGCGGCGAGGCCGCTTCCGATCGTCGCGCCCTGGAGCCCGAGGCGCAGGAAGCGGCGCTGGAACTCCCGCGCGATGAAGCTGTCCTCCGCGCCGACGAAGTGCAGCACGCCGATGATCTCCCGATTGCCCGCCATGGCGCCCCGCGTGGCGAAACCCACCGCGAGGGCCAGCGCCGCCAAAACCAAGGTGCAGAGCGCCACCGCGACGGCTTCTAGCGCGCCCGCCGCGGCGCCGAGCCGCGCCCGCCAGGCGCCGTGGTCGTCGAGCGTCGCGCCCGGCACCGCGGCCGCGAGCGCCGCGGCCAGCGCGGCGGCGTCGAAGCCCGCGCCGGAGCCGAGCTGGACCGCGATGAGCCGCGGCACAGGGACGTCGGCGAGGTCGAGCCCAGAGCCGAGCCAGGGTTCCAGGAGCTTCGCGGCGCGCTCGGCACCGTAGGGCTCGACGGAGGCGACCCCGGGCGCGGCCGCGGCCAAGGCCGCGGCGCGGCCCACGTCGGCCTCGATGTCGCGGCCGGCCGCCGGCAGCACCTGGACGGTCGCCTCGCGGGCGATGGAGGCCTGCCAGTCCCGCGACGCGCCGGCCACCAGGAGGGCCGCGCCGGCCGCCAAGGACGCGAGGAACGTCATGATGGCGACGACGCTGACCAGCGCGCGGCCCGCGACCGAGCCGGCCGGCACGAGCGGCGCTTCGCGGCGGAGGCGCCCCGGCGCGGGCTCACCCATGGACGGTGAGGCGCCGGTCGCCGATCACGAGGCGTCGGGCCTGCGTGAACTGGTCCATCAGGGCGAGGTCGTGCGTGGCGATCACGACGGACGTCCCCGAGCGGTGCAGCTCGACGAAGAGCCGGAGCAGGCGGCGCGCCAGCGGCGGATCCACGTTGCCGGTGGGTTCGTCGGCCAGCAGCAGCTCGGGCCGGACGATGAGGGCGCGGGCGATGGCGGCGCGCTGCTTCTCGCCGCCCGACAGGACCTGCGGCCGCGCGTGCATGTGGCCGCCGAGGCCCACCCAGCGGAGCAGCTCGCTCACCTCCGCCCGGTAGGTCGCCTCCTCGCGGCCCTGCACGCGCAGCGGCAGCGCCACGTTCTCGTAGGTGGTGAGGTGGTCGAGCAGGCGGAAATCCTGGAACACCACGCCGATGCGCCGGCGGAAGGCCGTCACGGCGTCCTTGTCGAGCGTCGCCGCGTCCTGCCCGAACAGGGTGATGACGCCGCGCGTCGGCTTCAGCGACAGCAGCATGAGGCGCAGCAGCGTGGTCTTGCCGGCGCCGGACGGGCCCGTGAGGAACTGGAAGCTCTGCGGGGCGACGGCGAAGGACAGGTCGGTCAGGACCTCGCTCCCGGCCTCGTAGCGCAGACCGACATTTTCGAAGCGGACCAACGCCTTCCCCGATCCCGTGCCGAGCCTGGACTCGTCTTATCACGGCGCGCGTAACCCCGCCTTAACCACGTCGACGGTCTCATCGGTCGCAGGAACTCGCGTTCCGAACCCCGTCCATCCCTGGCGCAGCGCGACCCATGCTCATCCGGTGCCCGACCTGCGCGAGCGGCTACCAGCTCGACCCCGCCATGCTGGGCGACGGCCGCATCCTGCGCTGCGCGCATTGCCGTGACGCCTGGGTGCACCGGAGCGGACCGGACGCCCACGACGGGCCCGAGATCGTCGCCGAGTCGAGCGCGGCACGCTGCGCCGCCGAGGAGCCGTCGCGGCCCGGGCGGCGTCGGCTTGCGCCGTGGCCGCCGCGCGCGCTCCCGTCGCGCCTCATCTCCTGGCGCCCGCCGGACGGCACCGCGGCCGCGGCGGTCGCGGCGGCGCTGCTGCTCGGCAGCCTCGCGACGGTCGCCGGAAAGGCGGGCGTGGTGGCGCGCTTCCCGCCGAGTGCCGCGGTCTTCGCCGCGATGGGGCTCCCGGTGAACCTGACGGGGCTGGCGCTCGGCGACGTCCGCTCCGTGGTGGCGAGCGGCGAGAACCCGCAGACCCTGACGCTCGAGGGCCGCATCACCAACCTGCGCCCGGACGCGACGCCGGTCCCGGCGCTCCGCATCGCCGTGCGCGACAGGGATGGGCGCGAGCTCTACCATTGGATCGCGCCGGCCCCGAAGGGCCAGCTCGCCGTCGGAGAGACGATCACGTTCCGCAGCCGGTTGACCGCGCCCCCGCGCGACGGGCAGGAACTCGCGGTGAGCTTCGCGGGGCCCGGGACGGAACGACGCCGCGTGGCCGAGATGATGCCGTCCGACAGGTGAGACCCGTGACCGAGCCCGCCATTCGAACCCTCTACGACGAGGGCGCCATCGCGTCCCGCAACCGCGCCATGGCGGCCGAGATCGCCGCCGCGGACGCGCGCGACCTGCTCGCCGTCGCGGTCCTGAAGGGCTCGTTCATGTTCGCCGCGGATCTGCTGCGCGCGCTGCACGGCGCCGGTCTGGCGCCGCAGGTCGAGTTCGTGCACCTGTCGAGCTATGGCGCCGGCACGGAGTCCTCGGGCACCGTGCGGGTCGTGCGCGACATCGAGTCCGAGGTCGCGGGGCGCGACGTGCTGCTGATCGACGACATCCTGGAGTCCGGGCGCACCCTGGCCTTCGCGCGCGACCTCCTGCTCGGCCGCGGCGCGCGGCGCGTGCTGGTGGCCGTGATGCTGGAGAAGCCCGGCAAGCGCGCCGTGCCGATGGACGCCGACTTCGTCGGCTTCACCTGCCCGGACCTGTTCGTGGTGGGCTACGGCATGGATGCCGCGCACCGCTATCGCGAACTCCCCTTCATCGGCGTGGTGGAAGGCTGACATCGGCCGCGCTGGGCGCGCCGCTTCAGCCGTTGCGGAGCGCGATCGACAGGTCGAGCAGGAAGGCGAAGGCCGCCGCGAGGACCCAGGGGCCGAGCAGCAGCCCGGCGCGCCGGTCGACGATGGCGAAATGCCAGGCCGACGAGGCGGCAACGACGGCCAGCGCCCCCGCGACGGCCAACGCCACCGTGGGGTGGCGGCCGGCGAAGAACAGCCAGGACCAGAGCACGTCGAGCGCGAGGCCGATCAGGAAGACGCGGATCGCCGCCGGACGGTCCGGCAGGTAGTCCGGCCGCCGGAGCACCCTGTAGAAGCCTCCGGCCAGCGCGGCGCCGAGGGCGACGGAGCCGATCGCGGCGAGCCACGGCGCGGGCGAGAAGGTCGGCTTCAGCAGCCCCGCGTACCAGCGGAGGTTCGAGGCCGCGATGCCGTCCTGGACGGCGAGCGCCGCCGCCACGAGGGCGGCGGCGGCGCAGGCATGGCGGAGCTTGCCGCTCCGGCGGGCGTGCCCGCCGGCTCGGGCGGCCGGCGAGGTCAGTGGCCGGCCTGCTTCTTCAGGGCGTCGATGCGCTTCGAAGCCTCGGCCTTCGTCAGGCCGTCCTCGTAGCCCTCCGCGTCCTTGACCTCTTCCGAGAGCGTCTTGAGGTAGGACGCCTGGGCGCCCGTCATGGGCTCGCCGCCCGTGGTCCAATCGTCGGGGTCCTTGACCGTGTTGGAGCCGGGGTTTTCGTCGAGCTTCGGGTTGTGCTCGGTCTCGTCGGCCATGGTCCGCTCCTGATGTTCACGCCTTGTTCGCACGGACAATGCCGAAGAACGCCCTGGGTTCCAGGGTCGGGCGAGGACGGGCGGCGGGTCAGCCGCGCGGCAGCTTGTCGAGCTGCGCGAGGACCTTCGACGTGTCGCGGTCGACGTTCTTCGCTTGGTTCAGCGCGACGAAGTCGCTGGCCGCGTAGGGCCAGGAGCTCGACCCCGCGAAGATGCGGACGCCGTCGGCCGTCATCACGGCATCGCCGCGGCGCAGCGTCCGGTCCTCGTAGATCGACACCTTTCCGGGCTTCGTCGGCGCCTGCGCGACGACGAGCTTCGGCTTCGCCTGGTGCAGGCGCACGACGAGCGGGCGGGTGACCAGCGGGCGGAGGCGCGCGCGGCGGTAGGCCGGCTCGTAGCGGGGAGCGTAACTCGGGGCGTACTGCTGCGGAGCCGGCGCCGCCTGGGGAGCCGGGGAGGAGCCGCCGAAGATCGACGACAGGAAACCCCCGATCCCGTCCTCGGCCGAGGCGCCCGTGGCCGCGGCCAGCAGGGCTGCGCCAGCCAGGCCCAGGCGGGCCGAGCGACGCAGCGCCGCGCGGGAGAAGGAAGCCGTCGTCATGGGATGAGCCTCGGAGGAGCGGGGCGCGAAATGCGCGCGGTGGCCGTCGGATCGTCGCAGGCACAACGTCGCCGCGCGCGATCGGTTGCCCGATCCCACCGCCTTCCGGCCCCGATGCCGCTGCATTATGGTGCGCTGCGATGCACCCCGGTGCTCCGCGGCGTCCGGGCGATCCCGCCCGACGCCGCCGTCGACGAGGTCCTGATGCCGAGATCGCTCCTGTTGGGTTTCGCCGCTGCCGTGCTCCCGATCCTGTCCGCGGCCGCCGCCCCCGCGACGCCAGATGAAGCCGCGCGGCTGTCGGCGCTGCTGGAGCGCTACGTCGGACGCGCCGCGCCCGGCGAGGCGCCGCGCGAGACCGTGGCGCCGAAGGGCGACGGCTATGCCGTGACGGTGGACCTCAAGCGCAGCCTCGCGGGGCTCGACGCCTTCGGCTTCGCGATCGAGCCCTACACGGTGAACATGGTGCTGACGCCGCGGCCGGACGGCACGTGGCGGGTTCAGAGCGACGACACCGCCCCGCTGGTGATGCATGCCGGCGACCAGACGATCAGCCTGACCGCCCGGACCAGCGCCTTCGACGGCACCTTCGACCCCAAGCTCGGCAGCTTCTCGTCGTTCCGCGAGGACCAGACCGGCGCGGGCGACGAGCGCGGAACGCCCACCTTCGTGCAGAGCCGCCACACCGGCGCGGTGGCGCTGTCCGGCACCGGCGTCCCGGCCGAGAACGGGACCGTGTCGACCGCGAGCCACAGCGTCGGCACGGGCGCGGGCGGCGAGGTGACGTTCAAGCCGAAACCCTCCGACCCGTCCCCCGGCAATCCGGCGGTGCCGCCGCCGTCCGGCGCGGGCACCACGCTGAGCTACGCTTCCGCGACAACCCGGACCGACACGGCCGTCGACCGGCTCGATGCGCCGCGCGTGCTCGACCTGTGGGCCTTCCTGGCCGCCCATCCGAGCCGCGACAGCGTGACGGCCGCGCAGGACGAGCTCAAGGGGCTGCTCCGCGCCGGCCTGCCCTATCTCGGCGCCCTGAAGCAGACCGGCGCGCTCGACGCGCCGTCGCTGTCGACCCCGGTCGGTATCGTGTCGGCCCGCACGGCTGGCCTGTCGCTCGAAGCGTCGGGCCTCGGTGGCACCGGCAAGGCCGGCCTCTCGGTCTCGGCGGCCGACATCGTCGCGCCGCCCGGCCAGCTCCCGCCGTGGTCCGCGGGCCTGGTGCCGACGGCGCTCGACCTGCACGTCGGGATCGACGGCTTCCACGCCGCGGAGGCCGCCAAGGCGGCGGTCGACGTGGTCGACCTCCGGCACGACGTGATCATCACGCCCGAGCAGAAGGAGCAGGTGGGCCGCGTGTTCCTTCCCGACGGCGGCACGCTGACGCTGCAGCCGAGCCGGATCACGACCAAGATGCTCGACCTGACGATGGAGGGCCGCGCGGCGCTCGGGCCGCAGCCCGGCGGCCGGGTCACGCTCAGCGCCAAGGGGCTCGACGCCGAGATCGCGGCCCTGCAGGCCCAGGCGGCGACGGACCCCGGCGCCGGGCAGGCGCTGGGGCCGCTCGTGCTGGCGAAGAACCTCGCCAAACCGAACCCCGACGGCACCCTCGGCTGGGTGATCGACTTCGGCCACGGGCCCATCACGGTCAACGGCGCCCCACTTCAGTAGGGCGGTGGGTCGCGGCCGGCGGCCGCAACCCGCGTGCGGACGGGCGCGTAGGAGCTGACCGGGCGGCGGGGGCCGCCCGGCTTTCCAGAGCGACGCGACCGGACCCACCATGGACGACATGCGCCGCCGCGACCCGAACACGGGCGTCGGCACCTTCTCCTGGCGGCACCTCGCCGCCCTGCTCGGGCCCGGCATCATCGCCATGCTGGCCGACACCGACGCCGGCAGCCTCATCACGGCCTCGCAGAGCGGCGCGCAGTGGGGCTACCGCCTGCTGTGGCTGCAGCTCGTCCTCATCCCCGTCCTGTTCATCGCGCAGGAGCTGACGGTCCGGCTCGGCGCGGTGACGGGCAAGAGCCACGGCGCGCTGATCCGGGAAACCTACGGGCGGTTCTGGGCCTTCGTGGCGGTGATCACGCTGGTGGTCGCCTGCGTGGGCGCGCTCCTGACCGAGATGGGCGGCCTCGCCGGCATCGGCGCCATGCTGAACATCCCGAGCTGGGTCACCATGGCCCTCGTGGTCGCGGCGCTGACGCTGATGGCGGTCACGGGCTCGTTCAAGTCCGTCGAGCGCATCGCGCTCGGCGCCGGCGCCTTCGAGGTCGTGTTCGTCGCCGTGGCGGTCTGGGCGCATCCCAAGGCCGGCGAGGTCGCACGACAGTTCGTGTCGATCCCGGCCACGGACACCAAGTATCTCACGCTGGTGTCGGCCAACATCGGCGCGGTGATCATGCCCTGGATGGTGTTCTTCCAGCAGTCGTCGGTGGTCGAGAAGGGCATGAAGCCGACCGACATCGCGACCGAGCGGGTCGACACCGCCATCGGGGCCGTGGTGACGCAGGTCGTGATGGCGTCCGTCGTCATCGCCTGCGCGGCGGCGCTCCAGCACGGCGGCAAGGCGGGCCAGCTCGACACGGTGCAGCAGATCTCCGACGCGCTGACGCCCGTGCTCGGTCAGGTGATCGGGCGCATCGTCTTCGGCGTCGGCTTCGCCGGCGCCGCCATCGTGGCCGCCATCGTCGTGACGCTGACCGCGGCGCGGGAGCTCGGCGAGCTGCTCGGCTCGGGCCACACGCTCGACGAGCCGGTGAGCCGGGCCCCCTGGTTCTACGCCACCTACTTCGGCGTGCTGGTGGCCGGCGCGGCCTTCATCGTCGCGGGCGTCAACGTCGTCTCGCTGGCCGTCGGCGTGCAGGTGCTGAACGCCCTGCTGCTGCCGATCGTCATCGGCTTCCTGTACCTCCTCGCGCGGCGACTGCCGGAGCCGTTCCGGCTCGCGGGCACCTACCACGTCGTGGTGGCGGTCGTGCTGGCCATCACGGTCGCGCTCGGCCTCTACGCCGGCGTGGCCGGGCTCTGGAGCTGATCGGCCGGCACTGTGTCCGCCGCGGCATGGTGCGGGCCGGCCCGCCGGTGCTAGGGAACGCGGGAACTGTTCAGCCCGCGGCGGGCGCCCGCCCGCCGCCCCGGAGCTTTCCATGTCGTTCGCGTTCCGCCGCCGCGCTTCCGGCGCGGCCCTCGCCGCCGTCCTCGGCATCGGCTCCCTCGTCGCGGCGACGCCGGCGGCCGCCTTCAAGGTCGCCGAATCGCCGGACTTCAAGGGCTGCGCGATCTGGACCAACGACGCCGGTGAGCCTCTGCGCAACCGGCAGGGCCGCGAGATCGGCCGCAAGGCCCCCTGCGGCGAGGGCACGCACAACCGCGACGTCTACGAGGTGCTGTTCGGCGAGGCCCCCGGCACGCTGGTGATCCGCGACGCCACGCACCAGTTCGAGTGCATCCTCGAGCTCGCCCAGGGCTCGACCACGGTGATCGTGCCGAAGGTGTGCCAGCGCTGGACCGGCGGCTGACGCCGCGGCTTCAGCCCTCGAACCGCTCCCAGCCGTTCATGCCCAGCCGCTGCTGCGGGGCGAACCGGGCCTTGTAGGCCATCTTGCGGGAGCCCTCGACCCAGTAGCCGAGGTAGACGTGCGGCAGGCCCATGGCCTTCGCGCGCCTGATGTGGTCGAGGATCATGTGCGTCCCGAGCGACCGGTCGGACTGCTCGGGATCGTAGAAGGAATAGACCATCGACAGCCCATCGGCGAGCACGTCGGTCAGGCACATGGCGATCAGCGGGCCCTGGCCGCGCTTGGTGATGGCCGTGTCGGGGCCGTGCCGGCGGTATTCCACGAGCCTGGTCTGCACGTGGCTGTCCTCGACCATCATGGCGAAGTCGAGGATGCTCATGTCCGCCATGCCGCCTTCGCCGTGCCGGGCGCCGAGGTAGGAGCGGAACAGCGAATATTGCTCGGTGGTCGGCTTCGGCTCGACCGGGAAGGACACGAGGTCGTCGTTGCGCGCCGACACGCGCCGGAATCCCTTGGACGGCTCGAACTCGTCGACCAGCACCCGCACCGACACGCAGGCCCGGCACATCTCGCAGGCCGGCCGGTAGGCGATCGTCTGCGAGCGGCGGAAGCCCGACTGCGTGAGCGCATCGTTGATGGCGCCGGCGCGCCGGCCGATCAGGTGCGTGAACACCTTCCGCTCCAGGCGGTTCGGCAGGTAGGGGCAGGGCGAGGGCGCCGTCAGGTAGAACTGCGGCGCGTCGCGGGGCTCCCGCGTCAAGCCGCGGCTCCCCTCACGACGCGCCTGACGGCACCGGGCCGGGCAGCGCAGGGGTGGATCATGGCCCGGAGCTCGCTCCCCTCCCGTCGATTCGTCACAGGCGCCGCACGACGATGACGCCGGACAGCATATCATGGAGGCAGCGCTTGTCCCCCGCGATCAGCGACACGAGCAGGATGGGCGGCACCGTCCAGGAGAAATAGAACAGGACGGCGTGCAGCGCCGCCATCAGGAAGGGCACGCGCGCGCCGGTCGCGTCCGTCCTGAGCTCCAGCCCGCAGAGCCGCATGCCGGGCGTCGCCATCGAGGGGCCCGACACGGTCAGGCCGTTGTAGAAGAAGGCCACGAAGGGGAACAGCGGCGGCAGGAGCACCAGCGACAGGCCGAAGGTGAGCACCAGCAGCGCCATCCAGAGCCCGAAGGCCAGGATCGACACCAGCACGAGGTCGAGCGCCACGGCCGCGACGCGCCGCCGCCGGACGCCGTCGAGCGCCCCCATGGGCAGGCCCGCGCGACCCGCGGGCGTGGTGACATAGGCCATCTCGGTGAGGTTCCCCGCCATGACCGGAATTTGGCCTCGCCGGCCCCGGCCCGCAAGGTCCCTCACAGCGCCCGGCGCGGCGCGGGCTCGCGCGAGCCGAGCAGCCCGCCGGGACGCACCACGAGGGCGAGGACGAGCAGGACGTCGACGGCGAGGTCGCGGTCGCCGACGGGGAAGTAGGCCGACCAGGCGGCCTCGACGAGCGCGATGCCGATCCCGCCCAGGAAGGCGCCGGGCCCCGATCCGATGCCGCCCAGGATGGCGGCGATCAGCGCCCTGAGGCCGAGGCCCGTCGTGTAGTCGAAGCCGACGCCGCCGTAGTTCAGCGTCACGCCGGCCCCGGCGAGCCCGACCAGCGCGGAGGCCAGCGCGGTCGTCCGCAGGGATAGCCGCCGCGGGTCGACGCCCACCAGCGCCGCCGCGAGCGGGTCGTCCGCCGAGGCGCGCCAGTCGCGCCCGAAGCCCGTGTAGCGGAACGCCGCGAGCAGCCCGGCCGAGGCCGCCGCCGCGGTGCCGGCGAGCACGAGGGCGACGGGCGTCACCGTGACGACGAAGCCGCCGGCGTGGGCGAGGCGGAGGGGCTCGGCCAGCAGGGGCGCGACCCAGAGCGGCTGCGAGCCGGTGGCGAGGCGCAGGTACTCGCGCAGGGCCAGCGCGACGCCGAGCGTCGCCACGAGCCCCTGCTGGCCGGTGACCCGCCGGAGCCGCCACAGCACGCCGTGCTCCACCGCGGCGCCGCACAGGGCTGCGGCGTAGAGGCCCAGCACGCCGGCGAGCGCGAGCGCGACACCGGCCGGAGCGTCGCGCGACAGCGTTCCCGCCACGACCGCCGCGACCCCGCCCACCGCCGCGATCTCGCCGAAGGCGAAGTTGATGCGGCCGGACAGGCCGTAGACCAGCGAATAGGCGGCGCCGAGCAGGCCGTAGACGGCGGCGTCGGGCAGGGCGTTCAGCGCCTGCTGGAACAGATAGGCGACGCGGATCGGGAGGGCGGGCAGGCCGGCGTCGATCGCCTCGCCGTCGTCCGCGTCGCGCTCGGCTTCCGCGGCCTCCTCCGAGCCGAGCCAGAACCGCCGGAGCAGGATGAGGTGGGTGTCGTCGACGGGCCCGCGCTGCGTGTCCAGCGTCGCCAGGGCCGGGCGGCCGCCGTTCGGCTCGAAGCGGCAGGTCAGCGACGTCAGGGCGATGTCGGGGTCCTCGGGCCGCAGCGCCAGGCGAACGCCGGAGCGCCCGTCGGCGTCCCGCCCGAGCGGAGAGACGGCCAGGACGCGCACCCGGACCGGCGTCGCCAGGCCCGCCGCCGCGCTGGCGCAGGCCGCGGCCTCGTCCCGGTCCGCGGTGCGGGCGCAGCCGGCGAGGAGCGGCACGAGGCAGAGGGCGAGCAGGGCGGGGCGCATTCCGCGGCGTCAGCGCCCGGCCGGGGGACCGCGGGTGAGCATCGCGGGCCCGGCCGCGGGGGAGGGCGGCCCGCTCACCGCCTGCGGTTCAGCATCTCGGCCACCTCGGGGGCGAAATAGGTCATGATCCCGTCAGCGCCCGCGCGCTTGAAGGCCACGAGGCTTTCCACCATGGCGCGGTCGCGGTCGAGCCAGCCGTTGTCGGCGGCGGCGCGGATCATCGCGTATTCGCCCGACACCTGATAGGCGAAGGTCGGGACGCCGAAATGCGCCTTCACGCGCTGCACGACGTCGAGATACGGCAGCCCGGGCTTGACCATCACCATGTCGGCGCCCTCGCGGATGTCGAGCTCGACCTCGCGCAGCGCTTCGGCGCCGTTGCAGGGGTCCATCTGGTAGGTCTTCTTGTCGCCGACCAGCGCCGCCGACGTGCCGATCGCGTCGCGGAACGGGCCGTAGAAGGCCGAGGCGTATTTCGCCGCGTAGCTCATGATCTGCACGTCCTCGAACCCCTCGGCGTCGAGCCCGGCCCGGATCGCGCCGACGCGCCCGTCCATCATGTCCGAGGGCGCGATGATGTCGGCGCCGGCGCGCGCCTGCACCAGCGCCTGCTCGACGAGGACGCGCACGGACGGGTCGTTGACGATGCGGTGGCCGTCCATGAGCCCGTCGTGGCCGTGGCTCGTATAGGGGTCGAGCGCCACGTCGGTGAGCAGCCCTAGGTCCGGCACCTCGGCCTTGATGGCCCGGCAGGCGCGGCAGATCAGGTTGGTGTCGCGCAGCGCCTCGGAGCCGTGCGGGTCGCGCAGGCTCGCCTCCGTGTAGGGGAACAGCGACAGCACGGGGATGCCGAGCGAGGCGGCCCGCACGGCCGCCCGCACGACCTCGTCGACCGACATGCGCTCGACGCCCGGCATGGAGGCGACGGGCTCGCGCCGCCGCTCCCCGTCGATCACGAAGACCGGCCAGATGAGGTCGTCCACCGTCAGCGTGGTTTCGCGCACGAGCCGGCGCGCCCAATCGGTCTTGCGGTTGCGCCGGGGCCGGTGGACGAGGCCCAGGCCGGGGAGGGGACGGTCGCCCGCCGGTCCGGCCGGCGTGTGCTCGGTGGGTCGTTCGGACATGGCGCGGAAGACGGTTCCTGTGTGGGTCCGCGGAGGCTATCACGCGTCCGGACCGGCGGGAAAGCCGCGGCCATCGAACGGAGATCCCTCATGCAGAGATCGACGGCCAAGCGCCGCGTGGCCGCAGCCGCGCCGCAGGCCGCTATCGTGCTCAAGACCGCGCGGGCCGGGGAAGAGTCCAGCCGGTCGGGCTTGGTGCTGGTGGCCTTCATGCGGGTCACGGCCGCGGTCTGGATCCTGCAGGGGCTGTTGCAATGGTCCGCGGTGCTGGCGACCGGCCCCGGCGGGCTCAGCCCCTTCTCGGCCCTGGCCCCCGCCGCCATGGTGGCGGCCGTGTTCTTCGCCGTGATCGACTTCGTGGCCGCCATCGGCCTGTGGCTGGCGGCGCCCTGGGGCGGGGTGATCTGGCTCGTGGCCGTCGGCGGCCAACTCCTCGTCCTCGTCGTGATGCCGGGCTTCTTCGACCATCCGCTGCTGATCGGCCTCGTCGACGTCGCCCTCATGGCGGCCTACCTCGCCCTCGTGTGGTTCGCCGCTCAGGCCGGCGACGCAGAAGGGTGAACGGGTCCTTTCCTGCTTTCCCAAGTCTAAAAGCGGGGCCGCTCAGTCGAGCTTGCCCCCTCGTGCCGACGATGCTCCATCATACAAATTTAATCGAGTCGGAGCTGTCGGGGTGAACGCGCGCTAACCTTGGTATTGGTGCCGGAATTCGAAGTAAATCGCGCGTTCAGTCTGTCGCTTAAACTCGCCTTCATGGGGCCGGTCCTAACTTCGCCATACAGGGAAGCGGCCGGACCACCGGCCTGATGGCACCGAACCGACGGGGCGAGACGATGAACAAGGCCATGAAGATCGAAGTCGCGCAGGGCCGGGACGAGCGCCTGGACGAGGTCCGCCCCGTCTACCTGGAGAGCCTGACGCTGGTGGAGCGGCTCCATCGCCGCCTGCTCGACGTCATCAAGGACGAGTTCGACCGCCGCGGCCGCGGCGACGTCAACGCCGTGCAGGCGCTGCTGCTCTACAACATCGGCGACAAGGAGCTGACGGCGGGCGAGCTGCGCACGCGCGGCTACTATCTCGGCTCCAACGTGTCCTACAACGTCAAGAAGCTCGTCGAGACGGGTTACCTGCACCACGCCCGTTCGCGGATCGACCGCCGCTCGGTCCGCATCAGCCTGACCGAGAAGGGCAAGGAGGTCCACGTGATCGTGGCGGCACTCTACGAGAAGCACGTCCTCACGGTGGAGCAGATCGGCGGCATCTCCTCGGCGGAGTTCGAGCGCGTCAACCAGGCGCTGGTCCGGCTGGAGCGCTTCTGGACCGACCAGATCAAGTACCGGCTCTGAGTTTCGGCCGGTCCCGGTCCGGCATCGCGCCGAGTTGCTCGCGAGGCCCGGACCCCGGTCGGATCCGCGCAACTTGTGTTCGCAGGGTCCGGCGCATAGGTTCCAGCCAACGGACGCCGGGGGTGGCATCGAGCGCCGCCAGACCGTGGAGATCGTCATGGGTGGAATGAGCATCTGGCACTGGATCATCGTGGGCGGCGTGCTGCTGCTCCTGTTCGGTGGCAAGGGGAAGGTGTCCGACCTGATGGGCGACTTCGCCAAGGGCATCAAGAGCTTCAAGAAGGGCATGGCGGACGAGGACGAGGTTCCGGCCAAGCCGACCGCCGTGGCCGAGCCCGTGCGCCCGCTCGGCGAGACCGTGCAGCCTATCCGCACCATCGACCACCGCCCTGACGGCACCACGGTCGAGACCACGACGACGGACACGCGCCGCGTCGGCTGACGTCGCCCCGCCGCATCCCGAGCTTTTCCGCGCATCCCGGGCCGCCGACGGCCCGGGTGGCTGCCCGTGCCGCGTTGGCCGTCCCTTCAGCTTTCCGGATCCATGTTCGACTTCGACGCGAGCAAGCTGCTGATCATCGGCGTGGTGGCGCTGGTCGTGATCGGCCCGAAGGACCTGCCGCGCGTCCTGCGCCAGGTGGGGCAGATGGTGGGCAAGCTCCGCCGCATGGCCGCCGAGTTCCAGGGCCAGTTCATGGACGCCATGAAGGAGGCTGACCTCGCCGACCTCCAGAAGGAGGTCAGCAAGCTGAAGAACACGGCTTCGCTCGACGTGAACTTCAACCCCGTCCACGACATCAAGACGTCGATCATCAAGTCCGTCGAATCGACCTCCGTGGCGCAGGCACCCGCGGCCGGGACGGCCGCCAACCCCTTCGGCCAGGACCCGATCGGCTCCGCGCTCCCCGCGGCGGCCGAGACGCCCGCCATCAGGGGTGCGGTGTCGGCGCTCGACCCCGACCCGGTGTTCCTCGAACCCGCCGAAGCGGCGCACCACACGCCCGCCGAATCGGCGGGCGCCGTCCACAGCGTCGACGCCGGGTCGACAGACGCGGGGCGGCGGCGCATCCTGGTGCCGAAGCGGCGGCCGCCGGGCGACCGCCTCGCGGCCAAGCCCGCCTTCACCGGCCGCGGCCGGCCGTTCCTGCCCCCGCGTCGCGACCCCCGTCCATGAACCAGCACGTCAACCAGCCCGTGGACGACATCGAGGCCTCGAAGGCGCCGCTGATCGAGCACCTGATCGAGCTGCGCTCGCGCCTCATCAAGGCCATGGCGGCCTTCCTGGTCGCCTTCCTGATCTGCTTCTACTTCGCGCGCGGCATCTACAACATCCTGGTCGAGCCCTACGTGCGCGTGGTGGGCTACGAGAAGGCGACGCTGATCGCGACGCACTTTCTCGAGCAGTTCTACACGAACCTGAAGCTGTCGATGTTCGGGGCCGCCTTCCTGGCCTTCCCGGTCATCGCCACGCAGATCTACATGTTCGTGGCGCCGGGCCTCTACAAATCCGAGAAGAAGGCCTTCGTGCCCTACCTCGTGGCGACGCCGGTCTTCTTCGTGCTCGGCGGGCTGCTCGTCTATTTCGTGGTGATGCCGCTGCTGATCCAGTTCTCGGTGCACCAGCTCCAGGCGCCGGAGCCGGGGCAGGCCGCGATCGAGCTGCTGCCCAAGGTCAGCGAGTACCTGTCGCTCATCACGACGCTGATCTTCGCCTTCGGGATCGCCTTCCAATTGCCGGTGATCCTGACCCTGCTCGGGCAGGTGGGCATCATCGACTCGACATTTCTGCGCGAGAAGCGGCGCTACGCCATCGTGGTCGTCGTGGTGGCGGCGGCGATCCTGACGCCGCCGGACGTCATCTCCATGTGCTCGCTCGCCCTGCCGATGCTGCTGCTCTACGAGGGCGCCGTCGTGGCCGTGCGGGCGATGGAGAAGCGCCGCGTGCCGCCGGCGGCGGGCCCGGTGGTCTGATCCCGGTCGGCTGCGACAGGCCCGCGGCCCTCGGCGAGTCCTCGGCCGAGGCCCTGCGGGCCTGGTTCGGAAAAGCGGCGCGGCGGCGCGGGCCGGCTTTCGCCTCCGGCCGTCCTCGCCTATGAGGCGGGACACGCATGACGCGGGGTTCCGGCCCCGCCCGACCGGGCGCCCCATGTTCGACATCAAATGGATCCGCGACAACCCCGAGGCCTTCGACGCGGGCCGCCGCGCGCGCGGGCTGGAGCCGCTGAGCGCCGCGCTGCTGTCGCTCGACGACCGCCGGCGCTCAGCGATCGGGCGGTCGCAGGCCGTGCAGGAGCGCCGCAACGCCGCCGCCAAGGAGATCGGCCAGGCGATGGGCCGCAAGGACCTTGACACCGCCGAACGCCTGAAGGCCGAGGTGGCCGGCCTCAAGGCCGAGGCGCCGGCGCTCGAAGCCGAGGAGCGCGACAGCGCCCGCGCGCTCGAGGACGCCCTGATGGAGATTCCCAACATACCGCGCGAGGACGTGCCGCTCGGCGCCGACGAGCACGGCAACGTCGAGCAGCACCGCGCCGGCCAGAAGCCCGGCTTCCCGGACGGCTTCGTGCCGCGCGAGCATTTCGCGCTCGGCGAGGCGCTCGGCCTCATGGACTTCGACGCCGCGGCCAGGATGTCGGGCGCGCGGTTCGTGGTGCTGAAGGGGACGCTGGCCCGCCTCCACCGCGCGCTCGGCCAGTACATGATCGACATGCACGTCGACCGGCACGGCTACGAGGAGGTCGACCCGCCCGTGCTGGTGCGCGACGCCGCCATGTACGGCACCGCGCAGCTGCCGAAGTTCCGCGACGACCAGTTCCGCGCCGGCGACGACCATTGGCTGATCCCCACCGCCGAGGTGCCGCTCACCAACCTCGCCCGCGAGCGCGTCATCGACGAGCGCGAACTGCCGATGCGCTTCACGGCGCTGACCAACTGCTTTCGCGCGGAAGCCGGCTCGGCCGGCCGCGACACGCGCGGCATGATCCGCCAGCACCAGTTCGCCAAGGTCGAGATGGTGTCGGTCACGGCGCCCGAAGCCTCGGACGAGGAGCACGAGCGCATGACGCGCGCGGCCGAGGACGTGCTGGAGGGGCTCGGCCTGCACTACCGCCGAATGCTGCTCTGCACGGGCGACATGGGCTTCGCGTCGCGCAAGACCTTCGACCTCGAAGTCTGGCTGCCGGGGCAGGGCGCCTTCCGCGAGATCTCGTCCTGCTCGACCTGCGGCGATTTCCAGGCGCGGCGCATGGAGGCGCGCTACCGGCCCGCGGGCGCCAAGAACACGCGGTTCGTCCACACGCTCAACGGCTCGGGCGTCGCGGTCGGCCGCGCGCTGGTGGCCGTCATGGAAAACTATCAGGACCCGGACGGCACCATAGCGGTGCCGGAGGTGTTGCGACCCTACATGGGCGGCCTCGACCGGATCGGGCCGGCGAAGGGCAGGACTTGATGCGCATCCTCATCACCAACGACGACGGCATCCACGCGCCGGGGCTCGCCGTGCTGGAGCGCGTGGCGCGCGGACTCAGCGACGACGTGGTCGTCGTCGCGCCCGAGACCGACCAGTCCGGCGTCGCGCATTCCCTGTCGCTGAACGACCCGCTGCGGCTGCGCGAGGTGTCGGAGGACCGCTACGCCGTGCGGGGGACGCCGACCGACTGCGTGATCATGGCGGTCAACTCCATCCTGAAGGACCGCAAGCCGGACCTGATCCTGTCCGGCATCAACCGCGGCCAGAACGTCGCCGAGGATGTGACCTATTCGGGCACGATCGCGGCCGCCATGGAGGGCACGCTGCTCGGCGTGGCGTCCCTGGCGCTGAGCCAGGCCTACGGGCCGGTGTCGGGCCGGCAGAACCCGCACTGGGACTGCGGCGAGCACCACGCGGCCGACGTCGTGCGGCAGGTGCTCGACGCCGGCATCCCGCGCGGCACGCTGGTCAACGTCAACTTCCCGGACTGCGCGCCCGGCGAGGTGGCGGGCATCGAGGTGACGCGGCAGGGCGCGCGCGACACGGCGCTGATGCAGGTGCACGAGCGCGAGGACGGCCGCGGCAACCCCTACTATTGGATCGGCTTCGCGCGCGGCAAGTTCACGCCGGTCGAGGGCTCCGACCTCGAAGCCCTGCGCAACCGGCGCATCTCGGTCACGCCGCTGCGCCTCGACCTCACCGACCGCGACACGCACGAGCGCTACGCGAAGCTCTTCGGCTGAACGCGGGATCGAAGGGCTTCGGCCCTTTCGCGGCGGCGGGCAGGGCCCCGCGACGGCATCACGGACCACGAGCATGACGGCGGACAGCCTCGAAGCCAAGGCCGCGTTCCTGTTCGGCCTGCGCGAGCGCGGCATCCGCGACCTCGCGGTGCTGCGCGCGCTCGAAGCCGTGCCGCGCGAGGCCTTCGTGCCGCACCGCTACGCCGACCTCGCGGCGCGGAACATCGCGCTGCCGCTCGCCTGCGGCCAGGTCCAGTCCGAGCCCGCGCTGATCGCCCGCATGCTGGAAGCGCTGGCCGTCCGCCCGGCGCATCGCGTGCTGGAGGTCGGGTCCGGCTCGGGCTACGCCGCGGCGCTGCTGGGCCGCCTCGGCGGCGAAGTGCTGGGCGTCGAGCGATTCCGCACACTGGCGCAGGCCGCCGGCGCGCGGCTGGCGACGCTCGGCGTCACCGGCTGCTCGGTGGTCTGGGGCGACGGCCTCGCGGTGCCGCCCGCGCGCGGTCCGTTCGACCGCATCCTGGTGCACGGCGCCCTGCCGGCCGTGCCGGACGAGCTCGCGCGGCTGCTCAGGCCGGACGGCACGATCGTCTTCGCGACGACCGTGTCCGGCGTGCAACAGGTCGTGCGCGGACGCCGCTCCGACGAGGGGATCTGGAGCCTCACCCCGGTCGCTCCCTCGCGCCTGCGGCCTCTCTACGACGGCCCTTCCGCGTTGCTGTGAGGGCGGCCGGGCTCCGGCCGTTCATGTTCCCGGCGGAAACACGGCACCGCGATTCATCTTAAACCGCGCCTTAACCGGCCTCCCTCTACATGGACTCCACTGAGCCCGCGTTGAGTGGATGATCCGCTGATGAGTAAGCTGTTGACGCCCGGCAACGGGCGGATCGTCCTCCAGATCTGCGCCGTGACCGCGGTGGCGGCCCTGATGAGCGGCTGCTCGGCCGATTCCACCCGGTTCGGCGACGCCTTCGGCAATCCGTTCTCGACCGGCTCGATCCCGCCCAAGCCCAAGAAGGTCGCCCACGCGTCCCCGTCGCTCGGCACCGGCCGCACGCCGCCCGTCACCGCCTCGGCGCTGCCGCCGTCGAGCCACGTCGCCACGGCGTCGACGTTCCGCGCGCCGGCCGCCGTGTCGCGCGAGACCACGGGCTCGATCCCCTCGTCCACGCCGGTCAAGGGCGCGTCATTCGGCGGCTGGACCGGGCAGGGCGGCGCTTCCGTGCAGGTCGGCGCGGGCGATTCGGCCGCCGTGCTGGCCCAGCGCTACGGCGTGCCGGAGAACGTGCTGCTGCAGACCAACAACCTGCATGCCGCGAGCGAGGTGCGGCCCGGCACCACGATCGTGATCCCGATCTACAACGCCGTCTCCAGCCCGGCGGGCGCCGCCAAGGTCGCCCAGGCTCCCGTGCGCTCCGAGCCGGTCGAGCCCGAGGAGCACGTCGCCCCGGTGAAGACCGTGCCGGCCCACGTCGCCAAGGCCGAGCCGGAGGAGGAGGCCGCCGAGCCGCCCCGCAAGCCCGGCGCGCTGCCCTTCAAGGTCGAGAAGCCCGCGACCCTGGCCGAGCGCAACGCCGAAGCGCAGCGCATCGTGGCGACCCAGCGCGCGGCAGACAAGGCCGCCGCCGAGAAGCTCGCCGCAGCCCAGAAGGCCGCGGAAGCGCAGAAGGCGGCCGAAGCCCGCAAGGCCGAGGCGGCCGCGAAGATCGCCGCCGCACAGGCCGCGGCCGAGAAGGCCAAGGCCGACGCCGCCGCGCGCAAGCTCGCCAGCAAGGCCGCGCCGCGCGTGGACGCCAAGGCCGCCGCCGCCCAGAAGGCCGAGGCCGCGAAGGTGGCCGCCGCCGAGAAGGCCGCCGCGGCCCAGAAGGTCGCCGCGGACCGCGAGGCCGCCAAGGCCAAGGTCGCCGCGGCCAAGTCGGCCGCCGATGCCGCGAAGACGGCCGCCGCCGCGGCCAAGGCCGCCAAGATCGCGGCCGCCAAGCCGGAGCCCGCTCCGGCGCCGGCCAAGCCCGAGCAGGTCGCCGCCGTCGAGAAGAAGGTCGACGCGACGCCGACCGCCACCGTGCCGCCTGCCGCCGCGGCGGCCCCGGCCGCAGCCCCCGTGGTCGCCGACGCGGGCGGCCCCGAGTTCCGCTGGCCGGCCCGCGGCCGCATCATCGCCGGCTTCAAGGGCGGCGCCGGCGGCAACGACGGCATCAACATCGCGGTGCCCGAAGGCACGGCCGTCAAGGCGGCCGAGGGCGGGGTCGTGGCCTATGCGGGGAACGAGCTCAAGGGCTACGGCAACCTCGTGCTGATCCGCCACCCGAACGGTTACGTCACCGCCTACGCCAACAACGGCGAGATCGACGTCAAGCGCGGCGCCACCGTGAAGCGCGGCGACGTGATCGCCAAGTCGGGCCAGAGCGGCAACGTGTCCTCGCCGCAGCTCCACTTCGAGGTGCGCAAGGGTTCGACCCCGGTCGACCCGACGGGCATGCTGGCCGGGACTTGAGAGCGGGCTCGGCGCGAGCGAGCCTCACCGAGACACGGCCGGCACACCCCCGCCTCCGCGGGCGTGCCGGCCAGCCAAGCCGCCCAGCCGCGAGACACTGTTGGGCGTGCGATCGACGAGCGGCGGGTCCCAAGACAGGCCCGCCGCTCTTCGATGTCGACCGAGATCCGGCGGATGCCGGCAGCGGCGCGACCGCCGCTAGAAGACGTAGCCGACCCGGCCGCCGATCGCCGTGATGCCCTCGTTGTGGGCGCAGAGCCCGGCGTTGGAGGCGTGCTCGGCGAAGGCCATCAGGTTCCAATGGTCGTCGAGGTGGTAGCCGAGCGAGGCCGATTCGCGGAAGTTCGCCACGCAGCCGACGCGGATGTCCGTGTTGCCCTTCGGGAAGACGAGGCTCGTGTTGCCGTCGTTGAGGTCGCCGCCGAAGCCGAGCTCGCCGAAGAAGCGGCCGTAGATCGGGAACTGCCAGGTCACGCCGCCGTAGACGTCGCTGGTGCGGCCGGAGGTGTTCAGGTTTCCGCCGAGGTGGAAGCGCGGGATCAGGTAGTCCCAGGCGCCCTGCAGGTGGTACACCTTGCTGAACAGGACCTCGCCGTTGACGTCGACGGTGCCGAACTCGTGCTCGTCGACGCCGTGCGCCAGCACGCCGAACCGCGCCTCCGACAGGATGCCGTAGGGGCTCGGCGCCTCGACCGGGGCCGCCACGAAGGTCGGCAGCGGCGCGGGAGCGGCGGGCAGGTCGGAGGCGAAGGCCGGTGCGGACCCGCAGACCAGGGCGGCCGCGGCGACGGCCCGCCCGATTCGGCTCAACATCATGGGTGGATCGTGCTCCGCGGGGTCGAAATCCGGTGAAAGGATGGCGAGCGGGACCTTAGGTTTGGGGTAGGGGCTTGTCCAGGCGGCCGGCCAGGTCCTGGATGAATTGCCAGGCAGTGCGTCCTGAACGCGACGCTCGCGTGGTCGACCATTCCAGCGCTTCGGGCGCGAGGGCAGCGCGGTCGAGGCCGAGCGCGAAATGCTCCGCGTAGCCCTGCACCATGTCGAGATACTCGTCCTGCGAGCATTTGTGGAAGCCGAGCCACAGGCCGAAGCGGTCGGACAGCGACACCTTTTCCTCGACGGCCTCGCCGGGGTTGATGGCGGTGGCGCGCTCGTTGTCCATCATGTCACGCGGCATCAGGTGCCGTCGGTTGGAGGTGGCGTAGAACAGCACGTTGGCGGGCCGGCCCTCGATGCCGCCCTCCAACACCGCCTTCAGGGACTTGTAGGTCGTGTCGTCCGAGTCGAACGACAGGTCGTCGCAGAACAGCACGAAGGGGTAGCGGCTGTCCCGCAGCAGGCCCATCAGGGCCGGCAGCCCGTCGATGTCCTCGCGATGGATCTCGACGAGCTTGAGCCGCGGCGCGCCCGCCGGCCGCTCGGCGTTGACGGTCGCCTGCGCGGCCTTGACGAGCGACGACTTGCCCATGCCGCGCGCGCCCCACAGGAGCGCGTTGTTGGCCGGCAGGCCGCGGGCGAAGCGGCGGGTGTTGTCGAGAAGCTGGTCGCGCACGCGGTCGATGCCGCGCAGCAGCGCGACGTCGACGCGGCTGACCCGCGGCACCGGCGCCAGCGAGCCGGCTGCGGACCACACGAAGGCGTCGGCGGCGTCGAAGTCCGGCCGCGCCGGGCCCGCCGGGGCGAGGCGCTCCAGCGCGAGGGCGATGCGTTCGAGGAGCGCCGCCGTGGCGGCGTCGGACGGGATCGGGGCCATGGCGGCCTCCTTGTCTCGGAAGGGTCGGCCGGCTTCTGCTGAGCGCCGCCGCGCCTTGTCAAGGCGGGCCGACCCTTCGGAGCGTCAGCGCACGAAGCGGCAGATGCCCCGGATGCGGGTGCGGCCGGGCGGGCAGCCGCGCGGCGCGCCGGTCCGGAAATAGCGGAGGCGGCCGCGCCAGCCCCGGTTCAGGCGGCAACCGCCGAAGAGGCCCCGGTGTTCGCCGAAGCCGCAGCCGCCGCGCACCTGCACGAGCGGCGCGGCACCCTCGACCGACGACAGGCCGGCGACCGGCATGGCTTCCGCGCCGCCCGCGGCGATCAGGCCCGCGGCCGCGGCGGCGATGAACAAAGCTTTCAGCCTCATGGCGTCCCTTCCTGCAACCGGCTCGGCCCACCGCCGGCCTTTCCGCCGAACCGGGGGGCCCGTCGAAGGTTCCGGGCGGGAGCGCGACGCTCCCAAGGGGGCACAGGCGCGTCACCGTCGCGCCATTGCTCCAGCGCCCGCGCGGGTCTAAGACGCGGGCCAGCCGCGGCCAGGGGTGTCCCGACGCGACCCATGGAGACTCCGCGTGTTCATCACCCCTGCCTATGCCCAGGCCGCCGGCGCCTTCGGCGGCGGCTCCGACGTGTTCCTCCAGGTCGCGCCCTTCGCGGCCATCCTGGTCATCATGTATTTCCTGCTGCTGCGCCCGCAGCAGAAGAAGCAGAAGCTCCACAGCGAGATGATCGCCGCCGTGCGCCGCGGCGACACGGTGGTGACCGCCGGCGGCCTCATCGGCAAGGTGACTAAGTCGACGGACGCCACCGAGGTGGAGGTCGAGATCGCCGCCAACGTCCGCGTCCGGATCGCCCGCGCCATGATCACGGAGGTCCGCGCCAAAGGCGAGCCCGTGAAGGACGCGCCGGCCGCGGCCAAGGTTTGACCCGGAGCGCCGCCTCCGGCGCTCCTCGCCAGAACGAAGAACACAAGCCATGATGCGTTTCGCGACCTGGAAAGTCGTCACGATCCTCCTCGGCACGCTGGTCGCGGCCCTCATCGTGCTGCCGAGCCTCTTGTCGCCCGGGGCGCGGGCGGAGCTCGACCGCTACCTGCCGGGCCCGGCCAAGACCATCGTGCTCGGCCTCGACCTTCAGGGCGGCGCCCACCTTCTGCTCGAGGTCGACACGGCGTCGCTGACCAAGACGTCGGTCGACAACCTCCGCGACGACGCGCGCCGCCTCCTGCGCGACAACAACGTCAAGCTGGCGGGCGGCATCGGCGTGCAGAGCCGCGGCATCCAGTTCCGCGTGCCGGACGCGGCCGAGCGCGCCAAGATCGTCGGCGCGCTCGACAACGCGTCGCGCTCGCTCGGCGCTTCGCTCACCGGCGCCGTGCAGGACTACACCGTCACGGACAGCGGCGACGGCCTCGTCCAGGTGCAGCTCACCGACGCCGGCATCGCCAACAAGGTGCACCGCGCGGTCGACCAGTCGATCGAGGTGCTGCGCCGCCGCATCGACGAGTCGGGCACCAAGGAGCCGACGATCCAGCGCCAGGGCAACGACCGCATCGTGGTCGAGGTGCCGGGGCTGCAGGACACGCAGCACCTGAAGGACCTGCTCGGCACGACCGCCAAGCTGGAGTTCCGCCTCGACGCCGAGCCCGGCGACAGCCCCGCCGACGTCGAGAACCTGCCCTTCTACAAGAACAGCGAGCCCGGCACCCTGCCGATCCAGAAGCGCGTGATCGTGGACGGCGCCGACCTCACCAACGCCCAGCCCTCCTTCGACCAGCAGGGCCGGCCCGAGGTGAGCTTCCAGTTCAACATGCGCGGCGGCCAAGCCTTCGGCCAGGCGACCGCCGCCAACGTCGGCAAGCCCTTCGCGGTGGTGCTGGACAACCAGATCGTCACCAACCCGGTGATCCAGACGCCCATCCTCGGCGGCTCGGGCGTCATCACGGGCCGCTACACGATCCAGCAGGCCAACGACCTCGCCGTGCTGCTGCGCGCCGGCGCGCTGCCGGCCAAGCTCACCGTGGTGGAGGAGCGCACGGTCGGCCCCGGCCTCGGCCAGGACTCGATCGACGCCGGCGAGCGCGCCGCGCTGGTGGCCGGCGTGTTGGTGGTCGGCTACATGCTGCTGACCTACGGCGTATTCGGCGTCTTCGCCGACATCGCGCTTGCGGTGCACATCATGCTGATCTTCGCCGCCATGGTGCTGCTCGGCGCCACGCTGACGCTCCCCGGCATCGCCGGCATCGTGCTCACCATCGGCATGGCGGTGGACGCCAACGTGCTGATCTACGAGCGCATTCGCGAGGAGAACCACGCCGGCCGCTCGGTGATCGCCTCGCTGGATTCCGGCTTCAAGCGCGCCTTCGCGACCATCGTCGACTCCAACGTCACCCTGTTCGTCGCGGCGCTGATCCTCTACCTCTTCGGCTCCGGCCCGGTGCGCGGCTTCGCCGTGTCGCTCGGCCTCGGCATCCTGACCTCCATCGTCACCGCCGTGACCATGACCCGCATGATGATCGCCCTGTGGTACCGGGCCAAGCGCCCGCAGCGCCTGCCGATCTGAGAGAGCAACGCCGATGCCGCTCCTCCGCCTCGCGCCCGAGAACACCAAATTCGGGTTCATGCGCTTCCGGCGCTTCTCCTACCCGTTCTCGGCCGTCCTCTCGATCGTGTCCGTGGTGATGTTCGTGCTCGTCGGCATGAACTTCGGCATCGACTTCGCCGGCGGCACGCTGATGGAGGTGCGCGCCAAGCAGGGCGACGCCGACCTGTCGCAGCTCCGCTCGCTCGGCGAGCGCACGGGCCTCGGCAACATTGAGGTGCAGGGCTTCGGCAACCACACGGACGCGACCCTGCGCTTCGGCGTGCAGCCGGGCGGCGACGCCGCCCAGGAGGCCGCCGTCAAGAAGGTGCAGAGCGCCCTCGACGACAAGTACGAGTTCCGCCGCGTCGAGGTGGTCGGCCCGCGCGTGTCGGGCGAGCTCGTGCAGTCTGGCACCATCGGCGTCGTCGTGTCGATCTTCGCCGTGCTGGTCTACCTGTGGTTCCGCTTCGAGTGGCAGTTCGCGGTCGGCGCCGTGATCGCCACCATGCACGACCTGCTGCTGACGGTGGGCTTCTTCTCCGTCACCCACCTCGAGTTCAACACGACCTCGATCGCCGCGATCCTGACCATCGTGGGCTATTCGCTGAACGAGGCCGTGATCGTGCTCGACCGCATCCGCGAGGTGATGCGCAAGTACAAGCGCCTGTCGACCGCCGAGATGATCGACATGTCGATCAACGCCGTGCTGCCGCGCACCATCATGACCGCGACCACCGTGTTCCTGGCCCTGCTGGCGCTGGTGCTGTTCGGCGGCGAGGTGATCAAGAGCTTCTCGCTCGCGATGATGTGGGGCATCTTCGTCGGCACCTACTCGTCGATCTTCATCTGCTCGCCGATCCTGATCTACCTCGGCGTGCGCAACGAGGTTCGGAACGAGAGCAAGCCCGGCACGCCGGGCGCCCCCGGCAAGCCGAAGCCCTCCAAGGTCGCGGCCGAATGAGCGATCCCGGCGACTTCGGTCCCGGCTTCCTCGCCGGCCAGCACACGGTCGACGGTTACGGCGCGGGCGGCTTCTCCTTCGCCCACGTGTCGCACCGCGGCTCGATCCTGATGCTGCCGGAGGGCGTGCACCGCTGGTCGGCGACGCAGCCCTCCGAGATCACCGAGGAGTCGCTGGCCGAGCTGTTCCGCGCGCCGCGGGGCTCGGTCGAGCACCTGCTGCTCGGCACCGGCACGGACCTGATCCCGCCGCGCGCGCCGCTGCGCGCCGCGCTGAAGGCGGCCGGCATCGTGGTCGATCCCATGGCGACGGGCGCCGCCGCGCGCACCTACAACATCCTGCTCGGCGAGCGCCGCCGCGTCGCCTGCGCGCTGATCGCGGTCGCGTGAGGCCGGGACTGCGCCCCGCGCGATGACCGACCCCGCCGCCGCCTACGCGCATTGCGAGGCGCTGCTCCGCTCGGACGATCCCGACGCCTGGCTGGCGGCCCTGCTCGCGCCCGCTGCCGCCCGGCCGCACCTCCTCGCGCTCGCCGCCTTCACGCTGGAGGTGCGCCGCGTCCGGCACCGGGTGAAGCAGGCTATCGCGGGCGAGATCCGCCTGCAATGGTGGCAGGACGTCGTCGACGGCGGACGGGCCGCCGAGGCCGCGGCCCACCCCGTCGCGGCCGCGCTGATCGACACGGTGGAGCGTGCCGCGCTGCCCCGCGCGCCCTTCGGCGACATGCTCGATGCCTATCGCATGGACCTCTACGACGAGCCGCCGGCCGACCTCGCCTCACTGGAGCGCCGGCTCGCCGCGACCCACGGCATCCCGATCCACCTCGCCGTTCGCGCTCTCGGCGGCGGCGCGGCCGCCGACCCGGCCGCCGACGACGCCGGGGTCGCGGTCGGCCTCGCCGACCTGCTGGACGAGCTGCGCGGCCCGCATCGGCCGTCGCTGCCGGTGGCGCTGCTCGCACGGCACGGGGCGGGCGCCGAGGAGGTCGCCGCGGGGCGGTCCACGGCGGAGGTGCGCGCCGCCGCGGCGGACCTGCGCGCCGCGGCCAGGGCCCGGCTCGCCGCGCTGAGGGCGAGGCGGCGGACGCTCGGCGAGGGCGCGCCGGCCCTGCTCCGCGCGGCGCTGGTCGAGCCGCGGTTGCGGGCGGGGGAGCGGACCACCGACCCGTTCACGCCCGGGCCGGACATCCCGCAGTGGCGGCGCCAGTGGCGCCTGTGGCGCGCGTCGCGCGGCGCCTTCTAGCGCGACGGAACGGGGCGCCGCCCGCGCCCCGCCGACGGCATTCGGAGATCGGAGCGGCTCAGGCCTCGTCCACCGCGACGGGCAGGTCGGCCCGCGCGCCCCACTCGGACCAGGAGCCGTCGTAGAGCCTGACGTCCTCCGCGCCGAGCCGCGCGAGGCCGAAGGCCAGCACCGAGGCGGTGACGCCCGAGCCGCAGGTCGTGATGATCGGCCGGTCGAGGTCGACGCCGGCCTCGGCGAAGACGCCCTTGATGTCGTGGTCGCTCTTCAGGTGCCCGTCCTCGACGAGGTCGGTCATGGGCACGTTGACGGCGCCGGGCATGTGGCCGGAGCGAAGGCCGGGCCGCGGCTCGGCCACCAAGCCCTTGAAGCGCGAGGAGGAGCGGGCGTCGACCACCTGCGTGGCGCTGCCGCGGTCGAGCGCGCGCTGGACGTCCTCGACGGTCGCGACCGCCTCCAGCCGCGGCTTGGCCGCGAAGTGGGTGCCGAGCCGGTTCGACTCGCCCGTCTCGACGGGGCGCTCGCCGGCGATCCAGGCCGGAAAGCCGCCGTCCAGCACGGCGACGTCCTCGGCGCCGAACAGGCGCAGCATCCACCACAGCCGCGGCGCCGAGGAGATGCCGGCGCCGTCGTAGACCACGATGCGCTTGTCGGCCGCGATGCCGAGCGCGCCCGCCGCCGCGGCGAAGACCTCCGGCGAGGGCAGGGCGTGCGGCAACTCGCTGTCGGGGTCGACCACCTTGTCGTGGTCGAAGAACACCGCGCCCGGGATGTGTCCGGCGAGGAACTCGGCGTGGCCGCTGCGGTGCGCCGAGGGGAGATACCAGGACGCGTCGACCACCACGAGGTCGGGCTTGTCGACTTCGCCCGCGAGCCACTCCGCCGTCACCAGCTTTGCCTGTTCAGCGCCCATCCCCTGCTCCTCGATGCGCGGTGGAGGCCGCCCGTCGCGGCCTTTCCAACCCCCGATGCCTCGCCTACAACGTCGCCACAGCCCCAGAGATCACGCGAGGACCGAAATGACCGCCATCGTCGACATCGTCGCACGCGAGATCCTGGACAGCCGCGGCAATCCGACCATCGAGGTCGACGTGCGCCTCGAGAGCGGCGTGCTCGGCCGCGCCGCCGTGCCCTCGGGCGCCTCGACGGGCGCCTACGAGGCGGTGGAACTGCGCGACGGCGACAAGTCCCGCTTCGGCGGCAAGGGCGTCAGCAAGGCGATCGGCAACGTCAAGGCGATCTTCGAGGCCGTGAAGTCCATCCCGGTCGAGCATCAGGTCGAGCTCGACCGCGCCATGATCGCGCTCGACGGCACGCCGTCGAAGTCCAAGCTCGGCGCCAACGCCATCCTGGGCGTGTCCATGGCGGCGGCCCGCGCGGCCGCGGAGGAGATCGGCCTGCCGCTCTACCGCTACGTCGGCGGGGCCGGCGCCCACGTGCTGCCCGTGCCGATGATGAACATCGTCAACGGCGGCGCCCACGCCGACAACCCGATCGACTTCCAGGAGTTCATGATCATGCCGGTCGGCGCCTCCTCGCTGAAGGAGGCGGTGCGCTGGGGTTCGGAGGTGTTCCAGGTGCTGAAGGGCGCGCTGAAGAAGGCGGGCCACAACACCAACGTCGGCGACGAGGGCGGCTTCGCCCCGAACCTGCCCAGCGCCGAGGCGGCCCTCGACTTCTGCCTCGACGCCGTGCGCCAGGCCGGCTTCAAGCCGGGCACCGACATCGTGCTCGCCATGGACTGCGCCGTGACGGACTGGTTCAAGGACGGCAGCTACCATTACGAGGGCGAGGGCAAGGTCCGCTCGTCGCAGGAGCAGGCCGACTACCTCGCCAAGCTCGCCGCCGACTACCCGATCGCCTCGATTGAGGACGGCATGGCCGAGGACGACTGGGCGGGCTGGAGGATCCTCACCGACAAGATCGGCGACCGCTGCCAGATCGTCGGCGACGACCTGTTCGTCACCAACACCGAGCGTCTGGCCGAGGGCATCCGCCGCGGCGTCGCCAACTCGCTGCTGGTCAAGGTCAACCAGATCGGCACGCTGACCGAGACGCTGGCCGCCGTCGAGATGGCCAAGACGGCCGGCTACACCTCTGTGATGTCCCACCGCTCGGGCGAGACCGAGGACGCGATCATCGCCGACCTCGCGGTCGCGACCAACTGCGGGCAGATCAAGACCGGCTCGCTCGCCCGCTCGGACAGACTGGCCAAGTACAACCAGCTGATCCGCATCGAGGAGCACCTGGGCTCGCAGGCCCGCTACGCCGGCCGCACGGCGCTCAAGGCGCTCGCAAAGGCCTGAGCGCCGTTCATACCGGCCCGAACCGCTCGCGGTCGTCCGCGGGCGGCGCGCCGCTGACGCGCCGCAGCGCTCGGCGCGCCAGTCGGGCCCGAAGCCGTTCCACGGCGGGTCCGACGGTGCCGAGCCGACCGAGCACCGCACCGTGCGCGGCGGCGATTTCATCACCGTAGGCGCCGCCGTCACCGCCGGGATCGCCTCAGCCCTGACGATCGTCGCGCAGCTCTGCGGCGCGGAGGCCGCGCGGGCCTGCCAGCTCTCGTCTGAATACGCGCCCGCGCCGCCCTTGGACGCCGGCACGCCCGAGATGGCGCCTGCGCCAGTTGAAGGCGCGCCTGCGGGAGCGCGAAGAGATCGCGCCCGGGTGGGCCGGGGTGGCGGGCTCAGGTTTCCCCCTTCAACCCGGCACCGTCATCGCGAGCGAAGCGACGCCGTCCAGCCCACCGGTGCAGGAAGCCGCTCGCGGGGGCCTGCGCTGCGCCGCGACTCTTCACGTCAGAATCGCTTCGCCGCGCTCGCGAAGCCGAAACAGAAAAGCCCGGCGCTTGGCCGGGCTTCCTCGCGTCACAGATGACCGCTCGCTCGCATCACACCGAAGGCTGCGGCTCCAGCCCGCCTTCCGGCCGCGGCCGGCCCTTGCCGACGTTGGGCACCGGGGAGGCGCGCGGCGGGGCGGGCTCGTCGTCCGACTCGCGGATCGGCTTGATGCCCTTGATCACGCCGCGAATCTCGTCGCCGCTCAGCGTCTCGTATTCGAGGAGACCCTGGGCCAGCGATTCGAGGTCGGCCCGCTTCGTCGTGATAATGCGGGTCGCGTCGGCGAGGCCCGACTCGACGAGGCGGCGCACCTCCGAGTCGATCTTCTGCGAGGTCGACTCCGAGATGTTGTTCTGCTTGCCCATCGAGTAGCCGAGGAACACCTCTTCCTGGTTCTCGCCGTACATCACGGTGCCGAGTTCGTCCGAGAAGCCCCAGCGGGTCACCATGGCGCGGGCCAGCTTGGTGGCCTGCTCGATGTCCGACTGGGCGCCGGAGGTGACCTTCTCCTTGCCGAAAATGATCTCTTCGGCGACGCGGCCGCCCATCAGCACGGCGAGGCGCGAAGTCATCTGCTCGTAGCTCATCGACAGCTTGTCGCGCTCGGGCAACTGCATGACCATGCCGAGGGCCCGGCCGCGCGGGATGATCGTCGCCTTGTGGACGGGATCGGTGGCCGGGACGTTCAGCGCGACCAGGGCATGGCCGCCCTCGTGGTAGGCGGTGAGCATCTTCTCCTGCTCGGTCATGACGAGGGTGCGGCGCTCGGCGCCCATCATGATCTTGTCCTTGGCATCCTCGAACTCCGTCATCGTGACGATGCGCTTGCCGCGGCGGGCCGCCATCAGCGCCGACTCGTTGACGAGGTTCATGAGATCGGCGCCCGAGAAGCCCGGGGTGCCGCGCGCCACCGTCTTGAGGTCGACGTCGGGCGACAGCGGGACCTTGCGGACGTGAACCTTGAGGATGCGCTCGCGGCCGACGACGTCCGGGTTGGGCACGGTGATCTGGCGGTCGAAGCGGCCGGGGCGCAGCAGCGCGGGGTCGAGCACGTCGGGCCGGTTCGTGGCGGCGATGAGGATGATGCCCTCGTTGGCCTCGAAGCCGTCCATCTCGACGAGGAGCTGGTTCAGCGTCTGCTCGCGCTCGTCGTTGCCGCCGCCGAGGCCCGCGCCGCGGTGCCGGCCGACCGCGTCGATCTCGTCGATGAAGATGATGCAGGGCGCGTTCTTCTTGGCCTGCTCGAACATGTCGCGGACGCGGCTCGCGCCGACGCCGACGAACATCTCGACGAAGTCGGAACCCGAGATGGTAAAGAAGGGAACGTTCGCCTCACCCGCGATGGCGCGGGCCAGCAGCGTCTTGCCGGTGCCAGGAGGGCCGACCAGCAGCACGCCGCGCGGAATGCGGCCGCCGAGGCGCTGGAACTTCTGCGGGTCGCGCAGGAACTCGACGATCTCCTGGAGATCTTCCTTGGCCTCGTCGACGCCCGCGACGTCCTCGAAGGTCACGCGGCCATGCGCCTCCGTCAGCAGCTTGGCCTTGGACTTGCCGAACCCCATGGCCTTGCCGCCGGCTCCCTGCATCTGGCGCGACATGAAGATCCACACGCCGATGAAGGCGAGCAGCGGCAGGCCGTTGACCAGCAGCGTCATCAGCCAGGAGTTGCCGTCCGACGGCGCCTTGGCGGTGATCTGGACGTTCTTCTTGTAGAGGTTCTGGACGAGCTGCGGGTCGTTGGGCGCGTAGGTCGAGAAGGCGCCGCGGCTGTCGGTGTAGTGGCCGGTGATCTCGTTGCCCGCGATGGTGACGTCGTGCACCTTGTTGGCGTCGACCTCGTTCAGCAACTGGCTGAAGGTGATGTCCTGCGCCTGCGCGCCGCGGTTGCCGGGATTCTGGAACAGCAGGACCAGCGCCACGACGAGGAGGAAGATGATCACCCAGAGGGCGAAATTCCTGAAGTTGGGGTTCATGGAGGACTCGTGTGGTGCGCTGACGGTTCGCGACGGATCGAAGATGCGGCTCCGCCCGAAGGCCACGCTGCTCTAGGATGGAATGTAGGCGGTCGGCCGGAAGTTGCCAAGGGAACCGCCCCGGACGTCCCGAGCCGGTCCATCCATCCCCGATGACGCAGGAGCTGCGCGACGCGGTCAGGACCCCAGATTCGCAGGGGTGCGCCGCGGGGGCGCCGGCGCCAGCGACAGGCGGGCCGCGCCGTCGAAGGCGACGAGGACGCCGGCCAGCGTCCGACGGAGGGGGACGCCCCGATCCGCGGCGGCCGACACGGCCTCGACGAGGCGCTCCAGGCGTTCCAGCCGCGACGGCGATCCGTCGTCGATCAGGCGGCCGAAGGCCCGCACGCGCACGGCCGTGGGCTCGCCGAGGAGGCGCGGCGCCGAATAAAGGCCCGGGCCGACGCGGGCTTCGGCGATCGCCCGCCCGGCTGCGCTCGCGAGGGCAGCCTCCGCCTCGCCCATGCGGCGCGCCAGCGTGGCGAGCCGCGGCGCGTCGAGCCCCTCCGCGGCCAGCGCCGGCATCAGGGCCCGCAGCCGTGCGCGCGCGAAGCGCGGGTCGGCGTTGGCCGGGTCGGCGACGAAGGGCCAGCCGTTCGCGCGGCAGGCCGCGACGAGGCGGGACTTCGGCACGCCGAGGAAGGGGCGGAGGTGGACCACGCCGTGGCGCGCGCCGCATGCCGCCATGCCGGCGAGTCCGGCCGGGCCCGAGCCGCGCATCAGGCGAAACAGAACGGTCTCGGCCTGGTCGTCCAGCGTGTGGGCGGTGACGATGTGAGTGGCGCCGGTGTCGCGCGCGCAGCCGACGAGCAGGCCGTAGCGGGCGTCGCGCGCCCGCTCCTGCAGGCGAGTCGCGGGCTTGGGGCCCTCCCAGGAGAGGAGGCGATGGGGCAGGCCGAGCGTCCGGGCGTCGCGGGCGACGGCTTCGGCCTCGGCGCGGGAGTCCGGGCGGAGCCCGTGGTCGACGGTGGCGACGGCGAGGGGGGGCAGGGCGGGGTCGGCGCGGGCCGCCGCGGCGGCGAAGTGCATCAGGGCGGTGCTGTCCGGTCCGCCGGACACGGCGAGCAGCACGGCGCGGGCCTGCGCGAAGGGGGAGAAGAGGAGACGGACCTCGTCGGATCCGAGAGGGAGAGCGGGGTCGGCCACGGCCGCGCGCCGCGGGTTCAGCAGCGGGCGCGCTTCAGCTCGCGGTCGACGGCGGCGCGCACGTCCGCGCCGGCCGCCGGGTACTTGCGGTCCACCTCCTGGTAGGTGGCGCAGGCCTGGGCGCCGGCGCCGAGCGCGTTCAGCGCCATGCCGAGGCGGAGCAGGGCGTCGGGCGCCCTGTTGGACGTGGTGTAGTCGGTCGACAGCTTCAGGAACTGCTCCGCGGCCTCGCGGTGGCGGCCGAGGCGGGCGTAGCTCTGGCCGAGGAAGTAGGTGGCGTCCGGCACCAGCCGGTCGCGCGGGTACTTGGTCAGGAAGTCGTTGAACCCCGTGACGGCGCCGTCGTACTGCGCGTTCTTGTAAAGCGCGTAGTCGGCCTCGTACTCGCTGCGCGTGCTGCCGGGCGTCAGGCTGGCGACGCCGCCGGGCGGCGGCGCGGCGGGCTCGTCGCGCAGCGTCGCAGGCGGCTCCGCCGAAGCCACCGCGGCCGGCGGGGCCGCGGCCGCCGCGGCGCCGTGGGTGAGATCGAGCGGCGCGCGGGGGGGCTGCGCCGCGGGCGCGACCGCCGCCGGGGGCAGGCTGGAGCGCAGCGGCGGCGTGGCGCCGGCCGCGGCCGTGGCGCCGAGCGGGCGCGGCGCGCCGGGCGCGTTCGGGTCGGCGGCGGGATCGAAGGCGTCGCCGCGCTTCGGCGCCGCGGCGGGCGCCGCCGGAGCGGGGCTCGCGGGGGCTGCCGCGGGCGCGGCCGGCGTCGCGTCGGCGAGGGCGTCCGGCGAGGCGCCGTCGAGCTCGCCGTGGCGGGCCAGCGGCGGCTTGCCGCCGGGGGCGGTCGGCGCGCGGTTGAGGTCCTGGAAGCGGAAATCGACGTCCTGCTGCATCTTGCGCAGGGCGTCCTCCAGCCGCTTGTTCTGGTTCTGGAGCTGCTCGATCTGCCCCGTCAGGGTGCGGAGCCGGTTCTCGAGCCGGTCGACGCGCACCAGCAGCGCGGCCGCGCTGGCGGGGTCGGGCGCCGCGTCGGGGTCGTCCTGGGCGAGCACGATGGGGGGCGGGGAGAAGCGCTCCGCCGCCGCGGCGCGGCCGGGCAGGGCAGCGGGCGCGACGAGGGCCGCGCAGGCGAGCCCCACGGCGGGAGTCAGGAGGGATCGGACGATGAAACGCATGGAGGGTCCTCGCGGCCCGGACCGCGACGGCGGTCCGGACGATCGACGCCCCGGCTTATAACGCCGATGCACCGCGCGGGGCAGGGGCCGCGCGCGGGTCCCGACCGATCAGGACGCCTCGCCGCCCTTCAGCACCGTCACGGCGCGGCGGTTCTGCGACCAGCAGGAGATGTCGTTGCAGACCGCGACGGGGCGCTCCTTGCCGTAGGAGATGGTCCGGATGCGCGAGGCCGCGACGCCCTTGGCGACGAGGTACTGCTTCACGGCCTCGGCGCGCTGGGCGCCGAGCGCGAAATTGTACTCGCGGGTGCCGCGCTCGTCGGCGTTGCCCTCGATCGTGAAGGCGTAGCGCGGGTACTGGGCGAGCCAGCGGGCCTGCTTGTCGAGCGTCGCCTGGGCGGCGGAGGACAGGTCGGTCTGGTCCGTGTCGAAGAACACGCGGTCGCCGACGTTCTGGGCGAAGTCGCCCGCCGTGCCGGGCGCCGTCGAGCCGTATTTGCCGTAGCCCGCGCCGCCGGCGCCGCCCTGGCCGAAGCCGCCGTTGGCGCCGAAGCGGCTCCCCCCGGCCCCGAAGGCGCCCACGGCCTCCGCCGGATCCTTGGCGCAGCCCGCGACGGCGAGGCCCGCGACGGCGACGGCGCAGAGCCCGAGCGCGCGGGCCGAGTGGAGAAGTCCCATACCGATGATCCTCGTGCAGAAGCCTGCCGGCGATCCCTCGGTGATAGGCCTCGATGGTTAAACGAAGGTTCGGTCAACCTTGACGAGGCGTTGAGGCGATGCCGCGAACGAGATCGCAGCAAGGGTCATGGTTAATGGCGGGTTGATGGCCCGATCGGGATGCACGCGCGTTTCTCCGGGCCACCGTGGCGCGGAAGACACGGCCGCGCCATGGTCATTCCGCCGCGAGGGCCGGCGCCGCCGACAGGTCGGAGCGCTCGCGCAGGGCGGCCTCGGACTCGTAAAGGTAGTCCCGCGTCATCGGCGCCGCGTCGACCGACTTCGCGAGCTGCATCTGAAACACCATGAAGCCGAAGTAGCGGAACGAGATCTCGCTGCCGACGAGGTAGAACTCCCACATGCGCTTGAAGCGCTCGTCGTAGCTGCGGCTGAGCTCGGGCCAGCGCGCCTCGAAGCGCTCGTGCCACAGCCGCAGCGTTTCCGCGTAGTGCAGGCGCAGGATCTCGACGTCGTTGACCCAGAGCGCGTTGCGCTCGATCGAGGGCATGACCTCGGACAGGGCCGGCGCGTAGCCGCCGGGGAAGATGTACTTCAGGATCCAGGTGCTGGTCGGCGCCGGCCCGTACATCTTGCCGATGGAGTGGACGAGGGCGAGGCCCTTCGGCTTCAGCAGCCGCTTGATGGCGCCGAAATAGTCCGCGTAGTTCGGCAGGCCGACGTGCTCGAACATGCCGATCGACACCACGCGGTCGAACTCGCCCTGCAGCACGCGATAGTCGATGAGCTGGAAGTCGACGCGGTGCTCCAGGCCCTCGTCCTTGGCGCGCCGGCGCGCGACCGCGAGCTGCTCCTTCGACAGCGTGATGCCGGTGACGCGGACGTCGGCCGCCTTGGCGATGAACAGGGCGAGGCCGCCCCAGCCGCAGCCGATGTCGAGGACGCGCTGGCCCGGCTCCAGGGCGAGCTTGGCGGCGATGTGCTGCTTCTTGGCGAGCTGCGCCGCCTCGATGTCGTCGTCGGGATGGCGCAGGTAGGCGCAGGAATACTGCATGTCGCCGTCGAGGAAGGCGCGGTAGAGCTCGCCCGACAGGTCGTAATGGTGGGCGACGTTCTCGCGAGCCTTCTTCAACCCGTTGCGGCCCGACACGAGGCCGACCGCGGAGGACAGGAGCTGGCCGAGCTTGGGGTTCGGATTCTCGCCGAGCAGGTGGATGTTGTAGCCCAGCAGCTCCATCATGTCGGCGAAGGAGCCGCGCTCCACGACGAGGCCGCCGTCCATGTAGGCTTCCCCGAAGTACAGGTCGGGGTTGGTGGCGAGCTTCAGCACCGTGCGCCGGTCGCGGACGCGCAGCTTCACGTCGAGGCGGGCCGCGGGGTGCTCGTCGCCGAGTGTGCCGGCCGACGCCGTGCCGAAGGGGGTCGCCACGGTCAGGCGGCCGCGGGTGATCAGGCGGGCGAGCAGGGATTGCAGCATCGGCGACTCTGTCGAGGCCGCGCGGCGCGGCAGACAGGGATCGGCCGGGGACGCGGGCGCGCGGAACGGGATGAGCGGAAGCTCATCGGCCGCTCTTGCGCCGCAGGACCCGTCGCGGTCAAGCGAGGTTTCCGCAAGGGCAGGGGATGGCGGGCGCCCTCGTGCCGGTCAGCCGAGCAGCGGCCCCCAGGCGGGGTCGGATGCGCCGGCGGGCGTCGGCACGGCGAACTCGCCGCGGCCGAACAGGTCCGTCATGAAGATCTTCGAGGAGCCGCCGTTGCCGGCGTCGCGGAAGAACATGAGGTAGAGGCCGTTCGGCGCCCAGGTCGGCCCCTCGTTGTGGAATCCCTGGGTGATGATCTTCTCGCCCGAGCCGTCCGGCTTCATGATGCCGATCGCGAACTGGCCGCCCGCCTGCTTGGTGAAGGCGATGTAGTCGCCCTTCGGCGACCAGACCGGCGTCGAGTAGCGCCCGTCTCCGAAGGAGATGCGCTTCGCCCCCCCGCCTGCGGCCCCCATGATGTAGATCTGCTGCGTGCCGCCGCGGTCCGACTCGAACACGATCTGCGAGCCGTCCGGCGAGTAGCAGGGCGAGGTGTCGATCGAGGTATCGTCGGTGAGCTGGCGCGGGTCCGAGCCGCCGACCGGCATGGCGTAGAGGTTCGAGCTCGTTCCCTCCGACAGCGACATGATGATCTTGCGCCCGTCGGGCGAGAAGCGCGGCGAGAAGGTCATGCCCGGGAAGTTGCCGACCGCGCGCTTGGCCCCGGTCTCGACGTCGAGCAGCATGACGTCGGGCTCCGCGTCGCCGAACGACATGTAGGCGACCTGCTGGGCGGTCGGCGAGAAGCGCGGCGTCACCACGAGGTTGTCGCCGCGCGTCAGGTAATGGATGTTGCCGCCGTCCTGGTCGATGATGGCGAGGCGCTTGCGGCGCTGCTGGGCCGAGCCGCTCTCGTCGACGTAGACGACCCGGCTGTCGAAGAAGCCCTTCTCGCCCGTGATGCGGGTGAACACCGCGTCGGCGACGATGTGGGCGACGCGCCGGCTGTTCGACAGGTCCGTCGTGTAGTGCTGGCCGGCCACCTGCTGGCCCGACGCCGTGTCGAAGAGGCGGAAGTCGGTGTTGAAGCGCCCGCCCCCGCGGTCGACGCGCCCCGTCAGCACGAACTGCGCGCCCGCGGCCTTGAAGCTTTCGAGCGCCGGCGAGGCGGGGTCGACGGCCGGCTGCGGCCCGTCGACCGGCTTGATGTAGACGCAGCGCTTGAAGTCGTTGACGATGATGCCGGTCACCTTGGCGGCGTCGGGCCCTTCGCCCGCGAAGGGCGCGACTGCGATCATCACCGGGTTGAAGTTGCCGCCCGGCCGGATGTCGAGGTAGCGGTCCTCGGCCCGGACCGGGGCGGCCGACAGCGTGCCCCCGAGGGCGGCGAGCGCGGAGCTCGCCAGGAACGTGCGGCGGCTGAGGCGGATCATCGGCGGGCGGTCCTCGATTGGCTCGGCGCAGTGATGGGCAGCCGCGGTTAAAATATTACGCAAAGCGGATCCCGACGTCGGTGCGGCACCTGCCCTCCCGGTCCGTCGCCGCATCGCGCCGGCCCCCTTCGGCGACCCCGGGGCAGACCCTCCTCCCGCGAGGGGAGGAGGGTGGTCACCCCGCCATCTCGGCGGGGTCGAAGCGCAGGATGCGGCTGCGCCATTGGTCGTAATAGGGCGCGAACTGGGCCGGGATGTGCAGCGGGTTGCACTGCCGCACGGCCCGGAGCGCGCTCTCGGCGAGGCTGCGCGCGTTGGGGTCGGACGGCCGGTTGAGGAGCTGCGGCTCCGCCTGCAGCGAGCCGTCCTCCGCGTAGGCGACTTTGATCTCCGGGATGTAGTGCCCGTGGTCGAGGCCGAGGTAGCTCCAGCACTGCTTGAACTGGTCGGCCAGGAGGCCGTCGAGCGCGTCGGACTGCGACGGCGACATCTTGGGTGCGTTGCCCGAGGTGGCGCCGCGCGACGCGGTCTTCGACAGGGTCCTGCCGGTCGAGGGCGGCGCGCCCGCGGGCTGCGCGTTCAAAATGTGGGAGATGTCCGTCGGGTCGAAGGCCTTGCTGTCGCTGGGCGCGGCGGTGCTGTCGGCCGCCGCGGTCTGGCGCTGCGCCGGGGCGGGCTTGGCATGGGCCTTCGCCGGCTTCGGCGCGGGCTTGGGCTCCGGCGTCGGCTCGGCGTCGTCCTGCGTCTGGTCGAGCAGCTTCGCCATCAGGTCCGGCTTCTTCGGCGCGGGCCGCTCCGGCACCTTCGGCGGCGTCGGCGCCTTCTCGACGACCTTCTGCGGCACGGGCGGGGTCGGCACCGGCTTCTGCGGCACCGGCGGCGGCTTGACCTCGGCGCGCTTGGGCGGCTCCGGCGGGGTCGGCACCGGCTTGGGGGGCGGCGGTGGCGCGGGCCGGACCACCTCGGCGTCGGGGTCGCGCTCCGGCGGCATCGGCGCGGGCGGCGCCGATTTGACGGGTGCGGGCTTCGCCACGGGCTTGGGCGGCGTCGGGACCTCGGGCGGCAGCGGGGGCGGCGGCGTCGGGTCGGGGCGCTGCGGAGGCTCGGGGACCGGCGGCGGGGGAGGGGGCGGCGGAGCGGGAGGCGGCGGCACCGGCGGGGTGGGCACGGGCGGCGTCGGCGTTTCCGCCTTGGGCGGCGGCGGGGGCGGCGTCTCCTGGCGCGCGTCGGGGTTCGGCGGCAGCGCGTGCTGCTCGTCGACCTGCGCGACCTTGTCGGCCTTGGTGGTGGGCTCCTTGGTGACGTCCTTCGACGACTTCTCGCCCTTCATGATCTGGTTGAAGTCGGTCTGCGAGATCGTCTCGATCGGCACGGCCTCGGGCATGTTGTCGTCCGCCGGGGGGGTCGACAGCCACCAGAGCGGCGCGATCAGCGCGGCCAGGATCGTCCCGTGGCCCAGGGCCGAGAGGGCGAAGCCGGGCCGGTTGAAGTCGAGCTTCAAGGCGCGGTCCGCCTACTTGTCCGACTGCTCGGTCACCAGCGCGACCTTCTTGTAGCCGGCCGAGGTGATCAGCGTCATGACTTCGGCGATGCGGCCGTAGTTCACGGCCTTGGCGCCCCGCAGGTAGATGCGCTCGTCGTAACCGTCCTTGGCGAGTTCCTGCAGGCGGGGCAGCAGTCCGTCCATGCCGACGGGCTGGTCGGCCACGTAGACGTCGCCCTTGTCGTCGACCGCGACGGACAGGGGCTTCGAGTCGATCTTGAGCTCGCCGGCCGTGGTCTTCGGCAGGTCGATCGGCACGCCCGAGGCGAGCAGCGGCGCCGCCACCATGAAGATGATGAGGAGCACCAGCACGACGTCGATGAACGGCGTCATGTTGATCTCGGCCATGGCGCCGTAGCGCGGCACGCCGCGCTTGCGCCGACCGCCCTTCTTGCCCGCGGCTCCGACCGACATGCCCATGGCGATGCTCTCCCGTTCCGGCCGCGGCTCAGGCGGCGCGGTCGCGCTCGCCGCCGACGTGATGGTCGATCTGGCGGGACAGGATGGACGAGAACTCGTCGGCGAAGGACTCCATGCGGGCCTGGGAGCGGGCCACGATGCCCTGGAGGTTGTTGAAGAAGATCAGCGCCGGGATGGCGGCGAAAAGGCCGATGGCGGTCGCGAGCAGCGCTTCCGCGAGGCCGGGCGCGATGACGGCGAGCGAGGTGTTCTTGGAGGCCGCGATGGAGCGGAACGAGGTCATGATGCCCCACACCGTGCCGAACAGCCCGACGAAGGGCGCCGTGGAGGCCACGGTGGCGAGCACGATGAGGTTGGACTCGAGCTTCTCGACCTCGCGGGCGATCGACACGTCGAGCACCTTTTCCAGGCGCGCATGCAGGCCCATGAAGGACGCGCCGACGTTCTGGAAGGAGCGCTTCCATTCCCGCATGGCGCCGACGAAGAGCGAAGCCATGCCGATCGTCTCCGCCTGCGACAGGTCGGTGTAGAGCTCCTCCAGCGACTGGCCCGACCAGAACACCTGCTCGAAGCGGTCCATCGCCTTCCGGGTGCGCGAGAACAGGATCATCTTGTTGATGATGATGGCCCAGCACCAGAGCGAGGATCCGAGCAGGCCGAGCATGATCACCTTCACCAGCACGCTGGCGTTCATGAACATGCCGAGGATGGTGATCTCGGACCCGGGAAGGGCCGTCGCTGCGGCGGTGGCGGCGGCGGGGATATCTGCAGGGTTCATGCGGTCCATTTCCCGGCGCCGGCGGCGCGTCCCGCCGGGCCGGCACCGTCGCGCGACGAGGCGCGAGGCGCGACGCCGCCGGCATCACGTTGAAAACGTTCCACCGTCCTGCGGTGGGAATCGGTCAATTCTGCGGCTTCGGCGTCACACCCAAGCGCCTTCGCCCTCGGCGGGATCAAGCGCCGGGCAGGGTTAAGGCCGGGTTAAGGCCCGCGCCGCGCCGGGTCCGCTCCCCCTCAGCCGCGCAGCAGGTCCGCGAGGTCGCGCGGCAGTCGCGCGGCGCGGCCGCGCGACACGGCCGCGACCCGGACCGTGGCCTCGACCAGGAGGTCGCCGCCGCGGGTGAGGCGCTGGTGCATCGTCAGCGAGGCGCCGCCGAGTTCGGCCACGCGGGTCTCGACGTCGAGGAGGTCGTCCATGCGGGCCGGGCGGCGGAAGTCGACCTCGATGCGCGCCACCGCGAAGCCGAGCGGAGGCTCGGCGGCGAACAGCGACGCCTGGTCGACGCCGAGGTCGCGCAGCAGCTCGGTGCGGCCGCGCTCGAAGTAGCGCAGGTAGTTCGCGTGGTAGACCACGCCGGAGAAGTCCGTGTCCTCGTAGTAGACCCGCACGGCGAGGCGGTGGACGGCGCTCATGCGTCCTCGCCCGTCGCGTCGTCGCGCCGCACGGAGGCGAAGAGCCCGTACTGGTCGGAATGGGCCTTCGGCTCGGCGATGCCGAGGTGCCTGAAAGCGTGGGGCGTGAGCAGGCGGCCGCGCGGCGTGCGCTGGAGGAAGCCGAGCTGGATCAGGTAGGGCTCGATGATGTCCTCGATGGCGTCGCGCGGCTCGCTCAGCGCCGCCGAGATCGTCTCGACGCCGACCGGCCCGCCGCCGAAGGACAGCGCGACGATGTCGAGGTAGCGGCGATCCATCACGTCGAGGCCGATGTCGTCGACGTCGAGCAATCGGAGGGCGTTGTCGGCGATCTCTCGCGTGATGGTGTCGGCGCCGTCAACCAGGGCGAAGTCGCGCACGCGCCGCAGGAGGCGGCCCGCGATGCGCGGCGTGCCGCGGGACCGGCGGGCGATCTCGTTGGCGCCGTCCGGCGCGATGCCGATGCTGAACACGCGGGCGCCGCGCCGCACGATCAGCTCCAGTTCCGCCACGGTGTAGAACTGCAGGCGGATCGGGATGCCGAAGCGGTCGCGCAGGGGCGTGGTGAGCAGGCCCGCGCGGGTCGTGGCGCCGACCAGGGTGAACTTCGACAGATCGATCTTGACCGAGCGCGCCGCCGGGCCCTGGCCGATGATGAGGTCGAGCTGGAAATCCTCCATGGCGGGATAGAGGATCTCCTCCACGGCCGGGTTCAGGCGGTGGATCTCGTCGATGAAGAGCACGTCGCGCTCCTCGAGCCCCGTGAGCTGCGCCGCGAGGTCGCCCGCCTTGGCGATGACCGGGCCGGAGGTCGAGCGGAAGTTCACGCCGAGCTCGCGCGCGACGATCTGCGCCAGCGTGGTCTTGCCGAGGCCGGGGGGGCCGACGAGGAGCACGTGGTCGAGCGCCTCGCCGCGGGCGCGCGCCGCCTCGATGAACACGCCGAGGTTCTTGCGCGCCGCTTCCTGGCCGGTGAAGTCGACGAGCGACAGGGGGCGGACGGAGCTGTCCGGGTCGTCGTCGCGCTTCTCGGGGCTCGTGAGGCGTCGGGGAGGCGGGGGCAAGGGGCGTCCGGGCTGTCGCGTGTCGAGGGGCAGTGATAGGCTCTGCGGCCGCGAAAAGCGACAGGCCCGCGCGGGGCCGGAGGGCGACGCCGATGTCACGCCTGAACGACCAGTTCGACTACATGAGCCTCGACGACTTCGAGGAGCTGCTCGCCGACAAGCCGCGCGACGAGAAATGGGAGCTGATCGGAGGGCGCGTCGTCAAGATGATGACGGGCGCGCGCTGGGAGCATCATTTCATAGTACAGAACATGAACTTCGCTCTGAGCCGCCATTTGCGCGAGAGTGGGTCACCCTGCCGCGTCTTCACCGAATCCTTCCGACTCAAGGAGGACGAACTCGACTCGTCGCTGCTCCCCAACGTCATCGTGCGCTGCGGCCCGATGGTCCCCGGCGCGACGTCGCTGAACGATCCCACGATCCTCGTCGAAGTGATGTCGTACGGCAGCGTCGGGCGGGACCGCGTCGAGAAGTGGCGCGTGTACCAGAAGCTCGCATCGCTCCAGCACTACGTCCTCGTCGAGCGGGACAAGCCCGTGATCGAGGTGTTCGACCGCGCCGGCGAGGCCTGGTTCTCCCAGCGCCTGATCGAGGGTCTCGACGCCACGCTCCACCTGTCCTCACTCGACCTGTCCATCCCCCTTGCCGAGATCTATCGCGACGTGCTCAAGCCCTGAGGCATGACCGCCCCCCGCGCCTTCGTGATCGGCCACCCGATCAGCCATTCCCGCTCGCCCCTGATCCACGGCCATTGGCTGAAGCGCCACGGCCTGACCGGCTCCTACGAGAAGATCGCCGTCGCGCCGGAGGATCTCGACGCGTTCGTGGCCGGGCTGCGAGCGTCGGGCTTCGTCGGCGGCAACGTCACGGTGCCGCACAAGGGCCGCGTGCTGGAGCTGGCCGACGCGGTGGACGAGGCGGCCGACGCCATCGGCGCCGCCAACACGCTGTGGTTCGACGACGGCGACCTCGTGGCCGGCAACACGGACGCGGAAGGCTTCGTGCTGAGCCTCGACGACGAGGCGCCGGGCTGGGACGGGCGCGGCGCCTCGGCGGTGGTGCTCGGCGCCGGCGGGGCCGCGCGGGCCGTGGTGCACGGGCTGCTCGAGCGCGGCTTCGAGGTGGCGGTCGCCAACCGCACCTTCCTGCGCGCCGCCGAGCTCGCCGAGGAGCACGAGGGCGAGGTGTGGGCCTACGCCTGGGACGAGCTGCCGCCGCTGCTGCGCGCCGCCGACCTCGTGGTCAACACGACGACCCTAGGCATGGCGGGCCAGCCGCCACTCGCCGTCGACCTGTCGGGCTGCAAGCGCGACGCGCTCGTGGCTGACATCGTCTACACGCCGCTGGAGACGCCGCTGCTCGCGGCCGCGCGGGCGCGGGGGCTGCGCGCCGTCGGCGGCCTCGGCATGCTGCTGCACCAGGCCGTGCCGGGCTTCGAGCGCTGGTTCGGCGTGCGGCCGGAGGTGACGCCGGAGCTGCGCGCGCTGGTCGAGGCGGATGTGCGGGGCGCTCGATAGCGGTCAGCCTGGCGCACTCTCCAGGGCCGCGCTGGCTTCTGACGGGAGACGTCGGATCACCTTGAGGTAGCTGCGCACGGCTCTGCTCGGTTCGTCACGGCCGTCCTCCCAGGCTTCCAGGGCATCAACCTCAAGGCCATAGCGGATGGCGAACTCGCCGCGTGTGAGTCCGAGGCTTTCGCGCACAGCCCTCACGTCTTCATCGGGCTCCATGACGGCGACGCGCAGGCCCGCAGCCAAGAGTTCTTCGCCGAGCGCGCGCGCGTCGTCCAGCATCGGGACTCTGAGGACCGATCGCCCTGTCTCGACCGCTTCCTCAACGGCTCGCTTCGCAACTGGAAGGGGGACGTGTCGCCTCACGAGCGCGATCATGGCCGAGATGGTCAACAGGCCACGGAGGTCAGGGTCTGTCCGCAGAGCGATCACGGCGGGCAAACCGGAGGTCACCGGGTCGACGGCCCGGGACCGCTCCAGATGTTCGAATCGCTCCTCGTATGACGAGCTCGTCATAGCCCAGTCTCTCCATCACGAGGTCTGCGAGCACCCTGAGGTTCGCCGGTCCGACGCTGTTCGCGCCGATGCCGAACCCTTGAATGTGCGCGCCGTCTACCGTGAGCCTCGATCCCTCGCGCCTGGGGGAGCCCATCGCCATGATCAAACCCGCGGGGGTACGGATCAGCAGCGTCGTGATGCCCTCTCCGGAGAGATCGTCGACGAGGTCGATCGCGACGTCCTCGCTCCACCCCATCTTAATCCCCGGTCATCGGGCCGCAATGGAGCGCTGGCGCCGCCCTCACGCCTTGCCGGCGTCCGAACCGTGCCGGTTCTGCCGCGCGCGGAGCAGCGCGATGCCGAGCAGGGCCAGCGCGATCACCACGAAGCTCACGCCCGTCGTCGTGGTGCCGAGCGCGTAGATCATCGGCGTCGTCACGGTTGTGGTCAGCGCCTGGAGCTGCAGCGGCAGGGTGTTGTCGGACCCGATCGCTTGGCTGGAGCGCGCGATCTCGTCCCACGACAGGGTGAAGCCGAACAGCGCCACGCCGATCAGGGCGGGGAGGATCAGCGGCAGCACGACGTGGCGAAAGCTTTTCCAGGGCGTGGCGCCGAGGTCGCGCGCCGCCTCCTCCAGCCGCCCGTCGAAGCGGTTGAAGATGGCGAACATGATGAGCAGCCCGAAGGGCAGCGTCCAGGTGAGGTGCGCCGCGAGGCCGGAGGTGAAGAGGCCGGCGCCTGTCGTGTAGCTCTCGTTCAGCCAGTCCGGCCCGGCCTTCACGGCGGCGTCGATCAGCCGGAACAGCAGCGCGATGCCGAGCGAGGTGACGATCGAGGGCACGATCAGGCTGGCGATGGCGGTGAAGAACAGCACGTTCTGGCCGACGAACCTGCGGCGATAGGCGAGGCCCGCCAGAGTCGAGAGCACTACCGTGAGCACCGTGACGACGGCGCCGAGCTCCAGAGAGCGCCAGAACGCGGCGCCGATGTCGACGATGCCGCCGCCCTCCCACAGCTTGCCGAACCAGTGGGTCGACAGGCCGTTCAGCGGGAAGGTCATGCCGCCCTGGGGGCCCTGGAACGACAGCACGAAGATCACGATCATCGGCCCGTACAGGAACAGCACGTATAGGCCGAAGAAGCCGGCCAGCAGGTAGAAGGCGAGCGAGCGTCCTTCCCGCATCACAGCTCCTTGCGGATGTCGACCACCTTGGTCAGGGCGGTGATGATGAGCAGCGTCGCGGCCAGCAGGATCACGGCGTTGGCGGCGGCGGGCGGGAACTGGAGGGCGTTGAGGCGCGTCTCGATGATCTTGCCCGCCGAGGCGATCTGCTGGCCGCCCATCACGCCCACGGTGACGAAGTCGCCCATCACGATGGTGACGACGAAGATCGAGCCGATGACGATGCCCGGCCTGCACAGCGGGATCACCACGTTCCACAGCGTCTGCCAGCCGGACGCGCCGGCGTCGTAGGCGGCCTCGATCAGGCGCTTGTCGATCCGCACCATCGAGTTGAAGATCGGGATCACCATGAAGAAGGTGAACAGGTGCACGAAGGCCAGCACCACGGAGAACTTGGAATAGAGCAGCCATTCCACCGGTACGTCGACCACCCCCGCGCCGATCAGCGCCTGGTTGACCAGCCCGTTGCGCCCGAGCAGCGGGATCCACGAGATCATGCGGATGACGTTGGAGGTCCAGAACGGCACGGTGCAGAGCAGCGCCAGCACGGTCTGCATCAGGACCGTGCGGACGTGGAAGGCCAGGAAATACGAGATCGTGAAGCCGATCACGAGCGTGAGCAGCCAGACGGTGAAGCACAGCTCCACCGTGGTCCAGTAGGTCTTCAGGATGGTGCAGAGGCCGGGCAGCTGGTCGTAGCAGCCCTCGAAGGTTTCCGTGTAGGACCGCAGCGTGAAGGACGGAACGATCTCGTAGTCATTGTAGTCCATCAGGCTCACCACCGCCACGAGGGCGAGCGGCAGCACGAAGAACAGCGCGAAGACGAGGCCCATGGGCAGGGCCTGCAGCCATGCCGGGGGCGCCCAGCCGTGCCGGCCGCGCGGCCGGGCCGCGCGGGGCGCCGCCGCCGCGTCGGTGGCGGCGAGGGCGGTCGCCGCCGGGGCGCCGCCCAAGGCGGGCGGGGGGCACGCGGCGGAAGCCGCCCCCGCGCTGGACGGCCGGGCGAGGTCGGTCATGCCGCGATGAACTCGTTCCACTTGCGGACCATGTAGTCGTTCTCGTCCATGATGGCGTTCCAGCACGCCACCTTGCCCATGCGGTCGTCGAACGAGCCGCCGTCGCGCACGTTGCCGGCCTTGTCGAGCAGCGTGCCGTCGGGCGCATGGATGTCCTTCTCGGCGGGCTTGCCCTCCATCCAGTAGGCCCACTCGTAGGGCTCCATGGCGGCCTTGGCGGTGGGCAGCACCGCCGAATAATAGCCCTGGCGGTTGAGGTAGGCGCCGGCCCAGCCGGACAGGAACCAGTTCACGAATTCGTAGGCCACGTCCTCCTTCATGCCGGTCACGCCCTTCGACACGGCGAAGCCCGAGGCCCAGGAACGATAGCCCTCCTTCAGCGGCTGGAACACGCAGGGGATGCCCTTCGACTTCACCGCCGTCACGGCCGGCGACCACATCGACTGGATCACCGTCTCGCCCGAGGCCATCAGGTTGACCGACTCGTTGAAGTCCTTCCAGAAGGCGCGGAACTGGCCGTTCTTCTTGGCCTCCGTCAGCACCTTCATGGTCATGTCGATCTCGGGCTTCGTCATGTTGCCCTTGTCGGGGTACTTGTACTGGCCGGTGGCCTCGACCACCATGGCGGCGTCCATGATGCCGATCGACGGGATGTTCAGGATGGCGGCCTTGCCCTTGAACTCGGGGTTCAGGAGCTGCGCCCAGCTGTCGACCTTGGTCTTGATCAGGTCGGGCCGGATGCCGAGCGTGTCGGCGTTGTAGACGGTCGGGATCAGCGTCGCCCACTCGGTCACCTCGGGGGCGAACTTGGTCGACTTCTCGCCTTCGAGGAACATCACCTTCTTGGGCGCGGTGCCCTGGTCGCCGATCTTCTGCCCATCCGGCAGCTCGCACTTGGTGATGACGGGCGTGATGTTGCCGTATTCCTTGATCCTCTTGCCGTTCATGGCTTTGAGATTGCCGGCGGGGACCAGCTTCTTCAGCGAGAAATATTCCGTGTCGACGATGTCGTAGGAGTTCGGCTGCGTGATCACGCGCTTGGTCACGTCGTCGGTGGTGACGGCGACGTATTCGATGGTGATGCCGGTGTCCTCCTTCACCTTCTTGGCGATGTCGGCCGACTGGTTCACGGCGGTGCCGAGGTAGCGCAGCACCTTCGGCTCCGCCGACCACACGGCCGGGAAGCCCGTGATCGCGCCCGAGCCGGCGGCGACGCCGGCCACCGCCGCGGAGCCCCGCAGCAGCGTGCGGCGCGACAGCTTCACGGTCGGCCTGATGTCCTGTGTCACGGTGGTTCTCCTCAGGGTGGCTTCTGGACTACGCCGCGGCGGCGAGCGGGTGGACGTCGCCCGCGTTCCACGACACCGCGACGGCGTCGCCGGGCTGGAACGGCGTGGCGTCGAAGGTGGGCTCGTCGAGCGTCGCGGTGATCTCGGATCCGGCGCCGTCGAGCGTCAGCTGCACGAAGGTGCCCTGGTACTCGACGCTGCGGACCACGGCATCGAGCCCGGCGTCGCGGCCGGTCGGCGGCACGTTGAGGTTGGCGCCGGGGCGGCTCAGGTGCAGCCGGTCGGCCCGCACCGCGAAGGCGCCGGCCGAGCCCTGCAGCACATTGTGGCCGCCGATGAAGCGCGCCACGAAAGCCGTGAGCGGCGCGTTGAACAGCTCGCGCGGCGTGCCGGCCTGCTCGATGCGCCCGTCCTTCATGATCACGGCGAGGTCGGCCAGCGCCATGGCCTCGTCCTGGCTATGGGTGACGTGGACGAAGATGATGCCGAGCCGGCGCTGCAGCGCCTTGAGCTCGACCCGCATCTTGGTGCGCAGGAACGGGTCGAGCGCCGACAGCGGCTCGTCGAGCAGCACGATCTGCGGCTCGGTGATCAGCGCGCGGGCCAGCGCCACGCGCTGCTGCTGGCCGCCCGAGAGCTGGGCGGGCAGGCGCCCGCCGTAGCGGCCCATGGCGACGAGGTCGAGCATCTCGGCCGCGCGGGCGCGCCGCGTCGCCTTGTCGACGCCCTTCATCTTGAGCGAGAAGGCGACGTTGTCGACGCAGTCGAGGTGCGGGAACAGCGCGTAGCTCTGGAACATCATGGCCGTGCCGCGCTGGGCGGGCGCGAGGTCGGTGATGTTGTGCGCGCCGAAGACGATGTCGCCCGCGCTCGCCGCCTCGTGGCCGGCGATCATGCGGAGCGTCGACGTCTTGCCGCAGCCGGAGGGGCCGAGCAGGCAGCAATAGGAGCCGGCCGCGATCTTCAGGTCGATGCCGTCCACCGCCACCGTGTCGCCGTAGCGCTTGGTGAGGTGGATCAGCTCCAGGTCCGGCTGTCGCATGGCGTGGTCCCGATCGCGTCGTCGGACATTTCCTGCAACACGCGTGCCAGCCCGTCGCGCGATGGAACTTTTTTCTGCGACCGCTCCGGGCGCTCAAAACGCGGGCTTGCGGCCGCAATCGTGCTCAATCGCGGTGCAGATCGTATACGATCCAGGGTTCTCCCGCTCCGGCGCCCGCCCGCCAAGGGCGGCAAGAAACATGCTTCTTCGAAGCCGGAGGAGTCGGAGACCGGTGTGAGCCTGAACGGAGCAGAGGAAGCGCGGGGCTTCCACGGGCGGACCGCCGAGCCGGCCGACCGCGCGGCGGAGATCCACGCCGCTATCCTGCTCGCCGTCGTCGAGCAGCGGCTGCCGCCCGGCACCAAGCTGCCCGAGGACCAACTCGCGGCGCATTTCGCGGTCAGCCGCACGCTGGTGCGCGGCGCCCTCCAGGCGCTCGCCGGCGACGGCGTCGTGATGCTGGCGCGCAACCGAGGCGCCGCGGTGGCGTCGCCCTCGCCGCAGGACGCGCGCGACCTGTTCGACGCGCGGCGCGTGGTCGAGGCCGCGACGGCGGCCCGCGCCGCGGAGCGGGCCGGGCCGGACGGCTGGGCCATGCTGGACCGCCTCACGGCCGAGGGTCGGGCGGCGCTGGCGGAGGGTGACAGGGGCCGGGCCATCCGCCTGTCCGGTGAGTTCCACGTCGCGCTCGCCCGCCTGGCCGAGCAGCCCGTGCTCGAGGCCTTCCTGGCCGAGCTGGTCGCGCGGTCGTCGCTGGTGATCGCGCTCTACGGGCACCGCGGCCGGTCGGACTGCGGCGACCACGACCATCTCGGCCTCGTGGCCGCGCTGCGCGACAGGGACGCGGGCCGGGCCGTGCGCCTGATGACCGAGCACTTGCGCGAGATCGAGTCGGACCTCGACCTCGGCCGCGCCCGCCGGGTTCCGGTGTCCCTGGCGGAGGCGCTCAGGCGCTGACCCCCGCGCGCGCCGTCAGTCCTCCGATTGGGCCGAGATCACGAAGGTGTGGTCGGCCTGCGTCCAGATTAGGCCGAGGTCCATGCGGTCCGCCTGATGGTACTCGACCTTGCCGGAGTTGTAGAGATCGCCGCGCTCGACCGAGGCGCGGAGGTATTCCCCGGCGTCGGCCGTCATGGCCCGCTCCACCGTCTCGGCTTTGGCGCGGTCCCAGCGGAACGCCGCCATCAGGGCCGCAATCTCGAACTTGTCGAGGTCGCCGAGGATCTTGGCGTCCGCGGGCAGGGTGGCGCGGAGCTCGAAGCGCAGGAAGCGGTCGTCCTTGCACTTCAGAGTGCCGTCGACCTTGGTGTCGCTCGACACCACGCGCACGTCGATGCCGCTCATCATGTCGCCGAAGCCGCGCGCGATGGTGAGCGGCCGCTCGAAGGACACGCGGTAGCCCGCGGCGTCGGCCGGAAATTCCTTCATGAAGGCCTCGCAGCCCAGGCCCGCCACCGGAGCGGCCGCCGGCTTCGGCGCGGCCCGCGCGACCGAGGGCGCGACCGCGAGGCCGAGAGCGAGGAGGGCAGCGGCAGCTTTCATCGCCTGAAGTCCGTCCGAGATGCGCCGCGCGGGGCCGGCTCCCCGACCTGCGCCCTAGATATGGATCGAACCTTAACGATTCCTGGCCGGGCGCTCAGGCGTCCATCTTCAGGGCGGCGATGAAGGCCGCCTGCGGGATCTCGACCTTGCCGAACTGGCGCATCTTCTTCTTGCCGGCCTTCTGCTTCTCCAGCAGCTTGCGCTTGCGGGACACGTCGCCGCCGTAGCACTTGGCCGTGACGTCCTTGCGCAAGGCGCGGATGGTCTCGCGGGCGATGATCTTGCCGCCGATCGCCGCCTGCACGGGGATCTGGAACATGTGCTGCGGGATCAGGTCCTTCAGCTTGTCCACCATGGCGCGGCCCCGCGCCTCGGCGCGGTCGCGATGGACCAGCATCGACAGCGCGTCCACCGGCTCGGCGTTGACCAGCACCTGCATCTTCACAAGGTCGCCGGCCTTGTAGTCGGTGATGTGGTAGTCGAACGAGGCGTAGCCCTTCGAGATCGACTTCAGCCGGTCGTAGAAGTCGAACACGACCTCGTTCAGCGGCAGCTCGTAGGTCAGCATGGCGCGCGAGCCGACGTAGCTGAGGTCGGTCTGGATGCCGCGCCGGTCCTGGCAGAGCTTGAGGATGCCGCCGAGGTAGTCGTCCGGCGTGAGGATCTTGGCCTGGATCCAGGGCTCGCGGATCTCCTCGATCTTCATCACGTCCGGCATGTCGGCCGGGTTGTGGAGATCGATGCTCGTGCCGTCGCGCAGGCCGATCTGGTAGACGACTGAGGGCGCGGTCGCGATGAGGTCGAGGTTGAACTCGCGCTCGAGCCGCTCCTGGATGATCTCGAGGTGGAGAAGCCCCAGGAAGCCGCAGCGGAAGCCGAAGCCCAGAGCGGCGGAGGACTCCATCTCGAAAGAGAAGCTCGCGTCGTTGAGGCGCAGGCGCCCCATGGCGGCGCGCAGGTCGTCGAAGTCGGCCGCGTCGACCGGGAACAGGCCGCAGAACACCACGGGCTGCGCGGGCTTGAAGCCGGGCAGGGCCTCGGCGGTGGGCTTGCGCTCGTCCGTGATCGTGTCGCCGACGCGGGTGTCGGCCACGTCCTTGATCTGCGCCGTGATGAAGCCGACCTCGCCGGGGCCGAGCCGCTCGACGCCCGTCATCTTGGGCTTGAACACGCCGATGCGGTCGACCTCGTAGTGGGCGCCGGTCGCCATGGTCTGGATGCGGGCGCCCTTCTTCAGCGTCCCGTCGATGACCCGCACCAGCACGACCACGCCGAGGTAGGCGTCGTACCAGCTGTCGACGAGCAGGGCTTTCAGCGGCGCCTCGGCGTCGCCCTTGGGCGGCGGCAGCTTGGCCACGATGGCTTCGAGCACGCCCTCGATGTTGATCCCGGTCTTGGCCGAGATCTCGACGGCCTCGGAGGCGTCGAGGCCGATCACGTCCTCGATTTGCTGGCGAATGCGCTCGGGCTCGGCGGCCGGCAGGTCGATCTTGTTCAGCACCGGCACGATCTCGTGGCCGGCGTCGAGCGCCTGGTACACGTTGGCCAGCGTTTGCGCCTCGACGCCCTGCGAGGCGTCGACGACGAGCAGCGAGCCCTCGCAGGCCGCGAGCGAGCGCGACACCTCGTAGGCGAAGTCGACGTGGCCGGGCGTGTCCATCAGGTTGAGCACGTAGAGCTTGCCATCGGCCGCGACGTAGTCGAGCCGCACGGTCTGCGCCTTGATGGTGATGCCGCGCTCGCGCTCGATGTCCATCGAGTCGAGCATCTGCTCGGACATGTCGCGCAGCGCGACCGTGCCGGTGTGCTGGATCAGCCGGTCGGCGAGCGTCGACTTGCCGTGGTCGATGTGGGCCACGATCGAGAAATTGCGGATGTTGTCGAGCGTCTTCGCGGTCATGCGCGCGTCCTAGCAGGGCGGGTGGGATTTGCACAGGGCGGGGCCGCGACGGGCCGTCATCGCCGACGCGTTTCGGCGGGCGCGGCGCCTTGCGGGCCGGGCGGCGATGCGCTACTCCTGATTCGTCCGAGGCGACACGCACCCGTAGCTCAGCTGGATAGAGCGCTGCCCTCCGAAGGCAGAGGTCTCAGGTTCGAATCCTGACGGGTGCGCCAGTCTTTTCAACGACTTAGGCCTTCGGGCCTCGCGGGCCGCCGGGGGCGGGCTACCACGGGGCTACCGAGAACATGGCCGACGGCGTCGCAGACAGCTCCATGAAGGTCCCGCCGAGGTATGCCGCCCCGGGCGAGATCGACCTCCTCGACGCCATCGAACGTTTCTGCGCCCGCCTGCCCGACGCCGCGACGGTCTCGCCCACGGCCTTCGCGTTGATGGAGCGCGGCGGGCCTGTCCGGGACGCGCTCGTGCTCGGCGACATCACGGCCGTGCTCATCACCACGACCAAGCCCCCGGTGGATGTGCATCCGGCTGCTTTCAGGGACGACACGGTGTGGCAAGCCATCGCATGGGGGACGAACGCCTTCCCGACGCGGCCGGAATTCGGCATCGAGCCGGGCCGCCTCGTGGTCGACAGGGACGCGTTCGATGCGGTGATGAGGGTGGGAGGCGGCGAGGCTGCGGCGTCGTCTCAGCCCCCGAGGCCGCCTCAGAGGTACGTGCCACCATACATCCGGCTCGCGCTGGCAATCTCCGATCGCCTCGACCTTTCGGCCGACTACCTTTTCGGGATCGAGGCGATGAGGGATGCGATCCTGGAGATCGCCAAGGAGCCGAGGTGGAAGGGTCTGAATATCAGCCCAGCGATGGCCATGCAGTTGGCGAGAGCCATGAACCACCCGCAGTTCGCGAACCGTGGTTATGACCCTGAGATGGACTTCTCAGACCCGGACCCCGTCGATCTCGATCCGGCGGAGGCCCGGAGGAACGATAGCCGCTTACCAGATCCAGCCAAGCCCCACAACGGTAGGCAGTTCATGGGTCCAAAGAAGGCGCTGCGAACCAACTCGTAGTCGGCCTCGTAGGCCCTGAGGCCCAGCCTCGAAGGCTAAGAACCTTCCAACCCACTACGGGAAAGCTTTTCTTGGGTGCAAGGAGATGCCGTGAGCGCGGCATCCAGGAGCAGACCCATGGAAGCGCTTTCTACCCCGCACACTTCGCCGCCGGCCCGAGCGAGTTCGGACATGCTCCTCGACCATGTCGAGGCGGCTTCGTCCTTGAGGCTCGCGCCACGGACGCTCGCCCGCCATCGCGCGGACGGCACTGGCCCCGTCTTCATCCGGCTCGGCCGCCGCGTGCTCTACCATCCCGACGACCTCATGGAATGGGCGCAGTCTCACCGGTATCGGAGTACGTCAGAGCCTACGAGCCGGCCCGCGGGCCTGCCGCTCAGGCCTCGCCGTCGGGCGTGAGGACACTCGGCCCGTCACCGACATCAACGTCGAGCCGTGTCCGCCGCCTTCGAAGTCGTCGGCACGCCCGGCCTGTATCTGACGAGTGAAGCCAACTACCACATCTACGACGACGCCCACCTTTGCCGAGGTGGGCGCGTGCGGCCGAAGCCGTTACTGAGACAGTGTTGTGCCTCTCTCATAGCTCTTCGTCCTCGACTCCGCAAGCTAGAAGTCGAAATCGGCCCCGCCGATGAAGTCCGCACGCGCCCGCTCGCCGCCAAACAAGCGAGCCTATAGACATGGACAGCAACGATTTTGACCTCGGCCGTGATCTGACCGAGTTGGAAGGGTCGAGTCTCGACGGGCTCGATGAACGTCCCTTGGAGGCGAGATCAGCGCCCCCCTCGCATCCGACGAGCGCGCGTTCCGACTCCGGAACGGCTTCGTCGTTCAGGGATCTGATCTGCAAGCCTCGGCCGGAGACGGTCTACCTTGGGAGGCGGGAGGACACGATCACCATGCCTCCGACGCTCGACCTCGAACGGTCGTGGCATCGGCCGGAGGGTGACGGGGTCAGTGACTTCCTCATCGAGCATCGCAAGAACTACGAGGCCGATCGGCGCGCCGAGGCCGGCTACGGTTTTCCAACGTCAAGCGTGAAGGCGTTCATGTACGGAGGGCCTCGTGAACCGGATTGGGTAATTCCCGGCTTGGTTCCCCGCAAGGAAGTTTGCATTTTCGCTGCTGAGGCGGGTATTGGTAAAACGACCCTCTTGACTCAGATGCTTCTGTCTGTCGCTTCAGGCCAGCCTTTCTTCGGTCTTCCTGTCGGGAGTGGCGTCGTCGTAGGCTTATTCCACGAAGACTCATCGGCACACCTTCGTGGTCGTCTTGGTACGCTGTTCGAGGAGACGTCGACGGACCTCGACCGTCTCGACGAGAGCGGAAATCTGTTGTTCGAAACGCGAGATTACGATCCAGGGGCCGAAGACCGGCGCGTGCTTTGGGACAAGGGGCCTACTCCGAATTTCTTTGACCTCGAACGCAAGATCGAAGCGGTCGGCGGTGTGAGGCTTTTGGTCATCGACACCATCAAGCGGGTTATTGCTGGTGATGTCGACAAGGGTGAGAACGTCAGACATTTTCTTTCCGCGCTCCAGGGGCTTGCCGATCGACAGAACATCGCGATCGTAGCTTCTACGCATGTCAACAATCATGGAAAGACGGCGGGATCCTCGGAGTTTGTGAATCAAGGTCGCTCGGTCTTCCATCTCATCAGGAGTCCCAAGAACGGCACGCAGGCGACCTTGACCTCGATCAAGTTGAACTGCGGACCGGAACCGTCCCCTATCCTTCTTGAGAAGACCCTGAGTGGCTTTTGGCGCGTCCGCAGTACCACGGTTGAGCCTACCGCGCGCGCGAACGCGTTGATCGACGCGAGGGAGCGCGGCGAACGTCTCCGCGCCATCCTCTTCGACGTCATCGACAACCATCCGAAGAAGCTGTCCGTGCACAAGCAGGCGGAGTCTTACGCGCCGCGCTTCGCAGCCGGCACGTCTGAGGCTGAGGGATTAGGAGCATCGCCGGCCGAGTTCGAGGCGGTGATGGCTGATGCTCTCCTGAAGGGCGAGATTGAGGAGGTGCGGAAGGACACCCGCCATTCGACCAAGGTGTTGCGCGTCGTCGACAGGGGCGTGTGACGCACGAGGTCCAGCACAAGGCCCCCGCATTCAGACGAACCTCGTGCTGGACCTCGGCAAGGCATAAATACCTGTTTCGACTCAGCTTTCGCGGCGAGGTACACTGCCTGTGCTCGACCGCGAAGAAGAGTATTTCATCAAAAGACAAACGAGATCCGTAACTCTAAGCCCCCTCGCGCGAGCCCGTCGATCCACCCATGCCGAACACCCACTTTAGCACCGCGGCCGTCATCGCCGAGTTCCGTGCCCACGGCGCGGAGCCGACGTTCACAAGCTACACCGGCCCGAGCCAACGCCTGACCTTCCTGTGCTCGTGCCCCGACCGGCGGCCGGGAGAGACCACCTTCCGCGCGCTCCACCACCAGGGCGTGGCCCCGCGGTGCCCCGAGTGCAGGACGCTGGCTCGCCAGGGCCGGATGTTGGGGAACCGCCGTACGCCGTCGACTCCCGCGGCGCCGAAGGCGGCACCGCCGACCGACCGGGACGGGGTCATCGCCGAGAAGTATCGGACGCTCCTTGCCCAGCACGGCGTCACGCCGCTGTCCGAGTACGGGGGCGCCAGGACGCCGATCATCTTCATGTGCCCCGGCCGCGAGTGCGGTGGCGCACGCCACTCGATCATGCCGGCCGCCCTCCGAAACGGGCAGCTCCCGCGGTGCCCTTCGTGCCAGAAGGCGGCTCGGCCGCGCGGGGCGGCCCATCACCGCTGGAACGACGAGCGGTCACCCGAAGAGCGGGAGAACGACCGTTCCAAAGCGTGGGAGGTCGCTGTCCTTCGTGTCCACGACATGAGGTGCGTCATCACGGGACGCATCGGACGGGCGCCCCATCACCTGTACGGGCACGCTGCCTACCCGGAGTTCCGCCTCTTGCTCCAGAACGGCGTCTGCCTCACCCGCACGCTCCACGACGAGTTCACTGCGCGGCACCGCGACGGCCGGAACACCTACGACGATTTTGCAACCTTCTATGCGGAAAAGACTGGCCGGGTCTGCCCGATCCTCGACCCCATGCTGCTCCGGATATCCGAGCGCGTTTTCGTCGAGTGAGGAAAAAGTTCATGGTCCAAGTCGGCGAGGGCCGCCGCCGCTTCGCGTGCTTTCACGAAGCCCGCCATGCCGTTGTACGATGGTAGCTGGGGCACGATGCCGACAACGCGGTGGTGATCTCGCGAGCGGCGGCATTGTGGAAGCCCTTCGATTTTATACCTCACTTAGTGTCCGTCCGATAAGGGCACGTGGGGTTGAGTGGCCGGGGCTGAGATGATTCCAGGAGGGTGCTGAAACCTGATCTGGAACCGCCATGTGGACCCCGGCCACCCGCGAGCAGCATAGCCGCTCCGAACTCCGCTACTCAACCGATCTGACCGACGCCGAATGGGCCGTCATCGAACCGCTGTTGCCGCCCGGCAACCCGCTCGGACGGTCCCGGCTGTGGTCGTTGCGGGAGATTGTGAACGGCATTTTCTATGTGCTGCGGGGCGGCGTTCCCTGGCGCCTGTTGCCGAAGGACCTGCCCCCGAAGAGCACGGTGTACGGCTACTTCAGCGCGTGGCGCGATGAGGGCCTGTTCGCCGGCATCAACCACCATCTCGTCATGCTGGATCGCGAGCGGGCCGGGCGAGAGGCTTCGCCCACCGCGGCCGTGCTCGACAGCCAGAGCGTGAAGACCACGGAGAGCGGCGGTCCGCGGGGCTACGACGCGGGCAAGAAGGTGAAGGGTCGCAAGCGCCGGCCCTGGTCGACACGGACGGCCGCGCCCTGGTGCTCGACCCGCAGCCGGCCGACGTGCAGGACCGCGACGGGGCCGTGCCGGTGCTCAAGCAGTCACGCCGTTCATATCCTTTCATCGCCAAGGCCTTCGCCGACGCGGGCTACGCCGGCGACAAGCCGGACAGCGCCACGCTCATCGCCGTCGAGATCCTCCGCAAACCACCCGGGCAGGTCGGCTTCGTGGTTCACCCCCGGCGATGGGTGGTTGAGCGCTTCTTCGCCTGGATCAGCCGCAATCGACGCCTCTGGAAGGATCCGGAGGCCACAATCGCATCCGCAAAGGCCTTCCTCTACGCTGCGTCCGTCATGATGCTGCTACGTCGCATAGGTTGCGCAGCCTGACTTCCCGGACGGACTCTTAGATGAGCCTCAAACCCGTGGCGAATGCCGAGACTCTTGACGTAGGGAACGAAATCGCCTTGTGGCATGAAGTCGAGATTATAATTGCCGATCTCGCAAGAGAATAGTTGCCTAGCGAACTCGCTAAAATCCTCACCATCTTGAAATGATAGTGGTTTAGGATAGTTGATAACGTACTCGTTGGCCGAGTAAAATCTGACACCGATTCTCGAATATACAAATATATACGATGACAAACCGGCAATTCTAACCTGTGATTAGGCGTGGAATTTTGACCCCCATGTGAGGGGGATCGGCGTCCAACTTTGACCCCCTCGAGTGCAATTCGAGCAAGCTGCACGTCCTTGTTGCGGGACGGGCGGTGGGGGGGATGAAAGGCGTGGACACGATTGCGCGCATCAGGCGCGAGTTCTTCATTCGAGGCCGGTCCATCAAGGAGATCGTCCGGGATCTGCACGTGTCCCGGAACACCGTGCGCAAGGTGGTGCGCACCGGCCGCACCGCGTTCGAGTACGAGCGTGAGGTCCAGCCGATGCCCAAGCTCGGGCAGTGGCGGGCTGATCTGGACGAGATGCTGGCCGCCAACGACAGCAAGGCGGCCCGCGAGCGGCTCACCATGATCCGCGTGTTCGAGGATCTGCGCGGCCGCGGCTATGCGGGCGGCTACGACGCTGTCCGGCGCTACGCCCGGGGCTGGCGGCGCGAGCGGGTCGCGGTGACGGCCGCCGCCCACGTGCCGCTGAGCTTTGATCCGGGCGAGGCCTACCAGTTCGACTGGAGCCACGAGATCGTGCTGATCAACGGCACCACCGTCACCATCAAGGTGGCCCACGTCCGGCTCTGCCACAGCCGCATGCTGTTTGCGCGGGCCTATCCGCGCGAAAGCCAGGAGATGGTGTTCGACGCCCACGACAAGGCCTTCGCCTTCTTCGAGGCGCCTGCCGCCGCGGCATCTACGACAACATGAAGACGGCAGTCGAAACGATCCTCGTCGGCAAGGAACGACAATATAACCGCCGTTTTCAGCAGATGTGCGCTCACTATCTCGTCGATCCCGTCGCCTGCACGCCGGCGTCGGGATGGGAGAAGGGCCAAGTCGAGAACCGTGTCGGCTGGTGCGCGAGCGCTTCTTCACGCCCCGCCTGCGCGTGAAGAGCATCGAGGAGCTGAACAGGTGGCTCCTCGATCAGTGCGTCGCTTACGCCAAGGGCCATCCCCATCCCGAGAACAAGGAGATCACGGTCTGGCAGGCGTTCGAGGCGGAGCGGCCGAGCCTCGTGCCCTATGTCGGCGCCTTCGACGGTTTCCACGCCGTGCCGGTCTCGGTGTCCAAGACGTGCCTGATCCGCTTCGACAACAACCGTTACTCGGTGATGGCGAGCGCCGTCGGCCGCCCCGTCGAAGTGCGGGCCTATGCGGAGCGGATCGAGTTGCGCCAGGGCGGCCATGTCGTGGGCGAGCATGTTCGCAGGTTCGGCCGCAACGAGACCGTATTCGAGCCCTGGCATTATGTGCCGGTGCTGGCCCGCAAGCCCGGCGCCCTGCGTAACGGGGCGCCGTTCAAGGATTGGTGCTGCCGCCCGCCTTCGAGCGCGTCCGGCGCAAGCTCGCCGGCGCCGACGATGGCGATCGCCAGATGGTGGGCCTGCTGACGGCCGCCATGGACGACGGGCTGGAGGCCGTCGAGGCTGCCTGCCTGGAGGCGCTCGAAGCCGGCGTCCACTCGGCCGACATCATCCTCAACATCCTGGCCCGACGCCGCGAACCCGCGCGCGTCATCACCATCGATACCCCTGACGCGCTGCGCCTGCAGCACGAGCCCGTCGCCGACTGCGCGCGCTATGACACTCTGAGGAGCATCATGTGATGGAACGTTCCGAAATCCTGGCCACGATGGTGGACCTGAAGCTTTACGGCATGAAGGCCGGCTACGACGAGATCATCACCACGGCGTTGAAGCGCCAGCACGAGCCGCAACGCATCGTCGGTGATCTGCTGCAGGCCGAGATCGCCGAGAAACAGGCGCGCTCGATCAAGTATCAGATCACCATCTCCAAGCTGCCTTTAGCCAAGGACATCGAGGATTTCCGGTTCGAAGGCACGCTCATCAACGAGATGCTGGTGCGCGATCTCGCCGGCGGCGAGTTCCTTGCTCACCAGCGCAACGCTGTCCTGGTGGGCGGCACCGGGACCGGCAAGACTCACCTCGCCATCGGGATCGCCCGAGCCTGCATCCGCAACGGCGCCCGTGGCCGCTATTTCAACGTCGTCGACCTCGTGAACCGGCTCGAAGCCGAAGGCCGCGCCGGCCGCCACGGCCGCATGGCCGACTACCTGTCGCGCATGGACTTCATCGTGCTCGACGAACTCGGCTATCTGCCCTTTGCCCAGTCTGGCGGGCAACTCCTCTTCCATCTCATCAGCCGCCTCTACGAGCAGACCTCCGTCATCGTGACGACCAACCTGGCCTTCGGTGAATGGCCGAACGTGTTCGGCGATGCCAAGATGACGACCGCACTGCTGGACCGGCTCACCCACCATTGCGAGATCGTCGAGACCGGCAACGAGAGTTGGCGCTTCAAAAACCGCGCCTCGGCCTGAGCATCACGCCACCGCAGCCGCCCGGCTGCGCAACCCTGACCCGCTTCGCCGGGCGGCCGCTACCGCCTCAGATTGCAGCAAGGGGGTCAACATTGGACGCCGATAGGGGGTCAAATTTCAACGCCGATTGACACCGTGGGCCGTCGAGGGCTCGGGGACGTTCGAAAAGGCCCTCGTGTCTGCCGTTTCGCTCGGGGGTGATGCCGATAGCGTGGGGGCCGTGGCCGGGGCGCTTGCGGGAGCCAAGTGGGGCGCGTCGGCCATCCCGAAAAGATGGCTCGAACCCCTCGCGTGGCGGAACAGGATCGCGGCTACAGCGATGAGCCTCGTGAGGGTGTCCAGCGAGGTCCATCTCGGCGAGTCGTGACCTTTCGCTGAGTTCCACCAAACCGCTCAGTAGATCGAGTGCCCAGACAGGAATCATCTTCATCGATGTGCGCAGCCCCGGGCACCAGGGAGTGGGCCGGAGCTGCGCGCCCTCAGCGATCTGAGCGCGTCGGGCTTCGCATATGGAAATGCTTATTCTTCATCGGTCTTCACCCAATCGGGTGAAGACCGCCCCAAGCGGTCCTTCTTAGCTTGTCCCCGCGACCAACGTCGCCGATCGGTGGGGGCCGGTCGTATGGATCACCACCGACCCGAGGACCCCGCGGGACGACGGGACGACGGGACGAACAATGACCATCATCTCTCACGACACCGCGGGCCAAGCGGCGCGGTTGGCCTCAGACCCATCCATCTCGGCCGATGGCAAGTTGGCCGCCTTCGAAGCATACGACAGCAACGGGGTACGACAGGCCTACGTGACGTCGACCGCGGACGGGTCAGTTCCGTTTCTCGCGTCGCGTTCGACAGGAGGCGACGCCGCTAATGCTGCGGTCAACGGCGTGACACTGTCATCCGACGGTCGTTACGTCGTATTTGACACCCGCTCCACCGGTTTCACGACGGACCCGGTCAATGGGCACAACGAGGTATATCTACGCGACACACAGACCGGGACGACGCAACTGGTCTCCAAGGTGACGGGCACCGCGATGGACGGGAACCAGTACGGCGCCGCGATCGCCTCAGCCGGAAGCGGCGCGCCCATCGTCGCGTTCACAAGCGAATCCACGAGCGTGACCGGATCCCCGGTCGCGCAGGCCGTCCAGAGGGACATGGCGACAGGCGCCACCACCGTCATCTCCGTCGGATCGCAAGGGGCGGCAAATGCCGCCGCATACCTCGACTCGATCTCCGACGCCGCCCACGACAGGGCAGCCTTCGAGTCCAGGGCTACCAATCTCGGATTTGCTTCCGGCGGAAATGACGAGGTCTACATCAAGGATGTGGCATCTGGCGGGACTTCATTGACCCTCGCCTCGTCGATGGCCGACGGACGTACCGCGCTCGCAGGCGACAACGGTCAAGCCTCGATCTCAACTGACGGGGGCACCGTGGCGTTCGTCAACAGCCGCAATGGGCAGTCAGAAATCTACGTGAAACGGAACGGGAGCGGCGACCCGATCCTGGTCTCCCTCGCCCCCGACGGCACAGCGGCGACCGGGATTAATTCGAACCCTATCATCTCGGCCGATGGCAAGTACGTCGAATTTACTAGCACGGCGACCAATCTTAACGGCGGCACCGGCGGCACTCAGGTCTACGTGGCCGACTTGACTGGCGCGGCTCCGAAGGTCACCCTGCTCTCGCGGGACGCGTCTGGAGCTCCCGGCCAGGGAGGCACGAGCACCTCTGGATCCACGACGGCCTTCGGTAACGGGACTCGCACGGCGGGACAAGCATTCACCTCCGACGATGCCACACAAATCTATACCAGCGCGGCGGGATCGCTGACCGGAGGAATATCAGGGCTCCCGGAAGTAATCGCGGCCTCGGGTGCGGCTTCCGCGGCAGCCGACACAACTCCGCCGGTCGTCGGGGCTGTCACAGTCACCGCCACGCCGGTCCCATCGGGCGCTTCCGGATTGACGGGCAGCAAGTCCATCACCTTATCAGTCAATGCGACCGACAACATCGGCGTCGCGGGGGTCGAGTTTTATTCGGGTACTTCCAAGACACCAATCGCGCCCGGCATAATACAGGGAGACGGAAGTTACCAAGCGACCGTGCAACTCCCCGATGGGATCTATGGACCGTTTCACGCTGAGGCGACGGACGCGGCGGGAAACCCTGGAGTGGGCACCACGGGCAATTCTACGCTGACAGTCGACACCACCCCGACAGCGCCGACCTTCGATCCGAAAGTGACGCTGACCGGACCGAGGACGGTGACGTTCACCGGAACCGCGAGTGATCTAAATGGCCCTTCGTCGGTGAGCTTGTCGGAGAATGGCAGTTCCATCGGCACCCCGGTGACGACGGATGCCTCCGGAAAGTGGACTGGCACTGCGACGCTCAAGGCCGGACACCATGGGGATATTGTGGCGACCGCGACCGACGCAGCGGGGAACCTTTCAGGACAAACATCGAGCCTTATCGACCTTCGCCTACCCGGCAAGAAGGGCAGCGCTTCGGCCGACTATTACGCCGATGGTGGCAACACATATCTCGGCACGACTGACTTCAACCGGAACGGTTCGGTCAAGGACCAGTCAACGTTCAAGCAGCTCGACGACGGTGGTTTTGAGGTCGACCACGTGGCCGGCAGCGCGGTGGGAGCGAAGGGACTGAAGTCCTACTCAGACATCTATGACTCGGACGGCAACCAGACCGAGATCCAGCGCGTGGCGTCCGGCGGCGAGAGGACTCTGACCGGAATCGGCGGGGGCGATACTTTCGTCTTTCAGCGGGGGCTGGCGCAGGATGTGGTGACAAACTTTCTCGCGAAGGGTGACGCCCATGACACCTTGTCGTTCTCGCGATCAGAATTCTCGTCCTTCGCCGATGTGCTCGCAAGCGCGTCCCAAGTGGGAATGGACACCGTGATCACGGGTAATCACGGCGACAAGCTCACTCTGACTAACGTGGCCGTGGGTGACCTCTCCCGTTCGGACTTTAAGTTCCACGCCTGATAGGCGAACCCACCGCCAACGACGCCAGCAGGGTCGTGAGGCCCTGTTGGGACGAGACCCCGGTCTTTCCTAGCACCGCCCGAAGTTGAGAGCGGACGGTCTCGCGGGAAAGGTCCAGAGCCTCCGCGACGGCGGGCACGCCACCGAGGGTCACGGTCGACCTCGCGACACGCGCCTCCGCAGGTGTCAGGCCGAACAACGAGACAAGCAGGCGCCCATCCGGGAATGAGAGCGGGGATGCGCGCGTGATCAGCACCAAGCATGCCGCGCCGACGAAAACCTCGCGCCCTTCCCCCGTCACCGGAAGAAGGTGCGCCACGGACGGGGTGCCACCGTGAGGAGCGGCGATGGGTATGGAACATCCCGCCGCGACTCCAGACCCTGCGCGCATCTCTTCGAGCGCCCGCACTAAGGCGGCGTCGCCGTCCCGATCGACGAACGTCAGGCGCCCACGAACCTCCCTCACCGTTCCGGGGGTGAGTGCTGCCAGGAGTTCGTTGCCGACGATCACGCGACCACGGGCCGAGAGGGAGCCGGCGGGGATGCCGAGCGCGGCGAGCGACTCCACCGCACCTCGGGAACGATCCAGGCCGAGCCTTGCGGAAATCAGAGCGGCCCGGGCGAGGTGTGGTCGCAGCGCCTCTGCGGTGGCGAGCGAGCGGGCATCTTGAGCGGGCGATCCGAACCGACGCTGGACTGAAACAACCATGAGGTCTCCGGTCGGCATGTCGAACAATGTCGCGAATTCAGCCCCGATGCCCCGTGGCAAATAAAAGCCTTCCAATGCGGGATCAGTCAGTAATTCTTCGGGAGTGTAGATATCCTCGCCGGTGATGAACGCCTTTGGATTAAGCTTCACGGCACGTGGAATTTTGTCGCTGCGAGCTTCCCACCCCTCGTGGAGGTAATCGCGCACGTAGTGATCATCACCGGTTGAAGTGGCCCACCGTACACCATCTGGCCCTCTTGCGATGAGAACCGCGCAAGGGCCATCGAAGCGTCGAGCCAAGAGCGACAATGCTCGGGGCCAGAGGTCGGGCGCCAAAGCGGCTTCGTAGAAAAGGTCCGCCAAGTCCTGACTCTCCATTCAAGCCTCCGCACGTCCGACCCCGATGGCAGGACACTTTGACGCACGAAGCGATGGTCTCGTCAACTTAGAGATAAGCTCATCGTGTAGTCTCCCGCTAAATTCAACATGTGCATGTTCGGCGTCGATTCTTAACATGAAGCCGGCGCCAGCCAGCCCAAACGTCCCGACGGCACGGACCGGCGAGACCACGGACCAGCTCGCCCACAGGATCCAGAACCTCAACCCCTCAATGAGGTCCGTCGAGTATGTCGGCCTCGCCTGGCAGGCGGCCGGGATCAAGGAGGGCTTCCGCGATTGGCGGGCGGGCGGGAAGGTCAGCGACGGCTCGATGCCGATCGGCACGCCCATCGCCACCTTCATGGACCGGCACGGCAACCAGAGCGACAGGTACGACGGCGGCTAGGGCGTCGGGGTCCACGCGCGGGACGTCATCGCCGCGAGCCATGGAAAGCTCGGGGCGGGGACCACGCACGCAGCCGCGCTCGCTGAATACGAGCGCGACCGGGACGGCAAGGTCACCGGCATCAAGGTCCAGCAGCAGTGGATGGGCCGCCCATCAGGCCACGATCAAGGTCGGCGACCGGCGGGGCGGCGAGGCGGACGCGGACAACTATCGCTCGGTGAACGGCAGGGACGGCCAGCCGCTCGGCGACATGAACCCGTTGAACCCGAACGCCAAGAACTACGCCGGGGCGCAGCCCGTCGCGGGTGGGACGCTGGGCGGCCTCCCGCCGGCCGTCGACTCGCCCAAGGCCGCCGCGACCAACAACCCCCAGGGCGGTCCCGCAGCCCCCGCCAACGCCGGAGCTGCGGCGGCTTCATCGTCCCAGGTGCCCACCGGCTCGAACCCGGCGGACAGGGTCAGCACCGGTTGGGACCCGGGCATGCGGTCCGCGTACGACGCCCCGGCCACGCCCAGGTGCCCGGCGCCAAGGCCGACCCGAGCATGCGGTCCGCGTACGACGCCGCGCCCGCCGATCCCGGGATGCGGTCTGCATATAATGCCCCGCCGCCCGCTTCATCGGTCGAGCAGCCTGCCGACGTCCCCGCCTAGACGGCCAAGACCTCGGCGTCCATGAACGCGGCCTCGGCCCCTTCTCCATCCGGCGGCGACTCGTCAGGCGGCTCTTCATCGTCCGGGGGTGGCGACTCGTCCGGCGAGTCCTCGTCCAGTTGCGGGGGCTTCTGTCGCTGTACCGGTGGCGGGTCCGGTGATGCTGGCGGTCGGATGGACGGCTTCGGCGAGAGCCCCATGATGCCGCTCCTCGCTATCATGAACACCACGTTGTTCAACAGGAATCGACCGTGGGCAACCCGACGGGGACCTTCGCCGGCCGCATGGGGCGGTGACACCACGCCCATGTCGTCGGCCGATAGCGGGCTAGATGTTCACCTCCTCTGGCCACCGTTCGACAGAGTCTCAAGGCTGTCCGCGCCGAGCCAACCCGCTCTGCTCCGGTCACCGACATGCAGCACGAGGTCCAGCACGAGGTTCAGTTGTTCGAGGAGCCCCGTGCAGAACCTCGTGCTTTGCAACTGCATGCGTTTGAACAGGAATCCGGCATGCGTCAGGGTGAGGGGATCGACGCGAAGAAGAGGATTTCATGAAGACAGTTTGAGATCCGTAACCCACGTGCGCCGTGCTGACCGCGGCAGGGATATTTCACTGACCCGCCTTCGGCCGGGCCTGCCCTCCACCGCCGCCTGTCGGCCCACGGCCCCGCCCCGGGTGCCGAACCCATCCGACAGCCCGAGGAGCCTCGTCGCCGTGCCGAGCATCCAGTCCGCCGAGACCATCCGGGCCAACGCGGACCTTCTCCGCCGCCTCGCAGCCGCCATCGCCCTCGCCGGTGAGCCTCTCGCGGAGGTGTGCGAGCGGATCGCGTTGGACATCCGGGCCGAGGCGGCCTCTCACTGGGGGATCGGCCGGCGGCGATCGACGGCATGGTGCGGCGCGACGCCGCGCCAGAAATCGCGTTCGAGGGCTGAGTCTGGGCTGTCGAAGGGCTCCGACGCCATGCCGAACCCGCTCTTCCTACCGCTTTTGCGGTGAAAATCGGCCCCGAAACTCTGGGAGCGCCGGGGTGATCTGCTCATCCCTTTCTCAGATTTCAGTGGGGAAGGGGCGGCGAGCAGCGTCGCCCCACCCCGAGATGGGGAGCCGGAGAAGGGGAGAGCCGGAGACCGGCCCCCGAGAGGGAGCCGCCCCGCCGCCGGACCCGCCGGGAGCGGAGCCGGGAGCCGCCCGCTGCCGCCGGCCCTGCCCGGGGACCGCCCGGGATCCCCCTGCCCCTCCCTTCCCACCCCATTTGGCTATGCCTTCCGCTGCTGCCCTCCCCGAGCCGCCGCCCTCGCGGTGGACCGGAGGAGCCCCGGCACCGGATCCGGCCCGTCCCTCGATCCAGACTATCTGACCACCCTCACCGCGACCGGCGCCGCCCCGAGCCCGGCTTCGTGCAGGCATCCCGGATGGGGTTGGACAGCCCCGGCGACCACGGCCCGACTCTCAAATGGTTTTCCGGCTGGAGATCTTCATATCCCGCAGGGGGTTACGCCGGGGCTTCCTCCACATCTGCACGTCTTTCCCTCCATTTGCGGCCCTTGAGCGCCTATCTGTCGCCGCTTCATGCGACGGCCGCACCGCCCGGGACAGGGTCGGACGCAACGCAACCGGGGCGGAGCTGAGGAGTTGGAAGACATCCCAGGGTGTGGAGGTTCTCATGCGTTCGCTCATCGCTGTCGCCGTGCTCGCCGGCTCGCTCGCCGCCGTCTCCACCGCCGCCGAGGCGCGGGGCTGCATCACCGGCGCCATAGTGGGCGGCATCGCTGGTCACGCCGTCCACCACGGCATCGCCGGCGCTGCCGCGGGTTGTGCGGCCGGCTCGGGCGCCTCGCACTACTACCGCACCCACAACAACGCCGCCGCCCTTCGCCGCAGCCAAGAGCAGGTCACGCCCAGCGTCGCCCAGTGATCTTTCGACCGGCTATGAGGTCCAGCTCGTCCGGTTGGTCACCGTCGCCCGTCGAAAAGTTACTGGAGAGATCTCCCCCGATCGGATCGCCATGATCCTCGTGGAAGCTGGTACGGAGTGCACGCGTCACGTGAGGTGAGCGAGGGTGAGGTCTCAGGCCCTCACCGCCGATGTGTTCATGGGGAGACCCAGACCGTCGGCATCTGCGGCGAGTAGAGGATCGACCGCTTCATGCGCCGGCCGCGCCGCCCGGCTACGGGTCCCGCGTGCCTTCGAACGTCAGCTTGCCGCGGTAGACGGTCCGATCCATCGCGTCGCGGACATCGCAGGCGACCGTGCGCTGCTCGCCGTCGGGCAGTTCATCCCGGGCGATATCTGGAAGGATGGTCTGGCAAAGCTCCCGGGCTTCATGGAAGCTGTCGAGGTCGTCGCCGACCTCGTCGCGGTGCAAGCCGTGGCTACCAGTAATGTCGAAGAAAAATCTCGGCATACCTGCCTCCCGCCGTACCGGCGAGGGCGCGAACCTCCCCCAACCGTCGAGTGCCTCGGGGTGGAGACGGCGGCGGGTTACACTCCCATAGTGCGACATTTCATACCAGTCCGAAACGCCCGCGCCCGGCGCCGTGAACCTTATTCCATCACGGTGTTGCAGCTTTGCATGCAGACGGTCGTAACCTCCGGGTGTCCGCAACCTGCCTGAGGATGGAAGCCGTGTCGTCGATCGTCCCCGCCCAGATCCGCGGCGCCCGGGGCATGCTCGGATGGAGCATGATGGACCTCGCCAGAGCCGCCGGCCTGTCTGTGTCGACGGTCAAGCGCTTCGAGGACGCCGCACAGCCCCGACCTTCATCCAAGAAGGCCGAAGCCATCCGCGGGGCGTTCGAGGACCACGGCATCACGTTCGAAGCGATCGAGGGGGGAACGATCGGCTTGCGCTTCGACCCTCACGCCCGCCCCCGAGCCTCTGCCTTTTCCCGGTTCATGTGATCCGCCGCGCCGCCGGCCACGGACCACCATCACCATTCATGGGGGAGAAGCATCCGAGGCGACGTGAGGCGGGTCACGACATAGGTCCCAGGGGCCATCGGGGGCACCGTGGACCGGGTGCACGCCCGGGTGGGTATCGACCCCCCCAGGCATCGGAAGGCCCCTCCATTTGCCTGTGAGGCGACCATCACGGCTTCGTCGAAGCCAGCCACCACCCATCGGTCACCCCACGGTCGGGAAGCCATCCCGCTATCTGTGTGCCGACGGCCACGGCTTCGTGGAGGCCACCGGCACGGTGTCGGACATGGGCTGGATCGGATGGGCCACCACCCGGCCTCAATCTGTCGGATGAGGGCCCGATCGGGCACACGACCCCGCCCCAGGGTGCGGGGTGACCGACCCCAAGCCGTCTCGGCCACAAGTGTGGCGGTCCATCATGTCGGCCGCAGGCCGGACAGCGCCGGATCCCGGGCCACACGGGGCCACATCGCCTTCATGGGCGGCTTTCCCTCGTGCGCGATTAAATGAGCAAAATGAGCAAGCCGCCGGTCGGAAAATCCGCCCCCGTCGCTTCATCGCTCAGAACACGCGATCACGGCCTATATCCGTCCGGACGCGGCGCCATCGGTCGTGGCAAGGCTTGCCCCGATCGGTCGAGGCCGTGGCCCCGTATCGAGATCATCCGAGGGTGATTTGAGGTCCATCCGGCGATGGCCCGCCCCGCGACCAGCCCCGGGGGGGCGGTTCATGCGAGGACGGTCCTCCCCATCCTCGCCACCACGCGCCTCCCAACAAGGGCGCGGCGGGCCGGATGGACCTCTTCGTCCGGGACGCGGCTTCGAAAGCCAACCGGGCAGCAGCATCCTCGCCGATCTCGACCCGTCCCGCAAGGTCGGAGACACGTCATCTTGCAGTAGACCTCGGCTTCGTGGACCGGTCATACGGCGGACTTACTCGGATTAACCATCTATCTGCTTTACTCCGCTCCGGATCTTTTCATCTGAGCGACGATCGATCGTGCCACGTTTTCGGCCGCCGCCTTCGCCGGGTCGTGGGCGACGTGGGCGTATCGTTGGGTCGTCTTGGGGTCTTTGTGGCCGAGGAGGAAACCGATCATGAGCAGGCTGCTGCCGGTCGACGCCCCCACGCTCGCGAACGAGTGCCGGAGGTCGTGGATCCGCGTCTTGGTTAGGCCGGCGCGGGCGTATAGCTTCGCCCACGCCTTCGGCAGGCCCTTGTAGGAGCCGTCGCCGCGTGTAGCGGGGAAGACGAAAGGCGAGCCGTTCAGCCTCGGCACCGCGCGGAGGAGGTCCACGGCCGGCTCGCCGAGTGGGATGTCCTTGGCTCCGGTCTTGCTGTCCGGGAGGTGGAGGTAACCTCGGTCGAGGTCGACGTGCGCCCACTCCAGGCCGAGGATCTCCGACCTGCGGGCGCCGGTGAAGAGGAGGAGCTTGATCGCCGCCAGAGCGGTCGGGCTCGCCGCATCTGGCGGGCGCGGTGACGCCCCTTTCCGTCCGGCGGCGATCCAGTCGGCGTGCATCGCCTCGAACTGGTCCCAATCCGCGTGGCTCGCCTCGAACGCTCCCCCGAGCCGCTCCAACTCCTGCCCGGACAGGAAGCGGGTGTTCTTGCCATCCTTGAAACGCTGGACGCCCTTGACGGGGTTGTCCGACCGGAGCCCCTCCTTCATGGCGAAGGTCAAAATCCCGCCCAGGAGCCCGACGGTCCGTGTCGCGGTGCCCTTACCCCCCTCCACGATGGCGCGGCCGTGCTTGCCCGTCTTTTCGTCGACCGCGGTCTTGCCCGCCGCGACCGCGTGGAGGAAGTCCTCGACGTCCTTCCCGGTGAGCTTGCGGACGAGCTTCTTGCCGAGCAGCGGCTTGATGTGCCGGCGGATGCGCCCCTCGTCGGTGGCGAGCGTGCTGGCCTTCTTGGGCACGTCGAACTTGGTCAGCGTACGACCCGCCCGCGCCGCGGCGAGGTACTGATCGCAGAGGTCGGACACGGTGACCCCCGCCGCCTTCCGCTCGCGTGCGGCGTCCGCCGGGTCGATCCCGCTCCGGACTAGGCCGAGGACGTCCAGCGCTTCCTTCCGTGCCGTCTCGGGGGTCCACGGCGAGCCGTGCTTGCCGATCGTGTGCCACTTCTGGCGCCCCTCGAAGGCGTACTTGAGGATGTAGGTCTTCGACCCGTCAACGTTCACGCGCAGGCCGAAGCCCTTCGTCGCGGTGTCCCACACGATGTACCGGGCCGGCTTGGCCTCGGCGGTCTTGACCGATTGCAGGGTCAGCTTGACGGCCATGTCCCATCTCCTCGGGCTACCACGGGGCTACCGCGCGAGATGATATCTGTGGCATCTATTGGCAACCGGAGGCAACGTAAGTCGTTGTTTTACCGCGGTGCCGGCATCTCGTGGCAGCCCATGGCAGGTCAGGCGTTTGCCCTCCGAAGGCAGAGGTCTCAGGTTCGAATCCTGACGGGTGCGCCACCTTCTTGTGGCATTTCTGCTGTGTTTACAGCCCCTTAGATGCTCCTCGCGGACCACTGAAAACCCCTGCGGTATCAAGCGGGGTATCACAATGTCCGTTGTCGTGCTCAAAGCGGGCGGCATGACCATCACCAATCGGAACGTCGTCCGCGGGAAGAGCGGGGTTTTTCACTGGCGGATGCGGGTCCCGAAGGGGCTTGAAGGGAATCAGGGCGGGAAGACCCATCTCGATTTCAGCTTGAAGACCAGGGACTCTCAGGAAGCCGCCCCGCGCGCCTCCAAGCTCACGGCCGAGCATGAAGCCCTTTGGGCCTCCCTGCGGTCCCCCGAGGTCGTCAGCGGCACCTACACGCCCCAGCAAGTGAGGGATGCGGCAAAGGCGCAGTTGATTGCCCTCGGGCTTCAGCCGGGCGGGGGGCGTGATGGCTCGGATGGGTGGTGGACCGTCCTCGAGTCATTTGAGCGGGAGCATGGGCGCGCCTTCCAGGAAGCCCGGCACCAAGACGGCGACGGGGCCGTGAACCGCCCCGGGTTTCCCGGAGGCTCCTGATCTTGCGAGACTGGAGCCATGACGAAGCGCACACCCCCGTTTTCTCCCGAGGTCCGCGAGCGCGCGGTCCGGATGGTGCAGGAGCATCAAGGCGAGCACAGCTCGCGGCACGCGGCCATTCGTTCGATCGCGTCCAAGATCGGCTGTTCGGGGGAAACCCTGCGCAATTGGATCAAGGAAGCAGAGAGCAGCAAAGCCGCGAGGCTTGGCCCTGCATCGGACGAGCGCGAGCGCATCAAGGCGCTGGAACGCGAAGTCCGCGAGCTGCGGCAGGCGAATGAGATCCTGCGCAAGGCGAGCGCGTATTTTGCCATGGCGGAGCTCGACCGCCGCTCACGGACATGAAAGCCTTCATCGACGAGCATCGGGATGCTCATGGGGTCGAGCCGATCTGCAAAGTGTTGCCGATCGCCCCGTCGACGTACCACGCGCACGCGGCCCGGCAGGCCGACCCCACCAAGCGATCGGCGCGGGCCAGGAGCGATGCGACGCTGATGGTCGAGATCCGCCGCGTGTTCGACGAGAACTTCGGCGTCTACGGGGTGCGGAAGATCTGGCGGCAACTCGACCGCGAGGGCATCCGCGTCGCCCGCTGCACGGTGGCGCGCCTGATGCGTGTCTTGGGGCTGCAAGGGGTTGTGAGGGGAAGAAAGGCCCGCACCACAGTGCCGGATCCCTCGGCGGCTTGCCCGCTCGACCGGGTGAACCGGCAGTTCAAGGCCCTCGTCCCAACGCGCTGTGGGTGTCGGACTTCACCTATGTCGCGACCTGGTCCGGGTTCGTCTATGTGGCTTTTGTCATCGACGTGTTCGCCCGCCGCATTGTTGGCTGGCGAGCTTCGCGCTCCGCTCAGACCAGCTTCGTGCTGGACGCCCTGGAGCAGGCCCTACACCAGCGCCGACCTGTCGGCGCTCTCATTCATCACTCTGACCGTGGAGTACAATACGTCAGCATAAAATACACAGAACGACTTGCCGAAGCCGGCATCGAACCCTCTGTCGGCAGCATAGGAGACAGTTACGACAACGCCCTCGCTGAAACCATCAACGGCCTGTTCAAGGCCGAGGTGATCCATCGGCGGGGTCCATGGCGGTCGTTCGAGGCCGTCGAATATGCCACACTTGAGTGGGTCGACTGGTACAATCACCGCAGGCTGCTCGAGCCGATCGGCAACGTTCCGCCGGCCGAAGCCGAAGCAGCCTTCTACGCCGCGCTTGAGGCCCCCCCGATGGCGGCGTAAATTCCAAGCCAATCAGCCTCCGAGAAACCCGGGGCGGTTCACCGGCGCAAGTTCCTCACGCTTGTCAACCGGGAGGTGGAACGCCTCCAGGGCTATCGTATTTGGGCGAGGATGGATCGTGCGAAGGCGTCGGACCATCCGGCCCTTTTGCGTTTACGCTTGATCGAGATGTCCGGCCTCGCCGTGCGCAGGACGTTGAGGGCCAAGCGACGCAGCACGGCGAGATTTTCCGGGCCGTTGTCCTTGCGGTTGCGTGCGCGGTCCTCGTCGAAGGTCGTGTCCAGCACCCAGTGCTGGCTGTTCTCGATGCTCCAATGCGCCCGTACGGCAGCGGCGAAACGCTCGGGCGCAAGGCACGCCGAGGACAGATAGTAGCGTCGCGAGCGGCTCGTCTGTCTGTCGCGTTCCACAGTGCTGTCCACCACGGCGACGGTGGTCAGGCCCGGCATGGCGGGTTCGCCCGCATAGCGCCGGTCGGAAAACAGCCAGGACACATCCTGCGTGGTCGCGTGACGCCGCCGCTCGATGCGTCCGTGGTCGGCATCCACCGTCTTGTGCCAGTTCAGCGCGTTCCGCGTGTCGGGCGCGGCAAAGAAGGCTTCGACATCGGCCAACATGGCGGGGCTGTTGGCCTTGAGCGAGAACAGATAGTCGCCGCCCCGCTCCAGCACGGCCGCGGCCGTGTCGCGCTGGCAGTGGATCGCGTCGGCTGTCACCAGCGTGCCGCCGAGATCCAGGCAGCCCAGAAGGGCGCGGGCCGCCACGATCTCGTTCTCGCCCGCCGCCATCGCGCGATGACCCAGCACGAGCCGCGCGTCGGCCGCAAAGGCCGTGACGACGTGCAGCGGAGAGGCGCCGGCCGCCCGGTCAAAGGAACGTCGCAGCGTTTTGCCGTCCACGGCCAGCACGCCTGACCCGTCTGTGCCGACATGGTCCAGAAAACGTCCAAAACAGCGCGACAAAGCTTCAGGGTCGAGCAGACGGAATAGCCGCGAGAACGTGTCGTGGCTCGGCAGACCGTTGCTCAGCTCCAGAAACTCGCGGAAAAGATCTTCTCGGGCCTCGGCAAAGTCAGCGAAATCGACGCAGCTTTCGCAGCCGCAGATCGACGCCACGAGCGCGATCGTCAGCACGTCGAGAAGGCTGTGACGCGTCGCGTTGCCGGTGCGCGGGTCGGGAACGTCCCGAAGCATCGAGATCACAAAGTTCATCAACGGCCTCCATCGGCCATCTCAAACCACTCAAGGCACCACCACGCTACCCCAGAACTTCAAATGCGATTCCCCTGGGAACGCCTCTACCGCGATGGCGAGGCCCCGGAGGAAATCACCCTCACGGATGCCCGCGCGACGTACTTCCGGCTGCACAAGGAAGGTGGGGAGGAGCGCTTCCAGCGGGACACCAATCTGCCGGTGGATGCCTTCATGGCGCTGGCCGGTGACCGCCCGTTGCCCAGCTACACGCGCGACCAAGCGAACTGCTACCGGGACGCAATGACCGCGAAGGGCAACAAGACCGCGACCGTTCGGCGGCGCCTCCGGGTCCTGTCGGCCGTCTTCAACATGGCCAAGCGGGAACACTCCCTCACCATGGTCAACCCGTTCGAGGGCATCATCATCGCCCGAGATGGCATCGACGCCACGCCCCGCCTCCCCTTCAGCCTTGAGGAACTGCGGACCCTTATGGTCGCTTGTCGGAAGTCTGACGACGACCGCCGCCACATCCTGTCCATCCAACTCGACACCGGGGCGCGGCTCAGCGAAATCGTGGGCCTACGGCGGGAGGACGTGTTCCTCACCGATACCATCCCCCACATCATCATTCGCGCGAACCGTGCCCTTGGCAGGCGCGTGAAGACGGAAGTGAGTGCTCGGCGTGTCCCCCTGGTGGGCGAAGCGCTTTGGGGCACCACTCGGGCCATGGCTGAAGCTGCGAAGGTGAAGGACCACGGTGAGTGGTTGTTCCCCCGCTACGCAACGGACGGGAAGGTCAAGGGCAATCACGCCTCCGCCACTCTGAATAAGTGGATGAAGACGCTTCCCGGAGTGGAGGGCACCACCCACAGTTTCCGGCACGCCATGCGGGACCGGATGCGGGAGGCTGGCATCCCGGAGGACATTCGAGACGCCATCGACGGCCACGGCACTAGGCCGTGTGGACGAATTTAGAGCAGCAACGCTTTTGGGGATTCCCTTGCTGGCTCAGGTCTGATTCTCATGCCCCGAGGCATTCGGGGGGTGAGATCGATGTCGACGCGAATGACGGAGCAAGACTGGACGCATACACTCGCGGTGTTCCGCGCCTGCCTTCCCCGGCGGGGACGGAAGGCAACAGATGATCGGCTTTTTCTTGAAGCGCTTCATTTTTTCAGCGTCGAAAATGTTCGCTGGCGCGCTTTGCCCGAGCGCTTCGGTTTGTGGAACAGCGTGTGGAAGCGGTTTGATCGGTTAAGCCAGGCCGGCGTGTTCGAAGCCTTCTTCGACACGCTCGCGTCGATGAGCGACACCGCTCATCTCGTTCAGATGTTCGACTCGACTATCGTGCGCGCCCATGTGTCGGCAGCCGGCGCAAAAGGGGGCAGCACGGACAAGCCCTCGGTCGCTCTCGCGGCGGCTTCACCACGAAGATCCATGCCAAGTCCGACGCTTCCGGCGACATCATCGCCTTTGATCTGACCGGCGGTGAAGCTTCCGACGGGCAACACTTCGAAACCCTGCTCGACATCGGCCCCGATCTTCAGCCCCGTGCCGTGATCTGCGACAAGGGCTATGCCAGCAAAGCCAACCGAGACGCCGCGAGGACGCGCGGTATCGCCCCTGTGATCCCCCACAAAGCGAACGAGAAGAACAAGCCGGCCTTCTTCGCTCGCACCCTTTACAAGGCCCGGGCCCGCATCGAGCAGGGCATCGGTCGGCTGAAGCGCTTCAAGCGCGTCGCCCTCCGATGCGAGAAGACCGCAAGAAACTTCCGATCCATCGTCGCTTTCGCCGCAGGACTGTGCTTGGTCAAATTCGTCCACACCGCCTAAGTCCGTTGGCGAGCGGTACGGAAGCGGCCACTCGCTGAAGACGCTCCGGGAGCACATGGTCAAGGTGGTCATTTCCCCGGAGAGGGCTTCCTGAACTCCTGCGGAGCCTATTGGCGGCTCTCACCGCTCGCAGGCGGTCATTGGACGGCATCCCCATTGCCCTCTCACAACAGCCCCGAGGCCCCAGGCACCCGTTCGGTATCCGAGGTGTCGTGGGCGCTTCGGTCCCATCCTAACCATCTACACCGATAGGAAAATCTCGCCTTGGACCGAACGGCTTACTGCCTTGATTCGACCTCTGCATCCCAATCAATGACCACAATCGAGACACAATCCTTCCCGGACCACCTGGCTGTCGACGCTCCATCCATCATCAAGCCGATCTACGCGCGGCTGGCAGACTCGCCCGTTACCGATGAGGCCCGAGCCCTGGTGGATGCCGTCCTGGCGCTGGTGGACGCCTATGAGAGCCTTCTCTGATTGGGGCTCTGGAGGTCAAGCGCTCCTGTCAGGTTTTTTGTCCCGTTCCCGCGGGTCACACGCTTCTCTTCGCGGTCGGCGTTTCGCCGCCGCATGATGGGGTCAGTCCGGCTCGGTCCCTCGATCTGTTTCACGACCTCGCGACGTCGCCGCGGGCTCAAGACTCTCAACGAGGTGGCCTTACCGATCGTCCCCACGGGAACGGTCCACATCACCCTTTCAGGTGAAGCTCGTGCGGGTGGCGGCCCGCGGTGTCCTCCGAGCGTCAGGCAACTACGGTGGCGGGCGCGGTGGTCGGCCCGGTGCCGAACCGAAAGTCGGTACCGTCGCTCCACATCCGGTGCAGGACCACGGCCAGCTTTCGGGCTACGGCAACGCGCGCCCGCGCCATGCCGCGATGCTTGGCGATCGTCATGCCCCAGGCCCGCAGGCTGGACCATTTCTGGCTGCGCACGAGCAGCGCGTTAGCGGCCTCGTACAGGGCCGTTCGCGCCAGTTCGTCGCCGCATCGGCTGATCTTGCCCTGAATGTCGGTCTCGCCCGACTGGTAGCGCGAGGGCGTCAGGCCGAGATGGGCACCGACGTCGCGCGAATGGCCGAACCGATCGGGTCGGTCGATCGTGGCGCGAAACGCCAGGGCGGTGATCGGGCCGACGCCGGGTGCGCTCATCAGCCGCCGACAGATCTTTTCCTCGCGCACGATCTTCAGCACCTGTTTTGTCAATCGGGCGAGCTGCTGGATCATCGTCGACAGTACAGTGAGCAACGGCTCCACCATCGCCAGCAACGCTGTGTCGTCCGAGCAGAGTTCGCGCACACGCTTGTCGAAGGCCGCCCGGCTCGGCGTGCCGACCTTCAGCCCGGCTTCCCGAAGCATGGCCCGAACGACGTTCTCGATCGACCGCATCTCGTTCAGCACCGTGCGGCGTGCGACCAGCAGCGAGCGCCACAGCCGGCACTGCTGCGACTTGACGTGCACCTGCCGGAACCAGCCGGTGCGCATGATCTGCGCCAGGGCACGCGCGTCGTTGCGGTCGGTCTTGTTGGGCATGGTCTTCATGGCGGCGTTGGCCTGCCGTGTCTCGATGCAGACCGCCGCCAGCCCCGCCGCGCGCAGGCCCTCGTGCAGCCAAGCCGTCAACGAGCAGGCTTCGAGGCCGATCCGCTCGATCGGCAGCTTCAAGCCCTGCAGGGCCGCAACCAGCGGCCCTGGCGCGCTCGCGGCGCGCAGCTCCTTCACGATCCGACCCGCGTCATCGACCACGCAGATCGCGGTCTCTTCCAGGGACACGTCCAGTCCGGCATAGTACGTCATGGTTGCTCCTGTCGCGATGCTTGTGGCCGCTCGACACGGACCACGTTGAACCATCCGGGCAGGAGCAGCCACCGTTGGGCCTGGGCTGGAGCCCCAATCACCCCATCTGACCCAAAAGCCTACGATCGCGCGAGTCGCCGGATGCCGAACTGGATGGCAGCGAGGGTGACGAAGGCGAGCAGGGTCGAGGCGAGGTTTTCGAAATCCTTGGCCAGGCGCCGGTTCCGCCCGAGCCAGGAGAAGGTCCGCTCCACAACCCACCGGCGCTTGATCACCTCGAAGCCGACCGCCTTGGGATTGCGGCGGACCACCTCCAGCCGCAGCCCATTGCTCGCTGCCGCCTCATAGGTCTGTTGCGCATTATAGCCCGCGTCGGCGAATACACATTCCAGCCACGGAAACCGGAGCTTGATCTTGTCGAACAGAAGCGCCGCGCCGTCGCGGTCCTGAACGCCTGCCGAGTGGACGACGAGGCGGATCGGCAAACCCAGTGTGTCGACGAGCGCGTGGATCTTGCGACCTTTCACCTTCTTTCCAGGCTCGTAACCCACCGCGTCGGCTGCGTCGGCGGTCTGTTTCTCGGCTTTACAGCCCCTTTTTCGGCCGACTTGATCGTCTGGCTGTCGATGATGCCGGCGGAAGGGGAACCTTCACGGTCCTCGCGCTCCCGCAGCATCGGGTAAAGCTGGTCCCAGATCGCATGCCACGTGCCGTCAGCCTGAAACTTGCGGAAGATGTTGTACACCGTCGAACGCGGAGGAAAGCCATCCCGCGGCAGATAGCGCCACGGGCAGCCGGTTCGCAGCAGAAACAGGAGCGCGTTCATCGCCGACCGCATGTCGGTCTTGCGGGGCCTGCCACCCGGAGTGGCATCCGGGATCAGCGGCCCCAGCACGGCCCACTCCGCATCCGTGACATCGCTCGGAAAGCCGCCACCCAGGCGCCTGTAGGTTTTTCGTTGCTCGTCGGTCCACATGGTGATCCTGCCCGCTCGCTCGCCGGCTCTGAATCACACAACCAGGACGACGTCATCCATCCTTTTGGGTCAGATGGGGTGATTGGGGCTCCAGCCCAGGCCCAACGGTGGCTGCTCCTGCCCGGATGGTTCAACGTGGTCCGTGTCGAGCGGCCACAAGCATCGCGACAGGAGCAACCATGACGTACTATGCCGGACTGGACGTGTCCCTGGAAGAGACCGCGATCTGCGTGGTCGATGACGCGGGTCGGATCGTGAAGGAGCTGCGCGCCGCGAGCGCGCCAGGGCCGCTGGTTGCGGCCCTGCAGGGCTTGAAGCTGCCGATCGAGCGGATCGGCCTCGAAGCCTGCTCGTTGACGGCTTGGCTGCACGAGGGCCTGCGCGCGGCGGGGCTGGCGGCGGTCTGCATCGAGACACGGCAGGCCAACGCCGCCATGAAGACCATGCCCAACAAGACCGACCGCAACGACGCGCGTGCCCTGGCGCAGATCATGCGCACCGGCTGGTTCCGGCAGGTGCACGTCAAGTCGCAGCAGTGCCGGCTGTGGCGCTCGCTGCTGGTCGCACGCCGCACGGTGCTGAACGAGATGCGGTCGATCGAGAACGTCGTTCGGGCCATGCTTCGGGAAGCCGGGCTGAAGGTCGGCACGCCGAGCCGGGCGGCCTTCGACAAGCGTGTGCGCGAACTCTGCTCGGACGACACAGCGTTGCTGGCGATGGTGGAGCCGTTGCTCACTGTACTGTCGACGATGATCCAGCAGCTCGCCCGATTGACAAAACAGGTGCTGAAGATCGTGCGCGAGGAAAAGATCTGTCGGCGGCTGATGAGCGCACCCGGCGTCGGCCCGATCACCGCCCTGGCGTTTCGCGCCACGATCGACCGACCCGATCGGTTCGGCCATTCGCGCGACGTCGGTGCCCATCTCGGCCTGACGCCCTCGCGCTACCAGTCGGGCGAGACCGACATTCAGGGCAAGATCAGCCGATGCGGCGACGAACTGGCGCGAACGGCCCTGTACGAGGCCGCTAACGCGTTGCTCGTGCGCAGCCAGAAATGGTCCAGCCTGCGGGCCTGGGGCATGACGATCGCCAAGCATCGCGGCATGGCGCGGGCGCGCGTTGCCGTAGCCCGAAAGCTGGCCGTGGTCCTGCACCGGATGTGGAGCGACGGTACCGACTTTCGGTTCGGCACCGGGCCGACCACCGCGCCCGCCACCGTAGTTGCCTGACGCTCGGAGGACACCGCGGGCCGCCACCCGCACGAGCTTCACCTGAAAGGGTGATGTGGACCGTTCCCGTGGGGACGATCGGTAAGGCCACCTCGTTGAGAGTCTTGAGCCCGCGGCGACGTCGCGAGGTCGTGAAACAGATCGAGGGACCGAGCCGGACTGACCCCATCATGCGGCGGCGAAACGCCGACCGCGAAGAGAAGCGTGTGACCCGCGGGAACGGGACAAAAAACCTGACAGGAGCGCTTGACCTCCAGAGCCCCAATCAGAGAAGGCTCTCAGAACGTCGCCGCGCTCGCCCTTCGGCAGGTCGATCGTGCCTTCCTCGAAGGCGGAGTTCCCGTCGTCTCCGGTCCAGATGCGTACGCAGCGGATCATCGTTCCGAGCTCCTGTTGGAAGCGCTTGAGGGAGGGACGTTTCGGCCCACGCGAGATGGGTCTCGGCGTCTCCGAAAGACCAGTCCTCGCGGCCGACCTCGACGAGGTTGACCACCACGTCCTCTCGACGGAGGCCTACCGCAGCGTGGAATGCGTCGGCCAGCGCCGCGAAGAAACGGCGCTCGTTCTCGGCATCCCGCCCGTGGTTGAGGGACACCTGGATGCTCACCGCCTCGGCCGAGCGCGCCACGTCGAGGTAGCCGGGATCGATCACCAGGCCGCTCGGCCCGTGCTCGGCGATGACCTGGAAGCGCTCGGCCATCGGCACGCCGAGCGCCTCATACAGGGCGTGCTGCACGGCGTCGCCGAAGGCGGCGCGGTACTCGGGCGAGCGACCGGCAGGTAGGTCGATCCGGGTCAACGGCTTGCGAGGCTCCTGCCGTCGCAGGCGTCCTACCTCAACGGAGGAAGCTCGACAGCGTGTTGGTGCGGGCGAAGTCGATCACCTCGTCGCCGCGCTCGTTCAGCACCGCCTTGACGACCCACAGGCTGAAGCCGACCGCCTTCTTCACGGTGATCTTCGGCGGCATGGTCAGCTCGGCCCGGTTCGTCACCACGTCGACCAGCGCCGGGCCGAGGTGCGCGAAGGAGACCTCCAGCGCGCCGCGCAGAGCGCCGGGATCCCCGACCCGGGCCGCGTGCACGCCCATCGCGGTGCGGGCCCCCGACGTCCTGCCGACGCGCTTTGATCCCGAGCGCCTGCGCGACGCGCTCGACAACATCGTCAGCAACGCGGTGAAGTACAGCCCCCTCGGGGCGGAGATCGTCACCGAGGCGGCGCGGGACGGCGACGGCGTTGCGCTCCGCGTCACCGATCGGGGCTCCGGCCTCAGGCCGGAGGACTTCGGGCGAATGTTCGGCCGCTTCCAGCGGCTGTCGGCCAAGCCGATGGGCGGCGAAAGCTCGACCGGCCTCGGGCTGTTCAGCGCCAAGCGGATCGTCGACCTCCACGGCGGCGCGCTCCTGGCGGAGTCTGACGGCCCGGGCCGCGGCACGAGCTTCGTGCTGCGACTGCCCGCGACGGCGTGAGGAGAACGGCATGGACGCCGAGGCGAGAGGCACGGAGGCCAAGGGCGGGCGGCACGTCGCCGTGGTGGACGACGAGGCCGCGACGCGCGCCATGGTGGGCGACTACCTGGCCCTGCAGGGCTTCGACGTGTCGGCGCTCGACGGCGGCGCGGCGCTGCGCGGCCTGATGGCCGAGCGCCCGCCCGACCTCGTGCTGCTCGACCTCAACATGCCGGACGAGGACGGCCTGTCGCTGGTGCGCTTCGTGAAGGGCACCAGCGCCGTGCCCGTCATCCTGCTCACCGCGACGGCCAGCCCCGTCGACCGCGCGGTTGGGCTGGAGAGGGGCGCCGACGACCACCTCACCGAGCCCTGCGACCTCCGTGAACTCCGGCACGCGTGCCCGCCGACGGAAAGGCTCTGTCGAGGTTCCTCCGGCTGCGAGGGCAGGGAGCCGTCCGGGCCAGCACCCATGCTTCGCCAAAACGAACGCAGCGTTCTTTTTTTCAGTCCGCGCCCCTTGCCTCACCGGCCGGGAGGCGTAGAACTCTCCCCACGCAACCCATCGAGCCCGCCATGACCGACCGGAAGTCCCTCCACCCCGCCACCCGCCTCGTCCACGGCGGCACGCTGCGCACGCCCTTCGGCGAGACCTCGGAGGCGTTGTTCCTGACGCAGGGCTTCATCTACGACACGGCCGAGGCCGCCGAGGCGCGCTTCAAGGGCGACGACCCCGGCTTCATCTACGCGCGCTTCTCCAACCCCACCGTGCGGATGTTCGAGGAGCGCATGGCGCTGCTGGAGGGCGCCGAGGATGCGCGCGCCACCGCCTCCGGCATGGCGGCCGTCACAGCGGCCATGATGGGGCAGGTCAAGGCGGGCGACCACGTCGTCGCCGCCAAGGCCCTGTTCGGCTCCTGCCGCTACATCGTCGAGGACCTGCTGCCGCGCTTCGGCGTCGACTGCACGCTGGTCGACGGCGCCGACCTCGACCAGTGGCGCGCCGCCCTGCGGCCCAACACGGTGACGGTGTTCCTCGAATCGCCCACCAACCCGACGCTGGAGATCTACGACATCGCCGCCGTCGCGGAGATCGCCCACGCGGGCGGCGCGACGCTGGTGATCGACAACGTCTTCGCCACCCCCATGCTGCAGAGCCCGCTCGAGCTCGGCGCCGACTGCGTGATCTATTCGGCGACCAAGCACATCGACGGGCAGGGCCGCTGCCTCGGCGGCGTCATCCTGGCCAGCAAGGCCTTCATCGACAAGAACGTCCACAACCTCCTGCGCCAGACCGGCCCCTCCATGTCGCCCTTCAACGCCTGGGTGCTGCTGAAGGGGCTGGAGACGCTCGGCGTCCGGGTGGCGGCCCAGACCGCCGCGGCGGCCCGCGTCGCCGACGCCCTGGCGGAGCTGCCCGGCGTCACCAAGGTGCTCTACCCCGGCCGGCCCGACCACCCGCAATACGCGCTGGCGCGGCGGCAGATGAAGGGCGGATCGACGCTGGTGGCCTTCGAGGTCGCGGGCGGCAAGGCCGGCGCCTTCCGCTTCGCCAACGCGCTGGAGGTGATCGGCATCTCCAACAACCTCGGCGACGCGAAGAGCCTCGTCACCCACCCGGCTACGACGACGCACCAGCGCCTGTCGCAGGAGGTGCGCGAGGGCCTCGGCATCTCCGAGGGCATGCTGCGCCTGTCCGTCGGCCTCGAGGACGTCGAGGATCTGATCGACGATCTGCGCCGCGGAGCCGCGGCGGCGAGCGGCGGCGCGCCGCTGGCCAGGGCCGCCGAATGAGGTGACGGCCGGGGCGGGGCGCGGCATGATAGCCCGCCTGCCCCGGGGTCGACCATGTACACAGCCGTCACGCGCGACATCCAGATCACGGTGATGCCGCAATACCTCGCCGACCAGTCGGCGCCCGACGAGGGCCGCTACGTGTGGGCCTATACGGTCGAGGTCGCCAATCTCGGGCGGCGCACCGTGCAGCTCGTGGCGCGCCACTGGATCATCACCGACGCCGCCGGCAAGGTCGAGACCGTGAGCAGCCTCGGCGTGGTGGGGGAACAGCCGGTGCTGAACCCCGGCGAAACCTTCCGCTACACCTCGGGATGCCCGCTCACGACCTCGTCGGGCGTGATGGAGGGGCATTACCGCATGGTCGACGACCGGGGCGGCTCCTTCGACGCCGAGATCCCGGCCTTCTCGCTCGACTGCCCGCAGGCCAAGAGGGTGCTGAACTGATGGAGCCGGATCCCGGGTGCCCCGGCCGTCATCGAGGCGGAGCGAAGCGATCCAGACCGCACGTCCCGCCCGGCGCACACCGGTGGCAGCTCTCGACGGCCGGACCGCTTAGCTGCGCTCGCGATGACGGCGGCAGGGCACCGTCACGGCGCCGGCAGCCTCTCCAGCTCGTCGATCAGCCCTTCGATGACGCCGAGGCCGATGCTCCAGAAGCCGGGGTCGTGCGCGTCGAGGCCGAAGGGCTTCAGCAGCTCCGAATGGTGCTTGGTGCCACCCGCGGCCAGCAGCGCGAGATAGCGCTCGGCAAAGCCCTCCGGCGACGCGCTGAACACGCCGTAGAGCGAGTTCACCAGGCAGTCCCCGAACGCGTAGGCGTAGACGTAGAAGGGCGAGTGCACGAAATGCGGCACGTAGCTCCAGAACGTGTCGTAGCCCGGCCCGAGCCGGATCGCCGGACCCAGGCTCTCGGCCTGCACGCTCATCCACAGCTCGCCGATCCGCGCCGCCGTCAGCTCGCCCGCGATGCGCTCCTCGTGCAGCCTGCGCTCGAAGGAGTAGAAGGCGATCTGCCGGACCACCGTGTTGAGCATGTCCTCGACCTTGGCGGCCAGCAGCGCGAAGCGCGCCGCCGGCGTGCTCGCGCGCGCCACCATGGCCCGGAACGTCAGCATCTCGCCGAACACCGAGGCGGTCTCGGCTAGGGTCAGCGGCGTCTGCGCCATCAGGGCGCCGCGCGGCGCCGCCAGCGTCTGGTGGACGCCGTGGCCGAGCTCGTGCGCCAGCACCATCACGTCGCGCGGGCGGCCCCCGTAGTTCATCAGCACGTAGGGGTGCACGGCCGGCACGGTCGGGTGCGAGAAGGCGCCGGGCGCCTTGCCGGGCCGGATCTCGGCATCGATCCACCGCTCGTCGAAGAAGCGCCGCGCGATGTCGGCCACCACCGGCGAGAAGCCCCGGTAGGCGTCGAGCACCGTGTCGCGCGCCTCCGCCCAGGGCACGATGGCGGGCGCCGCCGCGGGCAGGGGCGCGTTGCGGTCCCAGTGGTTCAGCTGCTCGCGGCCGAACCAGCGCGCCTTCATGCGGTAGTAGCGGTGCGACAGCCGCGGATAGGCGCCCCGCACGGCCGCGACCAGCGCGTCCACCACCTCGCGCTCGACGCGGTTCGACAGGTGGCGCGAGTCGGCCACGTCGGCGAAGCCGCGCCAACGGTTGGAGATCTCCAGGTCCTTGGACAGCGTGTTGGTGATCAGCGCGAAGGTGCGCCCGTTCGCGCCCAGCGTCTCGGCCAGGGCCGCGGCGGCGCTCTCGCGGGCGCGGCCGTCCGGGTCCTGGAGGAGGTTCAGCGTCGGCTCGAGCGCCAGCTCCGCGCTGTCGACGGTGAAGCGCAGCGACGTGATGGTCTCGTCGAACAGCCGCGTCCAGGCGGCGCGGCCCGTCACGGCCTTCTCGTGGAAGAGCTGCTCCAGCTTGGTGTCGAGCTGGTGGGGCCGGTCCTTGCGGATGTCGTCGAGCCAGGGCCGCCAATGCGCGAGCGGCTCCTCGGCGGCGAGCCGGTCGAGCGTCGCGTCCGGGATGCCGTTCAGCTCCAGCGTGAAGAACAGCAGGTTCGACGACACGGCGGTGACGCGGTCGCCGGCGTCGGCCATGAACTTGGCTCGGCCTGCGTCGGCCGTGTCCTCGGTGTAGAGGAGCTGCGCGTAGGAGGCGGCGCGCCCGAGCGCCTCGTCGAGCCGCTCGTAGCGCCCGACCGCCTCGGCGAGGCGGGATGCGGCGTCGGGCCGTTCCGCGATCGCGGCGAGCTGCCCGCGGTAGTCGGCCGCGAAGGCTTCCGCGCCGCGCGCCGCGTCGGCGAGGTCGCCCGCGAAGCCGGGCGCGTCCATGGCGGGGTAGAGGTCGGCGAGGGACCAGCGCGGCACGTCGCCGAGCGCGGCGGCGTCCGCGCCGGTGCGGGCCTGATGCTGGGCGGGACGGCGGGTGGGGAACATCGGTCCATCCGGTTCGGCTTCGTCGGCCTCCCATAGGCCCATCCCGTGGCGGCGTCACGGCGGGGGGCGGTGCATCGGATCGCCCGTTAAGTGCGGGTTTACCCTCGTGGACGATGTTGCCGTGGCCGAGGGCGGCGAGGCCCGAGGGTCAGGGCCACATCGGGGACGCATGACTGCCACCATCCTGATCGTCGACGACGACCCCGTGCAGCGCCGGCTGCTCGAAGCCACGGTGCGGCGGTTCGGCTACGAGTCCGAGGTGGTCGACGGCGGCGCCGAAGCCCTGCGCCGCCTCGAAGCGCCCGACGGCAAGCCCATCGACCTCCTGATCTGCGACCTCGCCATGCCGGAGGTCGACGGCATGGCGGTGCTGCGCCGCCTGCGCGAGCGCAAGATCGCCGTGCCGGCTATCGTGCAGACGGCCCACGGCACCATCGACACCGTGATCGCCGCCATGCGGGCCGGCGCGGTCGACTTCGTGGTCAAGCCGGTCGGCGCCGAGCGCCTGTCCGTGTCGATCAAGAACGCCTTGCGCTTCGACGCGCTGGAGGACGAGGTGCGCCGCATGACGCGCCGCGCCTCCGGCGCGCTGACGTTCCGCGACATCGTCACGAAGAGCGACGACATGGGCCGCGCCATCCGGCTCGGCGAGCGCTCCGCCCGCTCCAACATCCCCGTGCTGATCGAGGGCGAGTCGGGCGTCGGCAAGGAGTTGATGGCCCGCGCCATCCAGGGCTCGTCGGAGCGCAAGGGCCGGCCCTTCGTGCCGGTGAACTGCGGCGCGCTGCCCGAGAACCTGATCGAGTCGATCCTGTTCGGCCACGAGAAGGGCGCTTTCACGGGCGCCACGGAGAAGCACCTCGGCAAGTTCGTCGAGGCCAACGGCGGCACGCTGTTCCTCGACGAGATCGGGGAGCTGCCGCTCGACGCGCAGGTGAAGCTGCTGCGCGCCCTGCAGGAGGGCGAGGTCGACCCCGTAGGCGCCAAGCGCTCGGTCAAGGTGGACGTGCGGCTCGTGTCGGCCACCAACCAGAACCTCATCGAGCTCGTGAAGCAGGGCCGCTTCCGCGAGGACCTGTTCTACCGCCTCAACGTGTTCCCGATCACGATCCCGCCGCTGCGCGCGCGGCGCGACGACGTGCCCGACCTCGCCCGGCGCTTCGCGGCGCGTTTCGCCGCCGAGGAGGGCAAGAAGATCACCGGCATCTCGGCCGAGGCCGTCGCGCTGCTCAGCCGCTACGGCTGGCCCGGCAACGTGCGCCAGCTCGAGAACGTCGTGTTCCGCGCCGTGGTGCTGTGCGACGGCGGCGAGCTGACCGTGGCCGAGTTCCCGCAGATCGCCGCGCAGGTCGAGGGCTTCGACGTCCGCGTGCCGGCCGTGCCGGCGCTGGCGCCCGCCGCCGTGCTGCGCGAGATCGTCAAGGTCGAGGTGCGCGATCCCAACGTCATGAAGCTGCTCGACGACTGCGGCGACGTGCGCCGTATGGAGGAGATGGAGGCGGAGCTGATCCGCTTCGCGCTCGCCCACTACCGCGGGCAGATGAGCGAGATGGCGCGCAAGCTCGGCATCGGCCGCTCGACCCTGTATCGCAAGATGAAGGACTTCGGCCTCAACGAGGGCGACGAGGCCGCGGCCTGACCCGAACCTGTCATCGCGACACCACGGTGCCGCGCGGATGCGTCCTTCGACATCTTTTCCGCGCGGGCCGGCGTTGCTTTCCCGCCCCGGGCGGCGTTTGACCTCATGCAGATGAACGCGGGCAGGCTCGGGACGGCGCGGCGCCGTCCCGGCCGGGCCTCGGACGGGGATCCCTCCGGGATGACAGCGCAGCGCGGCCGCTCGGCCTTCCTCACCTCAACGGCGCTGCTGTTCGCCGGCGCGCTGCTCGCGCCCGGCGGCGCCGCGGCCGCGCCGCGCAAGCCGCATCCCGCGGGGGCGCAGTCGGCCATGCTGCCGGACGCCTCCGACTACATGCCGGGCGACGAGGCGCGCGGCGCGCTGTCGCGGATCGTCGCCGAGCCGGGCTCGGTGCTGGACGCCTACGCGCCGACCAAGTCCGGCGACGGGGCCGGCCTGTGGCCCGACGACCTGCCGAAGCCCCTCGCCTCGGCGACGCCGGACGCGGCCTCGACCGGCAGCGTGCCGCCGACGCGCGCGGCGGGATCGCCGGCCGCCGCGCCCGCGACGGCGCCGGCCACCGCGCCGGTGGCCGGGCCGGCCGGTCCCGATCCGCTGGCCTACGGGCCCGTGTCGCCCGACGCGCCCGTGCTCGACGCCGCGACGCTTCAGCGAGCCATCGAGGATTGGCTCGGCCCCGAGCCGCTCCGCGGCCTGCGCTCCATCCCGGCCGCCGCGGCCGAGGAGAAGCGCTACGACGCTCGCACGGCCGTGCGCGACTTCTACGCCGCGCGCGGCTTCGCGCCGATCTGGGTCGTGGACGGGCACTTCGACGCACCGGCCCGCTCCGCCCTCGCCCGCATCGACCGCGCCGCCGAGGACGGGCTCGACCTCCGCTCGGCGCGCGTCGACGTGCCGGACGGGGGCGACCCCGCCGCGCTGGCGAAGAGCGAGCTGTCGCTCACGGAGGCGGTCGTCGAATACGCGCGGCAGGCGAGCGGCGGCCGGGTCGACCCGTCGCGCATCGACGCGCTCGTGGCCGCCAAGCCCGACGTGGCGCCGCCCGGCCGCGTGCTCGCGGCGCTGCGCGACGCGGCCGACCCCGGGGAAGCGCTGCGCGGCTTCAACCCGCCGCACAAGGGCTACCTCGCCCTGCGCGCCAAGCTCGCGGAGGTGCGGCGCGCCTCGGAGATGACGGCGGGCGGCCCCATCCCGGCCGGCCCGGCCCTGAAGCCCGGCATGAAGGACGCGCGCGTGCCGCTGCTGCGCGCGCGCTTCGGGCTCGACATCGGTGCCTCCGCCGGGGCGGACGGGCAGGTCTACGACACGCGCGTCGCCAGCGCGGTCGCGGACTTCCAGCGCGCCCACGGCATGCCGGCCTCCGGCGTGCTCACGCCGCGCACGGTGGCGAGCCTGTCGGGCGGGCAGCCGCGCCGTTTGGAGAACGAAATCCTCGCCAACATGGAGCGCTGGCGCTGGCTGCCGCGCGACCTCGGGCAGCGCTACGTCGTGGTGAACATCCCCGACTACTCGCTCGACGTCTTCGACGGCGACCGCCCGATCCACCACGCCCGCGTCGTGGTCGGCAAGCCCGACCACCAGACGCCGATCTTCTCCGAGACGATGAAATACATCATCGTCAACCCGTACTGGAACGTGCCGCTCTCCATCGTCGAGAAGGAGATGATGCCGAAGCTCGCCGCGGATCCGAACTACTTCGCGGATCACGGCTATGAGGTGGTGCGCAAGGGCGGGGAAACCTACGTGCGCCAGCCGCCGGGCGACAGCAACGCGCTGGGCCGCATCAAGTTCCTGTTCCCGAACAAGTTCTCCGTCTACCTGCACGACACGAACGCGAAGGGCTACTTCAGCCGGGACGCGCGGGCGCTGAGCCACGGCTGCGTGCGCGTCGACCAGCCCTTCAAGCTCGCCGAAGCCGTGCTCGGCCGCGACCGCGGCTGGAGCGAGGCGCGCGTCGAGGGCATGGTGGGCGGCGGCGAGCGCACCGTGAACCTGCCGCGGCCGGTGCAGGTCCACATGAACTACTTCACGGCCTTCGTGGACGAGGCGGGCCAGCTCCGCCTGCGCGACGACGTCTACGGCTATTCCGCCAAGGTGCGGGCGGCGCTCGGCCTGTCCGGCTGAGCGGGACCGGCGCTCAGCCCCCGCGGGTGGCGAGCTCTTGCACCCGTGCGGCGATGTCGGCCGCCTTGGGCCGGCCCCGCCGCTCCTTCCCCAGCGCGTCGCGCCGATCGCCGTCCGCGGCGCGGGCCAGCACCGCGGCGAGCTGGTCGGCCAATGGCGTCGATGGGTCCCAGGTCTCGAGCACGGCGCCGGTCTGGGCGAGGTTGTCGAGGCCCGGTGCGAAGACCGGGGTCGACTGCGCCTTCTCCTTCAGCACCTCGACCGACAGCTTCGTGACCCGGCTCATCGACGGCAGGTCCATGACCTCCGGCTCGGCGCCCGGCAGCGCGACGAGGACGCGCGTGGCCAGCGCGGTCGCGATGAAGGCGCCCGCCGCCGTGTGGCCGTAGAGCACACCGACCGTCGGCCGGCCTTCGAGGTCGGCGACGATCAGGCACTTGGCGAGGTGCGCCAGAAACTCGTTCAAACCGAGCAGCTCGTCGCGCCGGCTCATGCGCTGGCTGTCGCTGTCGACCAGCACCACGACCGGGCCTCCTCCGCCGCGCTCCAGCGCGTCGAGCACGTGAGCAGCCAGCGTCAGGGCGCCGTCGACGCCGAGCGGCGTGCGCCCCTCGACGCCGACCACGACCGCCGTGCCGCCGTCCTTCAGCGTCGCCGTGCCGGTCAGCAGGCCGCCCGCGCGGGCGACGGCGTGGCCGTTGGGGAACAGCGAGGGCAGAATCTCGTCGAGCGTCATGCTATCGGGCATTCAGGGCGGGCTCCGCGACGCGCGACGCGAGGGCGATGAAGTCGTCGGGCGCCATGCCGGGCACGGCCGCGGCGTCGTCGACGCCCCCGGCGGCCCAGACGTCCCGGGCGTCCGCGCAGGCGCCGTAGCGGTCGAGCCGAGCGCGCAGCCGGTCCTGCTCGTTCCTCAGCGTGGCGAGGGTCAGCGGCGCGGCATCGCCGAGCAGTCTCACTGCGGCGGCGCGGAAGGCCTCGACCGTGTCGTCCGCGAAGGCGTCGGCGCCGCCGATCAGGCGGCGGTGCTTGCCGCCCATCGTGCGCCACACGAGCGGCCTGTCCCTGGCGTCGAACTCCTCGACGCCCCGGTTGGTCTCGATGACCTCGGGGCCCGTCACGCCGATGCGGCCCTGCTCGGACACGGCGAGCGCCGCGCAGCAGCCGGCGATCAGCCCGCCGCCGCCGAAGCAGCCGGCGCGGCCGCCGACGAGGCCGACCACCTTGGCGCCGGCGGCGCGCGCCTCGATCATGGCCCGCATGATCTCCGCGATGGCGAGCTCGCCGGCGTTGGCCTCCTGCAGCCGCACGCCGCCCGTGTCGAACAGGATCAGCACCGGCACGGCCTTCCCGGCGCGGGCGAGGTCGCGCGCGGCGCGGAGCAGGCCGGTGAGCTTGGCGCCGTGGACCTCGCCGAAGGCGCCGCCCATGAAGCGACCCTCCTGCGCGGCGACCAGCACGGGCGCGCCCTCCAGGAGGCCGCGCCCGGCCACCATGCCGTCGTCGAACTGCTCGGGCAGGTCGAAGACGTGCAGGTGCGGGCTCGTCTCGCGCTGCTCGGGGCCGACGAACTCGACGAAGCTGTCCTCGTCGAGCAGCAGGCGAAGGCGCTGGCGGGCCGAAGCCTCGTACCAGCTCACGCCGCCGCGGCCGCGCTCCGAGGCGCCCCCCGGCGCGGCGTTCGGGGCGGGACTCATCGGCCGTCCTCCAGCGAGCGCACGGCCTGCGACAGGCGCAGCGCCACGGTGTCGGGGCGCGCGCCGCCGTCGTTGATCGACAGGCGCAGCCCGCCTGGCGAGCGGCGCTCGACGAAGTCCGCCACCACGGCGGCCCACACGTCGCCGAACCCCTTCGCGGTCGTGGCGATCGACACCTCGCAGTCGGTGTCCGCCAGCACGCGCTCGGCCAGGACTTCGAGGTTGCCCGACGCCACGACGCCGACGAGCGCCGACGGCTTTGAGCCGGGCGCGCGGGCCCTGGCCTTGTGGCGGTAGGTCAGATTCTCCATCGCCGAGCCTCACCAGTTCCGGAACTTCGCCGGCGGGGCGTAGAGCCCGCCGGACCAGTGGACGAGGTCCTTGATCGAGCGCGCCGCGAGCAGGCTGCGGTCGGCGTCTAGCGGGTCGACGCCGAGGTCCTCGGGCCGCTGGATGACCTTGCGCTCGCGCAGGCGCTCCACGAAGGCGCGGTCGCGCTTGCGTCCGATCTCCGTGTAGCCCGCCACGCCGCGGATGGCCTGCTCGCGCTCGGCGGCGTCCCGGCAGAGCAGGAGGTTGGCGACGCCTTCCTCGGTCACGACGTGGGTCGTGTCGTCGGCGTAGACCATCACGGGGGCGAGTTCGAGGTCGAGCTTCTCGGCGAGGTTCAGCGCGTCGAGGGTCTCGACGAAGAGCGGCGCGTTGTTCTCGCCGAAGGTTTCGCCGATCTGCACCACGAGCTTGCGCCCGCGGCGGAGCGGCGCCGGAGCGTCCGGGTCGGCTTCGGCGCCCGCCTTGAGCCAGGGACCCGAGGGGTGGCGGCGCCCGCGCGGGTCCGACCCCATGTTGGGCGCGCCGCCGAAGCCCGCAACCCGGCTCGTCGTCACTGTGGAGGAATGGCCGGCGAGGTCGATCTGCAGCGTCGAGCCGATGAACATGTCGCAGGCATAGAGGCCGGCCGTCTGGCAGAAGGCGCGGTTGGAGCGCAGCGAGCCGTCGGCGCCGGTGAAATACACGTCGGGCCGGGCCCGGATGTAGTCGTCCATGCCGACCTCCGACCCGAAGGAGTGGATCTGCTCCACCCAGCCCGCCTCGATGGCGGGGATCAGCGTCGGGTGCGGGTTCAGCGCCCAGTGGGTGCAGATCTTCCCCTTCAGCCCCAGGCGCTCGGCGTAGGTCGGCAGCAGCAGCTCGATCGCCGCCGTGTTGAAGCCGATGCCGTGGTTCAGCCGGCGCACCGCGTAGGGCTCGTAGATGCCCTTGATGGCCAGCATGGCGGTGAGGATCTGGGTTTCCGTCACCGCGCCGGGGTCGCGGGTGAAGAGCGGCTCGACGTAGAAGGGCCGGCCGGCCTCCACCACGAAATGCACGCGATCGCCGGGGATGTCGACGCGCGGCACGCGGTCGACGATCTCGTTCACCTGCGCCACCACGACGCCGTTCTTGAAGCTGGTCGCCTCCACGACGGTCGGCGTGTCCTCGGTGTTGGGCCCCGTGTAGAGGTTGCCGTCGCGGTCGGCCGACACGGCGGCGATCAGCGCCACCTGCGGCGTGAGGTCGACGAAGTAGCGGGCGAAGAGCTCGAGGTAGGTGTGCACCGCCCCGAGCTCGATCTTCCCCCCGAACAGCATCCGCGCGATGCGGGCCGACTGCGGGCCCGAATAGGCGTAGTCGAGGCGCTTGGCGATGCCCGCTTCGAACACGTCGAGGTGCTCGGGCAGCACGACGCCGGACTGCACCATGTGGAGGTCGTGCACGCGTGCCGGGTCGACCCGCGTGAGCGCTTCCGCGAGCAGGTCGGCCTGCTTCTGATTGTCGCCCTCCAGGCACACGCGGTCGCCGGGCCTGAGCAGCGCTTCGAGCAGCTTCGCCGCGTCGTCGCGGTGCACCGCCTTGCCGCGCGCGAACCTCCGGCCCGCGGCGACGCGCTCGTCCCTGGCCGTCCCGTCCCGGCTCCAGTCCCGCATGGCGCTCTTTCGCGATGGGCCGCCGGTGCGGCCGTTCCATCCCGCAAACTACGGCGATCGAAGCCGAGATCAAGCCGCATTGCATTCTTCGACATCGGCGCGGCCCCGGTCCGTATACAGGATTGCGGCCGACCCGAAATCGTGCATGCTGATCTGCGGCAGGCGCAGACCTGCGACGGGTGCAGCACGCGCCGCGGGGACGGAAACGCAGCTTCGACGCGGCCGAGGGGATCGGCCGCGTCCGAGTCCGTGCCCGTCGTCGCGGTGGCCGAAGAGGTGGCGCGATGACGGGACTGGTCGGCGGCATGGAGCACCTGCGCCCGCGGCGGACTCCGCTCAACAGGGACCAGATCGTCGGGTTCTGGGCCGCCTGGGCGGGCTGGCTGCTCGACGGCATGGACAGCGTGATCTACGCGCTCGTGCTCATCCCCGCGCTGACGGAGCTGCTGCCGCGCTCGGGCATCGAGGCCACGCCGGCCAACACCGGCTACATCGGTTCCGTCCTCTTCGCCCTGTTCCTGGTCGGCTGGGGGCTGTCCTTCGTGTGGGGCCCGATCGGCGACCGCTTCGGCCGCACGCGCACCCTGGCCGCCACGGTGCTGATCTACTCGGTCTTCACCGGCGCCGCCGCCTTCTCGCAGAACGTCTACGAGCTGGCGCTCTTCCGCTTCCTGGCCGGCATCGGCATCGGCGGCGAATGGGCCATGGCGGGCACCTACGTGGCCGAAGCCTGGCCGGAGGACCGGCGCAAGATGGGCGCCGGCTACCTGCAGAGCGGCTATTACTTCGGCTTCTTCGCCGCTGCCGCGCTCAACGCCACGGTCGGCGCCGCCTTCGGCTGGCGCGCCATGTTCCTGTGCGGCCTCTTCCCCGTGGTCGTGTCGCTCGTCACCCTGTTCAAGGTCAAGGAGCCGGAGCGCTGGGAGGCCGTGCAGGACGCGGCGGCGAAGCGCGTCAGCCCGCTGAAGGAGATCTTCGGGCCGCGCTACCGGGCGCGCACGCTCGTCATGTCCACGCTGCTGACCGTGGCCATCATCGGGCTCTGGGCCGGGTCGGTCTACGAGCCGGCCGCGGCCATCACGCTCGCCAAGCAGGCCGGCTACGCGCAGGTCGACGCCGTGCGCTTCGCGTCCTACGGCACCGCCATCCTGTCGATCGGCACGGTGCTGGGCTGCCTCGCCCTGCCGCTCATCGCCGAGCGCCTCGGCCGGCGCGCCACCCTGGCGCTGTTCTTCTGCGGCATGCTGGTCTTCATCGCCCTGTCGTTCGGCTGGGCCTTCTACCTGCCGGGCGAGCGCGCCCTGCCGACGTTCCTGACCCTGCTGTTCTTCCTCGGTTTCTCGGGCGCCAACTTCGCGCTCTTCTCGCTGTGGCTGCCCGAGCTCTTCGGCACGGAGGTGCGCGCCACGGCCTTCGCGTTCTGCACCTCGGTCGGGCGCTTCATCGGGGCGGGCGTCAACTTCGCGCTCGGGGCCGCCGTGCACGGCATGGGGACGCTCGGCACGCCGGTCGCCTGGACCGCGGTGGCCTTCGGCATCGGCCTGATCGTCATCCCCTTCGCGGTGGAGACGCGCGGCCGGCCGCTGCCCAAGTGATCGGCCGGTGAGCGAGGCCGGCGACGGGACGCTGCTGTCCGACCGCATCCGCAACGCGCTGACGGACGAGATCGCCTCGGGGGTGCTCGCAGCCGGCACAAGCCTCGACGAGCAGCACCTCGCCGACCGCTTCGGCGCCTCCCGCACGCCCGTGCGGGAGGCGCTGCGGCAGCTCGCGGTGTCGGGCCTCGTCGAGATGCGCCCGCGGCGCGGCGTGCTGGTGACGCGGCTGACCTCGGCCCGCATGATGGACATGTTCGAGACCATCGCCGAGGTCGAGACCCTGTGCGTGCGCCTCGCCACATACCGGATGACGCCGCTGGAGCGCTGCCGCCTCAGCGACCTCCACGAGGCGTCGAAGGCCCTGGTGGCCGCCCGCGACCTCGACGGCTACGAGAGCTTCAACCGCGACTTCCACGGGTCGCTCTACGCCGCCACCCACAACGGCTTCATGGCCGAGCAGGCCCTCGCCATCCGGTCGCGCCTCGACGTGTTCCGCCGCACCCAGCTCCGCCACGAGGGCCGCATGGCGGCCTCGCACGAGGAGCACGGGCAGGTGCTCGCCGCCATCGCGGAGGGCGACGGCGAGCTCGCGGCGCGGCGCATGCGAGCCCACATGCTCAACGCCGCCAGCGCCCTCGGCCGCTATATCGCGGACACGGTCGAAGGCTGACCCGTCGCGGGTTGCGCGTCCGCAAAAATATTGTCGCGAGTCGCCGTCCGGCCGATTGCGGTCCGCCGCGACCGCATCTATTGCATGCAACGACCGTTCAAGAGCCCGCTTCGGCGACGGCCGCGGACGACGAGGGAGGATCACATGGACACCAGCAGGCGCAATTTCCTGGGTACGGCCGCGCTCGGCGCCGGAGGCCTGGTTGCACTGACGGGCGCGGCCGCTGCCGCGACCCCGACCACCATTGACGACAAGGGCACGCCGGGGCAGGGCGGCTTGGGCCGCGACGTCCAGCAGTTGCAGCCGGGCGCGCCGGTCGCCTATCACGACGCCAAGGACATCGGCGAGATGCCGGCCTTCACGCGCTCGCTCGACGGCTCCAAGCCCAAGATCACCTCGGGCGGCTGGGCCAAGGAGACCACGGTCCACTCGCTTCCGATCGCGACCGGCATCGCGGCCGTCCACATGTTCCTCGACCCCGGCGCGTCGCGCGAGCTGCACTGGCACGCCATCGCGGCCGAGTGGGCCTACGTGATCGACGGCCAGTGCCAGACGGTCGTGCTCGACCCGTCGGGTCAGACCGAGGTCAACAACTACAAGCCCGGCGACCTGTGGTTCTTCCCGAAGGGCCACGGCCACTCGATCCAGACCATCGGCGACAAGCCCTGCCACTTCATCCTGAACTTCGACAACGGCGCCTTCTCCGAGCACGGCACGTTCTCGATCACCGACTGGGTGGACGTGACGCCGCACGACGTCCTGGCGAAGAGCCTCGGCCTGACGCCGGCCGCCTTCGACGCCTTCCCCAAGGGTGAGACCTACATCCAGGCCGGTCCGGTCGTGCCGGTGTCGGAGGCGCGCGACGCCCCCTGGCCGAAGGAGTCGACCCACAAGTTCCGCCTGCTCGACGACCCGCGCGCCAAGCGCGACTTCGATGGCGGCACCTTCCACCTCGCCACCGTGGACGAGTGGCCGATCTCCGCGACCATGTCGGGCGCCCGCATGGTCATCAAGCCGGGCCAGGTGAAGGAGCTGCACTGGAACCCCAACGCCGACGAGTTCCAGTACTACCTCAAGGGCAAGGGCCAGATCGTGCTGTTCGGCTCGGGCGGCCGCGGCAAGACCGCCGAGGTCAAGGCCGGCGACTCGGCCTACGTGCCCCAGGGCTACGGCCACGCCATGATGAACACCGGCGACGAGGATCTGGAGATCATCCAGACCTGGAACGCCGGCAAGTTCGAGGAGATCACCCTCAAGCACTGGATGGCGACGGCGCCGAAGTACCTCCTGTCGAACAACCTCGCGGGCGTGCCGGCCGCGACGATCGACAAGCTCGACAGCCAGGCCTGATCGACTCGGGCCGGGTCCCACACATCGGCGGAAGGGCCGGCCCCCGCGGGTCGGCCCTTTCGCTGTGGGGCTGCCCGTCCATCGGCGGTCGGAACCCGTCCCCTGGCGCCCGTTTCCGCCGGCCGGAAAAGCGCGCTAGCCTGCATGCGACGGGGCCGGCCACGGCGGCGCCGGATCGGAGGGGCGCCCATGACATCCACGACCTCGGCTGGCGCGCAGCCGGCGCGCAGCCTCATCCCCGCGCGGATGGACCGCCTGCCCTGGGCGCGGTTCCATTGGATGGTGGTGGTCGGCCTCGGGGTGAGCTGGATCCTCGACGGCATCGAGATCCAGCTCGTGTCGGCCTCGGGCTTCAAGGACAGCCTCGGGATGAGCTCCGAGGACGTCGGCTTCACGGGCACGATCTACCTCATCGGGCAGGTGGTCGGCGCGCTGGTGTTCGGCCGCCTCACCGACCGCTGGGGCCGCAAGAAGCTCTTCATCACCACGCTGGCCATCTACCTCGTCGGGTCGGGTGTGGCGGGCTTGGCCTTCGCGCCCTGGTTCCTCTATCTCTGGCGCTTCGTCGCGGGCCTCGGCATCGGCGGCGAATACACGGCGATCAATTCCGCCATCGACGAGATGATCCCGTCGAAATACCGCGGCCGGGTCGACATCGCGGTCAACGGCACCTACTGGGCCGGCGCGATGCTCGGCGCCCTCGGCAGCTTCGTTCTGCTGAACCACAGCGTCCTGCCCGAGAACGTCGGCTGGCGCGTGGCCTTCTTCATCGGTCCGCTGCTCGGGCTGGTCATCATCTTCCTGCGGCGGCACATCCCGGAGTCGCCGCGCTGGATGCTGGTCCACGGCCAGGCCGAAGCGGCCGAGCGGATCGTCGACGAGATCGAGGCGAGCGTGCGCCACGAGGGCGCCGCGCTGCCGCCGGTCGACGAGGAGCGCGCCATGGCGGTCGAACCCGAGAAGGCGGTGCCCTTCGCCCGGCTGGTCGAGGTGTTCTTCAAGATCTACCCTTCGCGGACCTTCCTCGGCCTGACGATGATGATCACGCAGTCGTTCCTGTACAACGCGATCTTCTTCACCTACGCGCTGGTGCTGCAGAATTTCTACGGGCTCGACGCGTCCAGTGCGGCGCTGTACTTCTTTCCCTTCGCGATCGGCAACCTGCTCGGGCCCCTTCTGCTCGGGCCGCTGTTCGACACGATCGGCCGCCGCCGCATGATCTTCGGCACCTACGCGCTGGCCGGGGCGATCCTGCTCGCCTCGGCCTATCTGTTCAAGATCGGCGCGCTGACGGCGGGAACGCACACGGCCTTCTGGTGCGCCTCGTTCTTCTTCGCCTCCGCCGGGGCGTCCTCGGCCTATCTCACGGTCAGCGAGATCTTCCCTCTGGAGGTGCGCGGGCAGGCCATCTCGTACTTCTTCGCGGTCGGCCAGGTCGTCGGAGCCCTCGGGCCGATCATCTTCGGGCACCTCGTCGGCGACGGCACGGCGCGCGATCCGCTGTGCTGGGGCTACGTGGTCGGCGCCGTCGTCATGGTGTTCGGCGGCATCGTCGCGCTGGTGTTCGGCGTCGACGCGGAGGGCCGCGGCCTCGAGGACGTCACCGATCCGCTGTTCCGGCGCGGGAAGGCCGCGGCCCAGCCGACCTGAGCCGCGGTCAGGCAGCGGGCCTGAGCCCCTGGCCGACGAGGCGCGCGGCGGATTCGAACGGCATGGGCTTGCCGAACAGGTAGCCCTGGCCCTGCTCGCAACCGTTGGCGGAGAGCGCTTCGAGGACGGCCTCGTCCTCGATGCCCTCGGCCGTGACGGCGAGGCCGAAGCTGCGGGCGAGGTGCAGGATCGCCTCGACGAGCTTCCGGCTCTCGTCGCTCTCCAGCACGGTCCCCACGAAGGAGCGGTCAATCTTGAGCTTGTCGAACCTGAGCCTGCGCAGGGTCGACAACCCCGAGAAGCCGGTGCCGAAGTCGTCGAGGGCGATCGTCATGCCGCTCGCGCGGAAGGTCGCGATCACGGCCGCGGCGAGGTCGATGTCCCTGATCAACGCGTCCTCCGTCAGCTCGATCTCGACGCGGCTCGCCGATACGCCGGCCGCGCGGACGATGTCGATCAGGCGCTCGGCGAGGAGCGGCTCGGAGAACTGGGTCGGCGACACGTTGATGGCGAGGCGCAGCGATGCGGGCAGCCGGCCGATGTCGCCGCACGCCTGCCGGAGGAGGCTCTCGGTCAGGGCGGTGATCTGGCCCGACGCCTCCGCGAGGCCGATGAACTCGCTCGGCGGCAGCAGCCCGAGCCGCGGGTGCATCCAGCGCGCCAGGACCTCGAAGCCGCAGATCCCACCGTCCGCGAGGCGGACGATCGGCTGGTAGAAGGGGCGCACCTCGCCGCCGTCGATGCCGCTGCGGAGTTCCGCCTCGCGCCGCCGCCTCTCCCCGCGCTCGGCCTCGAGCCTCGGGTCGAAAAAGCGCAGCGCGTCCCCGCCTTCCCGCCTGGCCGACGACATGGCGGCGTCGGCCGCCTGCAGCAGCGCCTCCGCGTCGCCGCCGTCGAGCGGGAAGATCGCAGCGCCGATGCTGGCCCGCGGGCCGGCCGTCGCGCCCGACGTCGCCGGCGACCGCAGGCCCGCCGTCAGGCGCTCGACGGCCTCGTGGGGCGGCGTTGCCGGGGCCGCGTTGCGGATCAAGGCGGCGAACTCGTCGCCGCCGAGGCGCGCCGCCAGCCCCCCCTCGCCGACGGCCTCCGCCAATCGGCGGCCGACGGACTGGAGGGCGGCGTCGCCCGACGCGTGGCCCTGGAGGTCGTTGATGGTCCGCAGATCGTCGACGTCGAGCAGCACCATCACGAAGCCGTCGCCCGGCATGGCGACCGCGGCCCGGAGCTCGTCCATGAAGGCGCGCCGGTTCAGGAGGCCGGTGAGGACGTCGGTGCGGGCGAGGCCGAGCGCGCGCGTCTCCGCTTCCTCGCGCGAGGCCATCTCCATCCGGAGCTTCCGGCCGCGGTGGAAGGCGAGGACCAGCCAGCAGAACGACAGGGCGAGGTAGGTCATCAGGCCTTCGTGGACCGAGGGGCTATACGGCTCTCGGTCGAGGTCGCAGACCTGATCGAAGAAGCGGTCTCCATTCCAGCCGTAGAGCATGAGAAGCAGGACGGACCCCGTCGTCGCGACGAACGTCACCAACGCCTTGGTTTCGGCACGTCGATAGATTTCGCGAAATCTAACATACGATATCGTTCGCCTCGGCTCTCGCATGCTGCACCTGTGCAGAAATAACAAATGATGTTTCATCTCTCGATATCAATACCGGAGGTGCGCGGTAAAGAAAGATTGTCATCCCTCGATTGTGGTCGAGCGATCTCGACTGTCCTCGCGTCCATCGCCCCGCCGTCAGCCATGCCGGGACGGGTGCCGCTCTCCCTCGCCCGCTCGGCCCAGCGAGGGAGATTCCCAGGTTCCGGCCGACCGGGAAGCGCGCTAGAAGCCGGCACCTCGCGGCAGACTCGCCGCGCCGCTCACATCGGAGTTCCCGCCCTCATGCGTCCCTCGAACCGCGCGTCCTCCGCGCTGCGCCCCGTGACGATCGAGCGCGGCGTGGCCCGCTACGCGGAAGGCTCCTGCCTCGTGAAGTTCGGCGACACGCACGTGCTCTGCGCAGCCTCGCTGGAGGACAAGCCGCCGCCGTGGCTGCGCGGGCAGGGGCGCGGCTGGGTCACGGCCGAATATGCCATGCTGCCCCGCGCCACCGCGTCCCGCACCAAGCGCGAATCGACCTCCGGCCGCCCGTCCGGCCGCACGCAGGAGATCCAGCGCCTGATCGGCCGCAGCCTGCGCGCCGTGGTGGACCTGCAGAACATGGGCGAGCGCCAGGTGGTGGTCGACTGCGACGTCATCCAGGCCGACGGCGGCACCCGGACGGCCGCCATCACGGGCGCCTGGGTGGCGCTGCACGACTGCTTCGCCTGGATGCACCGCCGCTCCATGGTCAAGCACATGCCGCTGCGCGACCACGTGGCCGCAGTGTCCTGCGGCGTGGTCAAGGGCGAGGTGGTGCTCGACCTCGACTACGCCGAGGACTCGACCGCCGAGACCGACGCCAACTTCGTGATCACCGGCGCGGGCGGCCTCGTCGAGGTCCAGGCCACGGCCGAGAACGCGCCCTTCACCGAGGAGCAGCTCGGCGCCATGCTGGGCCTCGCGCGCGCCGGCATCGCCGACCTCGTGGCGCTGCAGAAGGCCGCCGTGGCCAAGGCGGGCTGAGGCCGATGACCGTTTCGACCAGGAGGATGCCGTGCTGAAGGGACTCGACCCGCTGCTGACGCCGGAGCTGCTGTCGGCGCTGCGCGCCATGGGCCACGGCGACGAGATCGCCATCGTCGACGGCAACTATCCCGCGACCTCGGCCGGGCCGCCCGTCATCCGGCTCGACGGCGTGCCGGCCGACGCGGCGCTCAACGCCGTCCTGTCCGTGATGCCGCTCGACGACTTCGTGCCCGAGGCCGCGTGGTGCATGGCCGTGGTGGGCGACCCCGAGGCCGAGCAGCCCATCTTCGACAGCTTCCGCGCCGCGCTGGCGCGGCACGAGAGCGCCGAGTTCACCCTGAACAAGGTCGAGCGCTTCGCCTTTTACGCCCGCGTCGCGTCGTGCTTCGCGGTGGTGGCCACGGGCGAGCGGCGCCTCTACGGCAACGTGATCCTGAAGAAGGGGGTGGTAAGGACGAATTAACCCTGTCCGACGATCCTGCACGAGGGCCGCCCCGCGTCGGGCGTCGATCGCGCGGGGTGGGGCGGGGTGAAGGACGAGACCGTCGCCGACCAAGCCCGTCTGGCGGTCCTCGTCCTCCAGCGGGGGCTGCGCGGGCTCGACCGCGCGATGCGGCGGCCCGTGCGCGTGCTGGCGGCGCGGCGCTGCCGCGTGCCCGAAAGGCTGGTCATCGCGCCCCAGGACATCCGAACTGCCGACCCGACGGTCGCCGAGGACATCTATTCCGGCTACTTCGTCTTCGACGGCAAGGCGGTGAACACGCGCGGCGCCTCGCCCTTCGAGGTCGAGCCGCCGTCCGAAGCCTGGGCGGCCGCGCTCGCCGGCTTCGGCTGGCTTCGCCACCTCCGCGCCGCCGACACGGCGCTCGCCCGCGTCAACGCCCGCGCGCTCGTCGGCGACTGGATCGTCGGGCGCGGCGGCGGAGCCGCGCCGAACTGGCCGCCCGAGGTGGTGGCGCGACGGCTGCTGTCCTGGCTCAGCCAGGCACCGCTGATCCTCGAAGGCGCCGACGGCGTCTTCTACCGGCTCTTCACCCGCAGCCTCGCCCGACAGGCCGACGCGCTGCTCGCCGCGATCGACCGCGGCCTCGCCGGCCTGCCGCGCCTCACCGCGGCGGTGGCCCTGTGCCAGCTGTCGCTCTGCGCCGAGGGCCTCGGCCGGCTGCAGCGGCGGGCGTCCCGCCTCCTCGTCGGGGAGCTCGGCCGGCAGATCCTGCCGGACGGGGGCCACGCGAGCCGGAACCCGCAGGCGCTGCTCGACCTGCTGCTCGACCTCCTGCCGCTGCGGCAGTCCTACGCGGCGCGCGGCCTGCCCCCGCCCACGCCGCTGCTCGACGCCATCGACCGCATGATAGCGATGGTGCGCCGCCTGCGCCACGGCGACGGCGCCCTAGCCCTATTCAACGGCATGGGGACGACGCGGCCCGACGTCGTCGCCACCGTGCTGGCCTACGAGGAGGCGCGCGGGGCGCGGCCGGCCGAGATCGGCCCGTCGGGCTACCTCCGCCTCGCGGCAGGGAGCGCGACCGTGATCATCGACGCGGGCCCGCCGCCGGCCCCGGCCTACGCGGCCGCGGCCCATGCCGGGACGCTGGCCCTGGAGTTCTCACACGGCGCGCAGCGGATCGTCGTCAACTGCGGAGCGCCGACCGTCGCCCAGCCGGCGGCGCGCGAGGCGTCGCGCGCCACGGCGGCCCATTCGACGCTGGTGCTCGACGGCCGCTCGTCGTCCCTCTTCGCGCGGCTCGGCCCATTGCGCGGGCTGCTCTATGCCGGCCCGCGCAGGGTCTCGGTCGAGCGTGACGCGGGACCGGACGGCCCGGTCACCCTGTCGCACGACGGCTACGCCCGCCCCGCCGGCCACCTTCACCTGCGCCGATTGTCGCTGTCGCCCGACGGGCTTCGCCTGTCCGGCGAGGATCGGCTGGAGCCGGCGCCGGGCGCCCGCCCGCGGCGCCTCGGCTTCGCGCTCCGCTTCCACCTGCACCCCGCTCTGCGTTCCGTGCCGGCGCGCCGCGGCTCGGCCGTGCTGATCGCCTGCCCGGACGGCGGGCGCTGGCTCTTCGAGGCCGGCGGCCTGCCCCTCGCCATCGAGGAGAGCATCTCCTTCGCTCAGGCCGAGGGGCCCCGGCGGACCGAGCAGGTCGTGCTGCACGGCCACGTCCCCGACCTGTCCGCGGTCGCCTGGTCGCTGTCGCGCGTCGACGGCGACCTCACGGACTCGTGACGCGACAGCGCCGCCGCGCGGGTGTTCCCTGTGGTCGGCGTCGGTGCCCGTCCATGAGGCCCGCGCTGGAGGGGACGGCCATGATGATGGTCGCTGCGACACCGTTCGCCGGTCTTCTGGAGCTCTTCGTCGTCGTGCCGCTCGGCATCATCGCCGCCATCTGCGGGGTCGAATGTGCGGGGGCCTACCGACGGCGTCCCCGGCGGCCCTGGGGCCGCTGAGGGGCCCTCCGCCAGGGTTCGCACCGCTGCCGCACCGTGCTAAGCGCCCCTGATCTCGACGGACTCTGGGGAACTCCACGGCATGGCAACGGATCTGCGCCGCATCGAACGCGCGCTGCTCTCGGTTTCGGACAAGACGGGCCTCGTCGACTTCGCGCGCTTCCTGCACGGGCGCGGCGTGGCCCTCGTGTCCACGGGCGGCACGCGCGACGCGCTGGCGGCGGCCGGCCTGCCCGTCACTGAGGTCGCCGACCTGACCGGCTTCCCCGAGATGATGGACGGGCGGCTGAAGACGCTGCATCCGCTGGTGCACGGCGGGCTCCTCGCCATCCGCGAGAACCCGAGCCACGAGGCCGCGATGCTGGCCCACAACATCCGGCCGATCGACCTCCTCGTGGTCAACCTCTACCCGTTCGAGGCCACGGTGGCGCGGGGCGGCAGCGTCGCCGACTGCGTCGAGAACATCGACATCGGCGGGCCCGCCATGATCCGTGGCGCGGCCAAGAACCACGACGACGTGGCCGTGGTGGTCGACGTCGCCGACTACGCGCGGGTCCGCGACGAGATGGAGGCCAACGACGGCGCGATCACGCTGAAGACCCGCCGCGGCCTCGCCCAGAAGGCCTACGCCCGCACGGCCGCCTACGACGCCGGCATCGCCAGCCACCTGGCCGCGACCGCGCTGGAGGAGGCGCCCGCCTTCCGGGCGCTCGGCGGCACGCTCGGCGAGGCCCTGCGCTACGGCGAGAACCCGCACCAGAAGGCGGCCTTCTACCGCACCCTCGACGCGCGCCCCGGCGTCGGCTCGGCCGAGCTGATCCAGGGCAAGGCGCTGTCTTACAACAACATCGGCGACGCCGACGCGGCCTTCGAGATGGTGGCGGAATTCGACCCCGCCGGGCCGGCCGCCGTCGCGATCATCAAGCACGCCAATCCCTGCGGCGTCGGCACGGGCGCCACCCCGGCCGAGGCCTATGCCCGCGCGCTGCGCTGCGATCCCGTGTCGGCCTTCGGCGGCGTCGTGGCCGTGAACCGCGCCGTCGACGCCGCGCTGGCGGCCGAGCTCGCCAAGATCTTCACGGAGGCCATCATCGCGCCCGACGCCGACGAGGAGGCGCGCGCGATCCTGGGTGCCAAGAAGAACCTGCGCCTGCTGCTCACCGGCGGCCTGCCGGACCGCCGTGCCGCGGGCCAGGTGTGGCGCACGGTGGCGGGCGGCTTCCTGGTGCAGGACCGGGACGGCGCCACCGTGGACGACCTCGACCTCAAGGTCGTGACGAAGCGCGCCCCGACGTCCGAGGAGATGGAGGACCTCGCCTTCGGGTTCCGGGTGGTGAAGCACGTCAAGTCCAACGCCATCGTCTTCGCCCGCGGCGGCGCCACGGTGGGCATCGGCGCCGGGCAGATGAGCCGGGTCGACTCGGTCCGCACCGCGGCGTGGAAGGCCGAGGAGGCCGCCAAGGCGGCCGGCGCGGCGGAAAGCCTCGCCCGCGGCGCCGTCATGGCGTCCGACGCCTTCTTCCCCTTCGCGGACGGGCTCGAGGCCGCGGTGGCGGCGGGCATCACGGCCGTGATCCAGCCCGGCGGTTCCCTGCGCGACGCCGAGGTGGTGGCGGCGGCCGACAAGGCCGGCATCGCCATGGTGCTGACCGGCGTGCGCCACTTCAAGCACTGAGGCGACTCCGCCGCGAGGACGGTTGCGCGTGACGGCGTCTGCCACGAAGGTGGCGGCCCGTTCACGACCGGAGCCAATCCTCGATGCCGCTCAAACCCGCCGCCGAACGTGCTGACGCATCTCCGACGGGTCACGCCGCACGACCGGCGGCGCGCCTGCGCGCCGGCCGGCAGCCCGATCTGCCGATCGGCGGCCTCGCAGGTCCGTTCCGCCGCGGGCTCGTCCGCCTCGGGCTTGCCGCCGCGTCGGTGGCGCTCGGCTGGGCCGCGCCCGCCCTCGCGCAGGAGCCCGCCGCCGAGCCGCCCAAGGCCTACGTGGTCATGGACAACGACTTCGCCGGGCCTGGCGGCACCGACATGCAGGCGCTGCTGCCGCTGATCTCCGATCCCACGGTGAGCGTGCTCGGCCTCACCGTGGTCACGGGCGACGGCTGGGAGAACGAGGAGGCGGCGCGGCTGCTGCGCTTCCTGGAGATCGCCGGCCGGCCCGACATCCCGGTCGTCAACGGCGCCACCTACCCGCTGATGCGCACCGCGTTCGAGATGAAGCTCTGGGAGCAGCGTTTCGGCAAGATTCCCTGGAAGGGCGCCTGGGGCGGGCTCGGGCCCATCGACAAGGCGCCGCAGCAGCAGCCGGCGCTCCCCCACCTCGACGAGGGCCTGCCCACCACGCCGCCGGCGAGCGGGCTCGCGGCCAACTTCCTCATCAAGCAGGTCCACGCCCACCCGCATCAGGTGACGGTGATCGCCGCCGGGCCCCTGACCGACATCGCGCTGGCGATCCGCATGGACCCGAGCTTCGCCGCCGACGCCAAGCAGCTCGTCTTCATGGGCGGGCTCATCGACACGGCCATGCAGTCGGTCACCGGCAACGCCGACTTCGCGTCGGACTTCAACCTGATCTTCGACCCCGAGGCGGCCCACATCGCGCTCACCGCGCCCTGGCCGAAGATCACCGCGGTCGGCGACGTGTCGAACTCCGTGATGATGGACCGCGCCCTGATGGACCGGATCGCGGCCGTGAAGACGCCGCTCACCGCCTACCTGTCGAAGTATCTCAACCCGCTGCCGCTGTGGGACGAGATGGCGGCCGCCATCGCGGTCGACCCCTCGCTCGTCACCAAATCGATCGATGCCTACATGGACATCGACGTGTCGGGCGGGGTGGACTACGGCCGCGCCCACATCTGGCCCGACGCGCTCGCGCCGAAGGACGCGGGCGTGCGGCTCGTCACCATCGTCCAGGACATCGACCGGGCCCGCTTCACCGACGCCTTCGTGAAGGCCGCGCAGTGGACGCCGCCGACGAAATGAGGCGCGATCCGGCCGTCGGAGCCGGGGCGCGCGCCGCGGGCCCGTGCCGTTCAGGCCCGGCGCGGGCGCGTCAGACGCCCGCGTACCAGGTGTAGCCGTTGTCCTCCCAGTAGCCGCCGTGGCCGCCGCCGATGTGCGCGAAGGACTCCACCAGCTCGATGCGCATGATGTACTTCGACATCTTGTAGCCGAGCTGCCGCTCCACGCGGACGCGCAGCGGCGCCCCGTGCGGGATGCCGAGCGGCGCGCCGTTGAAGTCGTAGGCCAGGATCGTCTGGTCGTGGCGCGCGGCCTGGAAGTCGATCGAGCCGTAGAAGTGGTCCGGCGCATCCTCGCCGAAGGCGGCCTCGCCCGGCGTGTCGGCGCAGTGGAACACGACGTAGCGCGCGGCCGGCTTCACCCCGACCGCGTCGAGCACGTGGCTGAGCCGCACGCCGGACCACTTGCCGATGCAGCTCCAGCCCTCGACGCAGTCGTGCCGCGTGATCTGCGTGCGGGACGGCATGGCGCGCAGTTCGGCGAGCGAATATTGGGCCGGGCGCTCGACGAGGCCGTCGACGACGAGCTTGTAGTCCTTGAAGCCGTCCGCCGCCAACGCCTTGTAGCTCTCGTCCTGCGGGTCCTTCGAGCCGTTCGGCTTGAAGAACGTGCTGATGTCAGCCTCGGTATATTCCTTGGCGAGCGCGTCCGGCCCGAGCAGGGCCGACTGCGTGCGAAAGGTCAGCATCTCCTCGAGGGCGAACAGCTTCTGCACGATCGGGTTGTCCGCGCCGCCGTCGCAGCCCGCGAGGCCGAGGCCGCCGAGGCTCGCCAGCGCGCCCTTGATGAGCCCGCGGCGGGAATGACGGATCTCACGCATTGGTGGTGACCTCGCTGTCCTTGGCTTCGCCCGTGTCGAACCAGCCGGTGATCATCGAGCGCATGTTGTTGAGGACGCCGGTCAGCAGCACCATCGCGATATGGACCACGAAGAAGGCGACGAGCCCCCAGGCCACGACGAAGTGGATGGTGCGGGCGGTCTGCCGGCCGCCGAGGACCGTCGTCAGGAACGGGAAGACGGCGTCGAGCCCCGGCGACATGGTCCAGCCGGCCAGAACGATGAGCGGCAGGGCGACAAAGATCACCGCGAAATAGGTGAGCTTCTGCAGGACGTTGTACCCCCGCGCGTTTTCGCCGTGGGGGAAGCGCAGCTTGAGGTGGTCGACGACCGCCTGGCCCGTGTGGGCGAGCTCGTCGCGGTCCGGCACGATGTCGCGCGCGAAGTGGCGCGAATACAGGCCGTGGGCGAGGTAGAGCACGCCGTTGATGACCAGCAGCCACGCCATCAGGAAGTGCCAATGGCGGCCGGTCTCGAGGTCCTGGTTCGAGGGCAGGGTGATCCAGCTCGGGAAGGCGCGCTCGGTCGGCTGGCCGGCGACGTCGGACAGCCCGAGCACGCCCGAGGTGTTCACGCTGTGGCCGAGCAGCGCCGTGTAGCCCTCGGTGTGGCCGTTCACGTCGCGGGAGTCGATCGCGAAGACGGGGTCGGAGAAGTCGGATTTTGATCCGACGTAGAGGGCCGGATGGGCGTTGAAGATCTGCAGCCCGCTCATCAGCAGCAGCACGAGGCAGAGGGCGTTGATCCAGTGGGTGACGCGCACGAGCGCGCTGTGGCGCTTGATCAGCCGCGGCCGGGCCGGGTTCATGGCTTGTGTCATGGGGGGATCGTGTCTCGGTCGATCGGCCTTGCCTTCCTGGCCCGGGCCGCCATGGTGATACGACGTGAGGAAGGGCGAGGTTTCGGACTTGGATCAGGCAGGCTTGGGCGAGATCGCCGCATTGCCCTTCGAGAAGGCGTTGGCGGAGCTCGAGGACATCGTGACGCGGCTGGAGCGCGGCAACGTCGCGCTGGAGGACTCCATCGCCATCTACGAGCGCGGCGAGGCCCTGAAGAAGCACTGCGACGGGCTGCTGCGCAGTGCCGAGATGCGGATCGAGAAGATCACGCTCGGCGCGGACGGCAAGCCGGCCGGCGCCGAGCCCTTCGACGCCGACTGACGTCAGCTCCGGGCGTCGGCCGCCCGGGGGGAGTCGGCTGAGGGCGCCGGCGACGCGCCGAACTCGGCGGCCGCGATGGCTTCGAGGGACCGGTCGCGGGTCGGTATGCCCATCACCATCACGGCGAGCGCGCCGCCGAGCAGCACCAGCGTGGTGGCGCCGAACACGCCCGCGAAGCCGAGGTTGGGGTAGAGCCAGCCCACCAGCACCGGCGACGCGATGGCGCCGAGCCGGCCCACAGCCGAGGACGTGCCGGTGCCCGTGGCCCGGATCGCGGTCGGGAAGATCTCCGGCGTGTAGGCGTAGACGCCCGCGTAGGTGCCGTTCATGAAGAAGGACAGGCACACGCCCGCCGCCATCACGGTGCCGTCCGCGTGGCTCAGCGCCAGCGCCACGGCCGACAGCCCACCCAGCACCATGTAGGACGCGATGGTGAGCTGGCGTCCGATCCGCTCGTTGAACCAAGCGGCCGAGAAGTAGCCCGGGATCTGCGCCGCGAAGATCGCGATGGAATAGCCGAAGCTCTTCGTGATCGTCATGCCGCTCTCGACGAGCAGGCTGGGGATCCAGGTGAAGAACGCGTAGTAGCAGAAGGTGATGGACAGCCACATGATCCAGCTCATGGCCGTCACCCGCCGGAGGGCCGGCGACCACAGCAGGGCGAGGTTGCGCGCCGCAGACCCCCGCGCCGCGGCCGGGACCGCCGCTCGGGCTGCCGGGGCCGGCTCGGGACGCGTGGTGCCGGTCATCCCGGCTTCCGCCTCCATGCGCCCGACGACGCGCTCGGCCTCGGCGGTGCGGCCCACGCTGGCGAGCCAGCGCGGCGACTCGGGCAGGGCCCGCCGCCACCACAGCAGCAGCAGGACCGGCGCGGCCGTCAGGGCCAGCACGGCGCGCTAGGCGGAAGGCGCGGCCGGCACGGCGAAATATCCGAGCAGCGCCGCGCCGAAGAAGCCGAAGGAGAAGAATCCGGCCAGCGACTCCGTGAAGCGACCCCGGTAGCGACTCGCGACGAACTCGGCCAGGAACGGCGCCACGATGGCCGATTCGGCGCCCGTCCCCGCGCCCGCCACCACCCGGCAGGCCAGGAACGCCGTCCAATCGTTCGCGAAGGCGCTGGCCAGCGAGGCCGCGCAGTAGATCACCAGCGCGCTCATCATCACGGCGCGGCGGCCGATCAGGTCGCCGAGCACGCCGGCCAGCAGCGCCCCCACGAGGTAGCCCACGTAGGTGCCGCTGCCGAGCACCCCGACCTGCACGCTGGACAGCGACCACAGCCCGCGCAGCACCGGCAGCACGAAGGCCACGACCGCGAGATCGAGCCCGTCGAACGTGTAGCCGAGGCCGCCCATCAGCAGCAGCTTCCAGTGGAAGGGCGAGAACGGCAGCCGCTCGATGCGGGACGTCAGGTCGGTCATGGCGGCTCCGGTGCGGCCCGATGCGGATCCCGCAGCCTAGCGGCGGGCCGTCGTCGGACAAGCCCATGTTGCCGGCACGCCTGGGCATTCTGCATGCAAGTCATCGTGGTCCCGCGCATGCCCTCGACCCGGCCCGCCCTGTATGCATGATGGCGGGGCCGAGCCGCCCGCTCCGGAGACACCCATGGCCACCACCCTCTTCGCCAACGCCTCGGTCCTGGACGGCCGCGCCGAAGCCGCGCTCGCCGACCGCCACGTGCTCGTCGAGGACGGCGTGATTCGCGAGGTGTCGGACCGGCCGCTGCGCGCCTCATCGGCCCGCACCGTCGACCTGCGCGGCCGCACGCTGATGCCGGGGCTGATCGACTGCCACGTCCACGTGATCGCCACGGTGGCGGACCTCGGGCGCAACGCCGAGCTGCCCAACACCCTGGTGGCGGTGCGCTCGGCCCGCATCATGCGGGGCATGCTGATGCGCGGTTTCACCACGGTGCGCGACCTCGGCGGCGCCGACGTCGGGCTGGTGCAGGCGATCGACGAGGGCCTGATCGAGGCCCCGCGCCTCGTCATTTGCGGCAAGGCTCTGTCGCAGACCGGTGGCCACACCGATTACCGCGGCCCCTATCACGCGCGCGACGTCGACTATTACCGCGACCGCGCCGGCTCGCTCGGCCGCGTGGTCGACGGCGTCGACCAGGTCCGCCGCGCCTGCCGCGAGGAGATCAAGGGCGGCGCGGCCTTCATCAAGATCATGGCCAACGGCGGCGTGTCGTCGCCCACCGACCCGATCGCCTTCCTGGGCCTGTCGGCCGACGAGATCCGCGCCGCCGTCGAGGAGGCGCGCAACGCCCAGACCTACGTGGCCGCCCACCTCTACACCGACGAGGCGATCCGGCGCGCGGTGGAACTCGGCGTGGTGTCGGTCGAGCACGGCAACCTCATCACCCCGGAAACGGCGCGCCTCGTGAAGGAGCGCGGCGCCTACGTGGTGCCCACCAACGTCACCTTCGACGTGCTGGCCAAGGAAGGGGCCGCGCTCGGCCTGCCGCCGGCCTCGGTCGCCAAGATCGAGGACGTGCGCGAGCAGGGGCTGGCGGCGCTCGGCATCCTGCGCGAGGCCGGCGTCGCCATGGCCTACGGCTCGGACCTGCTCGGCGACATGCATCGCCACCAGTCCGAGGAGTTCGTGCTGCGCGGCCGCGTGCTGCCCGCGATCGACGTGATCCGCTCCGCCACGGTCGCGGCCGCCGGGGTGGTGGGCCACGAGGGACGCCTCGGCATCGTGGAGGCGGGCGCCCACGCCGACCTGATCGTCGTCGACGGCGACCCGCTCGCCGACCTGTCGCTGCTCACGGGGCAGGGGCGCCACATGCCAGCGATCATGAAGGGCGGCCGCTTCGTCAAGGACGGACTCGCCGCCTGACCGCGGCAGGGGCGACGAGCATGGCGGACGGCTTCCTCATCGGGCTCGACTTCGGCAGCGAGACGGCGCGGGGCGTCCTCGTCGACGTCCGCTCGGGCGCCGTCGTGGCGGCCCACACGCATCCCTACCGGCACGGCATCCTGTCCTCCGCCCTGCCGGACGGCACGGCCCTGCCGCCGGGCTGGGCGCTGCAGGACGCCGACGACTACGAGGAGGCCGCAGCCGCGATCCTCGGCGCGCTCGGGCGGGGTCGGCAGGTGCGCGGCATTGGGCTCGGATTCACGGCCAGCTCGCCCCTGCCGACGACGGCCGAAGGAACGCCCCTGTCGCGCCTCCACCCCGGCACGCCGCACGCCTACGTCAAACTGTGGAAGCACGCGGCCGCGCAGGAGCAGGCCGACCGCATCGGCGCCGGAGCCGGACACCTCCTCGCGGACGTCGGCGGGCGCCTCTCGTCGAACAGCCTGCTCGCCAAGGCGGCCGAGCTGGCCGAGGGCGCGCCCGCGCTCTGGGCCGAGGCCGCGCGCTTCGTCGAGGCGGCGGACTGGCTCGTTTGGCGCCTGATCGGCGTGGAATCGCGCAGCGCCGCCTTCGCGGCCTACAAGGGCTGCTGGCGCGAGGGCGCCGGCTACCCCGCCGACCTCGTGCCGGGCCTCGGCGGCAAGCTCGGGCCGGTGCGGGCCGTCGGCGCCGCGGCGGGCGCGCTGACGCCGGCCTGGCGCGAGCGCACCGGCCTCGTCGGCGAGGCCGCCGTGGCGGTGCCGGTGATCGACAGCCACATGGCCGTGCCGGCCGCCGGCGCGGTCGAGGCCGGCACGCTGGTCGCGGCGCTCGGCACCTCGGCGGTCTACCTGCTGCTCGACGGCGTGGGCGTCCCCCTGCCGCAGGGCATCGAGGGCCGGGCCTTCGGCGGCGTCGTGCCCGGCTTCTGGTGCCACGAGGCCGGGCAGGCGGCCTTCGGCGACGTGCTCGGCTGGTTCGTACGCGCCTTCCCGCGCGGCGCCAATGTCGAGGCTAGCTTCGCCGCCTACGAGGCGAAAGCGGCGGCGCTGCCGCCCGGCGGCTCCGGCGTGGTGGCGCTCGACTGGTGGAACGGCAACCGCGTGCCGCACGGCGACGCCCGGCTGAGCGGGCTCTTCGCCGGCCTCACGCTGCGGACCACGGGCGCGGACCTCTACCGGGCGCTCGTCGAGTCGCTGTGCTTCGGCGCGCGCGCGATCCTCGACCGGTTCGTCGCGGGCGGGGTGCCGGTCGAGCGCGTTGTGATGACGAGCGGCCTGTCGCTGGCGAGCCCGCTGCTGATGCAGACCATGGCCGACGTGCTCGGCCGCGCCATCGCGGTGCCGCGGATGCCGCAGCTCACGGCGGTGGGCGGCGCGATCCACGCCGCCGTCGCGTCCGGCGCCGCCGCGGACTACCCCGAGGCGGCGCGCCGCTTCGGCGCGCGGGACGTGCTCACCTACCGTCCCGATCCGGCCGCGCGGGATCGCATCGAGACGCTCTACCGTGCCTACCGCGCGCTCGGCGAGGCCGACGCGACGCGCGACGCCCTGCTGGCGCTCCACGCCGCACCGGCCTGACGCGTCACCAGATCGTGTAGCCGCAGTCCACGTTGAGCACCGTGCCCGTGATGGCGCTCGCCGCGTCGCTGGCGAGGAACAGCACGGCGGAGGCGATCTCGTCCCCGCGCGCCGGGCGCCCCATCGGCGTGTTCTCCATCCACACGGGATAAAGGTCCGAGTCGCCGAAGCTCGGCGCCGACATGGGCGTGTCGACGTAGGTGGGCGCCACCGCGTTGACCCGCACCCCGCGCGCCGCCCACTCGCCCGCGAGCGACCGCGTGAGGTGATGCACCGCCGCCTTCGAGGCATTGTAGTGCGCCTGCCGCTGCGGCCTGTTGGAGATCAGCCCCGACATCGACCCCATGGTGACGATGGCGCCCCGGCCCCGCCCCAGCATGGCGCGGCCGAAGGCGCGGCAGCACCAGAAGGCGCCGTGGAGGTTGACGTCGATCACCCGCAGCCAGAGCTCGTCCGGCATGTCCTCGGCGCCGCGATCGGGCAGGGCGATCCCGGCGTTGGCGACCAGGATGTCGACGCCGCCGTGGCGCGCCTCGCTCTCCGCCGCGGCGCGCTCGACGTCCGCGGACCGCGTCACGTCGAGCAGCACGGCCGCGACGTCGTGGCCGGCGGCCGCGAGCGCGGCACGGCCCTCCTCCAGCAGCGCGGGGTCGCGGTCCGCGATCACCACGCGCGCGCCGGCCTCGGCCAGGGCCTGCGCCGAGGCGAGGCCGATGCCGCGCCCGCCGCCGGTGATGAAGGCCGTTCGGCCTCCGAGGTCGCTCTTCTCCAGGTACATGCTCGTCTCCCCCGCGGCCCGGCGTCGCGGCCGGTCGTCCGCCGCTGTATGCTCGCCGGACCCGGCCAAGGTGTGGCCTCGACCCTGGAAACTGCATGCAACGTGTCATCTTCGTCGACGGCGCCTTCGTCCCGGCCGCCGAAGCCCGCGTGTCCGTGATGGACCGGGGCTTCCTCTTCGCCGACGGCGTCTACGAGGTGTCGGCGGTGCTGGGCGGCTCGCTCGTCGACAACGACGCGCACCTGGCGCGCCTCCATCGATCGCTCGCCGAGATCGGCATCTCCGACCCGCATCCCGCGGCGGAGTGGCGTCGGCTGCAGGAGGAGCTGGTCCGGCGCAACGGCCTCGATCAGGGCTCGGTCTACATCCAGGTGACGCGCGGCGCGGCGGAGCGGGACTTCGGCTTCGCCGAGGACCTCGCCCCCACGGTGGTGATGTTCACGCAGGCCAAGGACATCCTCGGGCTGGCCGTCCGGCGCACGGGCGCCGCCGTCGTCACCGTGCCGGACCTGCGCTGGGCGCGGCGCGACATCAAGTCGACCGGGCTGCTCGCCCAGGTGCTGGCCAAGCGCGACGCCCGCGCGGCCGGCGCCCACGAGGCGCTGATGGTCGAGGACGGCTTCGTCACGGAGGGCGGCTCCTCCTCGCTGCTGATCGTCACGCGAGACGGGCGCCTCGTCACGCGGCCGCTGTCCCGTGCCGTGCTGCCCGGCATCACCCGCCTCGCGGCGATGCGCCTCGCCGCCGAGGAGGGCCTCGCCGTCGAGGAGCGGCCCGTGTCGGTCGAGGAGGCGATCGGCGCCGCCGAGGTGCTGCTCTCCAGCGCCACGACCTTCGTCGTGCCGGTCGTGTCGATCGACGGTCGCCCGGTCAGCGACGGCGCGCCGGGGCCGCTCGCGCGGCGGCTGATGGAGCTCTACGTCGCGGAAGCGCGCCTTGCGGCGGAGCGGGGCCCGCGCTAGCCTTCGCCGATCAGGGGTCGCATCGGCGAGGGCGCGATGGTCGTGCGGATTGCGACGGTCGCGTTCGAGGGCATCGAGGCCCGGCCCGTGGACGTCCAGGTGCAGATCACCAACGGCACCGTGGTGTTTAACGTCGTCGGCCTCGGCGACAAGGCTGTGGCCGAATCGCGCGAGCGGGTCCGATCGGCCCTCACCGCCTCGGGCCTGGCGCTGCCGGCCAAGCGCATCACCGTGAACCTGGCTCCGGCCGACCTCCCCAAGGAGGGCAGCCACTACGACCTGCCCATCGCGCTCGGCGTCATGGCGGCCATCGGCGCCATCCCGCCGGACGCGCTCGGCGGCTTCACGGTGCTGGGTGAACTCGCGCTCGACGGGTCGATCTCGGCCGTGTCGGGCGTGCTGCCGGCCGCCGTCGCCGCGAACGCTGCCGGACACGGGCTGATCTGCCCCGCGACCTGCGGCCCCGAGGCCGCCTGGGCCAGCCGCGACCTCGACGTGCTGGCGCCGCGCTCGCTGATCCAGCTCGCCAACCACTTCAAGGGCACGCAGCTCATGGCGCGGCCCGAGCCCGCCATGCGGGCGCCCGGCGCCGACCTGCCGGACCTGCGCGATGTGAAGGGCCAGGAGAGCGCCAAGCGCGCGCTGGAGATCGCGGCCGCCGGCGGCCACAACCTCCTCTTCAACGGGCCGCCCGGCTCCGGCAAGTCGATGCTGGCGGCGCGCCTCCCCTCCATCCTGCCGCCGATGACGCCGCGCGAGCTGCTCGACGTGTCGATGATCCACTCGGTCGCGGGCGCGCTGGCGGGCGGCGCGCTGACGGACCGGCGGCCGTTCCGCGCACCCCACCACTCCGCCTCCATGCCGGCGCTGGTCGGCGGCGGCACGGGGGCGCGGCCCGGCGAGGTGTCGCTGGCCCACAACGGCGTGCTCTTTCTCGACGAGCTGCCCGAATTCGCGACGCCGGTGCTCGACTCGCTGCGCCAGCCGCTGGAGACCGGCGAGGTGTCGATCGCGCGGGCCAACCACCGCGTCACCTATCCGGCCCGCTTCCAGCTCGTCGCCGCCATGAACCCGTGCCGCTGCGGCCTCGCCACCGAGCCGGGCTATGCCTGCAAGCGCCAGCCGAACGAGCGCTGCATGGCGCAGTATCAGGCGCGGCTCTCCGGCCCGCTGCTCGATCGCATCGACCTGCACCTGGAGGTGCCGGCCGTCTCGGCGGCCGACCTGATCCTGCCGCCGCCGCCCGAGGGCTCGGCCGAGGTGGCGGCGCGCGTGGCGCGCGCCCGCGAGCGGCAGGTGCGGCGCTACGCCGACCTCGGCCTGCCGCATGTCTCCACCAACGCGGCGGCGCCCGCCAACGTCATCGAGACCGTGGCGGCGGTGGACGCGGGCGGCGCGGAGTTCGTGCGCGCCATGGCGGACCAGCTCCGCCTGTCGGCGCGCGGCTTCCACCGCGTGCTCAAGCTCGCCCGCACCCTGGCGGACCTCGACGGCGAGAGGGGCGTCGGCCGCGCGCAGCTCGCCGAGGCTCTGTCCTATCGGCCGCAGGCGGACCGGCGCGCGCGGGCGCTGGCGTGAGGCGAGGTCACGCCTCGCGCGCGATCTCGCCCTCGGCCTGCGCCGCGATGGCGTGCAACTCCTCCAGCGTGCGGTCGAGCGACACCCGCATCCCTTCCAGCTCGGCGATGCGCTTGCGCACCCCGGCGAGCAGCGCGCGCTTCTGCTCCAAATGCCGCGGGTCGACGGCGTAGAGGTCCAGGAAGCGCCCGATCTCGGCCAGGCTGAAGCCGAGGCGCTTGCCGCGCAGGATCAGCAGCATGCGCGCCCGCTCGCGCGGGCCGTAGACGCGCGTGAGGCCCACGCGCGCTGGGTCGATCAGGCCCTTGTCCTCGTAGAACCGCACCGCGCGGGGCGTGACCCCGAGCTCGGCGGCCAGCTCCGTCACGGTGAGGAGCCGCTCGCGCGCCGCGGCGTCAACCACCGGCCGAAGCATCCACCTGGGCGCGCAGCCACGCCCCCGTGTCGATGCCGGTCACCCGCGCACCGCCGACCTTGAACGTCCCCGAGCAGCGCACGGCGGGCACGCCGTCGGCGGTGACGATGCACTGCGCCACCGCCAGGTTGCGCGTCACCGAGATCGTTCCGCCGATCCCCTGCACCCAGGCGCCGCGCGGCACGGCCGCGAGGTAGTCGAGGGCGAGGTTGACGGTCGGCAGGATGGTCGTGTGGAGGTCCGGCGTGTCGTGCAGCACCGCGAAGGCTAGCTGCACGTCGCAGAAGCTCGCCAGAACGCCGCCGTGGCAGCGCCCGCCGGGATTCAGGTGCTCGGGGCCGACGCGGAAGCCGAGCGCGAGCGCAGCGCCGATCCGCCGCGCGTGGAAGCGGATCGGGTTGTAGCCTTCCGCCCGTGCCTCGGTGACCTCCAGGGCGCGGAAGCCGTCCGGCGCGTCGTCACTCAAAACAGCGCCTCGTCGAGCGCCATGGTGGAGGCCTTGCCGGACTTGATGGCGAGGAACAGCGCCGAGGCCTGCGGCAGCACGCGGTCGTTGAAGAAGCGCGCGCCGGCGAGCTTGGCGGCGTAGAACCCGTCCGCGTCCTCCCCGGCCTCGACCCTGGCGGCCGCGATCTCGGCCGAGCGCGTGAGCATGTAGCTCATCGCGACGAGGCCCATCAGGCGCAGGTAGTCGGTCGCGGCGGCGCCGGCCTCCTCGGGATCCTTCAAGCCGGAAGCGGCGATCTGGCCGGTGGCGAGCTGCAGCATGCCGAAGGCGCGCTCGAGCCCCGTCACCAGCGGCGCGACGGCGCCGTGGCCGCGCTTCGCCTCGACGTAGTCCGCGATGGGGTGGAAGAAGGGGCGCAGCAGGCGGCCCATGTGGGCCGGCATCTTGCGGCCGACGAGGTCCAGCGCCTGGATGCCGTTGGTGCCCTCGTAGAGCATGGCGATGCGGGCGTCGCGCACGAACTGCTCGACGCCGTGGTCGCGGATGTAGCCGTGGCCGCCGTAGACCTGCACGCCGAGGCTCGCCATCTCGTAGCCGAGGTCGGTGAAGAGGGCCTTGACGACCGGCGTCATCAGGGCGGTGAAGTCCTCCGCGTCGCGGCGCTCGGCCGGGTCGGCGCCGTGCTTCGACAGGTCGACGGCCTGCGCCACCCACACGCCCACGGCCCGGCAGGCCTCCGCGTTGACCCGCATGGTCATCAGCATGCGGCGCACGTCCGGGTGGACGAGGATCGGGTCGGCCGGCAAGTCCAGCCGCTTCGGGCCGGACAGCGCGCGGCCCTGGAGGCGCTCCTTCGCATAGGCGGCGGCGGACTGGTAGGCCACCGAGGCCACGCCGAGGCCCTGGATCCCGACGCCGAGCCGCTCCTCGTTCATCATGGTGAACATGGCCTGCATGCCGCGGTGGGGGGCGCCGACGAGCCAGCCCTTCGCCTCCTCGTAGGTGATCTGGCAGGTCGCCGAGGCCTTGAGGCCCATCTTGTGCTCGAGGCCGGTGCAGATCACGCCGTTGCGCGCGCCGGGGCGGCCGTCCTCGGTCGGCAGGAGCTTCGGGACCAGGAACATGCTGATGCCCTTGATGCCGGGCGGCGCGTCGGGCAGGCGGGCCAGCACCAGGTGGACGATGTTCTCGGTGAGGTCGTGCTCGCCCGCCGAGATGAAGATCTTGGAGCCGGAGATGCGGTAGGCGCCGTCCTCCGTCGGCACCGCGCGCGTGCGCATGAGGCCGAGGTCGGTCCCACAATGGGCCTCGGTCAGCGCCATCGCGCCGGCCCAGGTACCCTCGGTCAGCTTCGGCAGGAAGCGTGCCTTCAGCTCGTCCGAGCCGTGCGATTCCAGCGCCTTCACGGCACCGTGGGTCAGGCCGGGGTAGAGGCTGAACGACAGGTTGGCGGCGCAGATCATCTCCTCGACGAGCTTGTTGACGCATTCCGGCAGGCCCTGGCCGCCGAACTCCGGCGCCCCCGCGAGGCTCGGCCAGCCGGCGCGCTGGAACGTGCCGTAGGCCTCCCGAAACCCCTTCGGCGTGCGGACGACGCCGTTTTCCAGCGCGCAGCCCTCGAGGTCGCCGGACGCGTTGAGGGGCAGGATGACCTCCTCGGCCATGCGGGCCGCCTCGTCGAGCACGCCGTCGACGACGTCCCCGGTGGCGTCGGCGAAGGCCGGCAGGGCGGTGATCCGGTCGAGCCCGTGGAGCTCGTGGAGCACGAAGCGCATGTCGCGCAGCGGAGCGCGGTAGACCTGCATGGGATGATCCTGAGGCTGCCCCCCTCCCGCCGAGCGGGAGAAGGTGGCCCGGCGCAGCCGGGTCGGGTGAGAGGGCGCGCGACGGTCGGGGTTCCCTCGTCCGTCGTCACTGCGTGCCGACACCTCCCCCCGCCACGCGGGGGGAGGGCAGCGCCGCGTCAGTTGCGGAGCGGCTTGCCGGTCGTCAGCGTGTGCTCGATCCGCTCCAGCGTGGGGCGGGTCTTGATCAGCGCCAGGAACTCGCGGCGCTCCAGCTTGAGGAGGTCGTCCTCGCCCAGCGTGTCGACCGGGTCGGCCTCGCCGCCGCTGAGCACGGTGGCGAGCCGCCCCGCCACGGTCATGTCGTGCTCGGTGGCGAGGCCCTGGGCGCGGTAGCCCTGCGCGGCCATCATCATCCCGGTCCGGCCCGCCGCGCCCGGCAGGCGGAACTCCGGCTTCGCGGGCGGCACGTAGCCGTCCGCCATGGCCAGCGCGCGCGCCTTGGCGTCGGCGAGCAGCCGGTCGCGGTTGAAGGTTATGCCGTCGCCCTCCCGCAGCACCATCATGCTCCGCGCCTCGGCGGCCGACTTCGACACTTTCGCGGTCGAGACGGTCTCGAAGACCTTGGCGACCGCCGGCATGGGCCCGCGCGGCATCTTCGGCGACGAGGCCCAGCGCTGGATCATCTCGCCGCAGCCGCCCCAGCCGGGCAGCAGCCCGACGCCGCATTCGACGAGCCCCGTGTAGGTTTCGGCGTGGGCCTGCACGGCGTCGCAGTGGAGCAGGATCTCGCAGCCGCCGCCGAGCGCGAGGCCCGCGGGCGCGCCCACGACGGGGAAGGGCGCGTATTTCAGCGCCTTGAAGGCCCGCTGCCCCGCCACGATCAGCTTGTCGACCTCCCCCCAGGCCGCGATGTTGCAGGCGAACAGCGCCTGCCCGAGGTTGGCGCCGGCCGAGAAGTTGGTGGCGTCGGAGTAGAGCACCAGGGCCTTGAAGCGCTCGCGCATCGTCGCCACCGCCTCGCCGAGCAGCTTCAGCACGCCCTCGTCGAAGCTGTTCATCTTGGTCGCGATCTCGAAACAGGCGACGCCGTCGCCGACGTCCCAGAGCGCCGCCGAGCCGTTCCTCAGCACGGGCTTGGCCCGGCGCTTGACGTCCTCTAGCAGCAGCACGCCCTCGGCGCGCTCCAGCGCATGGTAGTCGCCGTCCACGCCGAAGAACTGCAGCGCGCCCCCCTCGACGCGGTAGAATGTGCGGTCGCCGACGGCGCGCAGCAGCGCCGGCACGGGCTTGCCGTCGCGTTCGAGGCGCGCCGCCACGGCGGCGGGGCCGAGCCGGTCGAGGATCTCGAACGGGCCCTGCTTCCAGTTGAAGCCGAGCCGCATGGCGGCGTCGACGCCGGCGACGTCGTCCGAGATGGCCGGCACGAGGCTTGCGGCGTAGCTCAGCACGTCGCCCATCACGGCCCAGGCGTAGCGACCGTACTTGTCGTCCGACGCGACGAGCGCCCGCATGTCCTTCGCGGCCGCCTCGGGCAGCTTCGCCGCCGTGGAGGGCTCGTAGACGCCGGTGACGAGGCCGATCGACTCGCGCAGCTTTCCCCGCGTCCGGTCGATGCGGTAGAAGCCGCCCTTGCCCTTTCGGCCCGTGTAGCCCTCGCCGATCATCCGCGTCAGCAGCGGATTGTCGCGGTGGCCCGTCACAAAGGCGTCCTCGGCGGACAGCAGCGCCTTCATGGAAGCGTCGATGTGCGGCATGAGGTCGAGGCCGACGAGGTCGAGCAGGCCGAAGACGCCCGTCTTTGGGATGCCGAACGGCCGGCCCATCACGGCATCGGCCTCCTCCACGGTCAGGCCCGCGTCCATGGCGGCGTTGACGCCGCGCTGGAGCCAGTAGGTGCCGATGCGGTTGGCGATGAAGCCCGGCGTGTCCTTGCACCTCACGATGCTCTTGCCGAGGGCGTGGTCGCAGAAGGCGGAGACGCGCTTCAGGAGCCCGGGATCGGTGGTCGGGCCGGGCACGACCTCCAGCAGGCGCATGTAGCGCGGCGGGTTGAAGAAATGGGTGATCAGGAAGTCGCGCGCGAAAGCGTCCGGCAGCCCGGCGAGCAGCGACGCCAGCGGGATCGTCGAGGTGTTGGAGCTCACCGCCGTGCCGGGCCGGTGCAGTCCGGCCAAGCGCCGGTAGAGCGCCTGCTTCAGGTCGAGGCGCTCGATCACCGCCTCGACGATCCAGTCGCAATCCGCGGCGCGGCCGAGGTCGTCCTCAATGTTGCCCACCTCGACGAGCTTCGCCGAGGCGGGGGACATGAAGGGCGCCGGGTCGGTCTTCAGCATGCGGGCCACGGCACCCGCGGCGAGGGCGTTCCGGTCGGCGGCGCCTTTCGGCACGATGTCGAGGAGCAGCACCGGCACGCCCGCGTTGGCGACCTGCGCGGCGATGCCCGCGCCCATGACGCCGGCGCCGATGACGCAGACCTTGCGGATGGGGGCGGGGGGCACGCGCGGCTCCATCACGCGCGCTCCAGCAGGGTGGCGATGCCCTGGCCGCCGCCGATGCACTGAGTCGCGAGGGCGTAGCGGCCGCCGTCGCGGTGGAGAATCTGCGCCGCCTTGCCGACGATGCGGGCTCCCGTGGCGCCGAGCGGGTGGCCGAGCGCGATGGCGCCCCCGTCGCGGTTGATCGCCTCGTCCCGCAGCCCGAGGTCCTTGGCGCAGGCGATGGCCTGGGACGCGAAGGCCTCGTTGAGTTCAACCACGTCGACCGCCGAGGCCTCGACGCCGCCCCCCCTGGCGAAAGCCTTGCGGCTGGCGTCGATCGGACCGAGGCCCATGGTCTCCGGCCTGCAGCCCGAGATGCCGACCGAGCGGATGCGCGCCAGCACGGTCAGGCCGCGCCGCTCGGCGTAGCTTTCCGAGCACACCAGCACGGCGGCGGCGCCGTCGGTCAGCGGCGAGGAGGTGCCGGCCGTCACCGTGCCGCGCTCCTCGAAGGCCGGCTTCAGCCCGGCCAGCCCCTCTGCGCTGGTTTCGGGGCGCAGGCAGCCGTCCTGTTCCACGGTGCCGTCCTTCGTCACGATCGGCACGATCTCGGCGGCGAGCCGGCCTTCGGCGCGGGCGGCGGCGGCCTTCCGCTGGCTTTCCACCGCGAAGGCTTCCTGGTCGGCGCGGGTGATCTGATACTGGCGGGCGACGTTCTCGGCCGTCTCGCCCATGGTGACGTAGGCGCCGGGGCGCTCCTCGGCGAGCTTCGGGTTCGGCATGGGGTTGAAGCCGCCCATCGGCACGCGGCTCATGCTCTCGACGCCGGCGCAGATGAAGGCCTCCCCGGCGCCGAGCGCGATCGCGCCGGCCGCCATGTGCACCGACTGCATCGACGAGCCGCAGAAGCGGTTGACCGTGGCGCCACCGACCGAGAGCGGCAGGCCGGCCAGCAGGCCGACGAGCCGCGCGGCGTTGAGACCCTGCTCGCCTTCCGGGAAGGCGCAGCCGAGCAAGAGGTCCTCGATCTCCTCCGGATCGACGCCGCTGCGCTCGACCAGCGCACGGACCACCTGCGCGGCGAGGTCGTCGGGGCGGACGCGGGCGAGGCTGCCCTTGCCGGCCGGCTGGAAGGGCGATCGGGCATAGCCCGCGATGACGGCGCCTGACATGGACCGGAGTCCTCCCTGTTGCTTGACCGATAAGAGCGGCAGTTCACCTATACGTCAACCACCACGGGACCGTCGCGGGATGCCGGTAGTCGTGGCCTCCTCCCAGAGGACGCGGGGAGAGGAGCCGGTTCGCCTCCGGGCCCGGTCGTTTCATGGTAGGCAGTGCACCTCCCGCCGATGCTGGCATCCGAGCGTCGAACCTGTGAAGGCCCCCGTGGAACCGAGCGCTCCTCCGATCGAGCGTGTCAGCGCGCCCAGCGCGGCATCGACCGACTCGCTCACCCCGACCGGAGGCACGGGCGCGCCGCTCGACGAGGGCCAGCGCGCGCGTCTGGAGGGCTGGATCGCTCGGCGGCTCGCTCGGCCCGGCCTGCGCATCGAGGTCGTCGAGCCGCTCGGCGGCGGCTCGATCCAGGAGAATCTGCGCCTGCGATGCCGGATGGACGACGGCGCCCCGCGCCACCTCGTGCTGCGCAAGGACGCACCCGCCACCATCGCGTCGAGCCTGTCCCGCGCGGAGGAGTTCGCCGTGCTGGAGGTCGCCCACGCGGCCGGCGTGCTGGTGCCCGAGCCTGTCGGCCACTGCGCGGAGGCTGGCGTCATCGGCGCGCCGTTCTCGCTCATGGCGCTGGTCGACGGCGTCGGGCTCGGGCCGCGCGTCGCCAAGGACCTCGCGCTCGGCGGCGACCGCACCAGCCTCGCCCGCCGGCTCGGCGCGGAGATCGCCAAGGTGCACGCGGTGCGGCCGCCGAACGCGGCCCTCGGCTTCCTGGGCGACCCGCCGGCCGAGCCGGCGCGGGCCGAGGTGGAGGCGTTGCGCGCGGCGCTCGACCGGCTGGGCGTCGAGCGACCGGCGATCGAGTGGGGCCTGCGCTGGGCCGAGCTTCACGCCCCATCGTGCCCCGCCGTCACGCTGACCCACCGAGACTATCGAACCGGCAACTACATGGTCGACGCCGACGGGCTCACCGCCGTGATCGACTGGGAGTTCGCCGGCTGGAGCCATCCCATGCTCGACCTCGGCTGGTTCTGCGCGGCATGCTGGCGCTTCGGACGGCCGGCGCTCGAGGCCGGCGGCATCGCCCCGCGCCGCGCCTTCTACGACGGCTACGAGGCGGCCAGCGGCGCGCCCGTCGACGACGCGGCCGTGCGCTACTGGGAGGTGATGGCGCATCTGCGCTGGGCCGTCATCGCCCTGGAGCAGGCCCGCCGCCACACCTCCGGCCGCGAAGCCTCGCTCGAACTCGCCCTCACGGGACGCATGGTGCCGGAACTGGAGCGCGCCATGCTCCTCGCCACCGCACCCGACCGCTGGAGAAGCCCCCATGCGTGACGAGCCCGCGGGCTCCTCCCTGCTCGACGCCGCCCGCCGAGCCCTCCTCGACGAGGTCGCCGCGAAGGCCACGGGCCGGCAGCGCTACGTGGCCCTGATGGTCGCCAACGCGCTCGGCATCGCGTCGCGCGAGATCGACGCCGCGCCCGGCATCGCCGCCGCCGAGGCGGCGCTGCTCGGCGGCGCCCCAGCCGCCTCTCTCGTCCGCGCGATCCGATCCGGCGCGCGCGATGCCGATCCAGCCCTCCACCGTGCCCTCACGGGGGCCAACGGCCTCGCAGCCGCGGTGTGGAAGCCCGAGCGAGCCTCCTGACCTCCGAGGAAGGCGCTGCCGCGCACCGCCCCGGCTTCTGTCTCGCCGATCCCGACCGCTCCCAGATCCTGGGGCGTTCTGTCTTCAATAACCGGCGCGCGACGGAGGACCCTGTCGCGATGCCGTGGCGCCGTCCAGCGCGCCGCGGAGCGCCAGGACGGAGATGTCGCCCGGGACCGCGTTCACCGCCGGACTCCGATCGGTCAGGAAACCGGCCGCGATGACGATCGGCAGGCAGGCGATGGCGGCGAGGAGCGCGACGCTCATCGGACTGCGCGACGGGGCCGGCAGTTCCGGTGCAGAGCCATCGCGTGTCGGTTCGTCGGCGTCCTGCATCGATGCACCCGCGGCTGAGAGCGCCGACGCCCGGCGCCGCAGGACCCTGACCGCGCGAGCCTTAACGGCTTCTGCCCCGCCGCCAGCCATCGCTGCACGTGCTGAACGCTGCCTTGCCGAAAAACGAGAAAGGCCCGCATCGCTGCGGACCCCCATCCGATCGCATCGCCCGACGCCGCAGGTGCGCTGCCGATCCGACACCGTCGGACCACCGCGGACGAACGGCCCGGTCGCCGCCCCCGATCAGTTGTCGAGGAAGCTGCGCAGCTTGCGCGACCGGGACGGGTGCTTCAGCTTGCGCAGGGCCTTGGCCTCGATCTGCCGGATGCGCTCGCGGGTCACCGAGAACTGCTGGCCGACCTCCTCGAGGGTGTGGTCGGTGTTCATGCCGATCCCGAAACGCATGCGCAACACGCGCTCCTCGCGCGGCGTCAGCGAGGCGAGCACGCGGGTCGTGGTCTCGCGCAGGTTCGACTGGATCGCCGCGTCGATCGGCAGGATCGCGTTCTTGTCCTCGATGAAGTCTCCGAGGTGCGTGTCCTCCTCGTCGCCCACGGGTGTCTCAAGCGAGATCGGCTCCTTGGCGATCTTGAGGACCTTGCGGACCTTCTCCAGCGGCATGGCCAGCTTCTCGGCCAGTTCCTCCGGCGTCGGCTCGCGGCCGATCTCGTGCAGCATCTGCCGCGACGTGCGGACGATCTTGTTGATCGTCTCGATCATGTGGACCGGGATGCGGATGGTCCTGGCCTGATCGGCGATGCTGCGCGTGATGGCCTGGCGGATCCACCAAGTCGCGTAGGTCGAGAACTTGTAGCCGCGGCGGTACTCGAACTTGTCGACGGCCTTCATCAGGCCGATGTTGCCCTCCTGGATGAGGTCCAGGAACTGCAGTCCGCGGTTCGTGTACTTCTTGGCGATGGAGATCACGAGCCGGAGGTTCGCCTCCACCATCTCCTTCTTGGCCTGCCGCGCCTCGCGCTCGCCCTTCTGGACGATGTGGACGATCTTGCGAAACTCGACGATCTCCAGCCCCGTCTCGGTCGACAGGGTGTGGATGTCGCCGCGCAGGGCGTGGATGCCGTCTTTCTCGCGGGCGACGAACTCCTTCCAGCCGCGGCCGCCGAGCTTCGACACGCGCAGCACCCACTTCGGGTCGAGCTCCGAATTCTGGTAGTTGCGCAGGAAGTCCTCGCGCCCGACGCCGCAGCTTTCCGCGAGGCGGAGCAGCTTCAGCTCGGTGCCGATCAGCTTCTTGTTGATGTCGTAGAGCTGCTCGACCAGGGCGTCGATGCGGTTCTGGTTCAGCGACAGGGACTTAACATCGGCGACGACGGCCTTCTTGAGGTCCTTGTACTTCCGCTCCTGGGCGGGCGACAGCGTCTCGCCGCCGAGGCGGTTCTCGACGTTCTGGTCCTGAAGGCGGCGCAGCTTCTTGTAGGCGTCGGCGATGCGGTCGAAGGTTTCGAGCACCTTCGGCTTCAGCTCGGTCTCCATGGCGGACAGCGACACGGAATTCTCCATGTCGTCCTCCTCCTCGAAGGCGTCGTCCGGGATCGGCATGTCGCCGAGCCCAGGCGGCGGGTTGCGCGGCGCCGTGGCGGGCGCGGCGGCGGCCGCGGTGCGGGCCGCCAGCGCCTCCTGGGCGCCAGGCGCCGTCATGTCGATCTTCGGCGTGTTCTTGCCGTCTGGGCCCGCGTAGGTGGCTTCGAGGTCGATGATCTCGCGCAGCAGCACCTTGGCTTCGTTGAGCTCGTCGCGCCAGATGATGATGGCCTGGAAGGTGAGCGGCGACTCGCACAGCCCGGCGATCATCGCCTCGCGGCCGGCCTCGATCCGCTTGGCGATGGCGATCTCGCCCTCGCGCGACAGCAGCTCCACCGAGCCCATCTCGCGCAGGTACATGCGCACGGGGTCGTCGGTGCGGTCGGCGGGCTCGGAGGTGCGGGTCGCGACCGCGGTGGCGCGCGGCGCCTCGACGAGGTCGCCGCCTTCCGGCGCCTCCTCCTCTTCCTCCTCCTTGGCCTCCGCCTTCTCGGCGCCCTCCTCGGCCTCCTCGCTCTCCACCACGGAGATGCCCATCTCGGACAGCATCGCGTAGATGTCCTCGATCTGGTCCGAGGTCACCTCTTCGGAGGGCAGCACGGCGTTGAGCTCGTCATGCGTGACGAAGCCGCGGCGCTTCGCGGCCTTGATCATGCGTTTGACGGCGGCGTCGGACAGGTCGAGCAGCGGGCTGTCGGCGGCCTGTTCGGCCACGGCACCCTCGCCCTCGACCTTCTCGTTGTCCTTCTTCGCCATCGTCCGCTCCGATCGGCCGCGCGCCGCGGAGGGCGCGCTCGCCTGAATCCCTGTGCTCATGCCCGACCTTGGCCCCGATCACATCTCGCCGTGGACCATCGGCCAAGGCTGTGAAGTTCGAATTAACTATGACGCAGGAAAGCCGTCCCCGACCTCAGTCCGCCGCGTGTTTCTGGCCCGACAAGGTCCCATAGCCCTCGACCATAGCCTCTGTCCCCTCCAACGTCGTGAGGTGGGCTTGGATCGCCTGGAGTTCGGCCCATCGCACCTCCGAAGGATCGCGGGCGAGCGCATCGCGGGCTTCCTGCAGATCTCTATGTAGGTCCCGGGCCTTGCGGTGCAAGGCCATGGCCTGGAGCAGGCTCAACTCGGCGTCCTCCGGGGCGGCCGCGGGACCGGTCGACCAGAGCGGCGCCCGCTCGGCCAGGGCCTGGACGCGCCGCCGGAGGTCGCCCGCGCCGCGCGCGTCGAGCGCCGCCTTGAACGATCCATGGTCCGGAACGTGCTCGGACAGCAGCTCGACCATGCGGTCGCGCAGGCCGGCCAGCTCCCGCGCCTCGAAGTCGAGCTCGCTCAGCCCCTCGGCGTGGTGGTCGAGAAGGGCGGGGTGGTTCATCACGATCGCCAGGATCTCGACCTCGCGCCGCTGGAACACGGGGGCGCCCGCGTCGGCGCCGCGCGACAGCCCGGCGCTGAGCTGCGCCGGGGCGGAACCGCGGTAGCCGCGCAGCGGAGGCGGGCTGCCGAAGCGCGGCCGGCCCGGAGGCGGGAAGGGCGAGGCCGGCCGGCCGGGGCGGCCGTTCTGCGGAGCGCCCGCCCCGCGCCGGTCGTGGCCCGGGCCGTCGCCGCGGCGGTTGCCCGTGAGCGCGTCGAGGCGGCCGTAGAGCTCCTGGCCGTAGTAGCGCCGTAGCGTCTCGTCGCCGATCTGCCGCGCGAGCTCGCCCAGGCGGTGCTTCAGCCCGGCGCGCCGCTCCGGCGTGTCGAGCGTGGTGGCCTCGACCTCGCGGCTCCACAGCACGTCGACCAGGGGCTTCGCCTGCGCCAGCACGGCCGCGATCGCGCCGCCGCCGCCGCTCTTGGCGAGGTCGTCGGGGTCCTGGCCGTCCGGCAGAAAGGCGAAGCGGAGGGTCTTCTCGGGCGTCAGCGCGGGCAGTGCCGTGTCGAGCGCCTTGGCGGCCGCGCGGCGGCCGGCGCCGTCGCCGTCGAAGCACAGGATCGGCTCCGGGCTCATGCGCCACAGCAATTCGCACTGCTCGATCGTCAGCGCCGTCCCGAGCCCCGCCACGACGTTGGGGAAGCCGGCGGCATGCATCGCGATGACGTCGATGTAGCCCTCGACCGAGATCACGGTGCCGTGGCCGTGGCCCTGGCCGCGCTCCTGGGCGGCCTTGCGGGCGCGGTGGTGGTTGTAGAGCAGGTGCCCCTTGTGGAAGAGCGGGGTCTCGGGGGAGTTCAGGTATTTCGCCGGGACGTCCTTCTCCAGCGCGCGGCCGCCGAAGGCGATGACGCGGCCGGAACGGTCCTGGATCGGGAAGATCACCCGGTCGCGGAACTTGTCGTAGGGCACGGCGATGCCCTCGCCGTGGTTGAGCAGCCCCGCCTCGCACATCACTTCGGCGGAGGCGCCCTTCGAGGCCAAGTGGTCGCGCAGGGCGTAGCGCTCGCCCGGCGCGTAGCCGAGGCGGAACTCCACCTGCACGGCGGGCGCGATGGCGCGCGAGGCGATGTAGTCGCGGCCGCGCTGCCCGCGCGAGCCCTTCAGCGTGCCCTCGAAGAACTGGGCGGCCCACTCCATGACCTCGACCAGGCCGGCGCGCTGCTTCTCGCGCTCGACGGACGCAGCCGTCGCCTTCGGCATGTCGAGGCCGGCCTCGCCGGCCAGCGCCTCCACCGCCTCGGGGAAGGACAGGCCGTCGGTGGCCATGACGAAGTCGAAGATGTTGCCGTTCCGCCCGGACGAGAAATCGAACCACGCCATCTTGGCGTCGTTCACGAAGAAGGACGGCGTCTTCTCGCTGTTGAAGGGCGACAGGCCGCGCCATTCGCGCCCCTCCTTCTTCAGCCGCACGCGCCGTCCGACGACGTCGGACACGTTTACCCGGTTCTTGATCTCGTCCAGGAATTCCGGGGTGAAGCGCATGGGGTCGATATAGGCCCGATGGGGTGGGCGGCAAAGGCCGGAGCGGGGCCGGTTCGGCTCAGTCCGCGGCGGCGGGGTCGAAGGTCGACACGAAGCCGGGGCCGCCGCGGTCCTGCCGCGGGCTCTCCGCGCGGCCGAAGGCTTGGCGATCCGAGAAGCCGCCCTGCGGCGCCTCGCCCTCGCCCGCGCGCGGTGTCGCGCGCGCCAGGGCCGCCATCTCGGCCGGGCTGCGCTTCTCGTAGAAGGAGTTGCCACCCGCTTCGAGCACGTAATGCATGTTGTTGTAGGGGAACGTGTAGCCTGTCGTGTGGAAGAACATGGCCTCGGGTCCGAGCGCTGGATGCCGCTCGCCGGCGAGCACGCGGTCGGCGACCTCCTGCGCGCGGGCGGCGAGGCGCGGCACCATGGGCTTCTCCAGCGCGCCGGGCGCGAACTGGTTGCGCTGGCCCACGACCTCGCACACGCTCTTCGGATAGCGCGGGTTGTCGAGTCGGTTCATCACGGTCGTGCCCACCGCCAGCATGCCCTCGGGGCTGGAGCGGTTCGACTCGAAATACATCACGCGCGCCATGCATTCGCGGTCGGTGAGCTGCGTCGCGGCGCAGCCGGCCAGCAGGGGAGCCGACGCCGCGAGGAGCAGGGTGGCCCGGACGCCGCGGCCGGGCCGGCTTCCGCCTCGCAGAGCGATCGGACGGAAGCGGGATGTCGGCATGGATCGGGCCTCGGTGGACTCGACCGACCATAGGAATCGCAGGCCTTAACGCGGGGTCACGGCACCCCGGGCGGGGGCGTCCTGTCCCGGAACGCCGCCGCGGCCCGCGTCATCGCGGGAAGATGTCGTTGCTGTCCGCCCAGGTGTCGACGACGCTGTCCTTGGTGATCAGGCCGAGCACGCCCCCGTCACGGCCCGTTACAACGCCCACCATCGACCGCGACCCGCGCAGCCGCTCGATGACCAGCGCCGCCGTCGCCTCGGGCGGCACGACGAAGAAGTCCCGCGACTCGAGGGCGTCGATGTCGAGGGTTCCTTCGGCCGCGGCCGCGCCGCCGGACGGCAGGCGCTTCACGGCCGACACCGTCCCGTCGCGCATCACCACGAGATCGGCCTCCCGGACATCCTCGCCGCCCTCGATGCGCTTCGCACCGTCCCAGCCCGCGACGTCGACCACCAGCGCCCGGCGGTCGATCAGGTCCGCGGCCGCGCGGGTGAGGAAGAAGTTGGCCTGCATGGCGGAGGGAACCGGGTGGCGGCGCAGGCGCAGCTTCGAGGTGTAGATCGTGTCCGGGGAGAGCAGGCGCCGCACCGCGATCGACAGCGTCACGGCGATGATCATCGGCAGCACGATGGCGTAGTCGCGCGTCATCTCGAAGATCATGGTCACGGCCGTCATGGCGGCCCCGGTGGCGCCCCCCACCATGGCGCCCATGCCGACGATGGCGAAGGCCGGCAGGTCGGCGGCGGTGTGGGAAGCCCCCACGGCCGACGACACGGCGGCCCCGAGCGTCGCGCCCATGAACAGCGAGGGCGAGAAAACCCCGCCCGACGAGCCGGAGCCGAGGCTCAGCAGCGTGGCGAGCAGCTTCGCGCCGCACAGCAGAAGCAGGAAGGCCGTGCCGTTCAGCCCGTCGTCGAGGACCTGCTGGACCGTGGAATAGCCCACGCCCTCGACGTAGTAGTGGCCGCGCCACAGCAGGAAGCCGTACATCATGAGGCCGACGGCGAGCATGCCGAGCGCGTGGCGGCCGTAGGGCGAGCGGATGCGGTCGAAGACGGTCTCCATCCTCTCCAGCCCCAGGATGAAGGCCGCCGAGGCGACACCCGTGAGGCAGCCGATCACCCCGTAGAGGCCGAGGGTCAGGATGGCGCTCTCCGGGTGGGCCAGCGCCACGATGTGCTGGGGAACCGAGAAGGCGGGCTGATCGCCGAAGAAGATCTGCGCCACGTAGGTGGCGGTGCCGGTCGCCAGCGCCACCGGCAGAAAGGTCGAGACGCTCACCTCGGGGAGCATGAGCTCGATGGCGAACAGCACGCCGCCGATCGGCGTGTTGAAGGTCGCGGCAATGCCGGCGCCCGCGCCGGCCGCCACCAGAGTGACGCGCTGGCCCGGCTGCATCCCGAGGATCTGGCCCAGCATGGAGCCGAAGGCCGAGCCGATTTGGATGATGGGCCCTTCGCGGCCCACGGCCGCGCCGCTGCCGATCGCCAGTGCGGAGGCCAGCGACTTCACCACGGCCACCACGGGCCGAATGATGCCCCGATTGTAGTAGGTGGCGTCGATCACCTCGGGCACGCCGTGGCCCCGCGCTTCCGGCGCGAAGGTGGTGACCAGGAAGGTCACGCCGAGCGAGCCCAGCACCGGCACGAGGATCACCGCCGCGCCCCAGGGGCTCGCCGGCGTGAAGATGCGCGCGTCGTAGTGCGCGTCGAGCTGCCCGAGGAACAGGAGGTTGTGCACGAGGCCGATGAGGTCGCGGAACAGCACGGCACCGAGGCCGCCGATGATGCCGACGAGGATCCCCAGCCCGCACAGCATGCCGAGGGAAAGGTGCCTCTCCGACGGCCGGGCGGGGGCCTTCGCGGCGGCCGGGGTGACGGGCAACGTCGCGCTCAGGATATCCTCCGGGGTTCGAGCCGAGCTGTCCCGGCTCTAACCCGAAGGACGACACATTCCAACGCCCGAGGGGAGACCTGACCGGGCGGCCTCCAGCTTCGGGCGGGCGCTCAGAGCCCCTCCGGCCGCCCCACCACCGTGGTCAGCAGCGGGCCCGCGCCCAGCATGCGGGCGCCGACGCGCTTGGCGTCGTCCAGCGTCACGGCCTCGATCATGCCGTTGCGCTCGTCGAGGTAGGACACGTCGAAGCCCTCGGTTTGCAGATTCACGAGCTGGCTCGCGATCTTGAGCGAGGTGTCGAACCGCAGCGCGTAGGAGCCGGTGAGGAACTTCTTGGCCTTGTCGAGCTCGTCCGCGGTGGGGCCGTCGGTGGCGAGGTCGTGGATCTGCTCGGCGATCACGTCGAGCGATTCCTTCGCGCGCTCGTTCTTGGTCGAGGTGCCGCCGCCGAAGATCGCGGTCCTGTCGAAGGTCGACAGGTGCGAATAGACCGAATAGGCGAGGCCGCGCTTCTCGCGCACCTCGCGAAACAGACGCGCCGAAAACACGCCGCCGCCGAGGATGTGGTTCACAACCACGGCCGCCATGTGGTCCGGGTCACGCCGCGGGATGCCGGGCAGGCCGAAGCGGATCGTCGACTGCGGGATGTCGAGGTCGATCACGCGCGGCGCGCCGCCGGCCGCCACCTCGATCGCCGCGACCGGGGCGAGCGAGCCCTCCGCCGCGAGGTCGCCGAAGGCGCGGTCGAGCAGGCGCCCGAGCTTGACGGCGTCGATCGCGCCGACGGCGGCGATGCGCAGGTCGCGCCGCGCCAACGTGCGGCCGTACATGTCGACGAGGTCGCCGCGCGACACGGTCGCCAGCGTCTCAGCCGTGCCCCGGACCGCGTGGCCGTAGGGGTGGCCCGGGAAGGCGGCCTCGCGCCAGCCCCGGCCGGCGAGCGAATCGGGGTCCTTGGCCTCGCGGCGGAAACTCGCGGCGATCTGGGCGCGCACGCGCTCGACCGCATCCTCGTCGAAGCGCGGCTCGGCGACGGCGAGGCGCAGCAGGTCGACGGCCTCCTCTACGGAGCGGCTCAACGTCTTCAGCCGACCCGACACGGCATCCCGGTCGGCGCCGAACGAGATCTCGATCGCGCGGTCGTCGAGCGCGCGGTGGAAGCCCTCGGAGTCGAGGTCGCCCGCGCCCTCGTCGAGCAGGCTGGCCATCATGGCGGCCGTGCCGGCCTTGCCGTCCGGGTCCTGCGCGGCGCCGCCCTTGAAGGAGAAGTCGATCGCGACCAGCGGCACGGCGTAGTCCTCGACCAGCCAGGCTTCGATGCCGCCCGGCGAGCGCACCTTCTGGACGGTGGCGGCGCGGGACACGGGCTTGATGGCGGCGAAGGCGGTCATTGGAGATCCGGGCGAGGGCGCGGGCGGGGCGCCGGAAACGGGAGCGGGCACGGGGGAGGCCCGTGCCCGCGCGGCGAGTGCTGGTGGCGCGTCAGGCCAGGGCGCCCTCGGGCTCCGGCGCCGGGACGAGGAAGCCCGTGACGGCGCGCTTCTTCTCGAGCCAGGTCGCGGCGACGTCGCGCACCTCCTCGGCCGTCACGGCGTCGATGCCGTCCGGCCAACGCGCCACGTCCTCGGCCGTGAGGCCGGTCGTCAGGGCCGCGCCGTACCAGCGCGCCAGCGTGGCCTGATTGTCCTGCGCGTAGACAGCGTCCGCCACGAGGCGCGTCTTGGCGCGGGCGAGGTCGCCCGGCTCGGCCAGCGTCGTCGAGACCGCCTTCACGACGTCGTCGACCCCGGCATCGAGCGCTTCGAGCGACACGCCCTCGGCCGGCATGGCCCAGACGTAGAAGCGCGTGTCGTCGAGCGAGGTGCCCATGTAGTAGGCCCCGGCCGCGACCGCGATCTTCCGGTCGAGCACCAGCGCCTTGTAGAGCATCGAGGTCTGGCCACCGCCGAGGTGATGAGCCATCACTTCGAGCGCCATCGCGTCCTGCCCGCCGGTGCGGTAGGAGGGGACGAGGTAGATGCGCTGGGCGCTCGGCTGCTCGACCTTCGGGTCGGCCAGCGTCACGAGGCGGTGGGCGTGGGGCGGCGGCTCCTGCGGGCGCATCCGCACCGGCGCCTCGCCGCGGGCGGGGATCACCCCGTAGGTGGCCTCCGCGAGGCGCTTCACCTCGTCGAACTCGACGTCGCCCGCGACGATCAGGATCGCGTTCTCGGGCGTGTAGAAGCGGTTGTAGTAGTTGAAGGCGTCGCGGCGATCGAGCGTCTCGATCTCGTGCTTCCAGCCGATGATCGGCTTGCCGTAGGGGTGGCTCGGATAGAGGGAGGCCTGCACGGCCTCGCTGAGCTGCTGCGAGGGATCGGTGTCGGTGCGCATGCGGCGCTCCTCCAGCACCACGTCGCGTTCCGGGTCGACGACCTCGTCGGACAGCACGAGGCCCGTCATGCGGTCGGCCTCGAAGGCCATCAGCGTGCCGAGGTGCTCCTTGGCGATGCGCTGGAAGTAGGCCGTGTAGTCGTTGGACGTGAAGGCGTTCTCCTGGCCGCCGAGTTCCGCGACGGTTTCCGAGAACTTGCCCTGCGGGTGGGTCGCCGTGCCCTTGAACATCAGATGTTCGAGGAAGTGCGCGATGCCGGACTTGCCGACCGGATCGTCGGCCGAGCCGTTGCGGTACCACACCATGTGCGTGACCACGGGGGCGCGGTGGTCGGGGATGACCACGAGGTCGAGGCCGTTGTCGAGCCGCCCGGTGGCAATGTTCGGACCGGCGGCGGCGGTGCCGTCGGCCGGTGCGCCGTTGAGACCCGGGGAAGCCGATGAAAGCGGAGCGACAGGAGACATGGGTCGAGGTCTGCGCGCTGGAGGATGGGGCGGGGACGCGCCGAGCCGTTCCTCACCGCGGACCCGAGGCCCGCGTTCGTGGCGGGTTCTCCCGCTCAATGTGACAATTCTTGTCAGAATGTCCAGACCCGGGCCGCGCCGCGGGGTCCAAACCTCCGTCTGATCGCCCCCGTTGTGATGCGCCACACCGAACGACAGGAGATGTCATGGATATGTTTTCCGCCAAGGCGAAGAGCTGCATCGACGCGTGCCTGGACTGCTATGCCACCTGCCTCGGCATGGCCTCGAACCACTGCCTCGTGGTCGGCGGCCCGCATGTCGAGCAGGAACACTTCCGGCTCATGCTGGCCTGCGCCGAGGTGTGCCGCACCCACGCTCACCTGATGATCCTGGGCTCGCCCCACGCCAGGCACCTCGCCCCCGAATGTGCGGAGATCGCCACCCGGTGCGCCGAGAGCTGCGCTTCGGTCGGGGACATGGAGGCCTGCGTCGCGGCCTGCCGCGCCTGCGCCGCGTCCTGTTCCGACATGGGCTGAGGGGTGCGCCTGGACGCGGGCAGACGCTTTCTGCCACAATTTTCGGCGGCGGGCGTGAACGCTTGCGCGCAGCGGCGCGTTGACATGCCACAAGCTTTCGGAGTCGATCCCATGCGCAGCCTCATCCTCTCGGTCGCCGCCCTCGCCCTCGTCGGTTCGGTCACCACGGCCTCGGCCGGTTGCCTCACCGGCGCCGCCGTGGGCGGCGTGGCGGGCCACGTGGCCGGCCACCACGGCCTGCTCGGCGCCGCCGCGGGCTGCGCCGTCGGCCACCACATGGCCAAGAAGAAGGCCGCGCACTGATCCCGACCGCCTGATCGGGCGCGACCGCCGAACGGAAGCCGTCCTGCGCGGGAGCGCGGGGCGGCTTTCGCGTTTCGGGCCGGCGTGCGCCGATGACAGGCACGGGGCAGCGTGCTAGCCGCGGGGATGCTCGAAGGCCTGCCCCCCAACGACGCGGCACAGCTGCTGCGGTTCACCTGCGACGAGGCGCGCGCCCGCGCCGCCGCCGACTTCGTGATGGAGGTCTTCGACCCCGCCGAAACCGCCGCGGCCTCGTTCGAGGACGAGGCGAGCGACCTCGACCCCAGGCCGTGGATCGTCGAGATCTACTTCGGACGGGGCGTCGACGAGGCGCGCATCCGCGGGCTGATCGCCGACACGATGGGCGAGGAGCTCGCCGCATCGGTGGTGACCGAGGAGGTCGCGCAGCAGGACTGGGTGCAAAGGTCGCTGACCGGCTTGGCGCCGGTGCGGGCGGGGCGATTCCTCATCCACGGCGGCCATGACCGCGATGCCGTGCGGGCGAACGACCTCGCCCTGGAGATCGAGGCCGCGCTGGCCTTCGGCACCGGGCACCACGGCACCACGCGCGGCTGCCTGCTCGCCCTCGACGCCGTGCTGAAGCGGCGGCGCCCGCGCCGCGTCGTCGACCTCGGCACCGGCACCGGCGTGCTCGCGATGGCGGCCGCGAAAGCCCTGAAGACGGAGATCTTCTGCGGCGACCTCGACGCCGTCGCGGTGCGGGCGGCGCGGGACAACGCCGTGCTGAACGGGGTGGCGCCGCACATCCGGCCCGTGGTGGCGGCCGGGCTCCAGCACCTCAAGCTGAAGCGCAACGGACCCTACGACCTGCTCCTCGCCAACATCCTGGCGCGGCCGCTGCGCATGCTGGCGCCGAGCGTGGCCGCCCACGCGGCGCCGGGGGCCGACCTGATCCTGTCGGGCCTGCTGCCCCGCGACGTGCGCGGCATCCTGTCGAGCTACGGGACCCAGGGCTTCGCGCTCGTGCGGCGCGGCGAGCTCGAGGGCTGGGCGACCCTCACTTTGCGCAAGCGCCTCGCCGCCTGAGCGGCGAAGCGGAACGACGAGCGCCGGACCTCAGATGCAGCGGCCGGCCCGGCCGTCCTCGTAGAAGGCGATCTCGGCCTGGTCGGACCATTCGTCGATGTCCCGCAGGGGACGGGTCGGGCGACGGTCGGAGGTCGCGGCCGCGAGGGCGCGGAGAACGTGTCCGACGACCTCGGACAGCGGGGAACGCCCGCCGGATGGGCCCAGATGGGCGAGTTTGGCGATGGTACGCATGGGTTTCTTCTGTTGGAGCGGAGGCCGGCGTCGCCGACTCCGCCCGTGGGTCTCGGCAGACCCGCCCCTCAATGAAGGCCGGGTCGTCCGGGGCGCCGAACGGCGCCGCCTGACCTCAAGATAGGCCGTCTGCCCGATATTGCACTGCACAATCGCCCGCGATGGAGGCAGGGCAGTGCTGGCATTCGCGGAGATCACGGCTCCGTGACGGTCTCGCGACGGTCCCGTGACGCCGCGTCAGAGGCGCGCCAGCGTCACCGGCTCCGTGCCGTTCATGCCGAGCGCGTGGGAGGCGGCCGGCGTCAGGTCGATGATGCGGCCGGCCGCGAAGGGGCCTCGGTCGTTGATGCGGACCACGATGGAGCGCCCGGTGCGGCGGCTCGTGACGCGGACATGCGCGCCGAAGGGGAGGAAACGGTGCGCGGCCGTGAAGGCCCCTGCGTTGAAGCGCTCGCCGCTCGCCGTGCGGTGGCCGGAGAAGCCGGGTCCGTACCAGGAGGCGAGCCCGCCGCCCTGTGCGGCGTGGTGGGTGCGGGCTTCGGCGGTCGATGCGACGGCGGAGCCCGACAAGACGAGGGCGGACACTGCGAGGACCTTGAATTTCACTATCAGTCGTTCCCTGACCGTTTCGAACGGTCCGGCAACATAGGTCCGTTTGGGGCGAGAATGTGGGACTGAAAGCGCCTCGCAACGACGCTGCTCTACAACCCGGCTCTTGGGGTTGATCTGTCCATCGGAGTCGTTGCAGCCCGGTCTGCTCCCGCAAAATCCGTTAACGAAACGTTATACTTGCGAAGGGCGCTCTTCACTTGCGAGGACTTGGTCGCCCAAGCTGTCGAGCGCGAAAGCGAGCTCGGCCGCAAGCTCGCTCCCGGCAGAGACCAAGAAATGAGCAAAGGCGTGGCCGGGCTGCCCGCCGCCGTGGAAAGCGGCGAAGTTCGCGAGTTGTGGGCCTGCAACGCAGGATGAACGCCCGTTCAGACGGGTATCGAAACCGCCGCATCCGGCGATGTTCCGCAAGAAATTCGCGACATCCTGTCGCAGGACGAAGGCCGATGGAGCGGACCGTCGCCGGTCCCAGAGCGGCGAATCACGCCGGTCTGGGGCGGGTGGAGGCCTTCGCGACCCGGCGCCAGGGCCCATACGGGATGCAGAAAAGGGCGGTGCGACGCCCGCACCGCCCTCGTCGAACTCGTGAGTCGGGCCTCATCGGCCGTCGTAGATCCGCACGCGTCCGCGCCGGTCGCCGCGCCCGATCTCGTCCGGCGGGAGCGGGCCGGCCGCGGGGCTGGCCGCGCCGATGCTGGGCACGTCGGCGGGCGACAGGTCGGGGGCTGGGCCCGTCACGGCGCCCGGCGCGGGAGCCAGCATGGTCGGATCGGTGAAGACAGGCGTGCCGGTCACGGCGCCTCGGCCGACGTACTGGCCGCTCCAGCCTTCGTCCCTCCAGGAGCCCTCGCGGTCGGGCATGTGCACCGCCGCGTCGTGGCCGAGGATGTCGCTCACGCGGTCCACCTCCGCCGCATCGGCCTTCACCGTGAGCAGTGTGCCGCCGCGCCCGACGCCCTCGGCGTAGGCGTGGGCGTCCGTCTCGCTCACGCCGACGTCGGTCAGCGAGCCGACGATTCCGCCGGCCGCGGCGCCGACGCCCGCGCCGAGCAGCGTGGATGCCAGCCAGCCCGCCGCCACCACCGGGCCGAGGCCGGGGATCGCCAGCATGCCGAGCCCGGCCAGCAGGCCGGCGCCGCCGCCGAGCAGGGTGCCCAGCGAGGCGCCGGCATTGGTGCCGGGGTGATGCACGTCCGACATCGGCGCGGCGTCGCCCGGGATGGCGCCGTGATACTGGCTGTGTGACGCGTCGTTGGACACGAGGCTGATGTCGTCGTGCGGCACGCCGGCCGCCTCGAGGCGGCGCACCGTTTCGGCGGCGTCCTCGTAGCGGTCGAACAGCGCGGTCAGGGTCTGGGTCGCCATGGCGGTTCGCTCCTCGAAGTCTGTCTCAGATCGCCGGAAGGCGATCACTGAAAGGCGACCTGGCCCTTGTAGTCGAAGCCGACCTCGAAGGTCCGGCCCTGGCGGTCGCCGTGGCCGCGCCAGATGCCGTTCCCGTCCTCGGTCAGCGCGGACACGTTGCGGAAGCCCGCTCCGGCGATGCGGTCCCGGGCCTGCCCCTCAGTGAAGCTGTTGGCGCCCCGGGCCAGGTCCGACATGGGCACCATCCGGACGGTGCCGGAGGCGTTCACGGTGGACGGCGCGTTGCCGACCGGGTTGACGATGCTGTTGTCCTGTCCGGTCCCCTGCGGCGGGGCGGCGTTGGCGGGCGGCGACGCGGTCTGGGCCGAAGCGCCGCCCGCGGTCAGCAGAACCAGGGCGGCGAAGAGGGGGAGAGTGCGCACGTCGTCCTCCGAGGGTGTTCCGCCCGACAATGGGCGGGGGGGCCGCGGGTTCCGCGGGGAACGGCCCGCCTTCGCGGCCCGTTGACCGTGCGACCGCGCCGGAGGTGTCCCATGCTGCTGCGCCGCGAAGCCCACCGCCGCATCGCCATCCCGCAGCCGGCCCATGCCGGGCTGTCCGGCCAGCTCGCCGCGGCCTGGGGCAACGCGGAGTTCGCGGCGCCGCGCCCCGAGGCCGTGTTGGCGGCGGCGCTCCACGACATCGGCTGGGCGGCCTGGGAGCGGGCGCCGACGCGCGACCCCGAGACCGGCTGGCCGCGGCAGTTTCCGGACGTGTCGAAGCTGATCCACGTCGGGCTGTGGCGCGACGGCGTCGCGACGGCGCGGCTGTACGGGCGATGGCCGGCCCTGCTCGTGTCGCTCCACGCCGACACGATCTATTCCCGCCACTACGATCCGCGCGTCGCCTCCGCCGAGGAGCGCGAGGCCGTGTCGGCCCTGCTCGACGACCAGCACGCCCTCCAGGCGGAGCTCATCGCCTCGCTGCGCGCCGATCCCGCGGCCGGAGACGCGTCCGACGAGGCCGTCGAGGCGGCCCGCCTGTTCGTGGCGGCGGTGGACGAGCTGTCGCTGGTGCTCTGCTGGGGCCTCGACGGGCCGCGCGACGTCTGCGAGGTGCCCTCGCGCTCCGGCCGCACCGCGACGCTGACCGTGGCGCCGGCGGGAGACGCCGTGGCGGTCGCGCCCTGGCCCTTCGCGGCGCGGCGGCTCGCGGTGGCGGCGGACGGGAAGGCGCTCACTGCGCCCTTCCCGTCCGACGACGCCCTGCGGCGCGGTCTGCGGGACGCTCCCGCCGTCACGCTGTCGGCGGTCCTCGTCCCGGGATGATCTCCGGGACGGGTCGCCGGCCGGTCATGCGGAGGCCTGGCCCACGTAGGCCTTCACGAAGGCCGGGATGTGCTCGCCGAGCCAGTCGCCGATCTCCTGTTCCTCCTTCATTGAGGTTTCCAGCACCGACTTGTCGTCCGATGCGCCGGCGGCCTCGGCGAGCGTGATCAGCACCTTGTAGGAGCCGATCTCGTAGGCCTTGTAGCCGACCGCGGCGAGGACGTCCTTCAGCACCTCGTCGCCCGCGGCGGAATGGATGAAGCCCGCCACCGTGGCGACCGCGCCGGTCACGGCCTCCTTGGCGGCGGACTTGGACGAGCCGTGCTTGGCCAGGAGGTCGTCGAGGCGCGCCGCCTGCTCGGTCGAGCGCCGATGGTCCTGCTCCATCTTCGCGTAGAGGTCCGGATAGGGCTTCATGCGGGGGAGCTGGTTCTGGATGGTGCCGATCGCCTGGGTCTCGACCGCATGCTGGTTGCGCAGGCCGGTGAGGTAGATCTCCTTGGCCTTGTTGGCGTCGCTCATGGTGCCTTCCGAAGTCGGTCCGGATCCGTGTCGTCCGGTCCGCCCTTCAAGCTCACGCTCGGCCCCTTTGTTCGGCCTGCGTCCTTCCGGCGCACGCGGGCCGGGCCGGGACGCCCCGCGCGCACGCCGCCCGGCGGGGCAGCGTGTCGCCGCCGAAATACGGCCCCGTCCCTAATATTGCACGGTCGCCCGCAGCCCGAACACGGCCGCGTTCCGGATCGGTCTGGGAGTCGCGCTGTAGGGGTCCGGGACGCCTCCGCCCGGGCGCACCACGTATTGGGCGTCGGGCTGGAGCGTGAAGCCCGGCACGACCTGATACTGGTAGGTGGCCTCGAACAGCGTCTCGTTCGAGCGGATGGGATAGAAGGCGCCGAGCGCGGCCCGCTCCGCCTCGTCGGTGCGCCGCGCCGCGGGCGAGATGTCCGTGTAGGCGAAGGACAGGCCCGCCGTGTCGTCCGGCCGCCCCGGCACGAGACCCTTCCCGGTCACGCCCGCGTCGGCGTAAAACGAGATCAGGTTGCGGTCGCCCGGCGAACCGGACAGCCGCGCGAAGACGCCGACCGCGCCGTCGTCCGTGCCCGGCACGCGGTAGACCATCTGGTCCACCATGCCGTAGATGCCGTCGTTGCCGTGCAGGCGGCCGTTGCCCGACCCCAGGGTGAAACCGGCCGCGGTCGGGATCGTGGCCGCGAAGCTCTCGAAGCTCTCCCAACCGCCGAGCTTGGCGATGCCGGGCAGCAGCTTGCCGTCCTTGTCGCCGTAGCTGTAGGTGGCCTCCGCGATCACGAAGGGCGGGTCCGTCACCCGGAAGTCCGTCCCGTAACGGTCGAGCCTCTGCGGCTCGGCCGTCGCGCCGAAGCGGGCCGCGCCGGCGGGATCGCCGTCGAACACCGCCGCGAGCAGCGTCCAACTCTTGTCCGGCGCGAGCTTCAGGCGGATGCCCGGCGTCGCCAGGGGGTAGGCGGGGCCGCCGCTCGGCAGGTCGTAGCCCGTGATGTTGGGCCAGCCGTAGGTCGAATTGATGAACAGTCCGGCGTATTGGCTGACCAGGAACTCGGTGTCGGCGCCGATCTGGCCGAGCTTCAGGGCCGCGCGGCCGTCGAGCATGGCCTGCTCGAACCAGGCCTCGTAGAGGCGGGTCGAGGGCAGGGCCTCGATGCCGCTGACGAGCGACAGGTTCAGCAGTTCGCTGCGGCTCAGCCCGTCGCCGAAGATCTTGTAGCCGTTGGCGTGCAGCGTCGCGCCGTCGAGGCCGGCGGCCTTCGCGAGGTCGACGTTGACCTGCAGGTCGAGCCGCCCCTCGCCGATCACGCCCTGGCGGATGCCGCCGGCCGGGTTGCCGAGCGTCTCGCCGATAAAGACGAGGCTGTAGGTGACGCCGCACTGCTCCAGGGAGGCGCGGAGGCCGCCGGGGTCGCCGTAGGGGCCGAGCGAGGACTGGATCGACGGGTTGCCCTGCTCCGGCGTGCCCTGCGCCGCGGTCTGGTCGGAGGTCTGCGGCGTTCCGCCGAGGTCGGGCTGGTCGCCCGCACCGGTCGGCGCCGCGGGTGCCGGGGAAGGCGCGGCGGTCTGGGCAGCGGCCGGGGCCGTGGACCACAGGCAGGCCAGGGCGAGGGGGAACAGGACGGTCGGGCAGGCGAGCCGCATGCGTCGGGGTCTCGGGTGGCGCACCACGGCGGGCACGGGCCGACGACGCCTAGCGAGCCTCCGCGACGGGAGGAAGAAGATCGATCCCTCCGCGCCGCATCGGCCGCCTCCTGTGGCGCGCCGCCCACGCCCCGACGCCTCGCGGCCGGCCCGAAAACGGCGAAGGCGGCCCGGAGGCCGCCTTCATCGTCTCGTCGGCACGCGCCTCAGCGGCAGGCTTTCCGCTCGAGGTGGGTGTGATGCGCGTAGGGGCCGCAATTGTAGAGGCCGCGGCGGTAGTGGCGGCGATAGCCGTATCCGTAGCCGGGCGCGTAGCCGACGGAGCGGTATCCGTCCTCGACTCCGAGCCCGTCGCCCTGGCCGTAGCCGTATCCCTGGCCATAGCCGGCGCCGTAGCCATAGCCGTTGTAGCCGGCATCACCGTAGCCGCCGTCACCGTAGCCATAGCCACCGTAACCGCCATACCCGCCGTAGCCGTAGCCGAGCCCGTAACCGAGGCCCAGACCGATGCCGAGCGGCACGCCGTAGCCGAACCGGCGGTAACCGAAACCGCGATAGCCGAAACCGCGATAGCCGAAACCGCGATAGCCGAAGCCACGGTAGCCGAGACCGCCGTAGCCGAACCGACCGCGGCCGAACCCGCCGTAGCCGCCCCGGAACCCGCCGAACCCGCCGCGGAAGCCGCCTGGGCGGAACACGTTGCCGCCGAACCCGCCCCGGCCGAACCCGCCGCCGCCGAAGCCCCGGGCCTGCGCGCTCTCGGTCGTCGCCGCCACCATGGCGCCCAGCGACAGGGCCGCGAGCCCGGCCACCGCCGCCGTCTTGAAGGTCCCCTTGTAGGAACCGAATGACATCGAGATCATGTGCTGTCGTCCTGGAGATGCGCCGTCGGTTCTCGAATGCGGCCTCTCCCGGCGAAGTTCCGCAGAACAGCCCTGCGGCATGCTCAACACTGATCTGTTCATCTCGTGTTCACTTCGCTGGAACACCGGCGATCGCGGCAGTATGGGTGTGCTTACGAAAGTATGTGTGAGTAAGTCCTCAATCTGTCGCCGCCGCCGGGGCCGCATCGACTTCCCCGGCCGGCTCGGTCGACTGCACCGTCCGGCCCTCCGCGAGGGCCAGCCACTCGTCCTCGCTGACGACGTGGAGCCCGAGTTCGCGCGCCTTCTTCTCCTTGGAACCCGCGCCGGGGCCCACCACGACGATGTCGGTCTTCTTGGACACGGAGCCCGACACCTTGGCGCCCAGCGCCTCGGCGCGAGCCTTGGCCTCGTCGCGCGTCATGCGCTCCAGCGAGCCCGTGAAGACGATGACCTTGCCCGAGACCGCGCTCGCGGCCGCGGCGGCCGCCATGGGCTCCGCCGTCACCTCGGCGAGCAGGCTGTCCCATTCCGCCCGGTTGTCGGCGTCGGCGAAGAACTCGGCCAGGGTCTCGGCGGCCGCGTCGCCGAAGCCGTCGATGGCGCGCAGCTCCGACCAGGCCTCCGACGCAGGGTCCGCCGCCGCCGTGCCGGCGGCCGCCACCGCGACCGGCGTGCCGAAGTGCCGCGCGAGGCGCTTCGCGTTGGTTTCCCCGATGCGGCGGATGCCGAGCGCGAACAGGAAGCGGTTCAGCGGCACGGTGCGCCGCGCCGCGATGGCGGCGAACAGGTTGCGCACCGACACGTCGCCGAAGCCCTCGCGGTTGGCGAGGCGCTTCAGCCCGGCCTTGTCGCGCTCCTCCAGCTTGAAGATGTCGGACGGGGTGCGGATCAGGCCCTCGGCGTGGAACAGCGCGATCTGCTTCTCGCCGAGGCCCTCGATGTCGAAGGCGTTGCGCGACACGAAGTGGCGCAGCCGCTCCACCGCCTGGGCGGGGCAGTGGATGCCGCCCGTGCAGCGGCGCACGACATCGGCCTCGCCGGTCTTCTCGTCGACGCCGCGCACCGCGGCCGAGCCGCAGGCCGGGCAGGTGTGCGGGAAGCGGAACGGCTCCGCGCCCGCGGGCCGCAGCTCGGCCACGACCTCGACGATCTGCGGGATCACGTCGCCGGCCCGCTGAACCCGCACCGTGTCGCCGATGCGGACGTCCTTGCGGGCGATCTCGTCCTCGTTGTGCAGCGTCGCATTCTCGACCACGACGCCGCCCACCGTCACGGGCGCGAGCTTGGCGACCGGCGTCAATGAGCCGGTGCGGCCGACCTGGACGTCGATGGCGAGCAGCGTGGTGGTGGCGCGCTCGGCCGGGAACTTGTGCGCCACGGCCCAGCGCGGCGCCCGCGACACGAAGCCGAGCCGCTCCTGGTAGCGCAGGTCGTCGACCTTGTAGACCACGCCGTCGATGTCGTAGGGCAGCGCCGCCCTCTGCAGTTCGATGGCGCGGTAATGCGCGAGCAGGTCTTCCGCCGAGCGGCACAGGATGGTGAGCGGATTGGTGGGCAGGCCGAAGCGGCCGAAGGCCTCGATCGTGCCGCTCTGCGTCGTCGCGGGCAGGGCGGAATGTTCGCCCCAGGCATAGGCGAAGAACTTGAGCGGCCGCTGCGCCGTCACGGCCGGGTCGAGCTGGCGCAGCGACCCGGCCGCGGCGTTGCGCGGGTTGGCGAAGGGCGCGCGGCCCGCCTCGACCACGCGCCCGTTCAGCGCCGCGAAGTCGGGCTTCTCCATGAACACCTCGCCGCGCACCTCAAGGAGCTCCGGCACGCCATCGCCGGCGAGCTCCTCGGGGATGGCCGCCACGGTGCGGACGTTGGCGGTGACGTCCTCGCCCTCGAAGCCGTCGCCGCGGGTGGCGGCCTGCACGAGGCGGCCGTGCTCGTAGCGCAGCGAGCAGGACAGGCCGTCGATCTTCGGCTCGGCCGTGATCGCGAGGGGCGCGTCTGCCGCGAGGCCGAGGAAGCGGCGCACGCGCGCGTCGAACTCCGCCACGTCCTCGTCGGCGAAGACGTTGCCGAGCGACAGCATCGGCACGGCGTGGCGGATCGACCCGAACTTCTCGGAGGGCTTGGCGCCGACCTTCGCAGCCGGGCTCGCGGGAGTCGCGAGCTTCGGGAAGGCGGCTTCGAGCGCGACGAGGCGCCGCTTCAGCGCGTCGTAGTCCGCGTCCGACACGGTCGGGGCGTCGTTCTGGTGGTAGGCGAGGTCGTGCGCCGCGACCTCGGCCGCGATGCGGGTGTGCTCGGGCCGCGCCTGGCGCAGGGTCGCGGGGAGGGCGGGATCTGTGTCGGTCATGGCAGCGGGCAACGCGCGAAGGGTCGGACGGGTCGATCCTGCGACACCGCGGACAGGATGCGGTTAACGGGGGGTCCCGCCGGCGGCAGGATCTTACCCCGACCCTCACCGTCGATCTCCCGATGATGGGGAGGCTGCCGTGCAGGCCGCACCCATCGCGACCGCGCCGGGCGTCGGCTCCGCGCTCCGATCCCTATGGGATCTTTATACGGCGCCCTCCGCGCCTCTCTCGAAATCATATGGCGATCCTGCGATCTCCGTCGGCGCGGCCCGTCGTCGACGGTCCGCAACACTTCAGCGCGCCTGCATCGCGGAAGATGACGCTTCCGGCACGGCCGTCAGTGGATGGACGAGAGATGATGGATGCCGTGTTCGTCTTCGGTGGACTCGCGTTCTTCGCGATCTCCATCTCCTATACTTTCATCTGCGAACGTCTCTGAGGAGGCGACATGTTGTTCGACTACATCCTGGGAGGGATCGTGACGGTCGGCCTCCTGATCTACCTCACCTACGCCCTCGTCCGCCCCGAGCGGTTCTGAAAGCTATCCCCCCATGACGTCCATCGGTTGGCTGCAGATCGCGCTGTTCTGCGCGGTCATCGTCGCGATCACGCCGCTGCTCGGCTCCTACATGACGCTCGTCTTCACGGGCGAGCGCACCTTCCTGTCGCCCGTCCTGCGCCCGGTCGAGCGCGCTCTCTACCGGGTGGCGGGCATCGACGAGGATCAGGAACAGGGCTGGGTCGCCTACCTCGTCTCCATGGTGTTCCTCCACGTCGGCGGGTTCCTGATCCTCTACGTCCTGCTGCGGGTCCAGGGCGCGCTGCCCTTCAACCCGGCCGGTCAGGGCGCGGTCGCGCCGGACCTCGCCTTCAACACCTCCGTCAGCTTCATCACCAACACCAACTGGCAGAGCTACGGCGGCGAGACCACGCTGTCCTACCTGACCCAGATGCTGGGCCTGACGCACCAGAACTTCCTGTCGGCCGCGACCGGGATCGCGCTGGCGGTGGCGCTGATCCGCGGCTTCGCCCGCGCGTCCTCGCGCACCGTGGGCTCCTTCTGGGTCGACCTGACCCGCTGCACTCTCTACGTGCTGCTGCCGATCTGCGTGCCCTACGCGCTCTACCTCGTGTGGACCGGCGTGCCGCAGACGCTCGGCGCCTACGTCGACGCCACCACGCTGGAAGGCGCCAAGCAGACCATCGCGCTCGGGCCGGTGGCGAGCCAGGTCGCCATCAAGATGCTCGGCACCAACGGCGGCGGCTTCTTCAACGCCAACGCGGCTCACCCCTTCGAGGACCCGACGGCGGTGTGCAACTTCGTGCAGATGCTCTCGATCTTCGCGATCGGTGTCGGCCTCACCAACGTCTTCGGCCGCATGGTGGGCGACCAGCGCCAGGGCTGGGCCATCCTGGGCGCCATGGGCGTGCTCTTCGTGGCCGGGGTCGCGGTGCTCTACGCCGCCGAGGCCGCCGGCAACCCGCTCGTGCATGCCCTCGGGGTCGCCGGCGGCAACATGGAGGGCAAGGAGGTCCGCTTCGGCATCGCGGCCTCGGCGCTGTTCGCGGCCGTCACCACGGCGGCCTCCTGCGGCGCCGTCAACGCCATGCACGATTCGCTGACGGCGCTCGGCGGCATGGTTCCGCTCGTCAACATGCAGCTCGGCGAGGTCGTGATCGGCGGCGTCGGCGCCGGCCTCTACGGCATGCTGATCTTCGTCATCATCGCCATCTTCGTGGCCGGCCTGATGGTCGGGCGCACGCCGGAATACCTCGGCAAGAAGATCGAGGCCCGCGAGGTCAAGATGGCCATGCTCGGCATCCTGATCCTGCCGCTGGTGATGCTGGGCTTCACCGCGCTGGCGGTCGTGCTGCCGTCGGCGGTGGCCGGCACCAACAATCCCGGCCCGCACGGCTTCTCCGAGATCCTCTACGCCTACACCTCGGCCGCGGCCAACAACGGCTCGGCCTTCGCGGGCCTGTCCGCCAACACGCTGTTCTTCAACGCGACGCTCGGCATCGCGATGCTGTTCGGCCGCTTCTTCGTCCACATCCCGGCGCTGGCCATCGCCGGGTCCCTGGCGAGCAAGAAGCGCGTGCCGCCCTCGGGCGGCACCCTGCCGACCCACGGCGGGCTGTTCGTGGGACTGCTGGTCGGGGTGATCCTGATCATCGGCGGCCTGACCTTCTTCCCGGCGCTCGCGCTCGGGCCGGTGGTCGAGCATTTCGCCGGCGCGGCCGGGCAGACCTTCGCCTCCGCGCCCTGACCTCGACCGACGCAGAGGCCGGCCGGGCGCCGTGCGCGCCCGGCCGGCCCGCGGCCCTCGGGGCCGCACCCTCCCATTCTCCCGCATCTTCCGCTTCCCGGAGCCACATCGATGGCCAAGACGCAGTCCAGCATCCTCGACGCCCGCATCCTCGGGCCGGCGGTCGGCGGTGCCTTCAAGAAGCTCGACCCGAGGCTTCAGATCAAGAACCCCGTCATGTTCGTGCTGGAGGTCGTTGCGGCGCTGACCACGGTGCTGCTGGTCCGCGACGCCGTCACGGGCGGCCCCGACCTCGGCTTCTCCTTCCAGATCGTGCTCTGGCTGTGGTTCACCCTGCTCTTCGCCAACTTCGCCGAGGCGACGGCGGAGGGGCGCGGCAAGGCTCAGGCCGAGAGCCTGCGCCGCACCCGCACGGAGACGCAGGCCAAGCTGCTGACCGGGGCGGGCGCCGCGGTGGGCGGCCCGCGTGGGCTCTACGAGGTGCGGCCGGGCGCCGGCCTCAAGGTCGGCGACGTCGTGCTGGTCGAGGCGGGCGACATCATCCCGTCCGACGGCGAGGTCATCGAGGGCGTGGCCTCGGTCAACGAGGCCGCCATCACGGGCGAGTCCGCGCCCGTCATCCGCGAGTCGGGCGGCGACCGCTCGGCCGTGACGGGCGGCACGCAGGTCCTGTCCGACTGGATCCGCGTCCGCATCACCGCCGCGGCCGGCTCGACCTTCATCGACCGCATGATCTCGCTCGTCGAAGGCGCGGAGCGCCAGAAGACGCCGAACGAGATCGCGCTCAACATCCTGCTGGCCGGCCTCACGATCATCTTCGTCTTCGCCGTGGCCTCGATCCCGTCCTTCGCGGCCTACGCGGGCGGCTCGATCTCGATGATCGTGCTGGTCGCGCTCTTCGTGACGCTGATCCCCACCACGATCGGCGCGCTGCTCTCCGCCATCGGCATCGCGGGCATGGACCGGCTCGTGCGCTTCAACGTTCTCGCCATGTCGGGCCGCGCCGTGGAGGCGGCGGGCGACGTCGACACGCTGCTGCTCGACAAGACCGGGACGATCACGCTCGGCAACCGCCAGGCGACCGAGTTCCGCCCCGTGCGCGGCGTCTCCGAGGCCGAGCTCGCCGACGCGGCACAGATCGCCTCCCTGGCCGACGAGACGCCGGAAGGCCGCTCCATCGTGGTGCTGGCCAAGGAGCGCTACGGCATCCGCGCCCGCGACATGGCGAGCATGAACGCCACCTTCGTGCCCTTCACGGCGCAGTCGCGCATGAGCGGCGTCGACATGGAGGGCAGCGCGATCCGCAAGGGCGCGGTCGAGTCGATCCTCGCCTCGGTGGGGTCCGGGCCGGTGCCGGCCGCGCGGGGCGGGGCCGCGCTGGCCCTGAAGCCCGCCGCCGCCGACGGCGTGACGGAGATCCGCGCCATCGCGGACGAGGTCGCCAAGGCGGGCGGCACCCCGCTGGCCGTGGCCCGCGACGGACGGCTGCTCGGCGTCATCTACCTGAAGGACATCGTCAAGGGCGGCATCCGCGAGCGCTTCGGCGAGCTGCGCCGCATGGGCATCCGCACCGTGATGATCACGGGCGACAACCCGATGACGGCCGCCGCGATCGCGGCCGAGGCGGGCGTCGACGACTTTCTCGCCCAGGCGACGCCGGAGGACAAGCTCGGGCTGATCCGCTCCGAGCAGGCGAAGGGCAAGCTCGTCGCCATGTGCGGCGACGGCACCAACGACGCGCCCGCCCTGGCCCAGGCCGACGTCGGCGTGGCCATGAACACCGGCACGGTGGCGGCCCGCGAGGCCGGCAACATGGTGGACCTCGACAGCGATCCGACCAAGCTCATCGAGATCGTGGAGATCGGCAAGCAGCTGCTGATGACGCGCGGCGCGCTCACCACCTTCTCGATCGCCAACGACGTCGCCAAGTACTTCGCCATCATCCCGGCGATGTTCCTGGCCTTCTACCCGCAGCTCGGCGCCCTCAACGTCATGCACCTCGCCTCGCCGCAGAGCGCGATCCTGTCGGCCATCATCTTCAACGCGCTGGTCATCATCGCGCTGATCCCGCTGGCCCTGCGCGGCGTGAAGTTCCGGGCCATCGGCGCCGGCGCGCTCCTGTCGCGCAACCTGCTCGTCTACGGCCTCGGCGGCATCGTCGTGCCCTTCATCGGCATCAAGGCGATCGACCTCGCCGTCTCCGCCCTCCACCTCGCCTGACCCAGGGTGCCTTCCATGCTCAAGCAGATCCGCCCCGCCCTGGTGCTCCTCGTCGCCCTGACGGCGATCACCGGCCTCGCCTATCCTTTCGCCATCACGGGGCTGGCGCAGCTCGCCTTCCCCGATCAGGCGGGGGGAAGCCTCGTCCGGAGAGACGGCGTCGTCGTCGGCTCGGCCCTGATCGGGCAGAGCTTCACCGATGCCCGCTACTTCCACGGGCGCCCCTCCGCCACGACGGAGCCCGACCCCAAGGACCCGACCAAGACCGTGCCGGTGCCCTACGCGGCCGACAACTCGGGCGGCTCCAACCTCGGCCCGACCAACAAGGCCCTGATCGACCGCGTGGGGGGAGACGTCGACAGGCTGAGGGCCGAGAACCCGGACGCGTCCATCCCCGCAGACCTCGTCACCACCTCGGGGTCCGGCCTCGACCCGGACATCTCGCCCGAGGCCGCGGCCTTCCAGGTGCCGCGCGTCGCCAGGGCCCGAGACCTGCCCGTCGACCGGGTGGCGGAGATCGTCCGGCAATCCGTCCGGGGGCCGGCGCTCGGGATCTTCGGGGGGCCCCGCGTCAACGTGCTCGCGCTCAACATGGCGCTCGACAGCGCCGGCCGGAAGTGATCGTCCCCGGAGCACGCTGAACCGATGCCGCCCGGGCCGACGCCACGCGCGCCGGCCCGGGCGCGAAGGAGCACCATGGCCGCCGCCTTGAACCGATCGTCGCGCTCCGACCGCGACAGGCGTCCGTCGCCCGACGCCCTCCTGGCCGAGGCGCGGCGGGCGGACGGGCACGGGGATGCCCGCCGCGGCCGGCTCAAGATCTTCCTCGGCGCGGCGCCGGGCGTGGGCAAGACATACGAGATGCTCACGGCCGCCCGCGCCCGCCTGCGCGAGGGCCTCGACGTCGTCGCCGGCGTGATCGAGACCCACGGACGCGCCGAAACCCAGGCGCTGGTCGAGGGGCTGGAGCTGATCCCGCGCCGCCTGATCGACTACAAGGGCGGCAGCCTCGACGAGATGGACCTCGACGCGCTGATCGCCCGCCGCCCGGCGGTGGCGCTGGTCGACGAGCTCGCCCACACCAACGCGCCCGGCAGCCGCCACCCCAAGCGCCACCAGGACGTGGAGGAACTGCTCGCCGCCGGCATCGACGTCTATTCGACGCTGAACATCCAGCACGTCGAGAGCCTCAACGACGTCGTCGCGCAGATCACCCGCGTGCGCGTGCGCGAGACCGTGCCCGATTCCGTGCTCGACATGGCCGACGACATCGAAGTCATCGACATCGCGCCCGGCGACCTGCTGCGCCGGCTGCGCGAGGGCAAGATCTATCGGCCGGAGCACGCCGCACGCGCCCTGAACAGCTTCTTCACCGCGGGCAACCTCACGGCACTGCGCGAGCTGGCGCTGCGCCGCACCGCGCAGAGCGTCGACGACCAGCTCCTGAACCACATGCAGGCCCACGCCATCGCTGGGCCCTGGGCGGCGGGCGAGCGCGTCGTGGTCTGCATCAGCGAGGACCCGCGCTGCGCCGGCCTCGTGCGCTACGCCAAGCGCCTGGCCGACCGCCTGCGCGCGCCCTGGGTCGCGCTGGCCGTCGAGGGGCGGCGCAGCCTCCAGCTCACCGATGTCGAGCGCGACCGCGTGGCCGACACGCTGCGCCTGGCCGACCGGCTCGGCGGCGAGGCCGTCACGGTGCCGGCCGCGGGCGGGCGCGTCGCCGACGACGTCATCGCCTACGCGCGCGACAACAACGTCACCCACATCGTCACGGGCAAGTCCGAGCGCTCGAAGCTGTTCGAGCTCCTGCACGGCTCCGTGGTCCAGGACCTCGTGCGGCGGTCCGGCAACATCAGCGTGCACGTCATCGCCGGCGACGCCGCCGCGGACGGCGCGCCGGTGCCGAAGAAGACGGTCGGCGCCGCCGCCGAGCGGCGATCGTTCGACGCCCGCCCCTTCGTCGCCGCGGCGGTGGCGGTGGCCGTGGCGCTCGGCATCTCGGAGGTCGTGCAGCGCTTCTTCGCCGTGCAGACCGTGGAGGTGGTGTTCATCACCGCCGTCGTGGTGGTCGCGGTGCGCTACGGCCTGTTCCCGTCGCTGGCGGCCGTGGTGGCGGGCTCGCTCTGCTACAACTTCTTCTTTCTGCCGCCGATCTACACTTTCACCATCGCCGACCCGAGCAACATCGCGGCGCTGTTCTTCTTCACCGTCGTGGCCGTGCTGGTGTCGAACCTCGCGGCGCGGACCCGCTCCGAGGCCGTCATCGCCCGCGGGCGCGCCCGCTCCACCGAGGCCCTCTACGGCTTCAGCCGCAAGCTCGCGAGCTGCGGAAACCTCGACGACGTGCTCTGGGCCACGGTGTTCCAGATCGCCTCCATGCTGAAGGTGCGCGTCGTGATCCTGCTGCCCGAGGCCGGCGGGCTCGCGCTCCGCGCCGGCTACCCGCCCGAGGACCAGATCGACGAGGCCGACCTCGGCGCCGCCACCTGGTGCTTCGACAACGACAGGCCGGCCGGCCGCGGCGCCGACACGCTGCCCGGAGCCAGGCGGCTGTTCCTGCCCATGCACACGGGGCGCGGCTGCATCGGCGTCGTCGGCATCGACGGCGACGCGCCCGGCCCGCTGCTCACGCCGGAGCGGCGGCGCCTGCTCGACGCGCTCAGCGACCAGGGCGGGCTCGCGGTCGAGCGCGTGCGGCTCGTCGAGGACCTCGACCGCGCCAAGCTGCTCACCGAGACCGATCGCCTGCGACAGGCGCTGCTCACCTCCATCTCGCACGACCTGAGGACGCCCCTGGCCTCCGTGCTCGGCGCGGCCAGCACGCTGCGCGACCTCGACGACGCGCTCGACGCGGACGCCAAGGCCGAGCTGCTCGCCACCGTGATCGACGAGGCGGAGCGCCTGAACCGCTTCATCGCCAACCTGCTCGACATGACGCGGCTCGAAGCCGGCGCGGTCGCGCCGAACCTCGGCGAGCACGACGCGGGCGAGATCGTCGGCACCGCGCTCCGGCGGGCGGGCAAGATCCTCACCGCCCACCGCGTCGACGTCGAGGTCGCCCCCGACCTGCCGCCGCTCGACGTCGATGCCGTGCTGTTCGAACAGGCGCTGTTCAACCTGCTCGACAACGCCGCCAAATACGCCCCCGAGGGCACGGCGATCCGCGTTCAGACATGGGGCGAGGGCCGGCGCGTGCACGTCCAGGTGCTGGACGAGGGCGATGGCATACCGGAGGGGGACGTCGAGCGGATCTTCGACAAGTTCTACCGCGCCCGGAAGGGCGACCGCGTGCGGGCCGGCACCGGCCTCGGCCTCGCGATCGCCCGCGGCTTCGTGGAGGCGATGGGCGGCACCCTCGCGGCCTCGAACCGCACGGACCGCCGCGGCGCGGCCTTCACCCTCTCGTTCGAGGCGCCGGCCCGCGCCCGGCGCGCCGGCGCGGCCGCGTGACGCGCGGCCCCAACAGGATCGTCCCCCCGATGTCGTCCGTCCGCATCCTCGTCATCGACGACGAGCCGCCCATCCGGAAGCTGCTGCGCACCGGCCTGTCGACGCAGGGCTACCACGTGATCGAGGCCGCCGACGGCCGCGCGGCCCTCGAGGCGGTCGGGCGCGAGAAGGTCGACCTCGTCATCCTCGACCTCGGGCTGCCCGACATGAAGGGCCACGACCTGCTCCGCCTGATCCGCGAGCGCGACGACGCGCTGCCCGTGGTGGTCCTGTCGAGCCGCGACGACGAGACCGGCAAGGTGCAGGCCTTCGACCTCGGCGCCGACGACTACGTCACCAAGCCGTTCGGCATGAATGAGCTCCTGGCGCGCCTGCGCGCGGCCCTGCGCCACCGGCTGGCCGTGCAGGGGGAGCGGCCCGTGTTCCGCGTCGACGACCTGTCGGTCGACCTCGTGCGCCGGCACGTCAGGATGGCCGACCAGGAGGTCAAGCTGTCGCCCAAGGAATACGAGGTGCTGCGCCTGATGGTGCTCCACGCCGGCAAGGTGCTGACCCATGCCCACATCCTGCGCGAGGTGTGGGGCAACGCGAGCGACTCGCAATATCTCCGGGTCTACGTCAGGCAGCTCCGGCAGAAGCTGGAGCCCGAGCCGGAGCGGCCCCGCTACATCCTCACGGAGACCGGCGTGGGCTATCGCCTGCGGGCGCCGGATGAGGCGGAGGCGCGGCGATGAGCCCGAGCGCCGCCGAAGTCCATCCCCCTTCGAGGACTCCGATGACCATCGCCGACATGCTCGCGCCGGGGGACGTCCTCCTCGACCTGCGGGTGGCGGACAAGCGCCGCCTGATCGACGAGCTGGCGCGCCGCGCCGCCGCCTGGGCCGCGGTCGAGCCGGCCGTCCTCGCCGAGGCGCTCGGCGCGCGCGAAGCGCTCGGCTCCACCGGAATGGGTTCCGGGATCGCCATCCCGCACGCCCGGCTGCCGACGGTGGCGCGCCCGCGCGGGCTTTTCGCGCGCCTGCGCCCCGCCGTGGACTTCGACGCGGTCGACGGGGAGAGGGTCGATCTGGTGTTCCTGCTGCTGCTGCCCGCTCCGGCGCAGGCGGAGCACCTCAACGCCCTGGCGCTCGTGGCGCGCAAGCTCCGCGACGAGGAGGTCCGGGCGGAGCTGCGGCGGGTCCGAGCCGCGGATCAGCTCTTCGCCGTGCTGGCCCGCGACGGTTGGGGATGACCCTGCCCCGACGGCGCTGAGGCTGACTGGCAGGAGGCGATCGCCGGCCGTCGGCGTCGCGCCCTCCCGGCTCAGGCCGCGAACAGGCGCACGGGCCCGTCGGCGAAGCGCACCGCGCCCGGCAGGCCGTGGCTCTCGTCGCGGGCGTAGCGCAGGGCCTTGTCGCGGCTCGTGAAGATGCCGCCGCCGAGGCCGTGGATCTCCACCGCGAGCCAGTGGCCTTCCCCGTCCTGTCCGACGAGAAAGGCGACGCCGTCGCTCTGGCCCTTGGAGGAGATCCGTCGATCGACTTGCATGGAATCCAACATGGATTGCGTCAGCGCGGCCCGTCCTCGGCCGCCCCGCCAAGATGCCGGCTGCCGCGTCAAGGAGCGAGACGGGGCCGGGCCGTCCGGCATAAGGATCTCGTGGGTTTTCTCCCCCGCTGGCGGACTTCGGCGAGGCCGGCAGCGCGGTTGACATCGACGCCCGCGCGCTCGAATGGGGGCGGGCATTCTCGGCACGGAAGAGGGACACGGGCGGCACCATGAGCACAGCGGCGGACACGGCGGCGCTCCAGGCCATCATCGAGCGCGCCTTCGAGGACCGGGCGTCCATCACCCCGGGCACGAGCGGCGAGGTGCGCGACGCCGTCGACCGCGCCCTGTCGCTGCTCGACTCGGGCGAACTGCGCGTCGCCACCAAGACCGAGGGCGCCACAGGCCCCAACAGCTGGACCGTGCACCAGTGGCTGAAGAAGGCCGTGCTGCTGTCGTTCCGCCTGAACGACATGGCGCCCGTCTCCGGCGGCCCGGCCGGCTCCTCCTGGTACGACAAGGTGCCCTCGAAGTTCGAGGGCTGGGGCGAGAACCAGTGGCGCGCCGCCGGCTTCCGCGCCGTGCCGAACTGCGTCGTGCGGCGCTCGGCCTATATCGCGCCGGGCGCCATCCTGATGCCGTCCTTCGTCAACCTCGGCGCTTCGGTGGGGGCCGGCACGATGGTGGACACCTGGGTCACGGTCGGCTCCTGCGCGCAGATCGGCAGGAACGTGCACCTGTCGGGCGGCGTCGGCATCGGCGGCGTGCTGGAGCCGCTGCAGGCCAACCCCACCATCATCGAGGACGACTGCTTCATCGGCGCGCGCTCGGAAGTGGTCGAGGGCGTGGTGGTCGGCCAGGGCTCGGTCCTGTCGATGGGCGTCTTCATCTCGGCCTCGACCAAGATCGTCGACCGCGCCACCGGGAAGGTCCACGTGGGCTACGTGCCGCCCTATTCGGTGGTGGTGTCGGGCAACCTGCCGGGCAAGCCGTTCCCGGACGGCACGCCCGGCCCCTCGCTCTACTGCGCCGTGATCGTCAAGACCGTTGACGCGCAGACGCGCTCAAAGACCGCCATCAACGACCTCCTGCGCGACTGATCCCGCCTTGGCCGACGCGGGCTTCCGCTTCCTGTACCGCGAGGATCGCGGCCGCATCGACCGTGCCCTGTGGTGGCGGGCGACGCTGCCGCTCGCCGTCCTGGTCGGGCTCGCGACGGCGGGGTGGCTCGCCGTGCGGCCCTACGCGGTTCACGACCTCCGCAGCCAGCCCTTCATCGACGGCGCGACCGTGGGGGCCTACCTCTACCTCGCGCTCTACGCCTTTGGCCTGATCCTGGCCGCGGTCTGCTCCTACAACGTGTCGGCCAAGCGCTTCCGCGACCGCGGTCGCGCGGGCCGCTGGGCCGCGGTTCTGCCGCTCGCCGCCTTCCTCACCGGCGCGCTGGTGTGGTTCATCCCGCAGAGCTTCGGCGACGTCCCCGACTGGGCCGGCCGCGTCGCCGAGGTGGCGCTGCTGATCGTGGTGGCCTGGAACGTCGTCGACCTCGGCGTCGGGCCGACCGAGCCGCGGAACCGGAGGGTGCTGCCGTGATGACGACGCCCTCCGCCCTCGACGTCCTACAGGCGCTGCTGCGCTGCCCCTCCGTCACACCGGCCGCGGGCGGGGCGCTCGACATGATCCAGGGTCTGCTGGAGCCCGCCGGCTTCGCAGTGCACCGCGTCACCTTCTCGGAGCCCGGCACGCCGGACGTCGAGAACCTCTACGCCCGCATCGGCACGGGCGCGCCGCACCTCGTCTTCGCCGGGCACGTCGACGTGGTGCCGCCCGGCGACGCCGCAGCCTGGACGCACGCGCCCTTCTCGGGCGACGTCGCGGACGGCATGGTGTGGGGCCGCGGCGCCTGCGACATGAAGGGCGGGGTGGCGGCGGCCGTCGCGGCGGCTCTGGCCTGGGCAGCCCGCGGCGGGGCCGCCGCAGGCGGGTCGGTCTCGTTTCTGATCACCGGCGACGAGGAAGGGCCGGCCGTCAACGGCACCGCCAAGCTGCTCGACTGGGCGCGGGAGCGGGGCGAGCGTTTCGACGCCTGCGTGCTGGGCGAGCCGACGAACCCGGGCCGCATGGGCGAGATGATCAAGAACGGCCGCCGCGGCTCGCTGACGGGCGAGATCACGGTCGAGGGCCGCCAGGGCCACGTCGCCTATCCGCACCTCGCCGACAACCCGATCCCGCGGCTGATGCGGGCGCTCGCGGCGCTGACGTCCGCGCCGCTCGATGCCGGCACGGCGCATTTCGACCCCTCGAACCTTGAGATCGTGACGGTCGACACCGGCAACCCGTCGGCCAACGTCATCCCGGCGTCGTGCCGCGCCCGCTTCAACGTGCGCTTCAACGATCTGTGGACGCCCGAGTCGCTGTCGGACGAGATCCGCGCCCGCGTCGGCACGGCCGCGGTCGGCCCGCACCGCCTCGCCTTCGCGCCCTGCAACGCCCTGGCGTTCCTCACCGCGCCCGGCGCCTTCACGGCCCTGGTGGCCGCGGCCGTCGAGGCCGAGACGGGGGTGAAGCCGGCGCTGTCCACCACGGGCGGGACGTCGGACGCGCGCTTCATCGTCCGCGACTGCCCGGTGGTGGAGTTCGGGCTCGTCGGTCAGACCATGCACATGGTCGACGAGCGCGTGAGCGTCGCGGACGTCGCGGCGCTCGAACGCGTCTACGGCCGGGTGATCGCGGGCTTCCTCAGCGCTTGAAGCCGCCTTCCAGCGCGATCTCGGCAAGCGGCCTGCGCCCGCTCGGCATCTCGCGCGCCTGGAGCTTCTCGGGCAACGAGCCGGGGTCGCCGATGCGCCCGAGCGCGATGGCGCATTCGAGGCGATAGCCCTGCGGGACGTCGAGCTCCGCGAAGGCGCGCTCGAAATCGACGCCGACCATGCCGTGGGTGTACCAGCCGCGCATCTGCGCCTGGATGGCGAAGCTCATCCAGGCCGCGCCCGCGTCGAACGTGTGGGAGCGCGACGGCACGTCCTTGTCCTGCCCCGGCGGCCGCATCAGCGAGTTCGATGCGACGAAGACCAGCGCCGCGGCGTCCTTGGCCCAGCTCTGGTTGGCCGGCACCAGGAGGTCGAGCAGCTTGTCGAACGCCGGCGTGCCGCGGCGCCCGTAGACGAAGCGCGCCGGCTGCGAGTTGTAGGCCGAAGGTGCCCAGCGCGCCGCTTCGAGAAGGCCGAGCAGGTCCTCCTCCGATATCGCGTCGGCCGCGAAGGCGCGGGGCGACCATCTGTCGAGGAACACGGGCTCGATCGGATGCTCGGGCTGGCGGGGGGACAGGGTGCTCATGGCGGGGCCTCGACGATCGCCGGCGCGCCGCCGGCTTCCGCCCGCACTTGCCGTCCTTCGCGCCGTTTCGCAAGCTGGGCCGGCGCGGCGGCGGGGAGAGCGGACGATGGCGGGCGACGGCAGGGCGGCTTCGGCCTCGGGCGGGCTGACCCTCGACGATCTCAGCGTCGGCCAGCGCTTCGAGAGCGGCACCCACGCCCTCGACGAGGCGCAGATCGTCGCCTTCGCGGCCCAGTTCGACCCTCAACGCTTCCACCTCGACGCCGAGGCCGCGCGGGACACGCTGTTCGGCGGCCTCGCGGCGAGCGGCTGGCATACGGCGTCGATCACCATGCGGCTGCTGGTCGGCGGCGGCGCGCCCTTCGCGGGCGGGCTGATCGGCGCCGGCGGCGAGATCGCCTGGCCGCGGCCGACCCGGCCGGGCGACGTGCTGCAGGTGTTCAGCGTGGTTCAGGAGGTGACGCCGTCCCGCTTCAAACCCGAGCGCGGCTCCGTCACGCTGCTGAGCGAGACGCGCAACCAGCGCGGGGAGGTGGTGCAGACCTTGAAGGCCCGCCTGATCGTGCCCCGGCGGGGGCCTGCCGGCTGAGGAACCGCTCAGCCAGGGCCGCATTTTCGAGGTTACGTCCACAGGGGTTTGACCCGACCATGCGCTTCACGTCCTCAGCTTTCGTCGTCTGCGCGCTGCTCGGCGCGACGCCCGCCCTCGCGCAGGTCCTCCCCACGCCGCAGGATCCTGTCGCCCCGCTGATGCACGGCGCGCTCGTCTACCACGGCAACTATTGCGGCCCGGGCAACAAGGGCGTGCATCCCGCCCCCGTCGACGCCCTGGACGCGGCCTGCATGCGCCACGACGCCTGCGTGAAGGATTTCAAGATTCCGTCCTGCGGCTGCAACGCCCGCCTGGCTGAGGAGGCCGCCGCCGTGGCGGCCGACGCGAGCGCACCCGCTCAGGAGCGCGAAGCCGCGGACTTTACCGCCCGCGGCGCCCGGGCGCTCCCCTGCCAGTGATGGTGAGACGGGGCCCGCTGGATGCCCTCGGGACGCGGATCCCGGCGCCGCCCGGGCCCGTGAAGCGGCGCCGCGGCCTCACGATCGGCCGGGCGTCGTGTCAGGCTGCCCCGCCCGGCTCGCCGTCCGGCATCGGATGGGAGCGGTAGGCCTGTTCGATATAGGCGAGGTTGATCAGCGCGCTGCCGCGTTCGGGGTAGACGCCGACGTTCATGCGCGGCGTCGCTTCCAACTCCTCGATGACGAAGTTCAGAGCGGAGCGCAGGTCCGGAAAATCCCTCGTCTCGGCGTCCTTGCCGGCGTTGCCGACCTGCTCGCTCGACATCTCCGGGCTCCACCGCACCACCGCGGGCGAGTCCCACACCAGATCGGCCATCACGCGCTCCTCCTGTTCGACGGCATCGCAACGCGCGGCGGGACGAAACGGACGCGTCGGCGGTTTGAATCGGCTGGGAGCGGGCCGGATCGCCAGCCCTCCTTGGGCCACCTGCAGTCCCGTCAAGCGCAGGACCGTCAGGCCTTGGCGCGGAAGTCTTGATTCGAAACAGGACGCGTGCAAATGTCTCGATTGATTTAAGCCGAATGCCGTATTTGACTGCGAATCGAAACTCTGTCCATTCCTGCGCCGCCTGAGCGTCGATTGCTCCAGGATCTCCGCCAACGCTTGTCATCAGTGCGGCGTCAGCGCCGGCCATCGCATGAAGTGTCGATCATGCATTTGCTCCTTCGAACTTTGCAGTTTCAGGCCGTCCTCGCCGCTTCTGCCCTCGTCGCCATCGCCATACCGGTGATCTTCATCGGGGTTCGCGAGTCGACGAAGCACCAGAGGCGCAAGATCGTCGAAGACTTGAGTACGATCTTCGACAGGCAGGATGGAGTGGCAGCCATCCCTTCGTTCGAATTTGTGAAATATAAGTACAACCCGGACGAGAGAAGACAGGCACGATCGGGCGTCGATCATGATTTCAAAATCTTTCAATGGATTGTTGGTATTGCTCCACTGTGCCTATTCCTGTTTGCTATGAACACCTTCAGTTTGACCGTCGTACTGCACGCAGCATTCAAAGTAAGTTTCCGTGGCATCTCGCCTTGGCTGGAGCACGATGGTCGACTGCCGCTGTTCGCCTGGGTTGTTCTCTCGTCATTCGCCGGTGGGCTGTTGTTCACCATGCGGGCCTTCAAGCAGGCGGTCAATAACTTCGACATGAGCCCGCTCTCGCTGGTGGGTGCCATCGTCAACTTGACGTTCGGACCGGCGGTCGCTTTACTGCTTGTCTTCTCGATCCTCAAGGTACCGGATGCCTTCGGCAGAGACTCGGGCACAGCCCTATTCCCGTTGGTGCTGGTCACGGCCTTTGCGGCCGGGTACTACCCAGAGGTGGCTATACGCCAGCTTATGAGGCTCTCCCGCCTGCGCGGCTACAAAAAATTCGATGCAACTCTGTACAACGAATTTAAAGCGATTCCAGTCGACGTGATCGACGGTATCGACGCTGAGATTCGCGCTCGGCTGAGCGACTATCACATCGACTCCGTCCAGAATCTCGCCACCGCGAATCCACTGATGCTGTTCGTTGAGACGCCGTATGGCGTCTATGAGATCATGGATTGGGTTGCGCAGGCACAGCTTTGCTCCTCAGTCGGCCCACAGGCCTTGCTTCAGCTCTGGAATTTGGGCATCCGCACCATCTTCGACCTGGAGCGCGTTGCCCTCGATCCGCGGTGTCGCGACGACACGCTGACGGGGCAGATCGGCGATATTCTCTGGTCGTCGGAAGACTATGCGAATGCGCGTCAGGCGAAATACACCTCCGATCATTCACCTCATCCGCCTCTGCAGGCGATCGAGGCTAACATCCGCATGCGGATCGCAAACCCTCACGCTTTGAGACTCAGGCAGATCTTCAATCAGGTCAGCTATAGCCTCGGCGACGATGCCCGCCGTCTGCCATCCGTCGGTCGACCCTCACGGCGACGTTTCCCCATTCGCCGGCGTCCGTTGTTGGCACGTCGGGCCGGCCGCGCCACGGCGGCGGCGATAAGCTTCTTGACCCTGTGGATTCCGACGCCCTGACCCATCGACGCGAGTGGCCTCACCTCACCGTGCCAGCACGAGGCGTCCGCGGTCGATCCTGACCGTCGACAGGCGCGACAGGAAGCTCATGCCGAGCAGCGTCTGGCCGAGCTGCCCCCGGCCGCTGACCAGCGCCGCCACGTCGCGCAGCTCGATGCCGCCGAGGCGCACCGAAGCGAGCTGCACCTTGGCGACACGGGCGCTGCCGTTGGCTGTGTTGACCGCATACCGGTAGTCGGAGGGCGCCGGGTGGACGCCGACCCGGTCCGCGTCCTCGGCGCTGAGACACACGAAAGTCGCACCCGTGTCGACCAGGACGGGCAGGCGCTGCCCGTCGATCTCGACGGTGGTCTGGAACTGGCCCAGGCGGTCGGCGCCGATCCATTCCTCGCCGAAGGGCGACGCCGCCGCCACGGCGGGAGCGGCCTGAGCGAGCTGTGCGAGGCGGGGCGGAGGGGGATCGGGCGCCCGCGCGCCGATGGCCTCGCGAGCGGCGTCCCAGAGCGCGATGCGGCGGCCGGCATCGAGGCTCGACAGCTGGTGCCCGGCCAGCAGCGCCACCACGGCGCAGCCGACCGCTCCCTTCACGACACCCATGCCGAACCCCCTCCGCCCGCGGGGCCGAGCTTCGCCTCCGGCGGGCTACCGTGCCGTTGACGGGCGGGGCCTATCCGCGGACGCGGTGAGCGGGACGTTGACCGGATCCGTCGAAAGCGGGACGATCCGGCGACCTTAAACGGCTGAGCGGGCCAGCAGCGCGTCGACCGCGGCGGCGTCGGGGATCGAGGGTTGGGCGCCCGCCGTCGTGCAGGCCAGCGAGCCCGCCGCCGTCCCGCGCCGCATCGCCTCGCCGAAGGGCAGGCCGGCGTCGAGCGCCGCCGCGAAGAACCCGACGAAGCTGTCGCCCGCCGCCGTGGTGTCCACCGCGAGGACGCGCGGGCAGGGCGCGCGGTGCTCCGCGCCGCCCTCCCAGCCGACCGCGCCCTCGGCGCCCAGCGTCACCACGGTCGCGCCGACGCCGAACCGCGTCCGCAGGTGCGCGGCGAGGCCCGCATGGTCGTCCGGCAGGCCGAGGAAGCCGGCGAGGTCGGCAGCCTCGTGCTCGTTGACCACCATGACGTCGACCAGCGCCAGGAAGCCGTCCGGCACGCGGCCGGAGGGCGCGAGGTTGAGCACCGTCCGCAGCCCGCGGGCGCGCGCCGCGCGGGCCGCCGCTTCGCCTTCGCGGTCGGGCACCTCGCGCTGGAGCAGCAGCAGGCCGCCGTTCGCCGGCAGGGCGTCGAGCTGCGCGGCCTGCGCTTCGGCGTTGGCGCCGGCCGCCACCGTGATGGCGTTGGCGCCGTCCGCGTCGACCGCGATGAAGGCCGCGCCCGTCGGCGCGTCCACCGCGGCGACCCCGGCGAGATCGACGCCGGCTTGGCGGAGCAGCGCCAGCGCGGGTTCGGCGAAGCCGTCGCGCCCCACGGCACCGACCAGGACGGTCTCGGCTCCGGCACGGCGGGCCGCCAGCGCCTGGTTGGCGCCCTTTCCGCCCGGGATGGCGCGGTAGGAGCCGCCCATCACCGTCTCGCCCGGCGCGGCGATGCGCTCAACCGCCGTGACGAGGTCGATGTTGACCGAGCCGAAGACGGCGATCATCGCTCGTCGTCCCCGCCCCGCTCCCGGCCACCCTCGCGGCCGTCGTCCCGCGGCAGGCCGCGGGCCTCGCCGTCCGGGTCCGCGAAGCCGCGGATGGCGTCCGTGAGGGCGCGGGCGCGCCGGCCCACCTCGTCCGGCGTCACGCCGGGCTTATAAAGCGACGAGCCGATGCCGAAGCCCTGCACGGGGCCACCGCGCCAGTCCTTCAGGCTGTCGGCCGACACGCCGCCGACGACCAGCAGGCGCGTCTTCTTCGGCAGCACCGCCGCCATGGCCTTGGCGACGTTCGGCGTCACGAGCTCGCCCGGGAACAGCTTCACCGCGTGGGCGCCGCATTTCAGCGCCGCGAAGGCTTCGGACGGCGTGAGGCAGCCCGGCAGCGACACCATCCCGCGGGCGCGGGTGCGGCGGATCACGGCGGCGTCGCAGTTCGGCGACACGACGATCTGGCCGCCGGCCTCGAACACGGCGTCGACCTGCTCGGGCTCCAGCACCGTGCCGGCTCCGACGCTGGCGCGGTTGCCCACGGCGCGGGCGAGGCGCGAGATGCTGTCGAGCGGCTCGGGCGAGTTCAGCGGCACTTCGAGGATGGTGATGCCGGCCGCCACGAGGGCCTCCCCGACCGCAACGGCCTCGCGCGGCTGGATGCCGCGCAGGATGGCGACGATCGGCATGGCGCCGAAGCAGTCCTCGAAATGCGCCTCGAAGCGCGACGGTTCGGGCATGGTCTCAGCTCCTCGCGGCCATGATGGTCTTCAGGCCGGCCAGCGTGACGGCGGGCGTGTCGTAGTCCTGCACGGCGAGGCCGCGCTCCGCCAGCGCGGCGCGATAGATCGAGCGCTGCGGCTCGCCCGCGACGAGATGCACGATCTTTGGCCGGCCGAACAGGTCGAGCGCGCCGGCGATCTCGGCCTCCACGATCAGCCGCGACAGGAACGGGCGCACGCCGCGCGGCGCGAGGTCGCCGCCGAGCACCCGCGCGCGCGCCTGGAACAGCGCCCGCGTCAGCCCGCCGGGCGGGCGCGCGGCCTCGGCCGCCAGGGCCGCGCCGGCGGGATCGTCGTGCGGCTCCTCGGCCAGCCGGCCCACGAAGGAGGCCGAGACGGCGGCGAAGAGCTCGCCGGTGACGAAGGTGGCGAAGCGGCTGATGCGGCCGTCCCGCATCTCGATCCACTTGCCGTGGGTGCCGGGCAGGCTGAGGAGCCCGTCGCGCACGCCCGTGCCGAGCGCCTGTGTCTCCTCGCCGCGCATCACGTCGTAGCTGCCGTCCGGCCAGCAACACTCGACGCCGGGCACGATCCTGACGCTCCGCCCCGCGTCCGGCACGGCGCAGAGGCACGCCGCGATCTCGTCCGCGCCGGCGGGGCAGGGCGCGTATGGCGCCTCCACCCAGCCGTTGCGGCTCCCCACCATGCCGGCCATCAGCACGGGGATGTCGGGATGGGCGTCGAACCAGGGCCGGCAGGCGGCGTCGAGCGCGGCGGGATAGCCGCCCGCCGCCACGGACTGCACGCCCGAATCGGCCTGCGCGGTCGCCGCGACGGCGCCGTCCGGGCCGACCAGGCTGGCGCGCAGGCGGGTGGTGCCCCAGTCGACGGCGATGAAGGCGGCCGGGCTCATCGCGCTACACCCACCCGCCGTCGACCACGTAGTGCTGGCCCGTGCAGGCCGAGGCGTCGTCGGAGGCCAGGAACAGCGCGAAGCGCGCGATCTCGTCGGGCATGACGTGCCGCTTCAGGCACTGCTTGCCCATCAGCTCGGCCTCGTAGGCGGGCGTCAGCCACTTGTCCTTCTGGCGCTGCGTCAGAACCGCGCCGGGCGCGATGGCGTTCACCCGGACATTGTGGGGGCCGTAGTCGCGCGCCAGCGAGCGCGTGAAGCCGAGCACCGCCGACTTCGCCATGGAGTAGACCGCCATGCCGCCCTGGCCCGCCATCCAGGACGCCGAGCCGAAGTTCACGATCGAACCGCCGCCCCGCGCCACCATGTCGGGCAGCACCGCCTGGGCGGCGAAGAACTGGTGGCGCAGGTTCACGGCGATGCGCTCGTCGAACACCTCCGGCGTCACGTCGGCCGCCGCGTGGCGCTCGTCGTGGGCGGCGTTGTTGATCAGCACCGCGACCGGGCCGAAGGCGTCGCGCACCGCGGCGACGCCGCGCTTCAGGGCGTCGATGTCGCGCAGGTCGCAGTGCACGAAGCGGGCCGCGTGGCCGGCCGCGCGGAGTTCCGATTCGAGCGCCCCCGACGGCTCGGCCGCGATGTCGAGGAAGCCCACGCGGGCGCCCTGCGCCGTGAAGGCGGCCGTGATCGCGGCCCCGATGCCGCTGCCTCCGCCGGTCACCAGGACGGTCCGGCCGTCGAGGCTCGGATAGGTTGCGCTGCCCCCCGCCATTCGGCGTCTCTCCCGCGATGCATTCTTGTCGGACGAATGGGAGAGTAGCGGCAAGGCCGCCGCGGGGAAAGGGGAGCCGGCCGGGCCGATCGCCGGCGGCCGTGGATGGCGGCGACCCGATGTCGTCGTCGGCGTCCGCGCGGGCGCCGTCGCCGCGGTCTCAGGCGAAGAGCCCGGCCCCGCCGTGGCCGGCGAGCGCCGCGGCGTCGGGCCGGTCGATGGCCGGCTGTCCGAAGAAGGCGTCCCAGAGCGCCGCGACTTCGGCCGGCGCGACGCCGTCGAGGATGGCGACGAGGCGCGTGCCGCGCTCCCCGCCGGGCCAGCGGTCGAGCCGCGAGGCGGGGTGGAGGAGGTGGCCGATGGCCTGGATCACGGCGGGTTGGTCGGGGTCCTGGCGCAGCGACGCGAGGCCCTTGAGCCGCAGGAGCGCGGCGCCGTGCCGCCGCTGCAGCTCCGCCACGAAGGCACCGAGCGCGGCGGCGTCGACCGTGCCGCCCGTCAGCACGGCCGATCGGATGCGCGCGTCGGCGGCGTGGTGATGGTGGTGCCCGGCCGCCGCGGGCGGGCGCGGGACAGGGCCGGGCTCGAACAGCGCGAGGCGGGGCGGCTCCTCGCGCGCGTCCGCGACCGGAGCCGCGGGGTTGAGGCCGGCCAGGCGCGCCGAGAGCCCCTCGATCGCATGTGGGGCGAGGTCCGACTTGGTGATCAGGATGCGGTCGGCCACGGCGACCTGCCGGCGCGCCTCGTCGTGCCGGTCGAGCACCGCCCCGCCGTCGACGGCCGACACCAGCGTCAGCACGCCGCCCGACGCTGCGGTGCCGGCCAGGACCGGTCCGAGCAGCAGCGCGTTCAGCACGGGGCCGGGGTCGGCGAGGCCCGTGGTCTCGATCACGATGCGCGCGAAGCCCAGGGTTTCGCGCCGCGCCAGCAGGCTCTCGACGGCGGCCAGCAGGTCGCCGCGCGCGGCACAGCACAGGCAGCCCGTGGTCAGTGTCAGCATGTCGCCGTCCACCGCTTCGACGAGCAGGTGGTCGATGCCGATCTCGCCGAACTCGTTGACGATCACGGCCGTGCCGGCGAAGGCCGGGTCGGCGAGGAGGCGGTTCAGCAGCGTCGTCTTGCCGGCCCCGAGGAAGCCCGTCAGCACGCCGACGGGCACGGGCCCGGTCACCGGGACGCGGTCTTCTTCTTGGAAGGCTTGGCGGCCGCCTTTGTGGCCTTCGCGGGCGCTTTCGCAGCAGCCTTGCTCGGCTTGACGACCGGCTTGGCCTTCGCGGCGGGCCGGGCCGGCGCCTTGTCCCGCTTCGCGGCCACGAGGCCGTGTCCGCGGCCCTTCACCACCTTGTTGGCGGCCGCCAGCGCCGCGGGCGCGGCCGCGCCGGCGAGCGCCAGCGGGGCGACGACGGCCGCCGCGTCGGCCGGGGCCTGCGCCAGGGCGGCGGGCACGGTCGCGGCCGGCACCGGGGCATCGGCCTTCGCCGTGGCGGCGGGGCCGGGCTGCGCTTCCTCGATCGAGCCGACGGGCGCGATGTTGGTGCCGGGCGTCGCGCCGATGAAGACGCGCACCGGCGTGAAGGCGTCGCGCGGATGCATCAGCGCGGCGAGGCCGGTCGCGGGCGCGCCGGCGTCCGTCGGCGCGATGGCGGCGTCCTCGGCCTCGGCCTCCTGGATGGCGGCGTGGCGGCCGGGGCCGCACATCTGCACGTGCATGTCGGGCGGCGCCACGATGTCGCTCGGGCCGAGGTCGGCGACGTTGCCGAGCCCCTGGCCCGGGTTGGCGAAGTATTTCTCGAACAGCGCCACGGAGCGCAGGTTACGCTGGTTGGTGGAGGGCGCCCCCATGATGACGACCAGCAGGCGGCGGTCGCCGCGCGTGGCGCTCTCCACCACGTTGTAGCCGCCCGCGCAGGTGTAGCCGGTCTTCATGCCGTCGACGCCGTCGTAGCGCCCGAGCAGGCCGTTGTGGTTGGGGATCAGCTTGCCGCCGAACTGCAGCGTGCCGATGTTGAACAGGTCGTGCTCTTCGGGGAACTGCGTGATCAGCGCGCGGGCGATCATCGCCATGTCGCGGGCCGACGACCAGTGGTTCGGGTCGTGGAGGCCGTTGGGATTGGCGAAGTGCGATTCGTGCAGGCCGATCCTGGCCGCGTAGCTGTTCATCTCGTCCGCGAAGGCCGGGACGGAACCCGAGATGCCCTCGGCGATGGTCACGGCGATGTCGTTGGGCGACTTCACCATCAGCATCTTCAGCGCGTTGTCGAGCGTCACCAGAGTGCCGGGGCGGAAGCCCATCTTGGACGGAATCATGCTGGCCGCGTAGGCCGACACGCGGAGCGGCGTGTCGAGGCTGATCTTGCCCTCCCGGACCTTGCTGAGCGCCACGTAGACGGTCATCAGCTTGGTGGTGGAGGCGGGGAACCAGGGGGCGGTCGCCATGTCCTTGTAGAGGACCTCGCCGCTGTTCGCGTCGACCACGATCGTGGGATTGGCGCGGGCCGGGCCCAGCGACGCGACGCCGAGCGCCAGGACCGACAGGAGCGACCGCCGGATCGCTGGTTTGAACATCATCGAGGGACTTTCCGAACGGGCGCGGCGGGGATGCCAGGCTCCCCGCTCTTTCGACCTCACGCAGGTTTAACCTTGCCCCCGCACCTTGCAAAGATGTGTTTCCGCACCTGTCCGCGGGAGGCCACAGCGCGCGAGCGCGTCGTGGCGAAGCTGCGGCGGCGGGCGGGCGGTTCCGCGTCGGCCCGGCTCAGGCGATGCGGGTCCGCAGCGCCGGCAGCGCGCCGACGCGGCCTTCGAGCACGTCCCCGCGCCCGACCGCGCCGACCCCTTCGGGCGTGCCGGTGAAGATCAGGTCGCCGGGCTCGAGCCGCACGAGGCCCGACAGGTAGCTGATGGTCTCGGCCACCGACCAGATCATGTTGGCCACGTCGGAGGACTGGCGGACGGTGCCGTTGACCCTCAGCTCCAGCGCCGCATTCGCCATGCTGCCCGCCCGCTCGGCGGGGACGAGGTCGCCGATGGGGGCCGACAGGTCGAAGCCCTTGCTCATGTCCCAGGGTCGCCCGGCCTTCTTGGCCAGCCCCTGCATGTCGCGCCGCGTCATGTCGAGGCCGACCGCGTAGCCCCACACGCAGGCGGGCGCGTCCATCTCGGCGATGTCGACGCCGCCGCGCCCGAGCGCGACCACGAGCTCCAGCTCGAAGTGGAGATCGCCGGTCGCGGGCGGGTAGGGCATGTCGGCGCCGCCCGTCAGCAGGGCGTCGGCGGGCTTGGTGAAGAAGAACGGGGCCTCGCGGCTCGGATCGTGGCCCATCTCGCGGGCGTGTTCGGCGTAGTTGCGGCCGACGCAGAAGATGCGCCGCACGGGGAAGGAGCCGCCGCCCGAGACGGGCACGGCGACGATGCGGGGCGGCGCGATGACGTAGTCGGACATGGGGAGGCTCCACGGGGCTCCGGACGGTCTACCCGACGGATGCATGCAGCGCCATCACCTCCGAGGGATCTGCCGCTCACTCCTCCGGTTCGGTGGTGAACTGGAGCGGGAAGCCGCGCGACCGGCCGAGGTCCGTGGCGCGGTCCGCCTTGGTCTCGGCGACGTCGCGCGGGTAGACGGCGATCACGCAGGAGCCCTTGCGGTGCGCCGTGAGCATCACGGCATTGGCCTTCGACTCGCCCATCTTGAACTCTGCCTTCAGCACCATGACGACGAACTCGCGCGGCGTGTAGTCGTCGTTGATGAGGATGACCTTGTAGAGCTTGGGGCGCTCCAGCTTGGTCGTCGTCGCGGGGCGCGTGTCGAATGTCGTGTCGGGCATGGCGCCGTCCGCCTATCGGGGAATGGTGGCGAACGCGCGGCGCCGCTGCCCTGTTGCGTCCAGGCCGCCCGGCCGCGCCGGGACACGGCTCCTGATCGCGGCCGTTCACCCTCCGCCGCAGCACGGAGGGGGACGACATGACGCCGAAGGACATCGCCCGCGGCCTCGCCTGGTTCGGCATCGGGCTCGGGGTGGCCGAACTCCTGGCTCCGCGCCGCGTCGCGCAGGCGGCCGGCCTCGAAGGGCACGAGGCGCTGGTCGCGCTCTTCGGCGCGCGCGAGATCGCCGCCGGCGCCTTCATGCTGGCGTCGCCCCACCCGCAGGACCGGCTCTGGCTGCGCGTGGTCGGCGACGCGCTCGACGGGGCGCTGCTGGCCTCCCGCCTCGGCCCGTCGAACCCCCACGCGGCCCGCGCGCTCGCCGCGACGCTCGCGGTCGCGCCGGTGGTGCTGCTCGACGTGGCCTACGCCCGCTGCCCCTGACGCCTCCGGGCGATCGGTGCTCGCCGCGGCGGGGCGGCGCGCCTATAAGCCGTGCCGGGTGACGGCGGGGGTGAGGCGCATGCGGATCGATCTCGGGGGCAAGCGCGCCCTGGTGCTGGGGGCGAGCGGCGGCCTCGGCGGCGCCATCGCGGCCGGGCTCGCGGCGGCCGGCGCGCGCGTGGCCGTGTCGTCCCGCTCGGCCGAGAGACTCGCCGCGGCCTTCCCGGACGACGCGACATACCCGAAGCTCGCCGCCGACCTCGCGGCGCCGGGCGTCGGCCGCGACCTCGCCGCCCGCGCGCTCGACGCGCTCGGCGGCGTCGACATCCTGGTCAACAACTCCGGCGGGCCGCCGCCCACCACGGCGCTCGGCGCCACGGACGAGCAGTGGCGCGCGCAGTTCGACGCCATGGTGATGAGCCTCGTCGACCTGACCGGCGCTCTGGTGCCCGGCATGCGCGAGCGGCGCTGGGGGCGGATCGTCACCGTCGCGTCCTCGGGTGTGGTGGCGCCGATCCCCAACCTCGCCCTGTCGAACGCGCTGCGCTCGGCGCTGCTCGGATGGTCGAAGACGCTGGCGGCCGAGGTCGCGGCCGACGGCGTGACGGTCAACATGGTGCTGCCCGGCCGCATCGCGACCCCGCGCGTCGCGGCGCTCGACCGCGCCAACGCCGAGCGCAGCGCCCGCAGCGTGGAGGAGGTCGCAAAGGCCGCGCTCGCCGCGATCCCGGCCGCGCGCTACGGCACGCCGGAGGAGTTCGCGGCCGCGGCGGTGTTCCTCGCGAGCCCGCAGGCCTCCTACGTGACCGGCACGACGCTGCGCGTCGACGGCGGCGCGCTGCGCAACGTGTGACGCCGGCAGGCGGAACATCGCCGCACATGAGGTGAAATCCCATGCCCTTCGTCAGCGTCACGCGCCTGCGCCTGCGCTCCCCCCGGTTCCTGCCCGGCTTCATGTGGCACAACACGCGCACCCTGGCGCAGGTGAAGGCGGCGGCGGGCTTCCGCGGCGGCTCGCTGCTGGCCGACCGGGGCTGGGCCTTTTGGACCCTGACGGCCTGGGACAGCCTCGAGGCCATGCGGGCCTACATGACGACGGGCCCGCACCGGGCCGCCATGCCTCGTTTCGTCGACTGGTGCGACGAGGGCTCCGTCGTCCACTGGGAGCAGGAGGGTGACGCGCTGCCGGCCTGGGCGGAGGCGAATCGCCGCATGCGGAGCGAGGGCCGCCCCTCCAAGCTGCGCCACCCCGGCCCACACCACGCCGACCTCAGCTTCAGACCCGCCCGCACGACGATCACCGGCCCGCTGCGCCCGAAGCGGGCCGGCTGAAGCGTCGGAGACAAGCCGCTTGACGCCGCCTTCGACCGGCGTATATCTGAAGACGTGTTCATATGTGGTGATCGAGATTGGTCGAGGACGAGGTCGCTGCCCTGGCTGAAACTTTCAGGCTGCTCGGCGATCCGAACAGGCTTCGAATCGTGCTGAGCTGCCTCGACGGTCCGGTCGGCGTCGGAGCCCTCGCCGAGAAGGTGGGGCTCAGCCAGTCGCTCGTGTCCCACCATCTCCGCCTGCTGCGGGCCACGCGCCTGCTGAAGGCGGGAAAGGCGGGGCGACAGGTGTTCTACTCGCTCCCGGACTGCCACGTCCGGGACATGCTGACCAACCTCATCGACCACGTGTCCGAACCGCATGACCACGGGACTGAGACGGAGAACGACGATGACGGACGTGACGATGGTGAAGTGCGCCTGCGCTGATTGCGTGTGCGTCGTGAAGACCGACGGCGCGGTGGAGAAGGAAGGCCGCTTCTATTGCAGCGCCGAATGCGCCGACCACCACAAGGACGGCTCGGGCTGCCACCACGCGGGCTGCACCTGCCACGGCTGAACCGGCCGGAACCGACATGATCGAGAGGCGCCCGGCCCGGCCGGGCGCCTCTTTTCGCGTGCCCCCGTCTGAGCCGGAGCCTTCCAGCCTTGATCGTCCGCGACAAGCCGAGCGCCTGGCAGCTCCTGTTCGTGATGCGGGGGTCGATCGTCCCCACCATCGCGCCGCGCCTCGCCTTCGTGACGGTCCTGTCGGTGATCGTGGTGGCCCTGCAGGGCGCCGGGCTGGTCCACCTGCACGACCTCGCGGCGCTGCCCTTCTCGGTGATCGGCATCGCGCTGTCGATCTTCGCGGGCTTCCGCAACTCGGCCTGCTACGACCGCTGGTGGGAAGGCCGCAAGGTGTTCGGCCAGTTGCTCGTCGACGTGCGCAGCCTGGCGCGCCAGCAGATCGCCTATCTCGGCGCGGGCGACGCCGCCGCGGCGCGGCGCGGCGCCTTCCGCGCGGTCGCCATGGCCCACCTCCTGCGCGACTACATGCGCGGGCTGCGGCCCGGCGCCGACGCCCTCGCGGCCCTCGCCGAGGGTGACGCTTCCGCGGTCGCCGCGGCGCGCAACCCCTGCAACATGCTGCTCGCGCTGATCAGCCGGGACGCCGCGCTCGCCGTGGCCTCCGGCGTTCTCACGCCCCAGGCGCTGTGGACGGTCGAGGAGCGGGTCGTTTCGCTGTCCGCCGTGGTGGCGGCGGCCGAGCGCATCAACAACGTGCCGGTGCCCTACACCTACTCGCTGATCCTGCACCGCACGGCCTACCTGTTCTGCCTGCTGCTGCCCTTCGGGCTCGCCGCACCGGCCGGCCTCTGGACGCCGCTGATCGTGCTCGTGGTGTCCTACACGTTCTTCGGCCTCGACGCCCTCGGCGACGAGTTGGAGCGCCCCTTCAGCACGATGCAGAACGGCCTGCCGATCGACGCCATGGCGCGCGGCATGGAGATCGACGTGCGCGAGATGCTCGGCGACCCGGCGCTGCCCGAGCCGCTGCGTCCCGTCGACTTCGTCCTGACCTGATTGCCGGCTCGGTGAAGAGCAAATCTTCATCGAGAGAGCAAAAGTTCAGTTGGGCGTAAAAACGGCATTCGAGCGTCGGACGCTTGGTCATCTGTCCGTAAAGCTGCAGAAAAGCGCCCACGCTGCTTGCCAAGCCCGGCGCAATGTGGTGAAACCTTGCCACCGAGCCGACGTTGCCTCGGCCCCGGATGCGCTGCCCGACGCGGGTGCGGGCGCTCCCGGACAAAAAAAAGACCGCCCCGAGAGGCGGCCCGAGTCTAGGGAGGAAACGCCCAAGAAGGGCATGCAACGCGAACGTTGCCAGGACGGTATGCCATGCATCGCCGGTCGTCGCAAGCTCAATACGGGCTGGCGTGCGATCGGCCGCACGTCGTGGTCAAGAGATCGTCAACGGCGGCGCGGAAGGGGAGCCATGGCGGACGGAGGTGCGGAACCGGCGGCCGTGGGGCCGGCCCTCGTCCCGTCGCTGCGGGGGCGGCGCGTGCTGCTGATCGTCGGCGGCGGCATCGCGGCCTACAAGGCGCTCGACCTGGTGCGCCGCCTGCGCGAGCGCGGCGCCGCGGTGCGGGCCGTGATGACGGCCTCGGCCAGGAGCTTCGTCACGCCGCTCGCGGTCGCGAGCCTGACGGGCGAACGCGTCCACGACGAGCTGTTCTCGCTGACCGACGAGGCGGAGATGGGCCACATCGAGCTGTCGCGCAGCGCCGACCTCGTGCTGGTCGCGCCCGCCACCGCCAACCTCATGGCCAAGATGGCCAACGGGCTCGCCGACGACCTCGCATCCACGCTGCTGCTCGCCACGGACAAGCGCGTGCTCATGGCACCCTCCATGAACGTCCGCATGTGGCTCCACCCGGCCACGCGCCGCAACCTCGCCCGGCTCGAAGCCGACGGGGTGATCACGGTCGGTCCGGACGAGGGCGCGATGGCCTGCGGAGAGTTCGGCCCCGGCCGCATGGCGGAGCCGCTCGCCATCGTGGCCGCGGCGGCCCGCGCCCTGGCGGCCGACACGCGCATCCCGCTGCCGTCCGCCGTTCCGCCCGCACTGCAGGGGCGGCGCGTGGTGGTGACCTCCGGCCCGACCCACGAGCCGATGGACCCGGTGCGCTACATCGCCAACCGCTCGTCCGGCCGGCAGGGCCACGCCCTCGCGGCCGCCGCGGCGGCGGCCGGCGCCGAGGTGGTGCTGGTGTCCGGGCCCGTGTCGATCCCCGACCCGCCCGGCGTCGCCGTGGTCCGCGTCGAGACGGCCCGCGAGATGGCCGAGGCCGTCGAGGGCGCCCTGCCGGCCGACCTGTTCGTCGCCGCCGCCGCGGTCGCCGATTGGCGCCCCGCCGAGGCCGCGATCCTCAAGATCAAGAAGCGCGACGGCGCGCCCGACCCCGAGCTCCAGTTCACCCGCAACCCCGACATCCTGGCCGGCGTTGCGCGCCGGACCGTCGGCCGGCCGCGCCTCGTGGTCGGCTTCGCGGCCGAGACGGACCGCCTCCACGACAACGCGGCCGAGAAGCTCGAGCGCAAGGGCTGCGACCTCATCGTCGCCAACGACGTCGGTGCGGGCTCGGACGTGATGGGCGGGGCCGACAACGAGGTCCACCTCGTGACCCGCGATGGCGTCGAGCGCTGGCCGCGCTTCGGCAAGGACGAGGTGGCGCGCCGCCTCGTCGCCCGCTTCGCCGCCCTGCTGGATGCGCGGCCGTGAGCGTGCCGGTGCGCGTCCTCCGCCTGCCGCACGCGGTGGGCCTCGACCTGCCGGCCTACCGCACGGCGGGCGCGGCCGGCCTCGACCTCCTGGCGGCGTTCGCGCCGGGGCGATCGATCGTGCTGGAGCCCGGCGCCCGCGACCTCGTGCCGACGGGCCTCGTCCTCGCGCTCCCGGAGGGCTACGAGGCGCAGGTGCGCCCGCGCTCAGGCCTCGCGCTGCGGCACGGCGTGACGGTGCTGAACAGCCCCGGCACGGTCGACGCCGACTATCGCGGCGAGGTGGGCGTGGTGCTGGTCAACCTCGGCTCCGAGCCCTTCCGGATCGAGCGCGGCACCCGCATCGCGCAGCTCGTGCTGGCCCGCGTCGAGCGCCTCGCGTGGGTCGAGGGACCGCTCGACGAGACTGCGCGCGGCGTGGGCGGCTTCGGCTCGACCGGCCACGCGCCGGAGGTCGTGCCGGGATGAACCTGCTGCCCGAGCGCAGCCTGCTGGCGGTGGCGACCGTGGTGGACATCGCGCTCAACGCCCGCGTGGCGCCCGTCTCCGCGAGGGCGCTGTCGGCGCGACACGGGCTGATGCCCCGCCACCTCGAAACGCTGCTGCAGGAGCTGGTGCGGGCCGGCATCCTCAGGGGCACGCGGGGCCCGCGCGGCGGTTATGCGCTCGCGCGGGAGCGGCGGCGCATCAGCGTCGGCGAGATCCTGCGCGCCGCAGCCCGGGTCGGGGAGGCGGACACCAAGCCGCGGCCGCGCCCGTCCTTCGTCGACGCCGTCGTGGCCCCGGCGCTGCGGCCCGCGGGCGACGCCTTCGTGGCCGCGCTCGACGGCACCACGGTCGCGGACCTCTGCGCGCGGGCGGAAGCCGAGGGCGTCGCGGGCGACGCTGGGGTCGACTTCGCGATCTGAGCCTCAGGACGCCTTGCGCCGCAGGTGCTCGTCGAGGCGCGGCATGATCTCAACGAAGTTGCAGGGCTTGGCGCGATAGTCGAGCTGGTGGGCGAGGATGCCGTCCCAGGCGTCGCGGCAGGCGCCGGGCGAGCCGGGCAGGGCGAAGACGAAGGTGGTCCCGACGAGGCCCGCGGTCGCCCGCGACTGGATCGTCGACACGCCGATCTTGTCGTAGGAGATGCGGTGGAACACGGCCGAGAAGCCGTCCATGCGCTTGGTGAACAGCGCCTCCACCGCCTCGGGCGTGACGTCCCGCCCCGTGAAGCCCGTGCCGCCCGTGGTCAGCACGACGTCGACGGCCGGGTCCGCGGCAAAGCCCGACACGGCGGCGCGGATCGCGTCGACGTCGTCCGTGACGATCGCGCGCCCCGCGAGCCGGTGCCCGGCCGCGCCGAGGCGCTCGGCCAACGTGTCGCCCGACCGGTCGCCCGCGAGGTCGCGCGTGTCCGACACGGTCACCACGGCGATGCCGAGCGGCAGGAAGGGGCGGTCGAGGTCGAGCCTGCTCATGGCGGAACGCCTTCACGGGAGGCGGCGGGGCGCCGCGGTGCGGTCTCCTACCAGCCCCCGCGGGCGGCGCGAAGCCGCGCATCCGCGGGCCGAAGCGGCGCGTTGCCGCTCCACGGAGGACGTCTCATGCTCGAACACATGCCCAAGGTCGTCGGCCGAGCGCTGCGGGGCGTCGGCCCCGGCCTCGACAAGCTCATGGCGACACAGGATTTCCCGGACGCGCCGGACGCCATCACGGTGACCAGCGGAGCCTTCGCGGAGGGCGCGGCCATCCCGGCGGAGCACACCGAGGACGGCCGCGGGCTGTCCTTCCCCGTCGCGTGGCGGGGCGTGCCGGCGGGGGCCGCCGAAGTCGTGGTGGTGATCGAGGACGCGGACAGCCCGACGCCGGCGCCGCTGGTCCACGCGATCCTGTTCGCCCTGCCGGGGCGCGACGGCGAACTCGCCGCGGGCGAGCTGAAGAGCGGCGGGTCAGAGGGTCGCGCCCACCGCCTCGGCCAGAACTCGTTCCTCAAGGCCGAGTACCTGCCGCCCGACCCGCCGAGCGGCCACGGCCCGCACCGCTACGCCGTGCAGGTCTTCGCCCTCGATGCCGCGCTGCCGCTCGACGGCGAGCCCGGCCGGGGCGCGCTGGTCGAGGCCATGAAGGGTCACGTCCTCGCCAAGGGCCGGCTGATCGGCACCTACGAGAGGGCGTGAGGCGGGGCCCGGCCGAACGGGCCGGGCCGTCGGCTCACTTGGCGCAGGTCACCGTGAGGCGTGCCGTCGCGGCCGCGTCGGCCGGGGCCGGGCAGGAGGCCTGCCCGTCGTCCCCGATCACCGCGCCGGTGGTGCAGGTCGCCGCGATGATCTGCTCGCCCGCCTGGCAGGTCGCCGAGACCGGCTGGCCGGCCTGGCCCGTGGTGCTGCGCAGCGTGAAGGCCGGCTTCGCGGCCGCCGGGCCTGCGGGCCCGACGGGGCCGGCCGGACCCACCGCGCCGACGGGGCCAGACGGCCCGGCCGGACCCGCAGGCCCGGCGTCGCCCTTGGGGCCGGGGATGCCGGGACTGCCGGCCTTGCCGTCGGCGCCCGCGTCGCCCTTGGCGCCCGCCTGCCCGGCCGGGCCGACGCCGCCCTTGACGCCGGGCGTGCCCTGGGGACCCTGCGGCCCCGCCGGGCCGGCCGGGCCAGCCTGACCCATCGCGCCCGCCGGACCGACCGGACCCTGAGCGCCCGCCGGGCCGGCGGGGCCGGCCGGACCGACGGGGCCGGGCTGACCCGGCTCGGGCTTCGAGCAGGCCCCGAGGGCGAGGAGCCCGGCGATCGACACGGCGGCGAGAGACGGACGCATGGCTCCTCCTGATTCGTTGCCCGAGCCTAGCGGCGTTTCGGGAGCGATCAAAGGGGTGCCGGCGACGGGGCTCAGGCCGGCAGCGGCTTGCCGGTCGTCTCGGGCATGAACCAGGGCGCGATCAGGCCGATCACGAAGACGCTGCTCATGATCAGCGCCGCGTGGCTGACGCCGCCGAACTCGCCCACGATCTGGCCCGCGATGATGGGGAAGATCCAGGCCACCATGCGGGCGCCGTTGAACACGAAGCTCGACGCCGTGGCGCGCACCGGGGAGGTGAACAGCTCGGCGAGGTAGATGGCCATCCAGGAGTAGGAGAAGCCCAGCGTGAAGAAGCCGTTGACGAAGGCCAGGATCGCGAAGGTGCCGAGCGACCCCGTGAAGGTGTAGGTCAGCACCGAGGTCGCAATGCAGCCCGCGTAGGTCATGACGAGGAACATGCGGCGCCCCATGGCGTCGGCCACGAAGCCGGCGATGAGGTAGGCCACGATGGCGCCGACGTTGTAGATGATGCCGATGCGCGGGCCCCAGACGGTCGGGTCCTCGCCGGCCGCCTTGGCGAGGCCGGCCGTGTAGGCGGGCAGCCACGACGACACGGCCCACCAGCCGACCGTGGTGGCGAAAGACAGGGCGGTGGCCAGCAGCACGCGCCTGCGGCTCTCCGGCTCGCGGAACACTTCGCCCAGCGTGAAGGGACGCTTGGCTTGGCGGGGCGCTTCGTCGGCGTGCTCGGTCGCGGCCCAGCGGTGTTCGCGCACGGCGTCGAGCCACTTCTCGGACTCCTCCATGGCGCCGCGCAGGTAGATGCACACCAGCGCCGGCAGCGCGCCGAGCGCGAACATGATGCGCCAGGGCTCGATGCCGCCGATGCCGCTCGCCGGTATCAGGAGCCAGGCCAGCGCCGCCAGCAGCGCCCCGAAGCCGAAGCCGGACTGCAGGAAGCCGCAGCCCTTCGGACGGGCGCGGTTCGGCCAGGTCTCGGCCACGAGCGCGATGCCGGTCGACCATTCCGAGCCGATGGCGAGGCCGGTGACGAAGCGCAGCGCCGCCAGCGTCGCGAAGCTGTTCGAGAAGGCGGTGAGGCCGGTGAGTGACGCGTAGCCGATGATCGAGATGATCATCATGCGCTTGCGGCCGATGTAGTCGGCCGCGATGCCGCCGCAGAGGCCGCCGATGCCCCAGCCGAGCAGCGTGATGCCGATGGCGAGGCCGACGTAGAAGGGCGTGGTCTTGGCCTGGTCGGCCGTGAGCAGGGTCTTCAGCGCGGGGCCGAGCGCGTAGACCAGGGCCACGGCCTCGTATCCGTCGAAGATCCAGCCGAGGTAGGCACCCCAGAGGATCCTCCAGTGGCGCGGCGTCAGCCCTTCCCACCAGGCGCCCACCGGCGCGCCGGGGCGCAGCAGCGGGTTGTCGTATTCCATCGCCATCGTCGTCTCCTTCCCGAGGGTCGCCCGTTGGCCGGGCCTGTCTCGCGTTGTGCTCTATACCGTCGGCGCCGTGGCGCACAGCCTGTCGGCCGCCGCCAGGGCGGCCCGCACGCGCCCGCCCGCGGTCGCGCCGGGCAGGGCGGCGGCGTCGCGCGCCATCGCGACCAACCGGTCCATGTCGATTCCGGTCGCGACGCCGCGGCGCGCGAACATCCACGCCACGTCCTCGGTCGCCACGTTGCCGGTGGCGCCGGGCGCGAAGGGGCAGCCGCCGAGGCCGGCCACAGCGGCGTCCATGACCCGCACGCCGGCCTCGTAGGCCGCGTAGACGTTGGCGGTGCCGAGCCCGTAGGTGTCGTGGGCGTGGAACGCGAAGGCGGCGCCGGGCAGCCGGGCCTTCGCGCGCCCGAACAGCGACGCCACGTGGGCCGGGTCGGCGCGCCCGGTCGTGTCGCAGAGGCAGACCTCCGCGTCGGGCAGGGCGGGCACGAGCCTGTCGAGCAGCAGCAGCACGGCCTCCTCGTCGACGCGTCCCACGAAGGGGCAGTCGAAGCTGGTCGCGAGGTTGAGCCGCATGAAGGTGCCGGCCGGCAGCTCGGCGGCGAGCCGCTCGTATTCGACGGCCGATTCGTCGGGCGAGCGGCGCACGTTGGAGCGGTTGTGCGGCTCCGACACGGAAATCACCCAGGCGAGGCAGCGGGCTCCCGCCGCGAGCGCATCCTTGGCGCGCCGCTCGCTCGGCACCAGCACCTGCGGCACGAGGCCGTGCAGGTGCTCCCGGCAGTGCTCCAGCAGCTCGGGCGTGTCGCGCATCTGCGGCAGCGCGGAGGCGCTGACGAAGGAGCCGATCTCGATGCGCCCGATCCCGGCGGCGTTGAGCCGCTCGATCATGTCGATCTTGGCCGCGGTCGGCACGAACGGCCCGATGCCCTGCAGCCCGTCGCGCGGGCCGACCTCCACGATCTCCACCGCGTCCATCACAGCACCCCCTCGACCCGCAAAGTCGTCACCGCGTCCTCGTCGAGGCCGATCTCGCCGAGCACCTCGGCCGTGTGCGCCCCGATGGCGGCGCCCGGCCAGCGGATCGCGCCGGGGTCGTCCATGACCAACGGGACCACGCCGGCGTGCAGCACTGGCCGGCCGAAGGCGGGATCGTCCACCTCCTGCACCATGCCGCGCCCGCGGAACTGCGGGTCTGCGGCGACCTCGGCGGCCGAGTAGATGAGCGTCGAGGGGATGTCGGCCTGCTCCAGCTTCCTGTCGGCCTCGGCGGCCGTCATGGTGCGGGTCCACTCGCCGATCAGCCGGTCGAGCTCCCCGACGTTGGCGACGCGCGACGGGTTGTCCACGAAGCGCGGATCCGTCGCCAGCTCGGGCCGGCCCATCAACGCGGCGAGCTTGGCCCACAGGGGCTGCGAGTTGGCCGCCGCGATGATCCACTTCCCGTCGGAGCAGGGATAGGCGCTGGTCGGCGCCGCGGTGGGGATGCGGGAGCCCACGGGCTCGCGGACCGTGCCCTGCACGCCGTATTCGGGCAGCATGCCCTCCATCATGGACAGCACGGAGTCGGTCAGCGCCACGTCGAGCGTTCGCGGCTTCCCGTCGCCGCCCTTGACGGCGTCGCGCCGCCACAGCGCCGCCATGATGCCGAAGGCCGCGTAGAGGCCCGCGAGGGAATCGCCGATCGAGATGCCGATCCGCACCGGCGGCAGGTCGGTCGTGCCCGCGGGATGGTTGCACAGGTAGCGCAGCCCGCCGATCGCCTCGCCGATGACGCCGAAGGCGGCGCGGTCGCGGTAGGGGCCGTCGAGGCCGAAGCCGGAGATGTGGGCCACCACGAGGCCGGGGTTGGCCTCCCGCAGCGCCACGTCGCCGAGCCCCATCTTGGCGAGCTGGCCCGGGCGGAAGTTCTCGACCAGCACGTCGGCCGTGCGGACGAGGTCGAGCACGATGCTTCTGGCCCGCGGGTGCTTCAGGTTGAGCGTGACCGACCGCTTGTTGCGCGCGTGCATGGACCACCAGGGCGCGACCCCGTTCACCTGCTGGCCCCACTGCCGCACCGGATCGCCGCCCGGCGGCTCCACCTTGATGACGTCGGCGCCGAGGTCGGCGAGCAGGCGCGTGCAGAAGGGCGCCGCCACGAAGTGCCCGAGCTCGATGACGCGCAGGCCGGCGAGGGGACCCTGGCTGGGTCGGTCGGTCATCGTTCTCCTCCGAGGTCGCGCGTCTTCCCGCGCCGTCCCCCGGATCTAGGTCAGCCTGCGGCCGGCGGGAATGAGTTTCTGCGAAGACGGCCCATCGCGGAATGTTGGAGCCGCTCGCGACCGAGCCCTGCCGATCGAAACCGTGACCGGCACGCACTCGGTCCCCCAGCGGCCAGACCGAGCAGCGCCCCGGCGGCATGCGATGCCGCCCGCGTCCGCCGGGCGTGAGGGGCCTCGCGTGGCACTCCTGCAACGGGCGGCACGCGCCGGTTACTGTAACGCGACGTCGCGGTGGACGGCCGCGGGTCGGCGCTCCACATTCGAGACATGCGCGGACCTTCGAACGCCTTCCTCGCCCTTCTCGCCCTCGCGGCGGCGCTCACCGCGATGCCCGGTCGCGCGGCGACTCAGGCCGTGATCCCGGACGCGCTGCAGCAGGAGGCCATGACCTGCGTGGGCGAAGCCATGCAGATCTGCCCCGACGTCTGGACCGCGGAGGACCACGGCCTTGCCTGCATGACGGGCAAGCGGCAGAGCTTCAGCCCGCGCTGCCGCGTGATCTACGACAAGGTGGCCCACGTCCTGGGGCGCTGACATACCCCGCTAACTCGGGATGCGTTCCGAACACGGGGGACGTCGCGGCCGGCCTCCTCGGGGCGAAGCGCTCCAAGAGGTCGCGTTTGGGGGCACGCCACGGCCCCGCGCCGGCGCGTCAGGCCGCTTCGGCCCGCAGGTCCACCGCACTCCGCGCCTGTTGCTCCAGCAGGCTCTGCACGATGCGGTCGCTCGGGTCCGGCCGCCCGTGGAACCAGCCCTGCACCTCGTGGCAGCCGAGCGCCTTCAGTTGCGCCAGTTGCTCGACGGTCTCGCAGCCTTCCGCGTTCACGCGGAGCCCGAGGTTGCCCGCGAGGCTCACCACGGCGGCGATGATGGCCGCGGCAGCCTTGTCGTCGGGCAGGCCACGCACGAAGCTCTGGTCGATCTTGAGCTTGTCGATCGCGAAGGTCCGCAGGTAGCTCAGCGACGAATAGCCGGTGCCGAAGTCGTCGAGGGACAGGTGGACGCCGGCGGCGCGCAGCCGGTCGAGCCGGTCCTGCGCGGCCCCGTCGTTCTCCATCAGCAGCGATTCGGTGAGTTCGAGGTCCAGCCGGGCAGCCGGAAGCCCGCTCTCCGTCAGCGCGTCGGCGACCGTCGCGACGAGGTCGCCGCGCGACAGCTGCACGGCCGACAGGTTGACCGAGACCTTGATGGGCAGCGGCCAGGCGGCGGCGTCTCGGCAGGCGCGGCGGAGCACGAAGGCGCCGACGGATTCGATCAGCCCCGTCCGCTCCGCGATGGGGATGAACTTGGCCGGCGATACGGCGCCGCGCTCCGGGTGGGTCCAGCGCACCAGCGCCTCGACCCCGGTGATCAGGTCCGTCGCGAGGTCGACTTGGCGCTGATAGACCACCGACAGCTCGCCGCGCCCGAGCGCCTGGCGCAGGTCGTGTTCCAGCGCGCGATCGTCCGCGGCGCCCCGCTCCATGGCGGCGTCGAACAGCGCGACCCGGTCGCCGCCCGCCGCGCGCGCCGCCGCCATGGCGGCGTCCGCCTTGCGCATCAGCGTGCGGACATCGTCGCCCTCTCCCGCCGTCACGACGCCGAGGCTGACCCCGATCGACGCCTCGTAGGGTCCGACCGCGTGGACGCCGCTCACGGCGCCGACGACCGCCTCGGCGAAGCGCATCACCTCAGCTTCGTCGGGACGCCGCACCAGCACGGCATATTCGTCGCCGCCGAGCCGGGCCGCGAGGTCGTCACCCGCGAGCACGCCGCGCAGGCGCCCCGCCACGGCGGCGAGCAACTGATCGCCGACGGAGTGGCCGAGCCGCTCGTTCACAACCTTGAAGCGGTCGAGGTCGAAGAACAGCAGCGCCGTCACGGCCCCGTCGACGGGCTGTTCGAGGGCGGCCGCGACCTCGTCCATGAGCACGCCGCGGTTGTAGAGGCCGGTCAGCGTGTCGACCCGCGCCATGGTGAGGAGCCGGGCTTGGGCGGCGCGCTGCTCCGTGACGTCGGCGAAGGACAGGCAGACGGCGTGCCGCTCCGGACCGAGGCTGCCGTAGGGGCCGACCGGGCCGGGAACGCGCGACGGGGTGGCGACGCAGTCGAGCGTTCGTTCGGCGCCGCCGTTCAGGGTGCAGAGCAGCTCGCCCGCCGGGCGCGGCCGCCACGATCCCGCGGCCATCCCGGCCAGCGCTTCCGCGCAGAGTTTCGCGAGCGGGCGGGGCAGCACCGCGTGGAACGGTTGGGGGCCCTCGAGCCCCGGCGGCAGGCCGACGATCCCGGCCGCGACCGCGCTGATGGCCCGCACGGTCCCGTCGTGGTCCACGACGACGATGCCGGCGTAGTTGTCCGCGATCACGCGATCCAGGATGGTGCGGAGCCGCTCGGCTTCGGCGCGCGACCGGAGGATGTTCACGCGGCGGTCTTCGATCTCGACCGCCACGGCGATCAGGGCGAAGCAGAGAAGGCCGGAATGCAGCGGCGCGGTCGATGGCAGCAGCGGCCACGCGCCCTGCACGGCGATCGCCACGCCCTCCCCGAGGGCCGCCGCCGCGGCCAGCACCGCGAGGTGGCCGGCGAGCTTGAACCGGCACGCGACTGCGCCCGCGGCGGCGAGGAGGCCGCCACACGCGAGCAGCGTCCACCAGGGCGCGACGGGGCGCAGGTCGCGACCTGCGATGAGGCTCTCGGCCGCGATGGCGTGCATGGTGATGCCGGCGATCACGCCGAAGCGCGGCACAGACACGAAGTCGCCCAGCTCCGGCGCGGTCGCGCCGACGAGCACCTTGCGGCCGGCGACGCGCTTCCGATCGACCATCCCGCGCAGCAACGCGTCAGCCGACACAGAGTCGATCCGGTCCGCGTCGATGCCGTAGTCGATCGTGAACGTCCTGTCCGGGTTCGCGGGAGGAGAGACGAGCAGGGTCGAGAAGCCGGGCAGGGCCTCCACGGACGGGAGACGGGGGTCGGACACGGGCTCGAACCGGGTCATGTCGCGCACCACCCCGTGATGGCGATTGTCCTGGTTCACCAGCGCCGGCCAGGAGTTCTGCTGGAAGCGGTCGATCGGGACGCGGAGCGGGCGGACGTGGCTTCCCGGCTCGGCCGGATCGCGCAGCGACGCGAGGATCACCGAGCCGTCGGCCTTCTTCAGCGCGTCCTCGAGCGCCGCATCGCCGCTGGGGGTGCCGGGCGTGCTCAGGTCGACGTCGAGCGCGATGGCGGCGGCGTCGTCGGCCTGCAGCCGCCGGACGATCTCGGCGTAGAGATCGCGGCTCCAGGGCCAACTGCGGTCGACCGTCAGGCTGCGGGCGTCGATCTGCACGACCAGCAGCTCGCCCGAAGGCGGCCGATTCCAGAGCCGGAACCGGGCGTCGTCGATGGCGTCATCGAGCCCCGTCAGCGCCCCGAAGAATCCGAGGCAAGAGACCGAGGCGACGACGAACGTCCGGGCCAGGCCGGCTCGCCTCCGCCGCGACCTCGCCGACCGATCCGACGTTGCGGGCATGCCGCGCCTCATCGGCCGTGTCCACCGCCTCCACCCCCGCCGCCGCCGTTGCCGCCGCCGCCTCGGCCGCCGTGCCCGTGGCCGCCATGGCCGCCTCCATGGCCACCGCCGCCGTTCCCGCCTCCGTTCCCGCCGCCGCCGTTCCCGCCGCCACCGTTCCCGCCGCCGCCGTTCCCGCCGCCACCGTTCCCGCCGCCGCCGTTCCCGCCGCCGCCGTTCCCGCCGCCGCCGTTCCCGCCGCCACCGTTCCCGCCGCCGCCGTTCCCGCCGCCACCGTTGCCGTTGCCGCCGTTCCCGTTGCCGCCGTTGCCGCCGTTGCCGTTCGGACCGCCAGCGACGCCGCCGCTGCCACCATTGCTGCCGTTGGCGCCTCCGCTCACGCCGCCGTTGCCGGTGCTGCCGCCACCCCCGTTGGACACACCGCCGCGACCACCGCCACCGTGATGGCCGCCGTGACCGTTGCCGCCGTTGCTGCCGTTGCCGCCACCGGCGTTGCCGCCGTTGCTGCCACCGGCGTTGCCGCCGTTGCTGCCGCCACTTGCGTTCGAAGCGCCGCTGCGTCCACCGCCTCCATGATGGCCGCCGTGACCGCCGTCCCCGTTGTGACCGCCGCCTCCCATGTCCCCGTGAGAGCCGGATTGGCCGGGGCCACGTGCTCCGGACTGTGACCCACCGCCGGCCTCTGACGAGCCGGGCGACTGAGCGGTCCGTCCCGCCGTGCCCCGATCGCCCGACGCGTCATTCGTCGAATCCTGCCCGCGGCCGAGGGCGCGAGCGCCGCCGTGGGCATGCCCGGACTCGGATGCCACCGTCGCCGATGGGGTGGCCGAGGCCGAGGGGGCCGGCGCATGCGCGACCGCGACCAGTCCCTTCCCGCGGGCGGGCGCAGGGCCGATGGTGATCCCCGGAGCGGCAGGGGTCTGGTTGAACGAGATGCCACCCGGACCGAACGTCACCGATCCGTCTCGCCCCGATATCGTGAGGCTCGGACCCGTCGGCGTCGGCGGTGTCACGGCCTTCGGAGCCGGCGGGGCCGGGTGAGGAGCGGCCGGGGTCGGAGGGACCGGTTTCGGATCAGCGGGGGGCGGAGCGGCCGGGGTTGGACCAGCCGGGGCCGGGCCGCCCGCGGTCGGCGCGCCGGGGAGCGGACCTGCCGGCGTCGGAGCGGTCGGCGTCGGAGCGGCCGGCGTCGGAGTGGCCGACGGCGTCGCCTCCGGCTGTGTGGTGGAAGCGACGGATGGCTGCTGTGCGACGGCGGTCGGTGTGTCGGTCGCGGAGGTGGCCGCGGCGGGCGTCGGAGTGCCGGTCGCGCCGGACGTCGCGCTCGCGGTCGAGGCCGGGGTCGACGGGGCCGGATCGGTGGTCGGACCCGCCGTCGGCGATGGCGCGGCCGAGGGTGTCGTGCCGGCGGGCGTTCCGGACGGTCGCGGCGACGGTCGGGTCGGCGAGGTCGACGGGCTCGACGGCGTCCCCGCGCCGGGCGTCTGGACAGACGCGGGCGCCGACGGCACCGTCGTAGTGGCGGCCGTGGGCGACGTCGTGCCCGACGCGGCCGGTGCCGGAGCCGTGGACGCGGCGGGAGCCGATGGAGCCTGCGATGCCGCGCCGACGGTGGCCGACAGGGCGGCACCGGTCGCCAGGGCATTCGACGGCAGGCCGCCGCTGCCGACGGTGGAATTGCTGCTCGACCCGCGTCCGGCCGCCGCGGCACCCGCCGCCTGGCCGGGCGCAGCCTGCTCGGCTCCGACCGCCGCCGCCGCGGGCGCAGCAGCGGGCGAAACGACGCCGACCGCGGGGGGCGCCGCCACCGTGACGGCGGGCGGAGCCGTCACCGTGACGGCCGCGCGCTTGCCCCCGCCGCCGACCGACAACCCCCGGCTGCTCACATCGGCGTGCTGGCCGGCGGTCACGTCGGCCGTCTGGCCCGTCTTCACCGCCGTCACCTGCACGGTGCCGCGCTCGACCGCCACGCCGCCCGACGCGCGACCGGCCGTGACCGTGAAATGCGTGCCCTTGACGACGGCTGCCAGCATGGGCGTCTCGACGGAGAAGTGTTGGACGTTCTGCTTCTCGACGTCGAACGAGACCGTGCCGGCCTTCTCCAGCACAGTCGTCGACAGGCCCTCGCTCGGCCGCTCCGCCACGGCCACGACCGACTTCGGCCCGATCACCATCGACTCGGTCCCGCGCTGAAGCATCACGCGCGAACGGTCGGCGGTCGAGATCGACGCTCCGGCGGGCACCGCCATGCCGACGGTCACATCCGTCCGGTCCTGGTCGCCCCCTGTCCAGGCGCGGCCGGAGACCTTGGCCACGGTCCAGATGTCCGACGCCGCGGCGGCGCCCGGCAGGTTCGTCAGGACGGTGAGCAGACCGGTGGCCGCCAGAGCGCGCAATCGAATGTGTTTCATGCATTCAGCATGAATCCGAAAACTTGCCGAAGACTTTCATCGGACGAAAGTGAGCGCGATCCCGGCCCACCTTTTCAACGAGGCCCGAGCCGATCGAGCCGATCGGGCCCTTTCCCGTCCGCACGGCGATCCCCACGGGGTGAAATGAGCTTTTCGGTCGCTTGCGGTGGACGCGCTCGATCCGATGACCGTGCAACGGTATCGAAACAGGTTGGAAGCGACTCAGCTATCTACCTGATTTCGTTCAATTTGGCCTCACGAAACAGATTCAGATTACAGGCTAAAGGCGACTCAGAAAACCGCAAACAGGTTATTTCTGACTCAGCTTATAAAGCCCAATCCGTTTGACCCGTTTTGGTTCGGGCGGCCTTACTCCTTCCGTCCCTCTGGTGTGTCGGTGACGGCCGGTTCGTCCTGGAGCTTGCCGGTGCGGCGCAGGCACGTTGTCATCGCGCCCCGCGAGCACCGCTGCGAAGCCACCACCGCGGTCCGTCGCTTAGGTCAGAAGGCAGGCTGGACCGGCCCGGGATTGGAAGGCCGTGGGATCGTGAGCCTGCGACGCTCTCCGACGCCTTTCTCGTCCCTCGGACGGGGCCGAGAACTTGGGAACCCTGGCATTCAGAGGGTCCGCCAAAGCGCTTCTCGGGTAAACGCACCCTCCCGGGGGAGGCTCCCGTAGGCCGAAGCCACCGACAGCCAGCGTGGATCTCCTACTGCGTCTAGAACCACCTATGCGAGTGGCGATGATCGAGTTCGCCGGCGGGCTCACAGGATAGAGCCGACTCACCTATGTGTCAGCCTGTCCTCGTGTTTGTCTTTGACCACAGGATAAGACTGACTCAAACCGGCGCGAAACAGGATAAGGTCGACTCGCGTTTTCACACCTCGCGATTGAAGGGATGTGTTGCGGTGACGCATCCTTCACGGGTTCCGGCTCCTATCAAAGGTGTGGAAGGCAACCCTCCTCGTTTGGAGTTCGGCGCCTTACATGTTCTACAAGGATGCCACCCAGCCTACCCGTGAGCAGGGAGCCGACCCGTGACCCAGACGAACGACGCTCCCAAGCTCATGCCATCGGGCCTCTCGCGGGCCGTGATCTCGAGGTACGGGGAGGACATCGCCAAGTCGCTCGGCTACCGCACGGGCGACCCCGTCGAGATCCTCATCTCCGACCTGGGTGGGAAGCTCAGCTACTCGCCGAAGGTGTTCACCGGTACAGGCGACGCGGAGTCGATCATCGTCCGGGCGGAGGACGACTTCGACGTCGTGCTCGGCACCATGACCTCACCCGGCCGTGACAGATTCACGATGTGCCACGAGCTCGGGCACCTCTTCGTGCACTACCCCTTGTTCCGCGAGCGCCACCCGCTCACCGTGATGACCGCGCAGCGGTGGGTCGACGACGCCGACCCGGACCAGCGCAGGGCCGAGTGGGAGGCCAACTGGTTTTCCTCCGCCTTCCTCATGCCTGCGGAGGAGTTCCGCAAGGCCGCCGATACCGACACGGACCTGGCTCTCGCACGCAGGTTCGGCGTCAGCCTGTCGTGCGTGCAGACCAGGAAGAAAATCCTGGGCATGGCCGTTTGAGCGGCTGTCCCGAGTATCGGGTCCGCCTGTTCCTCTCCGTCGACCTCGTGGGCTCCACGGCGTTCAAGGACGACGAGCATGGCCTCCAGATGTCGGAGGACGGTATCACCCAGGTCTGGACGCGGGAGATCCGCGGTTTCCACACCGGGTTCCCCGCCAACCTGACCCGGAAGTTTGAGGACCAGCTGCCCGAAGGTGCCGCATACGCCGAGGCGCCTCCCCGACTCTGGAAGACGATCGGCGACGAGGCCGTCTTCTGCTGCAAACTGCTCGGCCCCGAACACCTCCATGCCTGCGTGTTGGCCTTCGTCGACACGCTACGGGAGTTCGGTCGCGTCCTCGAGAGCAAGGGAGGCCGCCTCGACGTCAAGGGATGCGGTTGGGTGGCCACCTTCCCGACGCCGAACGTGGCGTTGCCCGTCTCGGAGCGGATCGAGGCGGCCTCGGCGGCCGACGTCCCTTTCGACGACGACGTCGAGGTCGCGTGTGACGCCAACCCCCGTGACTTCGACTTCCTCGGCAAGCACGTCGACATCGGCTTCTGCCTCGGGAGGTTCGCGGGGCCGGACAAGTTCGTCATGTCCGTCGAGCTCGCTCATCTCCTCACGGCCGCAGGCGCCTCCGCCTCGTTCGACGAGGATCTCGGCTATCACGGTCGTGAACCCATGAAGGGCGTCCTGCGGGGACGACCGTACCCCGTGGTGTATCTGGATGCGGACCGGAGCCCCACGAACCGGGCCGTCAAGGAGGCTGAGCGGGCCATGCTCGGGCTGCCTAGCGTTACTCGTGATCGTGTTGCTCACCTTGTCGGCACGTTCATGCGTCACGAGGGATTGGAGGCGCCTCTTCTGCCGGACGCTACGCTTCCGGAGAACGGGGCGCCATGGCCGAAGTCGTACCAGGACTTCCGGACGGCCTGGGTGCCATACAGCGCCAACTTCGGGGGGGTCCTCGACATCGAGTCACGTGGTGGTGGAAGCCAAGCGACCGAAGGCGACGCGGCGGATCAGACCGTTCCCGATGCGTTGACGTCCACCTTGCGGAGGGCTCCGACCCGGCGCAACCGCGACGGTGGGGCGGAACCTTCCGAGGCGCGACGTTGACGCCGATCGAAGCCGTGTTGGGACGCCGTAATCACATCCACTCGGTCCGCGTCCAGGTCGGTCCCTACAACGACGGACGGGGCGCGCCGCGACCAGTGCCGCCACAGGTCGTCATGGGATCGTTCCCGGGAAGGTCGAGGCGGCGCTTGACTGCATCGCAGAACGGGGCGATGCATGGTCCATGCGTTATCCTGGCGGCAAAGGACGGTGCTACCAGCACCTCATCTCGTTGATGCCTCCGCATCGGGTCTACGTCGAGACGCACCTCGGCGGCGGTGCCGTCTTGCGCCACAAGCGACGCGCGCAGGTCAACGTCGGTATCGAACGCGACGAGACCGTGGTCGCCCGTTGGCGTGCCTTGGCCGTCGAGGGCGTCGAGATCGTACAGGGCGACGCGGTCGCCTTCCTCTCGACGTACCCCTTCGAGGGTGACGAACTCGTCTACAGCGACCCACCCTATCCCAGAGAGACGCGGGCCAAGGCCCGCATCTACCGCCATGACTACGATCGTGACGATCACGTCGGGCTTCTGGAAGTTCTGCGTCGTCTCCCGTGCAAGGTCATCGTCTCGAGCTACGATAACCAGTTGTATGCAGAGACGCTCTGCGACTGGCGCGTGGTCAGGTTCAAAGGCGACAGCCACACCGGTTCGAGAACCGAGACGGCTTGGTTGAACTTCGAGGAGACAGACGCCCTGCACGACTACGCCCATGTCGGCGACGACTTCCGGGAGAGGGAGCGTTTTCGGAGGCGGAGAGACGGCCTGTCGGATCGGATCGGGAGTATGGCCGCCCGCGAACGGCACGCCCTCTTTCTGGACCTGGCGCTACGGTACGGTCAGGACCTGCGCTCGGCATTGGAGGCGGCTGTGATTAGGCGTGGAATTTTGACCCCCATGTGAGGGGGATCGGCGTCCAACTTTGACCCCCTCGAGTGCAATTCGAGCAAGCTGCACGTCCTTGTTGCGGGACGGGCGGTGGGGGGGATGAAAGGCGTGGACACGATTGCGCGCATCAGGCGCGAGTTCTTCATTCGAGGCCGGTCCATCAAGGAGATCGTCCGGGATCTGCACGTGTCCCGGAACACCGTGCGCAAGGTGGTGCGCACCGGCCGCACCGCGTTCGAGTACGAGCGTGAGGTCCAGCCGATGCCCAAGCTCGGGCAGTGGCGGGCTGATCTGGACGAGATGCTGGCCGCCAACGACAGCAAGGCGGCCCGCGAGCGGCTCACCATGATCCGCGTGTTCGAGGATCTGCGCGGCCGCGGCTATGCGGGCGGCTACGACGCTGTCCGGCGCTACGCCCGGGGCTGGCGGCGCGAGCGGGTCGCGGTGACGGCCGCCGCCCACGTGCCGCTGAGCTTTGATCCGGGCGAGGCCTACCAGTTCGACTGGAGCCACGAGATCGTGCTGATCAACGGCACCACCGTCACCATCAAGGTGGCCCACGTCCGGCTCTGCCACAGCCGCATGCTGTTTGCGCGGGCCTATCCGCGCGAAAGCCAGGAGATGGTGTTCGACGCCCACGACAAGGCCTTCGCCTTCTTCGAGGCGCCTGCCGCCGCGGCATCTACGACAACATGAAGACGGCAGTCGAAACGATCCTCGTCGGCAAGGAACGACAATATAACCGCCGTTTTCAGCAGATGTGCGCTCACTATCTCGTCGATCCCGTCGCCTGCACGCCGGCGTCGGGATGGGAGAAGGGCCAAGTCGAGAACCGTGTCGGCTGGTGCGCGAGCGCTTCTTCACGCCCCGCCTGCGCGTGAAGAGCATCGAGGAGCTGAACAGGTGGCTCCTCGATCAGTGCGTCGCTTACGCCAAGGGCCATCCCCATCCCGAGAACAAGGAGATCACGGTCTGGCAGGCGTTCGAGGCGGAGCGGCCGAGCCTCGTGCCCTATGTCGGCGCCTTCGACGGTTTCCACGCCGTGCCGGTCTCGGTGTCCAAGACGTGCCTGATCCGCTTCGACAACAACCGTTACTCGGTGATGGCGAGCGCCGTCGGCCGCCCCGTCGAAGTGCGGGCCTATGCGGAGCGGATCGAGTTGCGCCAGGGCGGCCATGTCGTGGGCGAGCATGTTCGCAGGTTCGGCCGCAACGAGACCGTATTCGAGCCCTGGCATTATGTGCCGGTGCTGGCCCGCAAGCCCGGCGCCCTGCGTAACGGGGCGCCGTTCAGGATTGGGTGCTGCCGCCCGCCTTCGAGCGCGTCCGGCGCAAGCTCGCCGGCGCCGACGATGGCGATCGCCAGATGGTGGGCCTGCTGACGGCCGCCATGGACGACGGGCTGGAGGCCGTCGAGGCTGCCTGCCTGGAGGCGCTCGAAGCCGGCGTCCACTCGGCCGACATCATCCTCAACATCCTGGCCCGACGCCGCGAACCCGCGCGCGTCATCACCATCGATACCCCTGACGCGCTGCGCCTGCAGCACGAGCCCGTCGCCGACTGCGCGCGCTATGACACTCTGAGGAGCATCATGTGATGGAACGTTCCGAAATCCTGGCCACGATGGTGGACCTGAAGCTTTACGGCATGAAGGCCGGCTACGACGAGATCATCACCACGGCGTTGAAGCGCCAGCACGAGCCGCAACGCATCGTCGGTGATCTGCTGCAGGCCGAGATCGCCGAGAAACAGGCGCGCTCGATCAAGTATCAGATCACCATCTCCAAGCTGCCTTTAGCCAAGGACATCGAGGATTTCCGGTTCGAAGGCACGCTCATCAACGAGATGCTGGTGCGCGATCTCGCCGGCGGCGAGTTCCTTGCTCACCAGCGCAACGCTGTCCTGGTGGGCGGCACCGGGACCGGCAAGACTCACCTCGCCATCGGGATCGCCCGAGCCTGCATCCGCAACGGCGCCCGTGGCCGCTATTTCAACGTCGTCGACCTCGTGAACCGGCTCGAAGCCGAAGGCCGCGCCGGCCGCCACGGCCGCATGGCCGACTACCTGTCGCGCATGGACTTCATCGTGCTCGACGAACTCGGCTATCTGCCCTTTGCCCAGTCTGGCGGGCAACTCCTCTTCCATCTCATCAGCCGCCTCTACGAGCAGACCTCCGTCATCGTGACGACCAACCTGGCCTTCGGTGAATGGCCGAACGTGTTCGGCGATGCCAAGATGACGACCGCACTGCTGGACCGGCTCACCCACCATTGCGAGATCGTCGAGACCGGCAACGAGAGTTGGCGCTTCAAAAACCGCGCCTCGGCCTGAGCATCACGCCACCGCAGCCGCCCGGCTGCGCAACCCTGACCCGCTTCGCCGGGCGGCCGCTACCGCCTCAGATTGCAGCAAGGGGGTCAACATTGGACGCCGATAGGGGGTCAAATTTCAACGCCGATTGACAGTCATCCGGGGTGAGCGAATCCTGGACCTGCGCCAGATCGGCCATGGTCAGCCTGTTGACCGGTATGGCGGAGAGGATGGGCCCTTGGCCCTGGTCGGTGTCATCGGACATAATGGTCTCGCGACGAGGCAACCGCTCTGGCGGCTCTGCCTCGTTTCAGGGAGGGGCTTTGACGTGCGTGAAGGTCAGCGGGCTTCGGGGTGGTGCCGACGCACCCGCGTCTCGGGGCCGAGCGGGCCCTCGGACAGGTCGAGTTCGACGAGGCCGCGGCAGGCGAGCGCGAGCACCGTGGCGACGCCATCGACCGAGGCAGTCGCGGCCTGCGCCGCCTCGAGCAGCGAGGCGTTGCCGTTGTCCGCCAAGTACGCGAGCACCCTGACCTGGTCGCCCGGCGCGTAGGTGCGCGTGGCGCAAGCCCAGATCATGCGCAGGTCGGTCGCGGTGGGCTCTGCGAGCAGCGTCCCGCGGTCGATGGTCCTCCGGCGCAGGTCCCTCAGGCCGTCCGCCGGGCGCGGGGGCGCGTCGCCGATGACGAGCGCCGACGGACCGTCGTGGTCGGTGACTACCGCGACGACGGTCGAGGTGACCTGGTCACCCGCCGCGGGAGGCGGCGCGATCCGGATGACGTCCGGGTCGAGCGTCGACTGGATGAGCGCGAGCTGCGCGACCGCGTTCGACACGGGGACAGGGGCGTCGGTCTTCCAGGAGACGAAGACGCGCTTGGGCGAGGATGACGACATGGGAGACCACCTGTGGCGTGTCTCCCGGTCAGCGTGCCTCGAAGGCTACGCGGGGAGACGCACGCAGCCGAACCGGGACGTGAGCGGTTCACGTTCGGGCAGGCGCTGGAGGAGGGTGGTCACGGTCGTCATGGGAGGACAAATGCGGAACATAGCGCTTTGGGTCAATGCCCTTTGCAAGATTCCACAAAGGGAAAGGATCGTTGATGCCATTCTCGGATCTATCCGCCTGACCCTACCTACTGACTTGACTCAGCTTTTCTGATCTTAACCATGGAATCAGCGGAATTCTGACTGGAACCCTTGCCGGTCGACGCGGGCCTCGGAGAGACCCGCGTCAGTCACATCAGTGTGCTTCAGGAGAACTAGGAGGCGGGGTGGGGGCTCGGCTCCGGCAAACGGCATTGTCACGGAACCGACGTCGCGCCCTTCGGCCCTAAACACCCCAAGCGGACGCGGGCGCCGCCCCCGAAGCGCCCTGAGTTCGACGTCCGACATGCCGAGCCGAACGAAGACCTGTCGGGGTACATCGCGCACGGGCCTTCGCGCGGCAAGACCTCCCTGCACGCGATCCCGCCGTCGGCTGTCCCGTGCTCCGAGATGCGTGGCTCTTGCGGCTGTGGCCATGTCTGGCGTGGCAGACGTCATTGCCTTGTGAACGCGCTGCCCACCTGACACTCGCCATCACGCGCGCCCACCGGTGACCAGCGCCGTCCATCGGAGCTTGCCCGTCAGCCCCGTACCACGATCGACGCCGTCAAACCGTCGAAGGTGTACTGACGCCGAGCCCGCAGGTCCACCGAACCGGCAAGGGCACGGGTGAACACGACCGCAGGAAATGGAATCCAACATAGGACGTGGTCGAACATCGATGAGTCGGCGGAAACACCGAAAATGATAGAAGCATCAAAAGATACATTCTCCCGATAAAAAATACCGGATCAATCACCGAAACTTTTGTGTACCGCCTCCGTTCATCGGACACATGCACCTCGTCGTGGAGGACCCTCCGGTGAACAGGCCTTGGCCTGGACTGAGGGAAGCAGTCCGGTTCCAAGACTTGGAACGTGGGCGGTGCTGTGACCCACCGAGGCGTCCGAGGCCGGCGTCGAGGCAGGGTCCGACGCAACTGGCCGCTGGACCAACAAGCATGTCGAATCACGGATCGGGCGTCGCCCGGGACCCACGCTCGCTCGGCGACTCCGACGGACCGAACCTCTCCCCCGTGTCCCCGGCCGACGACGCCAGGACGATCCTCGTCAACAACGTGTCCTGGGGCGGCGTGCTGGCGGGCGTCGTCGCCGGCCTGGTCACGCAGCTCATCCCGAACCTGATCGGCATCGGGGTCGGGGCGTCCACCCTTAACCCGACGACGGGCGACAACCCGACCGCGAGCGGCTTCTCCATCGGCGCGGGCATCTGGTGGGCCCTGTCCGGCATCGTCGCGGCCTTCGTGGGCGGCTACATCGCCAGCCGCCTGTCCGGCCGCCCGAAGGCCTCCACCGGCGCCTGGCATGGCCTGACCTCCTGGGCCCTGACCACGCTGGTCATCTTCTACCTCCTCACCACGGCGGTCGGCGGCCTCATCGGCGGCGCCTTCAACACGGTGAGCGGCGCCATCGGCGGCGTGGGCCACGCGGTCGGCACCGCGGCGCAGACAGCCGTCCCGGCGCTGTCGCAGGGCACCGACCCGGTCGGCGCCATGCAGCAGGCGCTTTCGGCTCCGGCCAACGACCCCGCGACGGCCATGAAGGACGCCACGGCGTCCCTCGCTAAGGCGGCGGTGACGGGCGACGACGCCCAGGCCGCCGACGCGAGGGAGAAGGTCGCCCAGGCGATGGCCAAGCAGCAGAACATCCCGGTCGAGCAGGCGCGGGCCCGCGTAGCCTCCTACGAGGGGCAGATCCGCGACAAGGCCGCCCAGGCCAAGCAGCAGGCGGCCGAGGCGGCCGACATCGCCGCCAAGTCCGTGTCGCGCGGCGCCCTTCTGGGCAGCCTTGCCCTGATCCTCGGCGCCGTCGCGTCCTGGTTCGGCGGCAAGGCCGGTACGGTCGACCCGACCGTCACGGCGCAGTTCATCCGCACCGTCCGTCGCCAGGGCAACACGGTCGCGTGAGCTGACGTCACCCCGAGATCCCCACCGGCACCGGGTGTGCCGATGGGGAACCCAATCGGCCCGGCGTCGACACACACGCTTCGATGCCCGGCCTTTCCTGACCCACGAAGGAGTTCACCATGGCCACGAACCAGCGCGACCACACCATCACCGCCTTTTACGAGACCCGCGACTACGCCGACAGCGCCGCGAACAAGCTGCGCGCCATGGGCGTCCCGGCGTCGGACGTCACCGTGTCGCCCGAGAACGCCAGGGACGAGTACGGCCAATACGGCGATGACCGGATGGCGGCCGCCCCGAAGAAGACCGGCTTCTGGGCCTCGCTCGAAGACATGTTCGGCGGCACCGACGACCACCACACCTACGCCGAGGGCGTGCGCCGCGGCCACGTGCTGCTGACCGCCCACGTCGCCGACGCCCAGCTCGACCGCGCCGTCGCCATCGTCGAGGAGCACGGTTCCATCGACCTCGACGAGCACGAGGAGACGTGGCGCAGCGAGGGCTGGACGGGCGCCCCGACCACCTCGACGACCGCCGCGACCACGACGACGATGGGATCCTCGGCCGCGGCGACGATGGCCACCGCGGGCGGCGCGATGGGCATGGCCCTGGCCGGCAAGACCGCGCCCACGCGCGTCGTGGAGACCGAAACCGTCGTCGAGCGCGCCCCGGTCCCCGCGCGGAAGCCGGTCGTCGCCCCGGCGGCGGTACCCACGGCTTCGAAGCCTGCCCTGACGACCGGCACTGTCGGACGTGGCAACGAGGACGTGGTCCAGGTCGTCGAGGAGCGCCTGAACGTCGGCAAGCGCGCGGTCAGCCGCGGCAAGGTCCGCCTGCACAGCTACGTCGTCGAGAACCAGGTGTCCGAGGACGTCACCCTGCGCGACGAGACGGTCAGCATCGACCGCCACGCCGTCGACCGTCCCGTGGCGGCGCTCGGAGCCGACGCCTTCCGCGAGCGCACCATCGAGATGGAGGAGGTCGACGAGGAGGCCGTGGTCAGCAAGTCGGCCCGCGTCGTCGAGGAGATCGGCATCCGCAAGGACGTGAGCGACCGCGTCGAGACGGTCCGCGACACGGTGCGCTCCACCAAGGTCGACATCGAGGACGGCCGCACGGTAGGCACCGCCGCCGTGGGTGCGACGGGCAGCCTCGCGTCGCGGCTCGTCAAGGACATGGACGTGGTCGGCTCCGACGGGCAGCACGTCGGCATCATCGACCGGCTCGACGGCGGGATGATGAAGCTCAAGCGCATGGACCCGGCCTCGGGCGGGCAGCATCACCTGCTGCACGCTGACCTGGTCAAGTCCGTCTCGGCCGACGGGAAGGCTCTGCTGAGCGTCGCCGCGGCCGAGGCCATGCGGCGCTGGAAGGCGGCCTGATCCAGCCCCCGTCCCCGGATCCGTCCGGGGACGCCCGACGAAGCGGTCAGGACACCTGCCTGACCGCTTCCCGACCCTCGCGAGAGACATACCCCCGACCATGACCGAACCACCGGACCCGTCCATCGCGGAGTCGTCCACCTCGGACGTCTCGGGAATGATCGCGGAGCATGGCGGGGCGTCGATGACGTCGGTGGACATCGAGGCGACCGACGAGGTCATCCAGCTGCTGGAGGAAACCTTGTCGGTGTCGACGCGGCGCGTGCCGACCGGCGCGGTCCGGGTCTCGACCCGCACCGAGACGCTCGACGCCATCGCCCAGGTCGAGGTCGACAGATACCGCGTCGAGATCACGCACGTCCCGGTCGGGCGCGTCGTGGACGAGGCTCCCGTGGCCCGGGCCGAAGGCGACGTCACCATCATCCCGATGGTCGAGAAGCGTCTGGTGACGGTGAAGCAACTCGTCCTCGTCGAGGAGGTGCGCATCCGCCACGTGTTGGAGCGAAGCGCCGTGAGCGTGCCCGTGGCACTGCGGCGTCAGCGCGCCACCGTCGAGCGTCTCGACGGGCGAGGCTGGACGACCTGCGATGAAGCGACATCAGAGACGACGGCCGCCCTGGGCGGCGAAGGAGGACACGATGGGTCTATTCGATAGCATCCTGGGACAGATGGGCGGCCAATCCGCCAACACGTCCACCGGTGGTGGTGGTGGCGCCTCGGCGCTCATGCCGACCTTGATGGCCATCATGGCGGCGAAGTCCGGCGGTGGCGGTGCGGGAGGGCTCGGCGCGTTGGGCGGCATGCTGGGCGGAGGATCGGCTCCGGCCGGTGGGGGCGGCATCGGCGGCATCCTGGGTAGCCTGATGGGTGGCACACAGGGCGGGTCGGCCGGAGGGCTCGGCGGCATGCTCGGTGGTGCGGGCATCGCGGGCGGCCTGGGACAGCTCCTCCAGTCCTTCGAGCAGAACGGGCACGGTGCCGCCGCGCAGTCCTGGGTCGGGGACGGGGCCAACGCTTCGGTGTCACCGGACTAGGTCGGGCAGGCCCTCGGTCAGGACACCGTCGCCCAGTTGGCGGACCACACGGGCATGTCGCAGGGCGACGTCCTGAGCCACCTGTCCCAGGTGCTCCCGCAGGCCGTGCACCATCTCACGCCGGATGGCAGGCTGCCGACCTCCGACGAAGCGTCGCAGTGGGTCTGAGGTCGATGATCTCGGTGGGATCGGTGACGTCCGGCGAGGTGCCTTGCGTCGCTTCCACCCGTCCCGACGATTGTCCGGGTCATGACGGTCCACGCCGACGGGAACGGAGCCACAACCGTAGACATGGCGACTCTCGGTGGCGGAGAGTCTCACCCGAACGTCGGCACCGGATGGGGCGCGGGAACACCACCCGCAGGGGGCCAGCCCGGAGCGGACGGGGCGAGGCGGCGCCACCTCCGATCCGCGGGTGCGGAACCGATCAGCTGTTCCTCATCTCCGCCAGAGTCCTGTTGAGGTGGACGTGGCGGTCGACGTGGTCCACCCAGCTCAGCGGCACGAAGTGGTGCTGGCCGTCGGGCGACGTGCTCTTCGCGAGCTTGAACCGATCAGGGCCGTCCATGTGGTCCACCGTGCCCACCTTGGTGCCGTCCGAGGCGTACACCTCCATGTGCTCCACGATGCGGCCGTCGTCGCTGCCTTCCCCGACACCGCGCTCGCCGACGGCGCCCGTCGCCGTGCGTCCGTCCTCGATCTCCACCTCGGTGTGGCGCACCGTGTCGTGGATCGTCTCGGTCCGGTCGTGGACCTCCTTGCGCAGTGAGATCTCCTCGACCACGCGCGCCTGCTTGGACACGACCGCCTCCTCTGCGAACTCCTCGAGCTCGATGGTGCGGTCCTGGAACAGGGCGTCGGTGGCGCTGATGGCGCGGTCGACCAGGCGACGGTCCACCTGGACGCTCTCGGTCCGCAACGAGACCCGCTCGTCGACCGGCGTCTCCACGACGTGGCTGTGCACGGTGACGCGACCATGGCTGACCTCGCGCCTGCCGACGTCGAGCCGCTCCTCCAGGATTGGGATGACCTCGTCGTCCCGGTCCGCCCGGGCCGGGGTGACGACGCCCGCGACGCCCCCACGGCGGTCGTAGGCTGCGTTCTGGCGGCGGACCAGGAAGGTCTCGAGGTCACCGTCGGCGGCGTCCTTCAGCCCGGTGACGGAGATGCCTGCTCTCTTCGCCTCCTCCGCGCAGGCCTTGGCCTGATCGTGCATCTCGGCCTTGCGGTCCACGTGCTCCTTCGCGTGCAGGTTCAGCTCGACCCACTGCTCCAGCCACTGGGCGACGTCGATCTCGGCCATGTCGATCTCCATTGTCCGCAGCGACGTGCGCGGTTTGGGTCAAGGACCCACGAGGGCAATCCGGCGCTCCTGGAAAGGTCCCGCGCGCCCAGGGCGTCATCGCCGTCGCTCGTCCGGTGCGGGTCTCGGGCATGCACGCCCGATGGTCCCGGACACAGGATACGATGGACAGGGGCCCCCTGGGTTGCCGAATGCCGACGTCCGCGAAGCCCGTGTCAGGACCGGGCGGCCCGTCGTGCGGGAAGGTGGCTCTGATAGGCCGCCTCGTCTTGGTCGAAGCCCCTCCTGACAATGGTCAGAGATCGGGCGAGGTCCCGGAGGAAAATGTGCGATGTCTCGTCCAGGCCGTCCTCCCCTTCCTCGAGGACTCGCACGACCACGTCCGTCGCCGTGCCGCGGTGTCCGAGGTGAGACCAGAACGCCTCGTAGCTGCGCGCGACGTTGAGGTTCGCGGAATGGAGGAGATGCCGCTCGTAGCGGTCGGTGGGCCCGATGCCGGCGATGTGAGCCGCGTAGTCCACCGCCAGAATGGCCGCGATCACGGCCAGGTCGACCGCGATGCGCTCGCTCATGGACTCGGAGATCAGGGTGCCCCGACCGCCCGCCTCGCGTTCCACCGCCGCCACGGCCTGCCCCATCACCGTCATCATGCCGCCGATCACGGCCGTCCGCATGGAAAGCCGCTGCACGTCGCCCATCGCCGTCGCGCCCTCGGGCGCCCGTGCGGTCCCGGTCGCGCCGAGTAACTGCCTCAGGGGCTCGACGAGGTCGTGCACCGCGTCGCTGGCCTCGGAGGTCCTGAGGCTTCCGTAGCCGCCACGCTCCTCGTCCAGGCGCGTCGCCAGGGTCGTCTCCCAGACGATCGGGTAGGTGAGGATCTGGCTCGTCGCCTCGAAGGCGGCGGGTGTGAGGACCTCGGCGCGCGTCAGCTCGTCGACCCACTGCCGGAATTCGCTCTGCACCTGCGACACGTATTCGATGCCCCAGGTCTTCGACGTGTCGAGCAGCACCGTCGACGAGGTGCGCATCAACACTCCGTGGAAGTGGGCGCAGGCCCGCACGACCTCGCCGGTCACCGCGGCGGCGATGGGTCCGTCACGCCTGAGCAGCGCCCCGCGCACGATGGCGAGCCCGACCTGGACGGGGCGGCCCTGAGCCCATTCGCGGAAGCCGACCGGGGGCGTGTCGTTGTCGACGAGGCGGCGCATCAGGGCTGCGGGGTTGGCGTCCTGGGCCACGGACTGGATGTGCATGGCCAGGGTGAACAGGGCCCCGACGAAGCACACGAGCGGGACGAGCAGTTCCTCGGGCGACCGCGGCGGCGAGACCAGGAGCACGATGGAGGTGCAGGAGCCCGCGAGCGAGAAGGCCAGGAAGCGCCAGAACTGGGGGGCACGGATGGCGGGGTCGCTCAGCAGCGGCGTGAATGCCGCGCCGAGCGTGCCGATCACCACGAAGGTGAAGCCGGCGACCATGCCCGCGAGCAGCGTGAACACGGTCAGCATCCCGAGCGCGAAGTTGCTCGACAGGGAGGCGAGCTCGGCGATCCTGTCGGCGGGCGCGAACACCCCGGTGGTCCTGAGCAGGAACGCGCACCCCAACGCGATCAGGGTGACCACCACCGTGACGAGCACGGGACGCTGCAGCTGGAAGCGGTGGACGTAGCGCATCGCGGCCTGCAGCCGCGACGGCGGCCTCGCCCTGGCTCCGGGCAGGCCCACCTTCCATTCCCGTCCCGCCAGGAGCAGCGCGACCAGCGAGGCCCCGACCACGCACCACCACAGGCCGTCCTCTCTGATCGTGAACAACGGTCGACCTTCCGGTGAGATGACACGCCTTGGCGATCACGATGCCAGGCAGAAGGTTCCATCTTCGGGAAGCGCGGGCCCGGCGACCTCAGGTGCGCCGGATGCGACCGGTCGAGACCGACCCACCGTGATCTCGCCCGGTGTCGCGGCCGCCCGGTCAACCCTTGGCAGCACCTTTCCGCCTCCGCCAACCGGCCGCCTTCCGCAGCACCTGCGAGAGCTGCTCGACCGAGTAGGGCTTGTGCAGCAGCTCGAAGCCGTGCGTGCCGTTCTGCGCCAGCACGTGGCTGTAGCCCGACGTCAGCACGACCGGCAGGTCGCGGTACAGCCGACGGATCTCCTGGCCGAGCTCCACCCCGTCCATGCCCGGCATCATCACGTCCGAGAACACCACGTCGAAGCGGTCCGGGTCCCTCGCCAGCTCGGCCAGTGCCGCGGGCCCGTCGGCCGCCAGCACGGTGCCGTAGCCGAGGTCCGACAGGCTCTGGACCGTGAAGGTCCCGACGTCGGCGTTGTCCTCGACCACCAGGACGCGAGTGCCGAGCCCGTCGGCCAGGGCTTCGGGCGCCTCGGCCGCGGCTGCGGGCGATGGTGCCGCCACGCGCGGCAGGTACAGCGTGAAGGTGGTGCCCTCGCCAACCGTGCTGTCCACCGCGACGTCGCCGCCGGACTGCTTGGCGAAGCCGAACACCTGGCTGAGCCCCAGCCCCGTGCCTTTGCCGACCTCCTTGGTCGTGAAGAAGGGCTCGAAGATGCGCTGGATCCTGTCGGCCGGGATGCCCGAGCCCGTGTCGCTGAGCGACACGGCCACGTAGGCACCGTCCCGTTCCGGGTGCGAGCGAACCGCCGGGATCGCGTCCGCGGTCCGGACCGCGATGGTGATCCGGCCCTCGCCGTCCATGGCGTCGCGGGCGTTCACCGCGAGGTTGACCAGCGCAGTGTCGAACTGGCTGGGGTCCACCTCGACGTGGCTCAGCTCGTCGGACAGATCGGTTACGATCTGGATGCGGGATCCGGTCAGCGTGCCCATCATGCCTGACAGGGCGCGCACGCTGTCGCAGGCGGCGAAGACCTCGGGCTTGAGCGCCTGACGTCGCGCGAAGGCGAGGAGCTGCCCGGTGAGCTTGGCGGCGCGGTCGGCCGTGTCGGAGATGGCGGCGACGTAGCGGGCGCGCCGCTCCTCGCTCAGGTTGGGCCGCTTGAGCAGGTCGGTGGACGACTTGATGACGGTGAGCAGGTTGTTGAAGTCGTGCGCCACGCCGCCGGTGAGCTGGCCCACGGCCTCCATCTTCTGCGCCTGGCGCAGGGCGTCCTGCGCGGCGGAAAGATCGGCCTCGGCGCGCACGCGCTCGGAGATGTCGCGTGCGTGGTGGAAGGCGCCTGTCACGCGCCCGTCAGCGTCGCGCAGCGGCGTGTAGGTGATCTCCCAGGTCGGCACCTCGCGCCCGGGGTCGCCGAAGCTCTGGACGACGACGAAGCGCTCGCCCGCGAGGGCGCGGTCCATCAGGCCGCGGAGCGCCGCGGCCTGCTCGGCCGGGAACAGGTCGGGCAGGACGTCGCCGATCTCCTGCACGCGGCCCATCACGCGCAGGAAGTCCTCGCCGTGAGCCCTGTTGAAGGCGGTGACCCGGTAGGCATGGTCGAAGGCGACGATGGGCGAACCGTCCGACTGCACGATGTCCTGGTGCAGCCGCAGAGCCTCCGTGCGCTCGCTCAACGCCGCCGCCTGCGCGCGCTCCTCCGTCACGTCGCGGCTGACGGCGTAGACGCGACCCTCGTGCGGCACGGCCGTCCAGGACATCCAACGGTAGTCGCCCGCGCGCGTCCGGAAACGGTTCTCGAACGATGTTGCCTCGCCTGCCACCAAGCGCCTGAGCTGCAGGTGCGTCAGCGCCTGGTCGTCCGGGTGCCTCAACCATGCCGAGGTCCGGCCGACCAGCTCGTCCTCGCGCCAGCCGAGCACACGGGTCAGCGCCGGGTTGACGCTGAGCCAGACGCCGTCGAGGTCGGACACCATCAGCATGTCCCGACTGACCTGCCAGATCTGGTTGCGCTCCTGGGTGCGCTCCTCGACCTGTCGCTCCAGCGACGCGTTCAGCTCGCGCAGCCCGTCCTCGGCCGCACGCCGGGCGATCTCGACCTCGGTGCGGTCCACGACCCGGCGGGCGAAGGCCAGTTCGTCGGCCGACCACGCGTGCGGCTCGCAGTCGTTGAGGAAGAAGACGACCTTCAACCTGCCCTGCTGCATGAGCGGCAGATTGACGAGCGAGCGTATGCCGATGCCGCGGAGGTTCTCGACCTGAGCGGTCGTCCGGGGGTCAAGCCTGACATCGTCGATGACCACGTCCTCGCCGCGCCGCAGGTCCTCGATGTACGAGCCGAAATCCGAGAAGGCGAGTTCGCCCGCGATGGTGGACTGGCCCGCGGCCAGCCAGTCGGGCCTGACGACGATGCGCTGCCCTGCGGGGTCGACGTCGCCGTAGGCGACGCGCGTGACGCCCAACGCTTGACCCGCGGTCTCGGAGGCCGCCATCACCATCTGCTGCGGCGTGTCCAAGGTCCGCAGGCGCTCACTCAGCCCGTTCATGGCCACGTCGAAGCGGCGCGCGGCAATCTCGATGAGGACCCCGGGAAACCGCAGGGGCGTGCCGTCCGAGGCGTGCTCGACGTGGCCGTTCGCTTCCAGCCAGTGATAGCGGCCATCGACGCGGAGCACGCGGTACTGGTGGGCGTAGCGCCCGCCGCGCTCGATGGCTGCGCCGATCGCGTCGGCGAGGCCCGCCTGATCGTTCGGATGTACGGTGGCAACGATCTGCGCCATCGGGATGCCTTCGCGGCCGAGCGCAGGGTCCAGGCCGAAGGCCTCGGCGAAGGCCTCGTCGACGGTGAAGCGGTCGTTCGGGATGTCCCAGATCCAGGTGCCGATGACGGCCCCGGCCGCGAGGGCTGTCTGCATGCGCCGATTGTTCAATCGGACCTCGGTCTCGCGCTCCTCGCTGTCGCGCAACGCGGCGGCCTGTTCGATCTCGGCGGTGACGTCACGCCCGTAGCAGTAGACGAGGCCGGCCTCGGGCGTGGTGCGCCACTCTATCCAGCGTTCGCCTCCGTTCTTGTGCCGATAGCGGTTCCGGTGCGCCGGCATGGGCTCCGTGAGGGCCTGACGCAGCGCCTGCCGCGAGGCCAACCCGTCGTCGTCGGTGTGGATGAACGCGAACAGGCTGCGGCCGACCATCTCCTCGGGCGCCCAGCCGAGGAGACGCGTCGCGGACGGGCTGACGGTCAGGAATACGCCGTCGGCGTCGATCACGACCTGCAGATCCTGGGCGTTTTGCCATACCCGATCGAGTTCGGCGCTGCGCTCGGCCACCCGCTTTTCCAGCGTCGCATTCAGTTCGTGCAACGCTTCGGCCGCTGTCCGCGCGGCTCGTTCGCTGCGCAGGCGCTCGACCGCGACGCGGGTACGATCGGCGAAGTCCTGGATGAGCTGCAGGTCGCTCTCGGTCCAGTCGCGTGCCTCGGCACAGTTCACGAAGAAGACCGCTACGAGTCGTCCCCACTCGATCACGGACGCGTTGACGAAGCTGCGCGCACCGCGCGCCTCAAGCAGGACGGCCTGCTCGGCGGTGCACCTGGCGTCGAGCTTCGCGTCGCGGATCACCACGCGCTCGCCCCGCTTCATGGCATCGATGAACGAGCCGTAATCGCGCAAGCGCAGAGTGCCGGCCAAAGTTTCGAAGCCGGGCGCCGTCCAGTCTCGATCGACGATCAGTGTTTCCGCCGCGTGGTCGATCTGGGCATAGCCGACACGGCTGAGGTCCAGCGTCCGGCCGAGCAGCTCAGCGGCGGCATAGGCAAGCTCGACCGGGTCGTCGACGTCGCGCACCACGTCGCCGAGCCGGACGAGGGCGTCCCGACGCGCGTCGGCCCGCACGCGGTCCGTGACGTCCAGGAAGGTGATGGCGAGACGATCGCGGGACACCCGGAACACATCGCCTTCGTACCACCTCCCCGATGCCCCGACCTGCCGCTCGAGGCGGAAGGCCACGCCCGTCTCGACGACGCGTTCGAGTTCGACGGCGAAGGCGTCCCCGACGTGCGGGACGACGTCCCGGAAGGGGCGTCCGAGCGCATGGGCACGCGGCTGCCCCGCCATCCCCTCCCAGGCGGCGTTCACGTCGAGGCAGCGCCAGTCCACGATCCGGCCCATGCCGTCGCGCACCGCCTCCCCGATCAGCATGCCCTGCGCCAGGTGGTCGAGCACGCCGCGCCAGTGGGCCTCCCTGGTCTCCAGGTCATGACGGACTTCGGCGCCCGCGAAGCCGGCCGCGTGAGCGACGTCGTGGGATTCCGACTTGCCTGGAATGACCAGGGTGTCGTGACCGGGGATCGCCGCTGAGCGGTCGATGTCACCGACCACAGCGGAAGGAGGCTTTGTCATCGGGGATCAGAGTCGGACGCGGTCTGCACGTGGCAGTCGGCGGACGGGATAGCACGAGATGCGGGATCGGCGGCAGGTGCGGCGAAGTTGTCGTGCATGATCGTCCGAGGACCCCGATACGGGCGCCATGGTCCCTGCAGGGCATCGGACACTCTTTGCCCGTGAGGTCTATACATCTACGACGCGACGACCCGAGAATCCTTTGGGTCTCGGATGCGGAAGTTATCGGTGATTCGGGATGAGAAGCGACTGAAGTGCTTCGGGACCGTTTCCTTGAGGAATGTCAGGATCGCCTCCGCGAAGTCCTTGAATGTGGCATAGTACCGGTTGTGGGTGACGTTCTGGTGCATCACGCCCCAGAGCCGCTCGATCGGGTTGAGGTGAGGGCAGTAACTCGGGATGAAGTGAAGCACGATGCGCCGTCCCGGTTGCCTCATCCAATCCTGAACAGCACGGGCATGATGATAGCGGGCGTTGTCCAGATAGACATGGATCCGACGCATCGTCGTGTAGGCGTTCTCGATGGAGGTCAGAAGCTCGATCGTGCTTTGCGCATCGACCGAAAGCACTTCCTTCATCCGCGTCGCGCCGGTCTCCAGGTCGATCACACCATGGATGTTCATGCGATCACGGCCCGACGCCGCAGGAACCGCGACGTCGGCGCCACGCGGCATCCACACGCCCGCCGGTCGCGTCTGATGGGTCGGGTGAACGGCATCGCCGTAGACGATCGCTTCGTCGGCCCCAAGGCCGTTGCGGAGCCGCTCATGCTGCTCGATGAACGCTTCCTGCGCCGCAAGGTCGAGATGCGAGGGCACAAGGTCAGGCTTGCGCCAGACAAAATCCAGCGCCGCCATCAGCTTGATCAAACCGGATCGCGTGTACGACATGCCATACGTCGTCCGGATGTGATGACCGATCGCGCGTGTCGACGCCGGAAGCGCCTCCGTGGCCCAGGCTTTCAGGGCCGTGAGCTGCTCCACCGTCAAGGCGCGGTGCCCGCCCGCCAAGTCGAAGCGCGCCAGAGCCGGTACGCCGCCCTCGCGATAAACCTTGAACCAGCTCCGGATCGTGTCGTCGTCCAGGAGGAGAGCCTCCGAAACCTGCTCGCAACTCCAGCCCTTGTCCAACAAAAGGATCGCGTTGGCGCGCCGGGCGACCCGATGCTCCTCAAGCCCATCCCGCGCGATGCCCGTCAGCCGCGCACGATCGTCCTTGCTCAGGAAATGGCGCTTGATCATCGACACAAAACCGAATCGAAAGCGACCCCGCCGTCAACCCCGCATCCTCACGGAATCGGGCTATAGCATCCTGAGTTCCGACGAGCATCGGGGCCATGCTCAAGCGCGGTATGACGGGCATCAACGTGATACTGGTGTCCCTGCGTAGGGCGATCCGGCCATAGCGCCTCCTCACCAGAACGGCGGACGCCGCCAGCGACGAGCGACCATGTCGAGCCCATCCACGATCGAAGAGGCGAACGCCGAGCTGACGCTGCGCCTCCGTCAGCAGGAGCTGGCGGCCGAGTTCGCCAACTTCAGCCTGGCCACCGATGACCTCGACCCCATCCTGCACGAGGCCTGCCGCACCGCGGCCAGGGGCATGGAGTGCAGCCTGGCGAAGGTCCTGGAGTACCTGCCGGACGAGCACAGCTTCGTCATGCGGGCCGGCGTCGGCTGGCGGCCGGGCACGGTGGGCCACGCGCGGCTCGGCAGCGACCTCGAAAGCCCGGCGGGCTACGCCTTCCAGACCGGCCAGCCCGTGCTGTCGAACCACCTCGCGGCCGAGACGCGGTTCCGCACGCCGAGGCTGCTCGTGGAACACGATGTCCACCGGGCGTTCAACGTGCTCGTCGCCGTCGGTGGTGACCGCTACGGCGTGCTGGAGGTGGACAGCCCGGACGAGCGCGACTTCACCCTCTCGGACACGGCCTTCCTGGAAACGCTGGCCGCCACCCTGGCGCAGGCCATCGGCCGCACGCGCCGCATGGGGGAACTCGCCAGGGCCCAGCGCGAACTGAAGCGCCTCAACGCGGCGCTGCAGGGCGACGTGCGCGACCGCACGCGCGAGCGGGACCAGCTCTGGGCGCTCGGGGAGGACCTGCTCGTGGTCGCCGGCTACGACGACGCCCTGCTCAAGGCGAACCCCTACTGGACGCGGCTGCTCGGCTGGAGCGAGGACGAGATCATGTCGGGCGGTTACACTCGACTGATCCATCCGGACGACCTTGAGCGGGTCATCGGAGAGCTGACGCACATGCGGACGTCGGGATCGACGGCCCGCTACGAAAACCGTGTCGTCGCCAGGGACGGCTCCCACCGCTGGGTGGCGTGGACGCTGACGCCGGAGCCCGGCGGCGAGCGCATGTTCGGCGTGGGGCGCGATGTCACCGCGGCCAAGGCGCGCGAGGAGGAACTGGCCAAGGCCCACGAGTCCCTGCGCCAGTCGCAGAAGATGGAAGCGGTGGGCCAGCTCACCGGCGGCCTCGCGCACGACTTCAACAACCTGCTCACGGGCATCACGGGCTCGCTCGACCTGATGCGCCGCCGCATCGTCCAGGGGCGCATCGGCGAGTTGGGTCGCTACGTCGACCTCGCCATGTCCTCGGCCGAGCGGGCAGCCGCGCTCACCCATCGCCTGCTCGCCTTCTCGCGACGGCAGACGCTCGACGCCAAGCCGACCGAGGTGGGCCGGCTCGTGGCAGGCATGAGGGACCTGATCCGGCGCACCATCGGGCCCTCGGTCGACCTCGACATAGCCATCGCACCCGATGCCTGGACGGTGCTGGTCGACCCGAACCAGCTGGAGAATGCCCTGCTCAACCTGTGCATCAACGCCCGCGACGCCATGCCGGACGGTGGTCGGCTCACGGTGGAGACGTCGAACCGTCGCGTCGACGCCCACGGTGGCCTCATGCGCGACATCGATGCGGGCTCCTATCTCGTGCTCAGCGTCACCGACACCGGAACGGGCATGCCGCCCGAGGTCGTGGACCGCGTCTTCGAGCCCTTCTTCACGACGAAGCCGCTCGGAACGGGGACTGGGCTCGGCCTGTCGATGATCTACGGCTTCACCAAGCAGTCCGGCGGGCAGGTCCGCATTCACTCCCAACCAGGCCTGGGGACGACCGTGACGCTCTACCTGCCGCGCCACGACGGCGAGACGGCAGGACCGGTGAAGGCGGACGAGGGACCCGTCGCGCTGCCTCGGGCCGAGGATGGCGAGACGGTGCTCGTGGTCGACGACGAGCCCGCCGTGCGGCTCCTCGTCGGGGAGGTGCTCGCGGACCTCGGTTACACCGCCGTGGAGGCTGCGGACGGGGCTGGCGGGCTGCGCATCCTGCAGACCGACATGCGCATCGACCTTCTCGTCACCGATGTCGGCCTGCCAGGTGGCATGAACGGCAGGCAGGTGGCCGACGCCGCCCGCGTGCTGCGGCCTGGGCTGAAGGTGCTGTTCATCACCGGCTACGCCGAGACGGCGGCGGTGAGCGGAACCCATCTCGACCCCGGCATGGCGGTGATGACCAAGCCCTTCGCCATGGACGATCTTGCAAACCGCATCCGCGACCTGATCGAGGCCTGAAACGCCCGGTTCCGGCCTATACGTTGCGGGTCGGTTCCTGGCCGTGACGGGGATCGTCGCGAGCCAGATCCACGACGATGGCCGGTCGGCGATCCCGCACGCCTCGGATGTGGCGCACACTCGCAACAACCTGCACGCTCGAACATTGTCCCGCATGAGAGAACCGCAATCCGACATGCGCCCGTTCGCACTCGTCGTCGACGACGACGGCCTCCTGCGCATGGACGTGGCCGAAATCCTTGAGGACGTCGGCTTCCGGACGTTGGAGGCGTGCAGCGGCGACGAGGCCCTGCTCGTGCTGGAGGACCGCTACCTCGACGTGTCCCTGCTGTTCACCGATGTCGAGATGCCGGGCGATCGGAACGGTTTCGCCTTGGCCAGGGAGGTCGCGGTCAAGTGGCCCTACATCTCCGTCGTGGTCGCGTCTGGGCGGCTCAAGCCCGACGACGGTGATCTGCCCACGGGCGCGCGCTTCATCGGGAAGCCGTTCAGCGCCGCGACGGTGCGCGACCACCTGAGGGAGGTCATGCCCGACGCCCGGAAGCCCGACGCGCTGCTCGACTGATCCTCTGCGTACGCTCGGCGCCTCGGAGGAAGCCCCGAGATGGTTCGACGGCGAGGAGGCCGTGGCGACGAAGCCCGGTTTGGAGGTCGGCCTTCGACAGATCGCCTTGTAGGTCAGACGGACGGGTCCTTGTGCGGACTCCGGTCACGCTTGAACCTTGGCAGGTTCGGTGACGCGCACATATCGGTCAGGGCCGCCTCACCGTCGGCCCGCGCCGACGCCGTGTCGCGAAAGCCTTCGGGTCCGCGCTGGAGCACGACCCCGCCGAACCGTCGAAGCTCCCAAGTGAAGGCGCGCTCGCCGGCCTTGACGACGAACATTTCCGGTTGTCCGAACCTGTCCGGGCCCTCACGCTTGGCCTTGCGGGCCGCCGCGGCGGCCGCGCGCGCCGCGTCGGTGAAGTGACGGCGGGTCTGAGGTTGGATGCTCGGCATGGGACCGTCCTATGGTGCTACCGAACAGATACGGGAAACGTCGAGCGCATCATAGTAAATATATGATAGAAAAACGCATATGAGAAAATCTGAGATCGCGATCCGGTCGGACGCAGTTTGGAACCGAGACAGATGTGACTCGATCTTGCCTGTGCACCCGCGGGTGCCGTCTCATCGGGACGTTCCTCCCACAGACTTGGGCCGCCCACCGCGAGGTCGGGCGGCTTATCTTTTGATCTCCTATCCGTCGGTTGATGCCGAAATCTATTTCGGCTTTCTAACATGCCATTATTGAATGCCGGCGGTCGCCATGTCAGCCTTGGCCCATCATCGCGCTGTTCTCAGGCACGCGACGACTGCGGGCGGCCCATGCCCGCGCCTGAAACGCGCAGGTGGCGCCATGTCGGACCATGATGCCCGCAGACTCTATCGCCTCTACTGGATCAACCGTTCGGACCACATCGACGCCATGGCGAAACCGATCGAGGCAGCCTGCGATGCCGAGGCGATGCGACAGGCTGAGATCCTGGCCCGCGGCGATCGGGTCGAACTGTGGCACGAAGCGCGCCTCGTCGTTCACCTCGACCCTGTGAGGCCTCTCGGCCTCGTTCATTGAGGCCGAGCCCGTGAGGATGTCGCCCGACGAGCGAGTGGATCTGCTCGACGCCGCCATGCGCTCCAGCGATCCGCAGGCCTATCTCGACGGTGTGCACATCGCCTTCGAGGACGCTGGACGTCCCGACGACGCCCTGGCCGCGATGGTGTTTCGGACGCTGCTGCGAGGGGAGGAGATCGAAATGTTGATGCACATGCGGGCGGAGTGGTGCGGACGACGTGTCCCGATCCGCCCTCGGCCGTTTCGGTCGGCGTGATCCAAAAGGGATCGGCACGGCAGGCGGTGAGTGCGGACGACCAAGCCACCGCCTCCCTGACCGGCAGGGACGACCGTCGTGGCTGACCTTTCCCCCCTGTCGGGGCCGACAAGGTGCGGTGCTCTCATCTGCGCTTGCTTCGCGACACGCTGACCCTCGTGATCCCCCCTCTTGTGCTCGCGGTGTGCGGCTCGGCCCACTCGACAAAACCGAGCAGATGGTCGTCATCATCGAAGATGGGCCAGGTCTTGGCGTTCCACCAACCGTTCGTCGTCTGGCCATCGCCGTCCTGCACGAGATAGGGAAGATCGACCACCTCCGACATGACACCTGCCTGCGCCAGGGACATGAAGCGCCCGAAATTGACCTTCGGTTCACCGCGCAGATCTGCGAAGATGTCGAAGATCGACACACCGCGGATCGCCTCCGCATCCACGTGACTGTGGCGGGCGCCGAACTCGTTCATCTCGACGACGTGCATCTCAGGGGTCATCAGGACGCAGCCTGCGTTCACCGTGTCGAACATTCGACGGAAACTCTTCAATGCCATGTCGTCACGGGCGCGTTTTGAGCGAGGACCTTCGTGCGGGCGGCGGCGCGCCTTGGCCAACCGCCATTGCGACGGCAGCAGCACGTCCGTGAACGGCACTTCCATCAAGACGCGGCCCGCCGCGTCGGCGATCCTGTACGAGGCGGCCAGTGGGTCCAGCCTCTTGATCAGGAGATCCTGCGCCATCCTCGGTATGGCGGTGCAAACCTCGAGGTAGGCGTGTTCGAGGTCAGGGAAGTCCAGCCCCAGATCATCATCGAGCCATCGCTGACCGTCACTGAAATGACAGAAGAAGATAGGCATGCTCGCTCGCGGTTGCGTCAGATCGAGCGTCGATCGGCCCGAGATCTCGTGCCAGCCTCGTTAAGGCCTTGCCTTCCGGAATGCTACGTGAAACGGGACGGTCGAACGAGCGGAGAGGGGTTGTTGGCTGAGCCCTGAGCCGGCTCGGAAGCTGCGATGAATGTCTGCGCGATTTAACATAGGACAGTATTCATAATCCGTTGTGGCCAAACTGCGACGCAGACTTCACGTCGGGCGCAACCGTTGGTAAGAGACGAAGGCAACGCAGCATGAAGCGGGCGCGTCGGATGGTCGACCTCAGGCAAGGCACTTTCATCCGCAAGCTCGACCAGAGCGGCTTCCTGACGGAGGAGGACCGTGAAACTCTGCGAGGCCTCCAACTCCGCACCCGCGACGTCGACGCTCGTCAGGACTTGATCCTCGAAGGGGACCGGCCCGAGAACGTGCTCGTCGTGCTCACCGGGATCGCTTGTCGCTACAAGATCTCGGAGGGCGGACGGCGCCAGATTATGGCGCTGCTGCTTCCCGGAGACTTCTGCGATCTGCACGTGGCCATCCTCGGTCACATGGATCACTGCATCGGCACGCTGACGCCCAGCGTCATCGCCGAAATGCCGCGCGCAATCATCGACGACCTGACCGCCAACCACATCCGCATCACTCGCGCCCTGTGGTGGGCGACCTTGGCCGACGAAGGTATCTCGCGCGAGTGGCTGGTCAACATGGGCCGGCGTCCGGCCGACCAGCAGACGGCGCACCTGTTCTGCGAGCTTCACCGGCGACTCCTCACGGTCGGTCTCGCCATGCCTGACGGCTTCGAAATGCCCCTCCGGCAAGTGGACCTCAGCGACATTCTTGGGTTGAGTCCTGTCCATGTGAACCGCGTACTGGGAGAGCTACGCGCCGCCAACCTCATCGCTCTCAGCAGACGCAAGCTGGTGATCCCGAACCTCGACCGCCTGCAAAAGTTTTGCGGTTTCAATCCGAATTACCTTCATTTGACGCCACGGATCGATAGGTGATCCGCTTCGTCAGAATAATTGTACAAGAAATAAGCAATTGGTGGTGTGGCCTAACGATCGAAGGATTATGGACCGTTCATCGTCGGCAGCTGTTCCGTGCGCCGATGGCTGAGAGACGCCGACGCGCTCCCGCACACGACGTGAGGACGCAGCCATGGCGCATTATTTCTTCGACATTCACAGTCGGACTCTGCACACGACCGACGAAGACGGGCAAGAATGCGTCGACCGAGATGAGGTCGGCAGGTACGCGCTGCGAGTGCTGTGCGATATCGCGCGCGACGACCCGCTCTTGATGCGGGGTGGCGAGCTAGCATCGGCCGTGCGGGACGCGACGGATCACGTGGTGATGACCGCGACACTGAACCTATCCACGATTTGGAAATCTGAAGCCTGACATTCTTGCAATCCCTTCGACGGAAGGTCGCGCCAAGTCAGTACTCGTATGGCGCGTTACTCACCGCCAATCCAGGTTTACCGCAACTAGGCCGACAAGCGGGTCGAGGCCGTGATGGCGGGAGGAGCAGATCCCCCATCGTCCGGCGCCGCGCCGATGGTGCCGGTGGGCAAGGGATCGGAAACGCCGACGTCGGGTGTGGCGGCCTTTGATGTTTTGATCGGCGTCGTCACCATTGAGCAGGGGCCGTGGCGATCTGCATCCAGATCGCCGCGGCCCCCGAGGATCATCGATCTGGCGACCCTGGTCGGGGCCCCCTGGAGACCGAGGATCGGAAGTTCGTGGTGTCGTGACAAGTGCTGACGGTGACGTCGACATCCTCGCAGCCGAAGACTCTCTCGGCTCCGATCAGCCTCGGCTCGTGGTGCAGGTCGAGTCGTAGGAGACTTCCGTCGACGTGAGCGTGCCCCGCGGGCTTCAGGGCGGCATGCGATAGTACGATGCCGACCAGGACCGTCATATCGCCTGGGGTGATGTGAACAAGGCTTCGTCACGGAGCGGCGTTTCCTCTTCGAGATCTGGATGTAGGACACGGGCGAAATCGTCCGCACTGCAATATACATAATCCTGTTCTCAGGGATTTAGGATTGGCCCACCCCTGAGATGCATATGGGCGTCTCTCGAAGAGGTATGATCGAGAATCGGGATGGCGATGGCACCCCCTGTACCCGTCATAGCGATCCGGTCGGTCGCGTTTTAGGCTGCCCGGATCGAGCCGGCCTGCTGAGAGCTACCCATCGCCCCCTGAGCTTTGAGCCCCTGGGGGGGACCTGTGCCTCGGCAGGATGCCACGGTGGATGCCTGGTGGGGAGTCCGCGCCTTCGAGCGCCAGTACAGGGATCGGCAGGCACTGCGGCGGCTCGAAGCCGATGGAGGGTGTCGTGGAAGATCGAGGTCGGGACTGGTTCGTGGGCGTCGACTGGGCATCGGCGACGCACCACGTGTTCGTGATCGATGCCCAGGGCCGCAAGATGGGCGAGCGCGGCTTCGCCCACGGCGGCGAGGGCCTGGCCGAGATGGCGGCCTGGATCGAGAAGCAGACCGGAGCGGCGCCGGACGCCGTGTCGGTGGCCATCGAGGTGCCGCACGGCCCCGTGGTGGAGAGCCTGATGGAGCGCGGCTTCCGCGTTCATTCCATCAACCCAAAGCAACTCGACCGCTTCCGGGACCGGTTCTCGCCCGCCGGCGCCAAGGACGACAGCCGCGACGCTCACGTGCTGGCCGACGCGCTGCGCACGGACCCGCGCTGCCTGCGCCGCCTGGAACCGCTGGATCCGGTCATCGTCGAACTGCGCGAATGGTCTCGCATCGGCGATGATCTGCGCCACGACCGCAACCGGCTCGGCAATCGCGTCCGGGAACTGTTGTGGCGCTACTATCCGCAGATGCTGGACTTGGCCGACGACGTCGCCGCGCCCTGGTTCCTGTGTTCAGCGGCGATCAAGGGCTCTTCCGCACTTTCGGTGCAGCCCAGGCGTCACTCTGATTGCAAGGTGACGGCGACAACCTATCTTTGATGGTGTCCAAGCGTCTTCTGCCCCTCATTCCCGCCGGCCTCGTCGTCGACCGTGTCGTCACGGGTCCCGAGCGCGTCATCGTCACCACGCACCCGAGTGCTACCCGGGCAGCCTGCCCAGCTTGCGGGCGGTCTTCGTCCCGGACACACTCGCATTACACCCGCACTCTCGCCGACCTGCCTCACCAGGGGCGGCCCGTCGCCATCCATGTGCGGGCGCGGCGCTTCCGCTGCACCACGGTCGACTGTCCGCGCCGGGTTTTTGCTGAGCGGCTGCCCTTGGTCGCCGCTCCTCGTGCGCGGCGGTCACAACGCCTCGGCGACATCCAGCGCTACATCGGTCTGGCCGTCGGCGGCGAGCCGGATCGCGCCCGCCCACCGTCTCGCGATGCCGGTGAGCGGCGACACGCTGCTGCGGCTGATCCGCAGCGCCCGTTGGGAGGCGCCCGAAGCGCTGCGCGTGATCGGCATCGACGAGTGGGCCTGGAAGCGCGGCCAGACCTACGGCACCATCCTATGTGATCTCGAGAAGGGGCGCGTGCTGGACCTCCTGCCCGACCGCGAGGCCGGCACCGTGTCGGCGTGGCTGAAGCGACATCCGGGCGTGGCGGTCATCGCGCGCGACCGCGCCACGGTCTTCGCCCGGGCCATTCGGGACGGCGCTCCCCGGGCCACGCAGGCGGCCGACCGCTGGCACCTGCTCCACAACCTCGGTGACGCGCTCCGGGCCGCCGTGGGCCGGCATCGCGGCGCCGTGTCGGCCGCGGGCGGCATCGAGCGAAGCAGGCCCGAGCAACCGGGTCTGCACAAGGTGCCGGTGTGCCATCCAGGCATCGACGAGTTGAGGAACGAGCGCCGACAGGCCGCGCCGAGAGCTATGCCGCGATCAGCAAGCTGCAGGCCGACGGCATGCCCCCGCGCCGGATCGCCCGTGAAGTCGGCATGAGCCAGCGCGCCGTCGAGCGATGGCTGGCAGCCGGGGGCGAGCCGGAGCATCGCCGGCCTCCGGTGGCGAGCCTCGTCGATCCGTTCCGCCCTATCTCGACCGCCGCTGGCGCGAGGGTTGCCGGAACACGAGGCAGCTATGGCGGGAGATCGTGGCCGACGGCTACAAGGGCAGCTTCGCGACGCTCGCCCGCTGGGCGGCCCCGCTCCGGAGCGCCGACCCGTTTGGCAGCTCCGAAACCGCTGCGATGCCGTCCGCCGCGCCCCGGCCGTCGCGGCGGCGGTGCGCATGGCTGCTCGGGTGCGAGCGCGACGACCTGACGGCGGCCGAGCGATCGTACGTGGAGCGCTTGACGGCGGCTGAACCCGCGCTGGCGACCGCCTCCATCCTGGCGCGGAGGTTTGCGGCCCTGGTTCGGGGCGGCGATGCGTCGGGCCTCGACGCCTGGATCGCGTCAGCGACCGAGAGCGACCTGAGCGGGCTGGCGACGGGGGTGGCGCGCGACAAGGCGGCCGTGGCGGCCGCCATCACCGGGCCCTGGAGCACGAGCCCGGTCGAGGGACACATCAACCGACTGAAGACGCTCAAGCGCTCCATGTACGGCCGCGCCGGCTACGATGTTCTCCGAGCCAGAATGCTGGCCGCGTGAAGAACGAGGCATCGCCGCCAATGCGATAACCCGCTCCGCCTGCACCGAAAGTGCGGAAGAGCCCCAGATTGCCGCGCTACATTCCTGGAACTCTGGAAGCTCGTGCCGACGCCGGAGAAAGCCAAGAAGATCCGGGAAGGGACTGTCGCTCGACTGCTGAAAAGCCATCGCATCCGGCGCTTCACCGCGGCCCAGGTGCTCGAACGCCTGCGCGCAACACCGGTCGCCGTCGCACCCGGCACGGTGAGCGCGGCCACAGCCCATCTCGAGGCCGTGGCCAAGCGGCTCCAGCTCGTGAACCGTCAGATCGCAGATGCCGACGACCAGCTCGACCGGCTGACGGGACAACTTGCCGAGGCGGCCGACGCGCCGGGGCAGAACAAAGAGCAGCGCGACGTGACGATCCTGAGATCCTTGCCGGGAGTCGGAAGGATCGTCATCGCCACGCTGCTCGCAGAAGCGTCCGAAGCCCTGCAGCGACGAGACTACCAGGCCCTGCGCTGCTTGTCCGGCGTGGCGCCCGTCACGAAGCGATCCGGCAAGAGCTGCGTCGTGCTGATGCGTCAGGCGGCCGATGTCCGGCTGCGCAACGCCGTCTACCACTGGGCGCGCGTCGCCGCCCAAAACGACCCGACCTGCAAGGCCCGCTACAAGGCCCTGCGAGCGCGCGGCCACGGCCATGCCAGAGCACTCCGGTCCGTGGCCGACAGGCTCCTCGGCGTGGCCTGCGCCATGCTGAAAACAGGGTCGAGCTTCGACCCCAACCTCACCGCAAAAACTGCTTGCTAAATGGTGGGGAGTCCCCCCCCCAACCATCGTCAAAGGATTACTGCCCCATCCTTTCGAGGACGCAGCACGGTGACTCAGCCGCTCAGGCAGAAGGTCGTTTCCGCACGACCTCGTTAACCGTGGCGGGCAGGAGTTCATGGGCTTGTCGACCACCACCCCTTTTCCGTCGAAGACGTCAGCCCCATAAAGGGCGACCCTCGAACGGAACAGGAACAAGAAGCGTGCTTCGAATCCTTCACACGGGCGACTGGCACATCGGGCAGACGTTGCGTGGTTATGCGCGCGACGGGGAACACCGGGCCGTGCTCGACGACGTGGTGCGGATCTCGGTCGAGCGCGAGGTGGACCTGCTCGTGGTCGCGGGCGACGTCTATGACGGGCAGAACCCGTCCGGGCCGTCCCAGCGCCTGTTCTACGACACCCTGGCGTCACTGCACCGGGACAGGCCCGACATGGGCGTCGTGGTGGTGGCGGGGAACCACGACGCGGCGTCGCGTCTGGAGGCGCCCGATCCCCTGCTTCAGGCGTTCGGCGTCACGGTCGTCGGCAGCGTCAGGCGCCGCGACGGCTCGGTCGATGCGGACCGTCACCTCGTGCCCGTCCGGGTCCGCGGTGACGTGGCCGCGCACGTCCTCGCCGTGTCCTATCCGACCGCCGCCTGCCTTCCGCCACTCAAGGCCGAGGGCGACGGGTCGCCCGTGGCCGGGGCGGTGCGCTCCCTCTACGACGAGCTGTGGACCATGACCCGCCCCCGTCACGACGGCGTCCCCGTCGTCGTGACGGGCCACCTGCACGTTGCGGGTGGCCTTGAGAGCGAGGGTTCCGAGCGCCGGATCCTCGTCGGTGGCGCGCACGCCGTCGGGCACGAGGTCTTCCCGTCCGAGGCGGCCTACGTTGCCCTCGGGCACCTCCACCGCGCGCAGCGGGTCGGCAGGGACGAGGTGCGCTACTGCGGGTCCCTGATGCCGCTGTCGGCGACGGAGATGGGCTACCGCCATGGCGTGACCCTGGTGACGCTCGACGGTGCCGTCCCGCGGTTCGAGCACGTGGTCGTCGACCGTCCGGTCGGGTTCCTGCGCGTCCCGGGCGAGGGCGAGGTCAGGGTGGCGGAGCTGGGCGACCATCTCGCTGCCCTCGGCCTGCCGCCGGACCTGCCGCACGACCGGCGCCCCTTCGTCCAGGTCCGGCTGTCGCGGGAGGGATTGCCGCCCGGCTTCCGCGAGGAGATCGACCGCGTCGCCGAGGGCTTCCCGGTGCGCGTCGTCGACGTCCGACTCACGCCCCTGCCGGAGGTGGTCAAGGAGATCGCCCGGGTCGCCACCACGCGACTGGCCGACATCGACCCCGTGAAGGTCTTCGAGGCCGCTTTCGAGCGGAAGATCGGGCACGCCCCGGAGCCACGCCACCACCACGTCTTCCAACTCCTGCGAGAGGGGATCTGAGATGCGCCTCATAGCCGTCCGCGGTTCGAACCTCGCCTCCCTCGGCGCCTTCGAGGTCGACCTGTCCATGCCGCCGCTCGCCGGGGCGGGCCTGTTCGCCGTGACGGGCGACACGGGCGCGGGCAAGACCACCATCCTCGATGCCATCACCCTCGCGCTCTACGGCGACTATCCCCGCGTCTGCGGGGCGGGCAACGCGCGCACCCCTGACCCGAGCGGGGGCACGCTGACCATCGGTGACGCGCGGGCCATCCTCAGCCGGGGCGCGGGGCTCGGCCATGCCGAGGTCGACTTCGAGGCGACCGACGGACATCCGTACCGCGTCCGTTGGTCGGTCGCCCGGGCCCGCGGTCGTATCGATGGCGCGCTGCAGAAGGCGGGTCGGGTGTTGTCGCGCCTGCCTGACGGGAGCACGGTCGCCGAGGGCGTGACCGGTGTGGGCGAGCAGGTCCCCAGGCTCACCGGTCTGACCTACCCGCAGTTCGTTCGGACCGTGCTCCTGCCGCAGGGGGCCTTCGACGCCTTCCTGACTGCGCCGGAGAGTGACCGGGCGGTCGTGCTGGAGCGCATCACCGACACCGGCATCTACGCCACCCTGTCAATGCGCGTGCACCAGGAGACGGAGACGCGCCGCCGCCGCGTCGACGACCTTCGCGTCCGCCTGGACGCGGTCGGCCTGATGACGGCGGAGGAGCGCGCCGCGCTCGAGGCGGACCTCGCCCGCGCGCGGTCCGAGCTGACCGACGTCACCGGCGAGCGTGACGCCCTGGCCGTCGCCCTGCGGCATGCCGAGCGCGTCGGCATCTGCGAGGCGCTGGTCGAGGGAGCCTCGTCGGAGGTGTCAACGGCACAGGCCGCGCTCGACGCCCATGCGGACGATCGCGCGCGCCTGGCACAGTTCGAGGCGGTCGAGCCGCTGCGCGTCCTCGACGCGGACCTTCGGCGCACCGCGGGCGACAGTCGGTTCGCCACGCAGGAGCACGCCGACGCCGTGTGCGATCACGCCCGACTGGACGGCGCCTCCTCCTCCGCAGATGCCGTGCTCGTCGAAGCAGACCAGCTTCACGGTCAGGCGGCCGCCGCGGTCGAGGCTCACCGTCCCACCTGGGCGGAGGCCGAGGGCGTCGATGCCGAGTGCGTTGCCGCGACCCGCGACGTGCGCGCCCTGAAGGAGCGCGAAGGTAAGGCGGTGGTGGCGCTCGCGGACGCGACCGCGAAGGTCGGTGGCGCGCGGAAGAGCCTCGCCGTTCTCGAGGACCGTCGTCGCGATGCCGAGCGACGGTTGGCGGACACGACGGCCCACGACGGGCTTGCGGACGATGCCGGCCGCGTCCGGCACCTCTGCGACGCGCACGTCGACGCCCTCGCACGGGTCAAGGTCGAGCACAACAAGCTCGATGGGCTGCAGGCGCGATCGGAGCAGTGCCGCCGGATGACCGAGCGCGCCGAGGCCGAGCGTCTCCTGCTCGTCGACGAGCGAGGCCGACTCGATGGCGAGATCGCAGGGCTGCGCGTGCGGCGCGAGGCGCAGGACCTGCCCAGACTGATCGAGCGGCGGCAGGCGACCGAAGCACTGTCGGCCCTGCTGACCGACGTGCACCGGGACCACAGGCGTCACGTCCGTGCGACCTCGCTGCGGACGTCGGCCTCGCGCGACCTGACGAACGCCAAGGCCGCGGTCGCGACCGCCGACGACCAGGCGCGCGTTGCTGAGGAGGCGGGGCGCCTCCTTCAGGCCGAACAGCGCGGCATCGCCACGGCGGCGCGACGGGCGGAGGTCGCCGCCTCGGACCATGCCATGGCCCTGCGCGCGTCCCTCGTGGACGGGGAGCCCTGTCCGGTCTGCGGCTCCCTCGAGCACCGCGCCACCACGTCGGCCGAGATGGACCGGCTCGTGGACGAGCTGCGGCGGCACCGGGACGAGCTGGACGTCCAGGTCGAGGACGCGCTCAAGATGAGGTCGGGCGCCATCGAGGCGCGAGCGACCGCGGCCGGACAGGCCACCGCGGCCGAGAGGACGTTGGACGAGGCCATCGCCGACGCCGCCGAGGCGCGCTCGGCCTTCGACGCGCGCCTGCCCGAGGCCGAGGCTGCCATGGCGACCTGCGGCCTCGACGGCACGGTGCCGTCGATCGACGCGGCCGATGCGACGTCGGCTTGGGCCACGTTGTCGACCCGGGTCGGAGAGCTCCGCAAGCTCGTCGCGGCGGGTATCGCCGCAGCCGAGCGTCTCGGGCAGGAGGCCGATGCCACGTCAGCGAAGCGGGACGACGTTGTCCGCCAAGTCGACGCCGTCGTGGCCCGGGCCACCAAGGCGACTCAGGACGGACATGCGGTCGATCTGGAGATCCACGCCGCCAGCGCCCGGCGGGATGCTGCCAACGCACAGGCTTCGGCGAGCCGGGCGGACCTCCTCCCATATCTCGCGGCCGGAAGCCTGGGCGGGGAGACATTCGACACTGATCCCACCAGGACGGGAGCCGTCCTGGCAGGGCTGGCCACGACCCGCCTGTCACTCCGGAAGGAGGTGGCCACCCTCGACGCCGACCTGGCCCTGGCGACCGCCAAGGTCGGATCGGCGGTGGACGTGGAGAAGGCCGCGGTCGAGACCCACGGGCAGGTCGCGACGGCCCTGCAGACGACCGAGGGGCAACTCGCGGATCTGAGGACCCAACGTGCCGCCATGCTCGACGGTGAGCCGGTGAAGGCGCACCGGAACCGCTTCGAGGCCGCCGCGCAGAAGGCGCGTGACGGGCTCGCGGAGGCGCGGACGGCCAGTGCCCTCGCCCTGAGCGAGGTCAAGGCCGCGAGCGAGCGCGTCGACAGGGCTGCAGCCCTGGCGGCTACAAAGGCCAAGGCGCATGCGGTGGCCACGCAGGTCATGGCAGGCGCACGTGACGCCGTCGGTCTGCCGTCCGAGCGCGTCACCGAGTTGCTCGCGATCACGAGAGAGCAGGTCGAGACGGTGCGGTCCAACATCGTCACGCTCGACGGGAAGCTGGCGACGGCGATGGGGCTGCTCGCCACGCGGCAGCAGGATTTGGATCGGGCCGTTACCGAGGCGCCCGGGACGGCCCTGCCGGAAGATGCCACAGAGAGGCTGGCGGCCCTGGACGCCGGGGTGGGCGAGCGCACGCGGAGCGTCGGCGTCTTCGAGGATCGCCTCCGGCGCGACGACGGCGAGCGCGGCAAGGTGGACGCGATGAGGAGAGAGATGGAGGAGGTCGCGGCGGAGCACGCGACCTGGGCCGACGTGAACCGGGCGATCGGCTCGGCCAACGGCGCGACGTTTCGCCAGTACGCGCAGGAGATCACCCTCGAGGCGCTCGTGGCCCTGGCCAACGAGCAGCTCGGGATGCTCTCGCCCCGGTACCGCCTCGCCCGGGGGGACGCGCTGTCGCTGCACGTGGCCGACATGGACATGGGCGGCGAGGTCCGGGCGTCGCGCAGCCTGTCCGGCGGAGAGCGCTTCCTCGTGTCGCTCGGGCTCGCCCTGGCCCTGTCGGGGCTGGAGGGACGTCAGGGCTCGTGCGACGTGCTGCTCATCGACGAGGGCTTCGGCTCCCTCGACAGCGGCAGCCTGGACGTCGCCGTCGAGGCGCTGGAGACGCTGCAGGGCTTCGGCCGCAAGGTGGGCGTCGTCACCCACGTCGCGGCCATGGTGGAGCGCATACCGACCCAGGTCAGGGTCACGAAGCGGGGCGGCGGCAGGAGCGTCGTCGAGGTTCGAGCGGCCTGATCTGCGGCACCGACCGGGGCGCGCGAGCGTCAGAGGGGGATTGAATGCGACCGGCCTGATCGTGTCGATCCTCCGGTCGATGACACGGAGAAATCCCGAGCAAACCTCAACGGTACGTCCGGCCCGCAGGTACTTTCATGAGCTCCTGCTCGCCCGACATGTTCCCGGGGTGCTCGATCAAGGCGGAGCCAGGCTTGCGCCGCCTGGATGCCACCGCAGACGGTCGAGGATGTGGACAACCACGAAGGACGACATGGCCAGCACGGCCATCAGCCCTGCACCGCGGAGATTGAACTGCATCAGCGTGAACAGCACGAGCACCGTGGCGATGCCGGACAGCGTGACGAGCGCGCCACGGGCAAGGCGGATGATGAATGTGACCATCTTGCCTGCACCTCTCACCATCGGCTCGTCATCACGTTTGAGCGGCGTCGATCACCTCGACGCGCCGGACCACATCGTGTGGTCCGGCGAGGCCGCATCTCAGATCGACGCGATCACTTGGGCATGAGCACGCCGTCGATGACGTGCACGACGCCGTTGGACTGGAACACGTCCGGCGTCTCGACGATGGCTCCACCGCCCTTCTCGTCGATGATGGCGATCTTGTCGCCGTCCATCTTGGCGGTCAGCGTCCCACCCTCGACCGTCTTCATGTTGTAGCTTCCGCCGCCCGCCTTGATCTCTTTGGCGAGCTCCGCCGCGTCCACCTTGCCCGCTACCACGTGATAGGTGAGCACCTTCTTCAGGTCCGCCTTCATGTCGGGCTTCATGAGTGCCTCGACCGTGGCCTTGGGCAACTTGTCGAAGGCGGCGTTGGTCGGCGCGAACACCGTGAACGGACCGGCACCTTCCAGCGTGTCGACGAGCCCGGCCTCCTTCACCGCGGCGACCAACGTCGTCAGGTTCTTCGCCTGCGAGGCGTTTTGGACGATGTTCTTGCTCGCCATCATCGGGGCGCCGCCCACCATCGGGTCAGCCGCGTAGGCCGCCGAGGCGGTGCCGGCCGCGAGCGCGGCGGCGAGGGTCAGGGCGCGAAGGCCTTTCGTGATGGTCATCATCGGTTCTCCTGAGTGTCCGTCCTCGGCGAGTCCGTCGAGTGCGGCACCGGAGAAGCTACGCGTGCGACCCGACGCGGTTTCCGACATTTCCAAATCGTGATGACGCTCGGCGCACCCCCGTGATCTCGCCCGAAGGATTCGGAGAGTTCCGTCCGGTCTCACCGACTCGATCGATGTTCGGCACCTCGGCAGCCTGGTAGAACATCCTCCCCCGAAGGATGCTCGCGGTCGCGCCCCCATGTTGGCATCTCCGGGAGACGGCTCTGGGTGCGGCCCCGTCCGGGATTCAGACCCCGCGGTAGCCACCTGGGCCTGAGCGGGGGTAAGGAGCTTCGCGACGTGTCTGGGGAACGGAACCACGATGGCGACGAGGGGTGAGCGCGCCGTGCTGCGTGGCGGCGGGGCCATGGGGGACCGCATCCGCGCCTTCGACTGGACGGCGACACCCCTGGGACTGGTGCAGTCCTGGCCGTCGCCCCTGAAGACGCTGGTCCGGGTCATGTTGGCCGCCAAGCAGCCCATGTTCGTCGCCTGGGGTCCGGACATGACGATGCTGTACAACGACGGCTACGTCGAGCTGCTCGGAAGCAAGCACCCAGACGCGCTGGGCGCCCCGTTGATGACGGTGTGGGCGGAGATCCGTGACGCTCTGCAGCCCCTTGTGGACCAGGTCTATGCGGGCGATCCCGTCCACATGGACGACATCACCCTCATGGTGGACCGCGAGGGGCGGAGTCCGGAGGCGCACTTCGCCTTCTCCTACACTCCGGTCTACGACGACGATGGCGAGGTCCGGGGCTTCTTCTGCCCCTGCGCCGAGACCACCGAGCCAGTCCTGACCGAGCGCCGCCAGGGCTTCCGCTTGGCGCTGGAGGAGAGCCTGCGGGGCCTGAACGACCCTGAGGTCATCGTGAGGACGGCCGTGGACGCGCTGGGGCGGTATCTCGGCGCCAACCGGGTCGGTTACGGCGAGGTGCAGCCGGACGGCACCAGCGTCGTCCTGGCGACGGGGTTCACGGACGGCGTCGCCCCCATCGCCGGGACATATAGGCTCAACGACTTCGGTGCGTCCTCGATCTCCCGCCAGCGCGAGGGCGGGACGAGCCACAGCGACGACGTGCTGGCGGACCCGGCCTACGACGCCGCGCCCTGGACGGCCATCGACACCCGGGCCTTCGTGTCGGTGCCGATGATGCGGGAGGGCCGCCTGGCGGCCAGCCTGTTCGTGAACCAACGGGAGCCGCGCCGTTGGTCGCCCGACGACGTGAAGCTGATCGAGGGCGTGGCCGCGCGGGTGCGGGACGTCGTCGAGAGGGCACAGGCCGAGCAGGCCCTGCGCGACAGCGAGGCGCACCTCGCGGGCATCTTCCAGCAGACCGGCGCGGGCTTCGCGGAGCTGGACGCCGACGGGCGGTTCCTGTCCGTCAACGCCCGATTCTGTTCCATGGCGGGCCGCCGTTCCGAAGAGCTGCTGCGCCTGCGCATGCGCGACATCACCCACCCCGACGACCGGGCCGTGAGCGAGACCGCCCTCAGGTCCGCCGCCCTGGATGGCGAGCCTGCGACCGTCGAGAAGCGCCTCGTGCGGCCGGACGGGACGACGCTGTGGGTCACCAACACGAAGAGCGCCATCGCGGGGATGGCCGGGCGGCGCAACGTGCTCGTGGTCGCTATCGACATCGAGGAGCGCAAAGCGGCCGAGCGGGCGCTCGGCGACGCCAAGGTCGCCGCCGAGGAGGCGAACGTCGCCAAGTCGACCTTCATCGCCAACATGAGCCATGAGCTGCGCACGCCGCTATCGGCCATCATCGGCTATTCGGAGATGATGCTGGAGGAGGTCGCGGACGGCGCAGAGCCGGCCGACCTCGCTTCCGACATGCGCAAGATCGAGGGCAACGCCCGCCACCTGCTCGGCCTCATCAACGACGTCCTCGACCTCAGCAAGGTCGAGAGCGGCAAGATGGAGGTCTACGCCGAGGAGTTCGACGTCGTGACCGCCGTGCGCGAGGTGGCCGACACGGTGCAGACCCTGGTCGGCAAGAAGGGGAACAGCCTCCGCGTCGACCTTGCGCCGGACCTCGGCACCATGCGTTCCGACCTGACCAAGGTCCGGCAGATGCTGCTCAACCTGCTCGGCAACGCCGCCAAGTTCACCGAGGCGGGGACTATCACCTTGGCTGCGTGGCGCGAGGTCGGCGAGGTCGGACCATCCGTATGCCTCCGCGTGTCCGACACGGGCATCGGCATGACGCCGGAGCAGTTGGACAAGCTGTTCCAGCGCTTCCAACAGGCCGACAGCTCGACTACGCGCCGGTTCGGCGGCACGGGCCTCGGCCTCTCCCTGACGAAAGCCTTCGCCGACATGCTGAACGGCACGGTGTCGGTCGAGAGCAAGGAGGGCGAAGGCACCAGCTTCACCGTCAGGCTGCCCCCGACGCATGTCGAGGCCGGGACGGAAAACGCCCTCATCGGCGAGCCTTCGCCGGAGGTCGGCGAGGAAGGGAGCCGGGACCTCGTCCTGGTGATCGACGACGACCCGGACCAGCGCCACCTGATGACGCGCTTCCTGCAGAGGGAGGGCTTCCGGGCGCAGGTCGCACCCGACGGACGCAAGGGACTCGAACTCGCACGGACGCTCCATCCCCGGGCCATCCTGCTCGACGTCATGATGCCGGGCATCGACGGGTGGTCGGTTCTGAGCGTCCTCAAGGCGGACGCGGACCTGGCCGACATTCCGGTAGTGATGGTGACGTCTGTCGAGCAGCGCGGCCTGGCGGAGTCGTTGGGCGCCACCGGCTACGTGCAGAAGCCTGTGCGCTGGGACCGCTTCAAGGCCATCATGGACCGCTTCCGCCCACCGGAGGAGACGGCGCTCGTCGTCGACGACGACTCCGACACACGTGCACGTCTCCGCTCGTTCCTTGAAAGGGACGGCTGGCGCGTGGTCGAGGCGGAGAACGGGCAGGATGGGCTCGACAAGGTCGGGGCGGCCCGTCCCGGAGTGGTCCTCCTCGACCTGACCATGCCGGTCATGGACGGGTTCGACTTCTTGCGACGCTTCCGCGAACGCCCAGAATGCGCCGACGTTCCCGTCGTGGTGCTCACGGCCCTGGACCTGACGCGCGATGACCGACGCCGCCTCGCCGGGGCCAACCAGATCCTGCACAAGGGAGACGTCAGCCTGCGATCCATCGCCGAGCGCCTGCACCGCATCGTCGCGCAGGGCTGAGCCACACACCCGTCCGGGCGTCGACTCCAACCACTCGGGCAGGCCATGGTGAGGGCGCATGCAAGCAAGGCCACAGGCGGCGTCACCCGATGATGTCACGCACCTTCACGGCGAGAGCCTCCATCGCGAAGGGTTTGGTCAACAGGTGCATGCCGGGGTCGAGGTGGCCGTTGCCCACCGCGGCCCGGTCGGCGTAGCCGGTGATGAACAGCACCTTCAGGTCGGGCCTGAGGACGCGGGCAGCATCCGCCACCTGCCGTCCGTTCATTCCGCCAGGTAGGCCCACGTCGGTGACTAGCAAGTCGATGCGCGCATTCGAGCGGAGCAGGGCGAGCCCCGAAGGACCGTCATGCGCCTCCAGAGTGGCGTAACCCAGCTCTCCGAGGACTTCGCCCACCAGCGTCCGCACGGTCGCCTCGTCGTCGATCACCAGCACCGTCTCGCCCGCGGCCGCGCGCGGCGCCTCGACCAGTCCCGACTCCTCCTGCACCTCGCCTTCGCCCCGGTGCCTTGGCAGGAGGATCCGCATGGTCGTCCCCCGGCCAACGACGGAATGGATACGGACCTGTCCCCCGGACTGGCGGGCGAAACCGTGGATCATCGACAGGCCCAGTCCCGTCCCCTGGCCAATGGGCTTGGTGGTGAAGAAGGGTTCGAACACCTTGGCGACGACGTCGGGCGGCATGCCGGTGCCGGTGTCGGAGACGCTGAAGGCGACGTAGTCGCCGGGCGGGATGTCGCGCTCGCTCGCGGCGCGTCCATCCAGAGAAGCGTTGGTCGTCTCCACCGTCAGCCGCCCTCCGTCCGGCATGGCGTCGCGCGCGTTGATGCAAAGGTTCAGAACGGCGTTCTCGAGCTGGTGCGGGTCGCAGCGCGTCTGCCATAGGTCGGGCCAGAGCGCGAGCTCGAGCACCACGCCCTCGCCGAGCGTCCGCCGCAGTAGGTCCTCCATGGCGGAGACGAGCGCGTTGCCGTCCACGGGCCGCGGGTCGAGCGTCTGCCTTCGCGAGAAGGCGAGCAGTCGATGGGTGAGCGCGGCGGCGCGGTTCGCCGATGACATGGCGAGGCCGACGTAGCGCTCGACGTCGACGGTCCGTCCCTGGACGATCCGGCGCTGCATCATGTCGAGGGCGCCGGTGATGCCGGTGAGCAGGTTGTTGAAGTCGTGGGCGATGCCGCCGGTGAGCTGGCCCACCGCCTCCATCTTCTGCGACTGGCGCAACTGCTCCTCCAGGCGCGCCTGCTCGACCGCCTGCTCCTTGTCGGCCGTCACGTCGCGGCCCACCGCGAACAGGAGGCCATCCGACGGCGTGACGGTCCAAGACAGCCATCGATAGTCGCCGGACCTGGTCCGAAGCCGGATGTCGAAGCGGCTCAGCGCTTCGCCTTCGGACAGCGCCCGCACGACGCGGCGCGACTGCTCCCTGTCGTCGGGATGCTCAAGCCACTCGGAGGTGCGGCCGACCAACTCGGCTTCGGACCAGCCCAGGACGGCCATGCAGGCCGCGTTGACGCTGACCCACTCCCCCTCCGCGTCGGCGATGACGAAGAGGTCGCGCGACAGGCGCCACAGCCGGTCCCGTTCGCGCGTGCGCTCCTCGACCTGCCGCTCCAGCGAGGCCGCGAGGTCGCGCAGGCCCTGTTCGGCGCGGCGGCGCTCGATGACGACGCGGGTCCGCTCGGCGGCCTCGCGCGCGAAGGCGACCTCCTCCCCGGTCCAGGCCCGTGGACCCGCGTCGTTGACGTAGAGGATGGCAACGGCGCGCCCGCCCTCGACGACGGGCACGTTGACGAGCGAGCCCACCGAGATCGACTTCATCGCCTCGGCGTTGGCGGCCGTGCGGACGTCGAGGCGCACGTCGTCGATCACCACGGTGTCGCCTCGCCTGAGGTCCGCGGCGTAGAGGCCGTAGTCGTCCATGTGGTAGCGGCCCGCCAGCGAGGGGAAGCCGGATGCCGCCCAATCACGCTCGACCGTGAAGGTGTCGCCGTCAACCGCAAGGGTTCCGTAGCCGACGCGCCCGGCGCCCAAAGCCCGTCCGACCACCTCGCCAAGAAGGGCGTGAATGGTCGGGGGGTCATAGACGTCCCTGAAACGGTCGTTGAGGTCCAGCAGCGCCGCCCGGCGCCGCTCGCGGCCGATGCGCTCGGTGACGTTGAAGAACGTCACGGCGAAGCGGTCGCCGCCGAGCCGGAACACGTTGCCCTCGTACCACCGGTCCCAGGCGCCGACCTGCCGCTCGAAGTGGTGGGACGCCCCGGTCTCGACGACGCGGCCGAACTCCTCGACCCACTCGTCCTCGATGCCGGGGATGATCTCGCGGACCGTGCGTCCGAGCGCCTGCGCGCGTGGCAGGCCGACCATCTCCTCCCAGGCGGCGTTGACGTCGAGGTAGCGCCAGTCGACGATGCGTCCGGTGGCGTCGCGCACCACCTCGCCGAGCAGCATGCCCTCGACCAGGTTCTCGAACACGCCGTGCCAGCGTGCCTCGCTCTCCCTGTGCCTCTCGGCCTCGAGGTGGGCCTCGGTGCGGTCCCGCATCACCTTGCAGTAGCCCGACAGCGAGCCGTCGGGCTCCCGCATGGGCAGCATCTCGCCGCTCACCCAGATCCGGCCGCCGTCCTTGCGGAGATGCCAGCGGTCGTCCGCGCCGCTGCCCTTCTCGCGGGCGAGGCGCATCTCCCGCTCCGGCGTTCCCGCGCCACGGTCCTCGGGCGTCCAGATGAAGGCGGCGTCGCGGCCGAGCACCTCCGCCTCCTCCCAGCCGAGCACGTTGCGGGCGCCGACGTTCCAGCCCGTGATGCGCCCATCGGTGTCGGTGACGATGACGACGAAGTCGATGGCGCCTTCGAGGGCCCGCCTCATGCCGCGTTCTAGGTCGGCACGGGAGGACGGGCGCGGCCCCGACCCCTGCGATTGCCGACCGTCATCCTTCGATCCGTCAGACTCGGCGAGACGACGCCTCAGCTCCTCGACTTCGGCGAGCAGTTGCCGTTCGCGGGGCGTCGCCAGTTCTCTGGGGTCGATGGTCACGGTCGGCAACACTCGATGGTTCGCTCGGCACTCGCCTTGACCTGCGACGATGGTTCGAGGCGGTCAGGGTCATGGCATCGTCAATTAGAGCCGCCTCGGGGTGAACGCCATGGTGGACCCGCCGCGATGGGCGTGGCGAACCGGGCGCCCTCAGCCGGACGTCGCACGGCGCAGGGCACGGGAGAGCTGCTCGGCGGAATACGGCTTGTGGACGAGGTCGAAACCCTGGGGGCCCTCTTCGGCCAGCACGTGGCTATAGCCGGACGTGAGCACCACAGGCAGCGCGGGGTGACGGCGGCGGATCTCGCGGGCGAGGTCGACCCCGTTCATGCCCGGCATCACCACATCGGAGAAGACCACGTCGAACTCGTGAGCGGGCGTGGCAAGGCGCGCCAAGGCCTCGTCGGCGTTGGCCGCCCAGTGGCTCTGATAGCCGAGGTCGTCGAGGAGTTGGGTTGCGAAGCGGCCGATCTCGACGTTGTCCTCCACGACCAGCACCCGCCGCCCGCCGCCCGCCACGGCCGTCTTCCGGCGGGCACCGGCGTCGGTCGCCTCGGGCGCGGGCACGTACGGGAGGTAGAGCGTGAAGGTCGTGCCCCGCCCGACCTCGCTGCTGACGTCGACGTCGCCGCCGGACTGCTTGGCGAATCCGAACACCTGACTGAGCCCGAGGCCGGTCCCCTTGCCGACGCCCTTGGTGGTGAAGAACGGCTCGAAGATCTGCCCGATGCGGTCGGCCGGGATGCCTGTGCCCGTGTCGGTCAGCGACACCGCCACGAAGGCTGCCGCGCTGCCCGCGTGTCCGCGGATCGGCGGCAGCCTCCCGCCATCGTGGACCCGCAGGGTGAGGGTGCCCTCGCCGTCCATCGCGTCGCGAGCGTTCACCGCCATGTTGACCAGGGCCGTCTCGAACTGGCTGGCGTCGGCCCGCACGTGGCAGGGTTCGGCTGACAGGTCGAGCGACACGCGGATGCGCGAGCCGGTGACGCTGTCGAGCATCTCGGACACCGCGCGCACGCGCTCGGCCGCGTCGAACACCTCTGGCTTCAGGGCCTGGCGCCGCGCGAAGGCGAGGAGTTGGCCCGTCAGCTTGGCGGCGCGGTCCACGGTGTCGGAAATGGCGTCGAGGTACCGCCTGCGGCGTTCCTCGGCCAAGTTCGGTTTTCGCAGCAAGTCGACGGAGGATTTCAGAACGGTCAGCAAGTTGTTGAAGTCGTGCGCGACGCCGCCGGTGAGCTGGCCCACGGCCTCCAGCTTCTGCGACTGTCGGAGGGCCGCTTCCGCGTCGCGCAGCTCCGCCGTGCGCTCCTCGACCCGCTGTTCCAGCGTCTGGGCGAGGGCCTTCAACGACGCCTCTCGGTCCAGCCTCTCGCGCACCACGGCGACGTAGCGGGCCAGGGTGGCGAAGAAGGAGAGGGCTTGCGCATCGAAGGCATGCACCCGGAGCGAGCCGAAGGACAGGACGCCGAAGAGCCGGTCGCCCGCCATCACCGGGAACCCCGCGTAGGACGACAGCCCGGCCTTCCTGGCGTCCTCGATGTTGGTCTGCTCGGAGCGAGACACGTCCGGGACGATCACCGGTGCACGCGTCCTCGCGACGACGCTACACAGCGTCGACTCGAAGATCGCCTTGTCCAAGGCGACCGTGGCCTCACCCTCGATCCCCACGCTCCTCGCCGTGCACACCGACTTCCCGTCCGCGAACACCACGTGACTGTAAGCATGCTGGAAGGCCAGCAGCGAGGCGCTCTCGGACACGACCGAACCCAGGACCGCCTCGGGATCATCGGCCACCAGCAACTTCGCGGCAGCCTCCGACAGGATTGCGAGCCGTTGTTCGCGGCGCCGCTCCTCGGTGCGGTCCCGCATGACGACGACATACCCCGTAACCTGTCCGTCCTCGCCCTTGAGCGGCGACATTGTCCTGTTCGCCCAGAGGTCGGCCCCGCTCCTGCGACGGTGCCATTCCTCGGCGGTGAGGGGTCCGCGCCGCAGGGTGCGTTCAGCGTCCGCCTCGAACCAATCTGCGTCACGGTCGACGGTACGGATGAGGCGCGCGACGGGTTCGCCGATGGCCTCCTCCGGCGACCAACCGAGGAGACGACCGGCGCCCTCGTTCCATTCCACGACGCGGCCCTTCAGGTCGGCTGCGACGATGGCGTGCTCGACCGCACCGTTCAGGACGTGCCTGTGGCGCACGTCGCCCTCGCGCTCACGCCGCAGTGCGGCCCGCAGTTCGAGCTGCCTCATGACCTGACGCGCCAGGGCGGCGAGCGCGGAATGCTGCTCGTCCGAGAGTTCGCGCGGCTTCACGTCGAGGACGCAGAGGGTGCCGAGCACGAAGCCACCGGGGGCGGTGAGGGGGACACCCGCGTAGAAGCGGACGCCGCCCTCCCTGGTTGCGACATTGTCGGCGTGCCCGGGATCCGCGAGCGTGTCGGCGATGGTGAGGGGCGCCTCGCGTCGCACAACCAGGGGGCAGAAACCGGTCTCCAGGTCACTGGTCGTGCCCTCGAAGCCGAAGCGGGCCTTGAACACCTGCCGCCGTCCGTCGACGAGCGTCACCAACGCGACCGGCGTGGCGCAGATCTGGGCGGCCAAGCGCGCGATGTCGTCGAGGTCCTGCTCCGGGGGCGTATCGATGACGTCGTACGAGGCCAGCGCCTCCAGGCGAAGCTCCTCGGCGGTCCCCTGGATCGACGAGGAACTCGGCACCATCGCAGCCTCGATGAGGTCGACGGGTGAGGTCACCGCGCCTGATGCTGCAAGTAGGCGAGACGCATCATTTGACGCAAGCCCAAGGATCGTGCGTCGGAGACCGACCGGCGCACATTCGTTCTGGCGAGCGATGAATCTCGCGTGCTCATAGCGCCGACGCTAAGCAGGATTCCGCTGACTGTCACACGGATGGTATGTCGAGCGCTCAAGTGCTCGGGTGAGTATCATGGCTGGTCGGTCCCGTTTGGCAGCGACGCCGGCGCAGCGCGCCGACCTCGAGACGTTGGCGCGATCTGACGTTCGGGGCGAGGCCGATCGTGCGCGGGCGATGCTGCTCACCTTGTCGGGTTGGACGAGCGTCGAGGTGGCAGAAGCGTTCGGGGTGACGGCCGATGCGGTCCGCCACTGGCGGCAGTGGTTTTGCGAAGGCGGGGTCGAGGCCCTGCGCTCGACGCTGGCCTCGGGTCGCCCGGCGGCCAAGGGCGAACAGGCGCTCGCGGTGGCGGCGGCCCTTTTGCGCGAGCCCGTGGAGAACCGGCCCAATTGGACGCTGCCGCGCCTGCAGGCCGAGATCGAGCGGCGGACGGGCCTGAGTATTTCCAAGTCTCGGCTGAGCATCCTGCTCCGGGAAAAGGGGGGTTTTGCTGGCGCCGCCCCCGGCACACGCTGAAGGGTCGGCAGGATGCACAGGAGGTGGAGCGCGTGGGCCTGCGCCTCAGGATCCGCCGGGCGCAGGCCGAGGCGGGCGACGTGGTGCTGTTGTACGGCGACGAGAGCGAAGCCCTGACCCATCCCTATCTGGCCCATGCCTGGGCGCCACGGGGCGCGGACCTGCGCGTCGCCGCCCCAGGCCGGCCCGCAAGGTCGCCATCATGGGCGTGCTCGACGCCGCAACCCGCGACCTCATCGTCCACACGTCGACAACAAAGCGCAGCACCGACTTCATCGCCCTGCTGACCGTGTTGGACGGCCGCGACGGCCCGCAACCGGGACGCCCCGCCAAGCCCGTCGTGCTGGTGCTCGACAACGGCCCCATCCACACCAGCAAGGCCACCACCGCCGCCATCGCGGCGCGGCCCTGGCTCACCGTGGAGTGGCTGCCGCGCTACGCGCCCGAGTTGAACGACATCGAGTTGAAATGGCGTGATCTCAAGCGCCATCACCTCGCTCATCGCACCTTCGCGGATGCCGCTCACCTCGATGCCGCCATCCACCAAGCCGTAAACAGCCTCAATGCCGAGCGACGGATCAGTCATCCGTGTGACAAATTACGAATCGCTGCTTAGTCCAGACCGTAGAACGGCCCCACCGGCCCAGGAAGGCTCGGCACCTCCTTGCTTTCCACGACGATGGTGACCTTCCGTCCGAGAAAGAACGGTGCGCCCCATACGAAGGCCGCCGACTGCGGGCCCGCGGCCTCTGCGACATCGTCCACCGCGCCTGCGTGCCCCTCCCTGCGGGCCTGGTAGTCGCCGAGAGCGAACCTCACGGAGGTGCCGTTCCCGTCCGAACCGGTCATCCGCGCTTCGAAGGTACGCCTCGGCTCCATGCAGTACGCCCACGCCAGGTCTCGGCATCGCGGCAGGTGGTCGCCGTTCAGAAGGTATGTTTCGGTCCCGCTGTCGATGTAGCTGGCGGGATAGCTCCTGCCGTCGAACGTCGTCGTGAACCGTCCGAAGGCGTCGACCCGCAAGAGGCCCGACGCGCCGAGCCTGTGATCGGCCGCCGTGCCGACCCCGAACGTCAACGTGCCGACGACCTCCCGGGCACCACCGTCCGATGGGGAGGGCATGCGGGCCTCGTGCAGGTCGGTCAACGTGTCCATGAACCGAGTTCGATGCCGGTTCGCTCAGCCTGTCCAGTGGTGGTCGAGCCGAGACCTCCTTTCGAACCACGGAGGAAGCCCATCCCTGACAGAGGCGAGCAAGGGTAGCGGGTAACGCTACCTGAGACCTGTTACCGAAGGTAGATCGTGCCATGGACGGGCGTTCCGTCCTCGCCGGCAGTCAGGCATGGTAACGGGTCGTTGGTAACGTTGACTGGTACCTGTGACCCGCCTCTCGAGGGCGGTCCGACCTCAACGATCGTCGTGCAGGCTCCTTCCAGAAGGAGCCTTCGCATGGCCGGGCGCGACGAGGTGTTCAGGGTAGCCGACGGCCTGCGTGCCGAAGGCAAGCCGGTGTCGGTTCGGGCGGTGATCGCGGCCCTGGAGCAGGGCGGCTCGAACAGGGAGGTCGGACCACTCGTCCGAGACTGGAAGGCGAAGCGCGGCTACCGGTCGCGGCCCGAAGTCGCCGGCATCCCGTCCGACGTCCAGAACCGCCACGGCGACGCGCTCGCGGCACTTTGGGAGGCCGCTTGCGTCAGTGCCGCCCAAAAATATGCCGACGACCGCGAGAGCATGGACCGCGATCTGCGGGCCAACGACGAAATCCGGGATGAGGCCCTCCGGCAAGTGGACCAAATCACCGAGGAGGTCGCGGCCCTGCGTTCGGAGGTCGATCAGCTGCGAGGGCTGATTCGCGAGAGGGACGCGCGCTTGGACCGGGTGCGTTCTGAGGAGTTCTGGGACCGGGTGATGCAGGAGGTGTTCGACCTGCTGCCTGCAGAAGGGGGCATGACCGCAAGGGAGATCCTCCCTCGTCTTCGCGACAGCATTCATCGCGAGGCGGCCCATCACAGGGAGGACGTCACGGCCGGCACCCTCCGCACGAAGATGAAGGTGCGCGTTACGCATGAGAAGTACTTCAAGGTTCTTTCGAACGGATCCTTCGGCCGTCGTGCCACGACAGATGTCAGAAAGACCGCGCAAAGTAGAAAATCACACGCCGAAGTGGAAATTCCTGGACAGCCAAGCGTCGCGCGTTAACCAAGGCGGGGGTTTCGGAGTCGCATTTAACCTGCTTTCTGTGGCAGGTTATCTTGGTTTGGAGTCGCATCTATCCTGTTTGGATAAAACGGTCGATCTGTGGCGGTCCCGAAGGGATTCGAACCCCTGACCTTCGGTTTAGGAAACCGCTGCTCTATCCTGCTGAGCTACGGGACCGCACGGGACGGACGCTAGCCGAGATCCGAAGCGATGGAAAGACTGGAAGCCGTTTCGCCCGTCCGCGCGATCCACGCCGCTCTCCGATGCGCGGCAGTCTGTGTCCCGCTGGCCGTCCCGGCCCTGGCCGCGCCCGTCCTCCGGCCGACTCCGGACTGTGCCGCCGCGCAGGACGGCCCGCTCGTCACGGTGGCGACGGTGTCGGAGCAGGGCGACGTCGCCCTGTCGGACGGGCGCACCATCCGCCTGGCCGGCATCGACGTCGCCCGCGGCGGCGCGAAGGCGCTGGACCGTTCCGCTCGCGCGGCGCTGCTGGCCTGGGCCGAGGGACCCGTCCAGCTCCGGCCCCTCGGAGCGCCTGACCGCTGGGGGCGCATCCCCGCCCTGCTGTTCCGCGCCACGCCGCCCGGGGAGGCCGGCGCGGCGCTGCTCGCCGCCGGGCTCGCCCGCGTGGCGCCCGAGGCCTCGGTCCACGCCTGCGCGGCGGGGAGGCTCGCGGCGGAGGACGGGGCCCGCGCGGCCGGCCGGGGGCTGTGGTCCGATCCGGGGGCGGCCGTGCTGGCGCCGAGCGACGCCGCCGGGCTCGCCGCGCAGGCCGGTGGCCTCGCCATCGTCCAAGGCGTCCTGCGCCTCCACGAGAGCCGCGGAGCGCTCTACCTCGCGCTGAGGCAGGACCGGCACGGCTTCACCGCCGTGGTGTCCCGCCGCGACGCCAAGCTCTTCGACAAAGCCGGGCTGGACCTGCGCGACTATGCCGGCACGCCGGTGCGCCTGCGCGGCGACCTCGACGCGCGGTTCGGGCCCCGCATGAGGGTGACGGATCCCGACGCGGTCGAGAGCCTGGAGCCGGGCTCGATCGCGGACGGCGGCTGATCGGGCGCCGAGCGCCGCCTCAGCGGTCGACGCAGAGCGTCGCTTTCTGGTTGAAGTAGCAGGTCTTGTCGTCCGAGTCGGACGAGGTGACCACCTGGCCATAGGACACTTCGATCCTGCGCAGGCGCCCGTCGCGGGCGCCCCGCACCAGGAAGCGGCCGCTCATGAACGACCGGCTGATCCGGATCGCGTCCTCGGCCCCGACCGCGACCCGGACGTCGCGGCCGCGGCCGGCGACCGTGCAGGTCTGGTCGTCGATCACCGGCACGCCCTGCACGGTCATGTGGCAGGTCGCGGCGAAGCCGGGCCCCGCCGCGAGGCACAGGATGGCGGCCAGGGCCGCGCTGCGTGGGGTCGTCATGTCCGGGTCTCCTCGCGATGGCGCGACCGGAACGGGCGGGCTCGCCGTCCGGGTCCGTGCGTGCCTGCTGCAATCGGGCGGCCGATCGCCTATATCGGCTGCCGATCATGTCCTATGCCGTCAAAGAAATCTTCTACACGCTCCAGGGCGAGGGCCGGCAGGCCGGCCGCGCGGCCGTGTTCTGCCGCTTCGCCGGCTGCAACCTGTGGACCGGGCGCGAGGCCGACCGCGCCGCGGCCGTGTGCACCTTCTGCGACACGGACTTCGTCGGCCTCGACGGTCCCGGCGGCGGGCGGTTCGCCGATGCCGAGGCGCTCGCCTCCGCCGTGGCGGCCGCCTGGACGGGCGCGCCCGACAACCGGCTCACCGTGCTGACCGGCGGCGAGCCGCTGCTCCAGGTCGACCCGGCCCTGATCGCGGCGCTGCACGCGCGCGGCTTCGAGATCGCGGTCGAGACCAACGGCACCGTGGCGCCCCCGCCCGGCCTCGACTGGATCTGCGTCAGCCCCAAGTCCGACGCGCCGCTGGCGATCGAGCGCGGCGACGAGCTGAAGCTCGTGTTCCCGCAGGCCCGCGCCATGCCGGAGCGCTTCGCGCATCTCGGCTTCGGCCACTTCATCCTCCAGCCCATGGATGGGCCCGACCAAGCCGCCAACACGGAGGCGGCGGTGCGCTACTGCATGGCGAACCCGCGCTGGCGCCTCGGGCTTCAGACCCACAAGTACCTCGGGATCGCGTGATGGTCGGCCAGGACGCGTCGCGCGCCATCGTGCTCTTCTCCGGCGGGCAGGACTCGACGACCTGCCTGGCCTGGGCGCTGGAGCGGTTCGCCCACGTCGAGACCCTGGGCTTCGACTACGGCCAGCGCCACCGCGTCGAGCTCGACGTGCGGGCGCCGATCCTGCGCCGGCTCGGCGCGGACTTCCACGCCTGGGCGGGCCGGCTCGGGCCGGACCACCTGCTCGACCTCGCCGTGCTGGGGCAGGTGAGCGACACGGCGCTGACGCGCGACGTCGAGATCCGCATGGGCGAGGACGGGCTGCCGACGAGCTTCGTGCCGGGCCGCAACCTCCTGTTTCTCACCTTCGCGGCGGCGCTGGCCTACCGGCGCGGCATCAAGCACATCGTGACCGGCGTCTGCGAGACGGATTTCTCCGGCTATCCGGACTGCCGCGACGACACGATCAAGGCCATGCAGCTCGCGCTGAACCTCGGCATGGAGGCCCGCTTCGTGCTGCACACGCCGCTGATGTGGATCGACAAGGCCGCGACCTGGCGCATGGCGCGGGACCTCGGCGGAGCGCCGCTGGTCGATCTCGTCCGCGACGACACCCACACCTGCTACGGCGGGGACCGGACGCACCGGCACGATTGGGGCTACGGGTGCGGGGCATGCCCGGCCTGCGAGCTCAGGGCGAAGGGGTATCGGGAGTTCGCGGCGGCGCTGTGAGGATGACGCCGCCTTCGCCGCCGCGCGCGCGGTGGCGGTCGGGCACACCGTCGACCAGCGCCTTCCGCTTCCCCGGTTGCCGCCGCTCGACGCCGCGCCTACAGCGTCGGACCACCACGGGCCGGGAGTTCCACGCGTTGCAGAAGCTGTTCACCGATCCGGCGCGCGCCGCGCGGGCGCTGGCCCACACGCTGGACGAGGTCGAGATCCCCGGCCTGCCCGCGCCGCAGCGCGGCAAGGTGCGCCAGTCCTACGACCTCGACGCCGGCCGCCGGCTGATGGTGACGACCGACCGCCTGTCCGCCTTCGACCTGAACCTCACGACGATCCCCTTCAAGGGGCAGGTGCTGACCGAGCTGTCCCATCACTGGTTCGAGCGCACGCGCGACATCTGCCCGAACCACCTGATCGCCGTGCCCGATCCCAACGTCACCGTGTGCCGCCGCCTCGCCATGCTGCCCGTCGAGGTCGTGGTGCGGGGCTATCTCGCGGGCTCGACCAACACCTCGCTCCTGACGATGTACAAGGGCGGGGCGCGGCGCCTCTACGGCCACGGCTTCCCGGACGGGATGCGCGACAACCAGCGGCTCGACGCGCCCGTCATCACGCCCACCACCAAGGGCGACCATGGCGCCCACGACGAGCCGCTCGGGCCCGACGACGTGGCGCGGCTCGGCCTCGTCGACGCCGCCACCTGGGACCGCACGCGCGAGCACGCCCTGGCGCTCTTCGCCTTCGGCCAGGCGCGGGCGCGCGAGCGCGGCCTCATCCTGGTCGACACGAAATGCGAGTTCGGCGTGGACCCCGACGGCACGGTGGTGCTCGCCGACGAGGTCCACACGCCCGATTCGTCGCGCTACTGGGACGGCGCGACCTACGAGGCCCGGTTCGCGGCGGGCGAGCCTCCGGACGCCTTCGACAAGGACATGGTGCGCCGCTGGGTGCGGGCGCGCTGCGACCCCTATCGCGGCGACGTGCCGGCGATCCCGGACGAGGTGCGGGAGGAGACGGCCGACGTCTACTGCGACCTGTTCGAGCGCCTGACCGGCCGAGCCCTGGTGCCGCCGGCGGGCGAGGAGAGACCGGCCGAGCGCGTGGCGAGAGCCGCGGCGCGGTGGGTGGCGGACAATCCTCTGTAGGCCGACTCCCGAGCGACGTCAGACCTCGACGACCTCGTACCGCTTCACCCCGACCGCCGTCGCCAGCGCGGCCAGCCGCTCGGCCACAACCTCGCTGTCCGGCACGCGGGCGAGGCGGCCGACCTCCAGCGTCACGCGATCGGTGCCGACCGTCAGCCTCGACCCCTCCAGCACCTCCGGCACGCCGGCCGACAGGCGGTAGGCCAGCGTGAGCGCGCGGCCGAGGATGAGGGCGCGGCGGCGGGTGGCGCGCGACAGGAGGTCGACGGCCGGCAGCAGCGCCGGGTCGTCCGCCTTGCCGTTGTAGCGGGCGTGGATCGCGGCGGCCACGAAGGCCCGCTCGGGGTGCTCGATGCCGATGAAGGGGAACTGGAGCAGGCGGCGGAACATCTCGGCGGCGCGGAGGTCCGGGTGGTCGCGCCAGCCCATGTCGGACACCGCGCAGGCGGCGACGCGCAGCCGCGTCTCGGCCGCGCTCTCGCCGGGGAACAGCGCCGCCGTCCAGGGCACCAGTGCCGCGGCGAAGCGGGGAACGCGGGCCGCCGGCAGGCCGATCAGCGCCGCGCCCTCCACCAGGGGATCGCGGTAGCGCTCGGCCTCGGGCAGCTGCGCGTAGAGCCAGCCCTCGCGAAGGCCGAGCGAGGAGAAAACCACCTTCTCGGGGGCGAGGCGCTTCAGCGTGCGGTCGAGCACCAGCGCCGCCGCCGGCAGGGTGCGGGCGCGCCGCGCCGGTACGCCGGGCGCGGCCGTGCCGGGCCGGGCGGGGCGCCACAGCGACTTCGCGAAGGCGCGGATCGCGGCCGTGTCGACCGTGTAGCCGTGCACCACCGGGACCGGCGCGCCGACGGACGCCATGTGGGCCTTGGCGATGGCGCGCCAGCCGCCGCCCACGGGGTAGAAGACCGGCCGGGTCAGCGCGGGCGGCAGCCCCTCGGCCAGCAGGGCGTCGACGGCGCGCTTGGCCGCCTCCGGGCCCTTCTCCAGCAGCGCTTCGACCGGCAGGGCGCCGAGCGGCAGGCTGACCCAGCGCTCGCCGACGCGGTCGTCGAGCGCTTCCGCGACCTCCAGGCTGCCGCCGCCCATGTCGCCGACGAGGCCCACGGGGCGGAAGAAGCCCGAGATCACGCCGAGCGCCGCGTGGCGCGCCTCCTCGGCGCCGGACAGGATGCGGATCGCGAGGCCGCTCTCGGCCGTGATGGCGCGCTGGAGGTCCGGGCCGTTGGTGGCGCGGCGCATCGCCTCGGTCGCGGTCGCGTCGAGCCGCGTCACCCCCATCGCGTCCGCGATGGCGCGGAAGCGCCGCACCGCTTCCACGGTGCGGCGGAAGTTGTCCGGGTGGATGGCGCCGGTCAGCGCTAGGCCCTCGCCGAGCCGGCACAGGCTCTTCTCGTTGAAGCGCGGCAGCGGCGCCCGGCCCAGGCGCTCGTAGACGACGAGCCGCACCGAGTTCGAGCCGATGTCGACGATGCCGTAAGGTCCGTCGCCGGGCGCCAGCGCGCGGGCGGCGTCGAGGTCGAGCGGGCGGAGCGCGCCCGCGTCTCGTGGAATGGCGGGCTGGTCCAAGCGTGTCTCCCCCGGCGTCGCGTCCCGAACGGAATGCGCGTCCAGCGCCGGAGGTCCCGGATGCGACCCGCGACGGCCGGCGCGCGTTGGCGGCCAGCATCGCACGGTGGAAGGGATCGGACCATGGCACGGCGCATCGAGAACACGACCGTCGTGGTCGCCGGGGCGTCGAGCGGCATCGGCCGCGCCACCGCGCTGCTGTTCGCCGAGCAGGGGACCAACGTCGTCGTGGCGGCGCGGCGCGTTGCGTTGGTCGACGCGCTCGCCCGCGAATGCGAGGCCGCCGGCGGGCGCGCCCTCGCGGTGCCGACCGACGTCACCGACGCGGCTGCGGTGCGGCGGCTGGCCGAGGCCGCGGTGGCGCGCTTCGGCACCGTCGACACCTGGGTCAACGTCGCCGGCACGGGCGTCTTCGGGCCCTTCGAGGAGGCTGAGGCCGAGCTCCACGCCAAGACGGTCGAGGTCAACCTCATCGGCGCCATGAACGGCGCCGCGGCGGCGCTGCCCATCTTCAAGCGGCGCGGGAGCGGCGTGCTGATCTCGACCGTGTCGATGGGCGGGTGGTCGCCCGTGCCCTTCGCGGCCGCCTACACGGCGAGCAAGTTCGGGCTGCGCGGCTTCAACGCGAGCCTGCGCCAGCAGTTCGACGCGCGGGAGGACATCCACGTCTGCGGCGTGTTCCCGGCCATGGTGGACACGCCCGGCCTCGAGCACGTCGCCAACGCGTCCGGCCGGCACATCGACCCCGGCCCCTTCCTGTACACGGCGGGCGACGTCGCCTCGGCCATCCTGGGGCTGGCGCGCCACCCGCGCGGCGAGGTCGCCGTGGGCTGGCCGGCCCGCGCCGGGCAGGCCGCCTACGCGCTCTCGCCCCGCCTGACCGAGCTCCTCACCGGTGCGGCCTTCCGCTGGCTGCTGCGCCGCGCCGGCCCCGCGCCGAAGACCGAGGGCGCGCTCCGCGCGCCGATCGCGGCCGGCACCACGGCGAGCGGCGGCGCGCTGGCGCGCAAGGGCCTGCCCTCGGCCGGGCCGATCAGCCTCGGCCTCGCGGTCGGGGGTGTGCTGGCGCTGGCCGGCGCCGTGCTGGCGGCGGAGCGGCGGCGCTGACCGGCAACCCGCCCCCGCGTCGCGCGTTCGCCACGACCTCAACCCGGAGACGACCGATGCAGCGTTCCGCACTCCTCCTCGCCGCGGCGCTGGCCGCCGCGCCGGCTGCCGCCCTGGCGCAGGGCACGGCCTTCCTGAGCACGGAAGGGCCCGGCCTGTGGCGCGCCTCGAAGCTCGCCGGGGTCGACGTTCTCGGGCCTGACGGCAGAAAGGTGGGCGACTTGTCGGACGTGCTGCTCGACCACGACGGCCGCGCCGCCGCGGTGGTGATCGGCGTCGGCGGGTTCCTCGGCCTCGGCCAGAAGGACGTGGCGGTGCCCTTCGCGTCGGTCCACTTCACGCAGGACCCCCGGCCCGGCGCGCCGGGCGTCGGCGCGCCCGACAGCGCGAACGGCATGCCCACCGAGCCCGGCATGCCGGCCGGTTCGGCCGTGCCGGTCGAGACTCCGGCGGCGCAGAGCACGCCGCCCGCGGCGGCGCTGGGCGGCCCCGTCGGCACCACGACGGGCGTGCCGGGCGGGCGGGCGACCGGCCTCGCCGGGATGCCCGTGCTCCCGCCCGGGGCGACCGCCTCCCCCGCGCGCTCGACGACCCGTCCCGACCACGCCACCGTCGACCTCACGGCGGAGCAGCTCAAGGCGGCGCCGGCCTTCTCCTTCGCGCGTTGACGCGGCACCGCGGAACCGGCGGACCGGGTGATGCTGCCGAGGGTCGGAGCTCCTGACCCTCGGCCAGCGAGGATGCGCTCTTCCGCGCCCGGGTTCCCCCGCCGAAGCGAAGCGCGTTCAACCTGTTCGCGCGCGTCCATTGACGCTCGCGCGCGCCGCCCGATGTGTGCGAGCGACCGGCCGGGACATCCCGGTCCGTGCGGCGAGGTCGCCGCGGCAGGAGACACGAACGATGCGCTTGATCCTCGCGGCCCTGGCCGCTTCCGTCGCGGCGGCGTCGCCCGCCGCGGCGCAATACTGCGATTGCGGATACCCCGGCAGCTTCACGGAGGCCGGCCCGGCCTACGTCGTGGTGCCCCGCACCACCTACGTGCCGCACACCGCCTATGCTCCACGCACCGTGCTGGTGCCCCGCACCCGCCTCGTGCCGCGCACCGTCGAGGTCCCGCACACGGTCTATTCGGCCACCACGCGCTACAGCACCTACCCGGCCTACGCGGGCGGCTACCCCCGCCACTACCATTACGGCGCCACCTACGTGCCGCCGGGCGCCGCCTACGGCTGCTCGCTCGGCGCGGTGGGCTGCGATTCGAGCTACGTCGGGCCGATCGGCTACTGACGGACGCCCTCAGCGGGACGCCGCGGTGGCGAGGCCCGACGCGATCAACGCGCCGCCGCCCGCCCGCCGCGTCCACACCGCCGCGCGGGGCATGCGCAGCAGGCGCGCCGCGCGGACCGCCCCGAGCGCGTAGAGCGTATCGGTGCAGGCGACGATCCCGCAGAAGGTGGCGATCAGCGCGGCCGCCTGCGGCGCGAAGGGCGCGCCGGCGCTGACGAACTGCGGCGCGAAGGCGACGAAGAACACGATGGTCTTGGGGTGGAACGTGCCGACCAGCACGTTGCCGAGGAAGGCCGCCCGCGCCCCCACGGGCGGCGGAGGCGGCGCCCCTGCCTCCGGCGCGCGCCGGCTCCGCATCAGGGCGAGGACGCCGAGCCCGACGAGGTAGAGCGCGCCAGCCCATTTCACGAGCGCGAAGGCCAGCGCGGACGCAGCCAGCACCGCGCCGACGCCGAGCAGCGACAGCGTCATCGCCACGGCGTTGCCGACCGCGATCCCCGCCACGGACGCCAGCGCCACGCGCCGGCCCCCGCCGACCGCGTATCCGACGATGGACAGGACGCCCGGGCCGGGGATGACGCCGAGCAGGAAGGACGCGAGCGCGAAGGCGATCCAGGCGTGGAGGGTCATGGTCCGGGCTCCGGCGCGCGACCCCTCGCGCGCCGGTCGAGCCAGCACCCGCCCCCGCGGCGCGTCAAGCCCGGCGACGGGCGCTCGTCCCTAGACCGCCTCCTCGACCTCCTCCGCGGCCTCCCGCAACTCGCCCTTCACCCACAGCCGCCTGATCCGGAGATCGCCCCGCGGCCGGTGGAGGTCGTCCGGCACGTGGATGTGGCCGTTCTCCATGCGCAGGCCGAGGATCGCGTAGGCGGCGGACAGCATCCGCGCGGCCGAGCCCGTGTACCAGCTCCAGCCGCCGCGGCCGCCGTAGCTTTCCCCGTCGTAGACGTCGGCCGGCTGCTGGTGGGGCGCGAGGCCGTAGATGCCGAGCTGGTCGCCCTCCGTCTTGCCGAGCGGGGAGATCGCGCGCCAGCACTGCACCGCCCGCGCCATGGCGGCGTCGGCGCCCGCGCCGTCGCCGTCCTCGCGCGCCCTGTCGGCGATCGCCACCCAGGCGTCCACGGCCCATGAGGCGCCGTGCGAATACTGGCCGCCGTTCTCGCGCACGCCGGGCGGGTAGTCGGCGATGCGGCCGGGGTAGGGCTCCGAGCCCTCGTCGAAGGGCGGGGTGACGAGCAGGATGCGCTCCGGCTTCTCCAGCGCGCCGAGCCCGTGCTCCAGCGTCTGCCGTCCCCTGCCGAGCGGCGCGGCGCCGCTCAGCACCGGCCAGGCCGCCGCCATGATCGACGGGGGGTCGAGCGGGCGGCCGTCGTCGACGAAGTCGAAGACGTAGTGATCGCCCGTCCACACGCCGTCGATGGCCGCGGCGAGGCGCTCGGCCTCGGCGCGGTAGAGGTCGCCGGCGGCGCGGCCCTCGCGATGGTCGGCCACCGCCGCGAAGCGGCGCACGATGTCGAAGAAGAAGCAGGCGAGCCAGGTGCCCTCGCCGCGGCCGGCGGGACCGGCGGCGTCGATGCCGTCGTTCCAGTCGCCCGTGCCGATGAGCGGCAGGCCATGCGCGCCCATGCGGTCCATCGTGTAGCGGATGGCGCGGCGGCAATGGTCGTAGACGTCGCCGGTCTCGCGCGAGGGGCGCGGGGCGAGCAAGAGGTCCATGGCGCCGTCCGGCACCGCGTCGCCGACGAGGTAGGGCTGGCGCTCGTCGAGCACCGACCAGTCGCCCGTCGCCTCCACGTAGCGCGTCAGCACGTAGGGGAGCCACAGGTGCGGGTCGGAGGCGCGGGTGCGCTGGCCGAGCCCGACGCGCCCGTCGCTGGCCAAGTGCCACCACTTGAACACGTCGCCTTCGGGGAACTGCACGCCCGAATGGATGACGATCTGACGACGCGTCAGCGACGGGTCGGAGAACAGGAACGGCAGCACGTCCTGGAGCTGGTCGCGGAACCCGAAGGCGCCGCCGCGCTGGTTCGGGCCCGTGCGGCCCCACAGGCGCGAGGCGAGGCTCTGGTAGGGGAGCCAGTGGTTCACGAGCCGGTCGAAGGCGGGGTCGTCCGTCTCGACGCGGATCGCGCCGATGCGCTCGGCCCACCAGGCTTCCGTGGCCTTCAGCGCCGCGCGCGCCGCCGCGGGGTCGCGCAGGTGCGAGGCGGCGGTGAGCGCTTCGCGCTTCGTCGCGAGCTGGCCGAGCACCACCGACACGTCGACGGCGCCCCCGGCCGGCACCGTCACCTCGCCCGAGAAGGCGGCGACGCGGCGCCCGTCGTCCGCCCGGTCCGAGTCGGGCCAGCCGGTCTCGACCATCACGGCCGAGGCGAGGTCGCGGCCCGGCGAGCCGACGAAGCGGCTGCGCACCGTTTCCGTCATGGCGGCGGTGAGCGAGGTCGCCGCGAAGGCCCAGCCCGACTGGAAGTCGTTGCGCGGGTTCTCGAACAGCAGCGCTTCCGTGCCCTCGTCGCGCAGCGCGTCGAGCAGGCCGAGGCTGTCGCCCGGCGCCTGGTCGAGCGCGATCTCCATGTAGGGCACCACGCGGAAGCGCTTCGGCGCGGGGCCGTGGTTGCGGATGGTGAGCAGCCGCACGTCGACCGGCGCGTCCGAGAAGACGAACACCGTCATCGACAGTTCGAGGTCGCCGCGGCGGTTGGTGAAGGTGGCGGCGCCGAGCCGGTATTCCACCGCGTGGACGGCGTCCCCCCGCCGGAACGGCACGAAGCCGGCGGCGTCGGCTTCGCCGGTGGCGAGGTCCACGACCGCGATGAACTGGCCGGGCAGGGTCGTGGCGCCGGACTCGAGGCGGAACGGCGTGATGGCGTTCTGCCGCTCGTTGCCGCGGAAGCTGTGCACCTCGCCCTCGTTGGACACGACCGTGCCGAAGCCGATCGGGTTCGCCATCACGTGGGCCCACGGCCGCGGGGTGGAGGGCGTGAGCAGGAGGTGGGTGTCGTCGGCCCAGTCGAAGGGCCAGGTCGAGGCCGGCAGGGCGGGCCCCGGATGGATGAGGCGCTTCCTGCGCAGCAGCGCCCGGAACGCGCTCTCGTCCGGCGCGCCGCGGCCGGCCTCGGCCGCGATGACCCGCGCGGCCTCCCACTCGTCGACGGCACGGCCGGTGAGCAGCGTGACCTCGGCGCGCGCCTTCGGGGCGAGCTCGACCCGCACGGTCAGAGCCGCCGCGGGGTCGAAGGTGTAGAGCGAGCCCTCGTCGTCCGGCGCGCGGCGCCCGTCCGGCGTCAGGCCGCGCGGCGCGCGGTAGCCGCCCGGCCCGAGGAAGCGCGTGCGCGAATCCTCGTAGGCCACGAGGCGAGCGCCGTCGCCGAGGAGCGCCGCGTGGAACACGGTCTCGTGCGACATGCGGTGCGTCGCCGGGTCCCGCAGCAGGCGGTTGCGCGCCAGAACGGCGCCGAGCTCGCGCACGAACCACGACTCGACGTGGAGCGCGTTGAAGTCCGGGTCGCGCAGGTAGGCGCCGAGCTCGTGGACGGCGAGCTCGCGGTAGCTGGTCAGTTCGATCGTGCGGGGCCGGTCTCCCGCGTTGGTGAGGACGACACGGGTGTATTCCAGCGGCCGCCCTTCGGCGTGGACGATGCGGGCCTCGGCGCAGATGCCGTCCACCGTGTTGCGCATGACGATGCTGGCGGGGTCGGGCTGGCCGACGTGGTAGTCCGGCCCGGCGCGGCGCATCGGCTCGTAGCCGAGGCTCCAGGCCCCGACGTGCGCGGCATCCTCCGCGGCGTCGCGCAGGAACACGAAGGGTCCGCGCAGGTCGAGCGGGTCGAGCGGCTGGCGGGTGACGTCGATGGAGTGGCTTCCGCGCGCCATGGCCGTGACGGCCGTGTAGCCGCGCCCGTCGGTGCCGACCTCCGTCGTCATCGCGCCGTTGGCGAGGGACAGGAGCCGGCCGCCCCGTTGCAGGAGGCGGGGCACACCGGGGAGCGCGGGCGCGCCGGAGAAGCGCGGGCCGTTCCAGGCGCGGGCGACCGCGCGGGCGCCGAGGCCGGCCACGAAGGCGGCCGCGAGGTAGACCGCGACGACGCTCAGCACCGGGGCGCCCACGGGCGGGTGCGTCTTGCCGATCGCCTCGGCGCCCGTCCAGGCGCGGTCCCAGTCGGCCCCGTGCGGGATGTAGAAGGGGATCAACAGCGGCGCCCAGGTGGCGAAGCGCCGGACGCCCTCGGGGATGGCGCGGGTGCGCCCGGCGTGGCCGGTGAAGCGCGCCGCCACCTCGTCGAGCCGGTCGCCGCCGATGAAGGTGAGGTTCACCAGCGTCGCGACGCGCAGCCCCATGTGGTCGAACCAGATGAGCACGCGCAGCCAGTCGTAGGCGAGCAGCCCCGTGAAGACCGACAGGCTCCAGCTCTTGAAGGAGCCGGCCGGCATGAAGAGGTCCGCCACGGTCGCGGCCCCGGTCCGCACCGCGCCGTCCTGGTTGTACCAGGCGGGGTCGGGCGACTGGCGTAGGAAGGAGTTGATGACTGGCGCCATCCACAGGCCCCAGCGCAGGACCCGCACGGCCTGTTCGACCAGCCCCACGAAGCCGCGCGCGCTCACGAGCTGCTTCAGCGGCGACAGCGATCGGTTGAACACCGCGGACAGCACGAAGAAGTTGATCGAGAACAGCGGCGCCGCGATGCCCCAGTTAATGACGCCCGACAGCGACTCGTTGAAGAACAGGCGCACGCCGTTGCCGCTCGGCCCGAGGTCGATGACGCCGAACTTGTTGAACAGCGGGTAGATGCTGAAGGGCTGGATGGGCCGCCCCGTGGCCGCGTAGCCGAGGTCGGCGTAGGACCAGAACTTTGTGGCCACCACCGTGATCTGGTGGGCCTCGAAGTACCAGCCGATGGCGCCGGCGACGAAGCCGCCCAGCATGGCGCCGAGCGCGTAGCTCTGCCAATTGGCCATGACCCGGCGGGTGCCGCGCGCCACGCCCGCCGCGTCGGCGGCGAAATCGACGCCCGCGTAGGCCACGGCGCCGAGGATCAGGCCGGCGACGAAGCGGGCGATGCCGGTGCCCTGCGGCAGGTGCCAGATGAAGGCCAGCGCGATGCCGAGCCCGACCACCGCGCCGCGGGCGAAGAGCCGCGGCGTGCGGTAGGCGCGCCCGAGGCGGCCGAAGAAGGGCGGCGTGCCGTCCGCGGAGGAGATCGCCGTCAGGGCTAGCGGGAACAGCAGGGTGCCGCCGACGAGGCCGGGCAGGATCGGCACCGCGCGGGCCAGCGGCACCACGCCCGGCAGCTCCAGAACGGCCGCGCCCGCGACGATGATGGCCATGAACACGCCGCCGTAGATCAGGCCCTTGGTGGCGCCCGAGCGCCACTGGCCGTAGGCGGTGGCGTAGGTCGGCGGCACGCCGTTCAGCGCGTCGATGGCGAGGCCCGTGACGATGTAGACGATCGCCCACAGGCCCGACTGCGCGAGCGCCGCGGCCGCGACCGCGACGACCGCCTGCGCGCCGGGGGCGGCGCCGAGCATCACCGGCAGGTCGGCGATGTGGGGCCCCATGACGGCGTGGAGCGCGGCGCCGAGCAGCAGCGCGTGATAGCGCCCGTCGCGGTTGATCCGGCCGGCGACGAGGATCCGGCACAGGCCGAGCGCCACCTCGCAGAAGACGAAGAGCACGAGCCAGCGCCCGGCCACGAGGTCGACCGGCTCGGGCACGGGGATGCCGAGCGTCCAGGCCGAGCCGAGGTCGTGCATCATGCCGCCGTTGCCGAGCGACAGGGCGAAGTTGAACAGGAGGGGCAGCAGCAGCAGGGCGCCCCGCTCGCGGCCCGCGAGGTCGCGGCCCGACTGCACCGCCGCCGCCATGCCGGCGCCGGCGTAGATCAGCGTGGACGCCGCGGCGCCGGCCGGCGTGAGCCCGACGACGTCGGCCCACTTGGTCGGGAGCTGCCAGACCGTGAAGGCGGGGTCGCGCACCAGCGCGAAGAGCCCGAGCGCGACGACGTCGCCCAACACCGCGCCGCCCCGATTCGGCACGCCGGCGAGCGCCCGCGCCAGGGCGAGGCTGCCGGCGCCGAAGCCGGCCGCGAGCGGGGCGGCCAGGATCGCGGGCAGGGGCTCCAGCAGCGCCGTGAAGGCGGCGAGCAGCAGCACCGCGCAGCCGAGCCGTTCGGCCGCCCGCGAGGCCGGCCCCCGCGCGACGGGATCCTGAAGCAGGGCGAGGTTCGCGGAAGTTCTCTGATCCATGGACCCTACCTAGGCGGGTTCGTCGGGCCTGCCCAGCGCCGCCGCGCCGGTCCTGCCGGATCCCGGCGACGCGCCTGCGACGCGGCGGCAGATCGGGGCCGACCGGCGCGCATCCTCCCGTCCGCCGCCTGCGCGGGGCCGACGTCCCCGCTTCGCGTGCAGGGCAGGGATGCGCGCCCGTGGCGGCCCTGCCGTGAAAACGTCGTGCGCGGCCGTGATAGCGGAGGTGCGGCGACAAAAGTCGGACGAAGGCGTTCGATCCGCAATCGCGGCGCTCAGCGCGGCCCAGGCCGCGCACGATCGAGGGTCCGCGCCGTCCGGCGAGCGGGTCCGCAGAACCGAGGACCTCCATGACGGCGATCGCCGCATCGCCCCTGCCCGCCAAGGCCGGGATGGGCTTCAAGCAGTTCGTGGGTCTGATCGCCGCCCTGATGGCGGTGAACGCGCTCGCCATCGACTCTATGCTGCCGGCGCTGCCCGCCATCGGCCACAGCCTCGGCGTCGAGGACGAGAACCGGCGCCAGCTCATCGTCACCGCCTACCTGCTCGGCTTCGGCGGGGCGCAGATCGCCTACGGCCCCTTGGCCGACCGCTTCGGCCGCAGGCCGGTGCTGCTCCTCGGCCTCGTCGGCTACGTGCTCTTCGCAGGCCTCGCCGCCGCGTCGACCTCCTTCGGAACGCTGCTCGCGGCCCGCGCCCTGATGGGCGTCGGCGCCGCGGCCACGCGCGTGCTGGCCGTCTCGATCGTGCGCGACTGCTACAGCGGGCGCGACATGGCGCGGGTGATGTCGCTGGCCTTCATCGTGTTCCTGGCCGTGCCGATCCTGGCGCCGTCGGTCGGGCAGGTCATCATGCTGTTCGGCCCGTGGCGCTGGGTGTTCGGCGCGCTCGGGTGCTTCGGCGCCGCCGTGCTGTGCTGGGTCGCCCTGCGACTGCCCGAAACGCTGCACCCGGCCGACCGGCTGCCCTTCGCGCCCCGCCGCATCGTTCAAGCCTACCGCCTCACGCTGACGGACCGCACCGCGGTCTGCTACATGATGGCCTCGACGCTGGTGCTCGGCGCGCTGTTCGGCTTCATCAACTCGGCCCAGCAGATCTTCGCCGACACGCTCGCCGAGCCGCGGCTGTTCACGCGCGTCTTCGCGCTGATCGCCGGCTTCATGGCCCTGTCGTCCTTCCTCAACGCCCGCATCGTCGTGAAGCTCGGGCCGCGCCGCCTGTCGCACCTCGCGCTCTGCGGCTTCATCCTGTTCTCGGCCAGCCATGCCGCGGTCGCGCTCGCCGGGCAGGAAACGATCGTGACCTTCGCGGTGCTGCAGGGCGGCGTGTGGTTCTGCCTCGGCTTCGTGTTCTCCAACTTCGGGTCGCTCGCCATGGAGCCGCTCGGTCGCATCGCCGGCACGGCCTCCTCGGTGCAGGGCTGCGTCACCACGGTCGTCGGGGCGCTGCTCGGCTTCTTCATCGGCCAAAGCTTCGACGGCACCGCCGTGCCGATGTCGCTGGGCTTCATCGGCTGCGGCCTCGCGGCGCTCTGCTTCGTGCTCCTCGCCGAGCGGGGCCGGCTCTTCGCCGCGGGCGGGCGGCTCGCGGAGGCCACGACGGGGCATTGAACTCCGGGCTGTACTGCACCGCAACATGGCCGCCATGCGGCGGCGCAGCTGCCTCGGGGAAGCGAATCTGACCATATGGTCAGCACAGGGATGGAGCGTCCGACATCGGGGCCTTCCTGCCGCGGGGAGCGACGTCCGAGCAGGGCGCGCCGTCACGGCACGGAGGCCGACAGGTCGCCGCCATGCCCGCATTTCCCGCCACCCCCGTCCTGTCGGTCGACCGGACCTTCATCGCCCGATCGGGCGAAGCCTATCGGCTCCGCCCCGTGCGCCGGTCCGACGAGGCGGCCTTGCGCGACATGTTCCTGCGCTGCTCGGCGGACGATCTGCGCCTGCGCTGCTTCGGCATATCGAAGAGCTTCCCGGACGTCTTCGCGGCCCGTCTGGCGCGGCTTTCCGGCGGCGGCGAGTTCGCGATCCTGGCCGTGGCGCCCTCGGGCGAGATCGGAGGCGTGGTGCATGCCGTGGGCCTGCCGGATTCGGGCGGCGATGCCGACTACGACATCATGGTCCGCACCGACCTCAAGGGGCAGGGGATCGGCGCGCGGCTCATGCGCGAGATGTTGAGCGAGGCGGTGCGCTCGGGCTTCACCGCGGTGCACGGCGACGTGCTGGTGGCGAACCGCGCCATGCTGCTGCTGGCCGGCGACCTCGGCTTCCGGCGCGTCGGCTTCGAGGGCGACGTCGTGCGGATCGAGGCGCACCCGGCGGCGGACAGGACTCCCCTCGATCGCTGACATCGCCCTTGTGGCCGGCCCGCGCCGCGCGCTCTAAGCTCCCCGTCGCGCGTCAAGCCGCGGAGCCGCCATGACCCCCGACGACCTTCATCCCGCCATCGACCCCGTCCGCCTCGACCGCCTGGCCGAGACCGCGGTCCGGGTCGGCCTCGCGCTGAAACCGGGGCAGCCCCTGGTCATGACCGCGCCCGTCGAAGCGCTGCCGCTGGTGCGCCGCATCGCCCACCACGCCTACGCGGCGGGCGCGAGCCTCGTGACGCCCATCCTGTCCGACCCCGCCGTCACGCTGGCCCGCTTCGAGGCGGGATCGGAGGCGAGCTTCGACGCGGCGCCGGGCTGGCTCTACGACGGGATGGGGCAGGCCTTCGACGGCGGCGCGGCCCGCCTCGCCGTGGTGGGCGAGGACCCGATGCTGCTCGCCGGGCAGGACGCCGCCCGCGTGTCGCGCGTCGGCAAGGCGCAGTCGGTCGCCTATCGCCCGGCGATGGACCGCATCGTGAACTTCGCGGTGAACTGGACCATCGCGGCCTATCCGGGCGCCGCCTGGGCGTCGCGCATGTTCCCCGACGACGCGCCCGCCGCGGCGGTGGGACGGCTCGTCGAGGCGATCTTCGCGGCCTCGCGCGTCGACGGTCCCGACCCGGTCGCGGCCTGGGTCCGCCACAATGCGGCGCTGCGCGCCCGCACCGAGTGGCTGAACGGCCAGCGCTTCGACGCGCTGCGATATTCCGGCCCCGGCACCGACCTGACGATCGGCCTCGCCGACGGCCACGAGTGGCACGGCGGCGCATCGCAGGCGAAGAACGGCGTGCTGTGCAACCCCAACATCCCGACCGAGGAGGTGTTCACGACGCCCCACGCGCGGCGCGTCGACGGGCACGTCACGAGCACCAAACCGCTGTCCCATCAGGGCACGCTGATCGACGGCATCGCGGTGCGGTTCGAGGCCGGCCGCATCGTGGACGCGCGGGCGTCGCGCGGCGGGGCGGTCTTCGCGGAGCTGCTCGACACGGACGAGGGCGCGCGGCGCATCGGCGAGGTGGCGCTGGTGCCCCATTCCTCGCCCATCTCGGCGAGCGGCCTCCTGTTCTTCAACACGCTGTTCGACGAGAACGCCGCCTGCCACATCGCGCTCGGCCAGTGCTACAGCAAATGCTTCCTGGACGGCGCGACCCTGTCGCCCGCCGAGATCGCGGACCGCGGCGGCAACTCCAGCGTGGTCCACGTCGACTGGATGATCGGTTCGGGCCGCCTCGACATCGACGGGCTGCGGGCGGACGGCACGCGCGTGCCGGTGTTCCGCGCCGGCGAATGGGCCGCCTGAGGTCTCGGGCCGCCCGCCATTGACCGGGGCGCCCCCGCGTGGGACGCCCCGGACCATGGATGATCCGCCGACCGCCACCGCCGCCCCGCGCGCGTCCCGCTTCGGGCGCGCCGCCCTCGGCCTCAGCCTCGTCCTCATCGCGCTGAATCTGCGCGCGCTGTTCCCGTCCCTGTCGGCGCTGCTGCCCGAGGTCATGGCCGGCACGGGCGCCTCCCCGGCACTCGCCAGCGTCATCACGACGCTGCCGGTGCTGTGCCTCGGCGTCTTCTCCTCCGCGGCGGCGCCGGCCGCGCGGCGCCTCGGCACCGAACGCGCCGTGCTGGCGGCGCTCGCCGCCGTCGCGGCCGGCACGGCGATGCGCGGGCTCGCCACCGTGCCGGCATTGCTCGCCGGCGGCGTGCTGGCGGGCGCCGGCATCGCCTTCGGCAACGTGCTGCTGCCCGGCCTCGTCAAGCGGGACTTCCCAGACCGGATCGCGACGATGACGGGCCTCTATTCCATGTCGCTCAGCGCCGGGGCCGCCGCCGCCGCCGCGCTGACCGTGCCCGTGGCGCGGGCAAGCGGGGCCTGGAGCGCCGGCCTCGCCGTGTGGGCGCTGCCGGCCGCAGCCGTGACGGCCCTGTGGCTGCCCCGCGCCGCCCGCCGCCGCGCCGCGACGGGCGTCGCCGTCCGCTCGGGCGACCGGCCGCTGTACCGCAGCGGCCTCGCCTGGCAGGTCAGCCTGTTCATGGGGCTTCAATCCGCGCTGGCCTACTGCGTGTTCGGCTGGTTCGCCCCGATGATGCGGGCGCGGGGACTCGAGGCCACGGAAGCGGGCCTGCTCCTGTCGATCTCCGTCCTGGCGCAGGTGGTCGGCTGTTTCGCCGCCCCCGTGCTCGCCGCGCGCGGTCGCGACCAGCGCGCCGCCGTGCTGGGCTGCTACGCCCTGACGGGGGCGGGCCTGTTCGGCTGCATCGCCGCGCCGCTCGCGTCCGACTGGCTCTGGGCCGCGCTGCTGGGCCTGGGGCAGGGCGGGCTCCTCGGCGTGGCCCTCACGGTGATCCTGCTCCGCGCGCCGGATGCCGGCGTGGCGGCCCGCCTGTCCGGCATGGCGCAGGGCATCGGCTACACGCTGGCGGCCGGGGGGCCGCTGCTGGTCGGCGTGATCCGGCAGGCCGCCGGCGGCTTCGGCCCGGTGCCGGTCCTGTACGGCGCCCTGCTGCTGGCCGGCGCCGCGTCGGGCCTCGCGGCCGGGCGGGCGCGGGTGATCGACCTCGGCTGAGGCGCCACCGCCATCGCCCGGCAAGGCTCGCCGCTCTATATGGTCGGCGACGGAGACGCGGCCGGAGCGGGCGAGGGGCGATGCATGACGATCTGAAGGAGACCGCCCTCCTCCTGGCCGCGCTGTCCTGGGCGGGCCTGGCCGTGTTCCTGGTCGGCGTCGGCCCGCTCCGCCTCCGCGGCTTTCTCGACCGCGCCGCGGTGTTCCTCGTCGCGGCCACCATGACGCGCCTCGCCTTCACCCACGTCCGCACGCGCTGGCAGATCGCCGCCTTCGTCCTCGTCGCCTCCGTGGCGGTGGTGGCCCGCATCGCCAGGACGGGGCCCGGCGGCGCGGCCCTGCGCTGGGCGGCCAGCGTGGCCGGCATCGTGGTCGGTGCCGTATCGACCCGCGAGTTCGTCCATCACGTCGTCGAGCGCTGGCTGTGAGGCCCTGATCGCCGCAAGCCTGTGGACGGATCGGCGCGCGCGGTTGATCCGCGCGGCGGAAGACCCATCTCGACGGCAGGGGCGGTTCATGGTTTGTCCCGCACGGCCGTCGAGGTCGGATGAACTTTCAGCGGGCGATCGAGTCACCCATCCATGGCGCGTCTGGACATCACGAAGAAGCTGGCCGTGCTGGCCGACGCCGCGAAATACGACGCGTCCTGCGCGTCGTCGGGCGCCAAGCCCCGCAAGGACCCGGTGAAGCCCGGCGGCATCGGTTCCATCACGGGGCAGGGCATCTGCCATTCCTACGCGCCGGACGGCCGCTGCATCTCGCTCCTGAAGCTGCTGCTCACCAATCACTGCATCTACGACTGCCTTTATTGCGTGAACCGGGCCTCTTCCGACGTGCAGCGCGCGCGCTTCACGCCCGAAGAGGTCGTGCAGCTCACGCTCGACTTCTACCGCCGCAACTACATCGAGGGCCTGTTCCTGTCCTCGGGCATCATCCGCTCGCCCGACTATACGATGGAGCAGCTCGTGCGCGTGGCGCAGCTCCTGCGCGAGGAGCACGGCTTCCGCGGCTACATCCACCTCAAGACGATCCCCGACGCCGACCCGAATCTCATCGAGCAGGCCGGCCGCTACGCCGACCGGCTGTCGATCAACGTGGAGCTGCCCAAGGCGACGTCGCTGGAGAAGCTCGCCCCGCAGAAGCAGGCCGGCACCATCCGCAAGGCCATGGGCGGCCTGAGGCTGCGCCTCGACGAGGCCGAGGACGAGCGGAAGCGGTCTCGACGCGCACCCGCCTTCGCGCCGGCCGGGCAGAGCACGCAGATGATCGTCGGCGCCGACGGCGAGAAGGACTCCGACATCCTCGCCTCCAGCGCCAACCTGTATTCCGGCTACAAGCTCAAGCGCGTTTACTACTCGGCCTACAGCCCAATCCCGGGGTCGAGCCAGTCGCTGCCGGCCCGCAAGCCGCCGCTGATGCGCGAGCACCGGCTTTACCAGGCCGACTGGCTCTACCGCTTCTACGGCTTCGCCATGGACGAGGTGGTGGGCGCGACCGACGGCGGCATGCTGGACCTCGACCTCGACCCGAAGCTCGCCTGGGCGCTGCGCAACCGGCAGCGCTTCCCGATCGACGTCAACACAGCGAGCCGCGAAGAGCTGCTGCGCGTGCCCGGCCTCGGCGTGAAGAGCGTCGACCGCATCATCGACATCCGCCGTCTAACGACGATGCGGCTCGACGACGTCGCCAAGCTCGCGCGCTCGGCCAAGGTGCTGCGCCCATTCGTCACCGCGCTCGACTGGACGCCCGGCGCGAGCCTCGACGGCACGCACCTCGCGCGCGCCGTGAAGCGGCCCGCCGAACAGCTGAGCCTCTTCTGATGCGGGAGGTCGTCCTCCGCGCGCCCGACGACTACGAGGGCTGGCGCGATGCCGCCCGCGCGCTAGCCGAAGCGGGCGTGCCGGCCGAGGCCGTGGTATGGCGCGCCGCCGCCGACGCGCCGGACCTGTTCGTCTCGCCTCCCGAGGAGGCGCCGTCGGGCGACAGGCGGGCCCTGCGCGTGCCGCGCCGCTTCGTCGACCTCGCCGAGCTCGTCGCCTGCCACAGGGATCCGGAGCGCTTCGCCTTCCTGTACCGGCTCCTGTGCCGGCTCCAGGACGAGCCGCGCCTGCTCGACATCACGACCGACGAGGACGTGTTCCGCATCGAGATGATGGCGAAGTCGGTGCGGCGCGACCGGCACAAGATGACCGCCTTCGTGCGTTTCAAGGAGGTGCTGGTCGAGGGCGCCGAGCCCGCCTACCTCGCCTGGTTCGAGCCCGAGCACCACATCTTGGCCCTGACGGCGCCCTTCTTCGTCGAACGCTTCAAGGCGATGCTGTGGACCATCGTCACACCCGAGGCACGGGCCTCCTGGGACGGCTCGGCGCTGCACTTCGGCCCCGGCGGCTCGCGCGACGAGGTGCCGGCCGAGGACGCGACCGAAGAGCACTGGCGCACCTACTACGTGAACATCTTCAACCCGGCGCGGTTGAAGGTCGACGCGATGAAGCGCGAGATGCCGGTCAAATACTGGAAGAACCTCCCCGAGGCTCAGCTCATCGCGCCGCTCGTCCGCTCCGCCGGCACATCCGAGGCCCGCATGGTCGCAACCCCGCAGAAGACCGTCCCCAAGCGCGCCGCCGCCATCGTGGCGCGCGCCGACGAGGCCCGCGCGGAGCGCGACGCGCCCCCGACCGCCATGGGCAACAACGGGCTGGAGGCGCTGAAGCGCGAGGCCCTGGCCTGCACGCGCTGCGACCTGCACCAGTTCGCGACCCAGACGGTGTTCGGCGAGGGTCTGTCGACGGCCGACCTCGTCTTCGTCGGTGAGCAGCCGGGCGACAAGGAGGACCTCGCGGGCAAGCCCTTCATCGGCCCGGCCGGCGCGCTGTTCGACCGTGCGCTCGGCGAGGCGGGGATCGACCGCACGCGGGCCTACGTCACCAACGCGGTGAAGCACTTCAAATTCGAGCCGCGCGGCAAGCGGCGCATTCACAAGAAGCCCGGCGTCGGCGAGATCAACGCCTGCCATCACTGGCTGGAGGAGGAGCTGAAGATTCTCCGCCCGCGCCTGACCATCGCGCTCGGCGCCTCCGCGATCCGCTCGCTGACGGGCCAGAGCGCCTCCGTCCTGTCGGTTCGCGGCACGGTGCTCAGCTCCGCGCTGGCGGGCCCGGTCTTCGTCACCGTCCACCCGTCCTTCATCCTGCGCCTGCCCGACGAGGCCTCGCAGACGACCGAGTTCGGCCGCTTCGTCGCGGACCTGCGCCACGCCAAGGCGCGGGCCGCCGGCGAGGACAGCACCCCGGCGGCGACCGGCACGCTGCTGTAGCGCCGCGTCACTTCGGCGCGAGCGTCGCGCGGGCGTCGAGCAGGGGTGTCACCGGGATCTCGACCGTGCCGCGGTCGGGCCGCTGGAGGTCCAGCGTCACGGTGACGACGGCGGAGAGCAGCAGGGCCATGACGGCGGCCGACACCCGCCGGCTCGTCTCCGCGGCGCCGGCGCCGTGCCCCGCGAAGCCCATCGCCACGAGGGCCGCGGCGAGCAGGATGCCGTAGACCGTGAGCGGGACGTGGTTGCGCAGGGCGGTGACGCGGCGCTCCGTGGCATCGTCGAGGGCCTGCAGGGCGGCGGTCGCGCGGTAGACCGGGAACGAGTTCGGCGCAGCCGCCGCGGCGGCGTCGAGGTGTCCCCACAGCCGCGTCGACACGTCGGCCATGTCGGACACGTCGGCGTCGAACTTCCTCGGGTCGTAGGGCACGCCGAGCCCGATCGCGAGGTCGGCGTCGCGGCGCAGGTCGTAGAGCATCGGCGTGCCGTCGTCGTCGGGCAGCAGGGACGCCAGGCGGCCGAGGTCGCGGAGGGCGTTGGCCTGGTCCAGCACGACGGTGCGGCGCATGTCGTAGCGCGCCAGCGCCATCGAGTAGGTGAAGGCGAGGAGCAGGGCGAGCAGCGCGAAGGCCGCGGTGGCGAGGGTCGCGGCGTCCTTGTCGCGGTGCCGGCCGCGGCCGTAGCGGCCTCCGAGCCGGTGCCCGGCCTCGCTGGCCAGCAGGAGCGCGGCGAACACGACGAAGAACAGCGAGCCGAGGCTGAGCGACTGGACGAGGGCGAAGGTCAAGGCGGCATCCGGTGGAGGATCGGTGGGCAGATCGGATCTGTAACCGAAGATGCGGGACCGTCGGAGCGAGTCCGACACATCGCCCCCGACCCTTGATTTCGGCGGACCCCGCCGCAGCTTTGCCAGCGACATCGGGGAGGGGCGACGTGGCGACGACGGTGATCTTCGGGGGCGCGGGGGCGATCGGCTCGGCCGTGGCGCGGCGGCTGGCGCAGCGGGGCGAGAGGGTCCACCTCGTCGGGCGCGACCCGGCCAAGCTCGCCGCCGCCTCGCGCGAGATCGGCGCGGCCTCGTCGGTCTGCGACGTGGCGGACGGCGCCGCGGTCGCGCGGGCCGTCGCCGAGGCGGCCGAGGGCGGGGACCTCGCCGGCCTGGTCTACGCGGTCGGCACCATCAACCTGAAGCCGCTCGGCTCGCTGAGCGAGGCCGACTTCGAGCGGGATTTCCGCGTCAACGCGCTCGGCGCGGCGCTCGCCGTCAAGGCTGCGACGCCGCACCTGCGGTCCGCGGAGAACGCCGCGGTCGTCCTGTTCTCGACCGTGGCGGTGCGCCAGGGCTTCGCGGCCCACGCCTCGGTGTCGATGGCCAAGGGCGCCGTCGAGGGCCTGACGCTGGCGCTGGCCGCGGAGCTGGCGCCGAAGGTGCGGGTGAACTGCATCGCGCCGTCGCTCACCCGCACGCCGCTCGCCGAGGGGCTGACCCGCAACGAGGCGATGGCGAAGAGCATCGCGGAGATGCACGCCGCCCGCCGCCTCGGGGAAGCCGACGACAGCGCCTCGCTCGCCGCCTTCCTGCTCGGGCCGGACGCGGGCTGGATCACCGGGCAGGTGATCGGCGTCGACGGCGGCCGCTCCACCCTGCGCACGAAGGGGTGAACCGGCGGCCGTCGACGGCCGCCGGTGATCGAATAGGCCCTTCAGCTCCCCATCGCCAGCGCGACGATGCGGGCCAGGACGAGCCCGCCGGCCAGCACGAGGTAGAGGCGGAGCACGCCCATCCACAGCCGGCTCGACCGCGACAGGTGCGCCGGGGCGAGCCGGGACAGCGGCGGCATGCGCCAGGTCAGGCGGTCGCCATCATGCGCCGGCCCGGCCTTGGTCAGCCCGCCCGACAGGATGCCCGCGACGAGGGCCAGGGCGGTCCCGACGCCGAGGATCCAGAGGATGACGGTCTCGTCGGTCTGGTCCGGGAACAGCACCGAGGCGGTGAGGATCACGGACAGCACGACGAGGCCGGCGATGATCGCGCCCGTGAGGAGGTTCATCGCGCGTCCGTTCGCCCAAGGGCCGAGCACCGCGCGGTCGTTGCACAGCAGCAGCAGGAACACGGTGGCGCTCGGCAGCAGCACGCCGGCCAGGGTCTGCACGGCGTTGGTGAGCAGGCCGAGCGGCGCGCCGGGCGTCAGAACGATGGCGGCCGCGACCGCGATCAGCCCGGCGTAGACGGCGTAGAAGCCCTTGGCGCCGCGCGGGCCGCGGTGGAGCGAATGGTTGACCTCGAACACGTCGCCGATGGCGTAGGCCGAGGACAGCGACACCGCGCAGGCGCCGATGATGCTGGCGTCGATCAGCCCGATCGCGAAGAGCACGCCGGCGAGGCGGCCGGCGTGGGCCTCGATGCCGGCCGCCACCGCGCCGGCGTCGACGAACTTGCCGAAGTCGGGCGTGCCCGCGAAGGAGGCCGCCGCGAAGCCCATCATGGCGACGGCGCCGAGCACCACCAGGGCGATGCCGATCCACAGATCCGCCCGCTCGTAGTTGATGAAGCGCGGGGTGATGCGCTTGTCGATCACGTAGCTCTGCTGGAAGAACAGCTGCCAGGGCGCGATCGTCGTGCCCACGATGGCGATGATCAGCAGCATGACGTCGCTGAGCTTGGCGTCGCGCGGCAGGCCCGGCACGACGAGGTCGTGCGCCACCTCGGCGAGCGGCGGGTGCGCCATGACGAAGATCGGCACCAGCACGAGGCTGCCCGCCACCAGCATCAGCGCGAAGCGCTCGAAGCGGCGGAAGTCGCCCGTCGACACCACACCCATGATGACCAGGGCGGCGACCACCACGCCGAGCGCCTTGGGCACGCCGAGATAGTCGAGGCCGAGCGCGATGCCAATGAACTCGGTGACGATCGTCAGGCCGTTCAACGCGAAGAGGTCGAGCACGCTGAAGGCGCCCCAGAACCGGCCGAAGCGCGCGAAGATGAGCCGCGCATGGCCCACCCCGGTCACGGCGCCGAGCCGCAGCACCATCTCCTGGTTCACGTAGAGGACGGGCACGAGCAGCAGCAGCGTCCACAGCAGGGTCGTGCCGTAGTTCTGGCCGGCCTGGGTGTAGGTGCCGAAGGCGCCGGCGTCGTTGTCCCCCACCATGACGATGAGTCCGGGGCCGAGGATCGCGAGCAGGGTGCGCAGGCGCTGCCCCGCGCCGCGGCGCGGGGCCGTGTCGAGCATGTCGATGCTGCCGAGCGCGCCGCGGATGTTGCCGATGTGGGCCGCGTCGAGCACGGCGTGCTTGTTGGCCGCTTCCTTGATCTCGGAAGCCTTGAGGGGCTTGTTCATGGGTCGTCTCCCGCGCGGCGGCGCGCGGAGACGGCCGGCGTCAGTCGGACGCGCCCGCACCCGCGCCCGCGGCGCGTTTCTGGCTGATCGATCGCGAGTGTGAGCCCGCCGGCTGAAGGGTCAGACCGGCGGGCCTACTGGGGCCGTCGTTCAAGGTGGTGCTCCGGATGCGCGGCCTCGCGGCCGCGGCGTCGAAACGGGATGGGGAGCGGCACCGAAGCTTCGTCGCAGCTAAGTCCCGCGATCCCCCTCTGGACGCCCCTCGCGGCCCTGTCAAACGGAAAGGGGCGGCGCTGGACGCGGGGCTGGGATACGGTAAGGGCCGCGGGCGACGGCAGGGCAGGGTGGAGGGGGCGATGCGGCGACGGAACTTCCTGGCGGGCGGCCTCGCCGCGGCCGCCTTCGGCCCGGCCGGGCCGGCTCTGGCCGCGGGCGACGACGGCGTGGTCCCGCGCCGGGACTGGTACGGGGACGACAGCCGGGCGCGCTGGGGTTCCTGGGGGCCGCCGGCGCGCGTGCTGCCGGCGCCCGCCGGCCTCGCGGACGACCGCCGCGACATCGCCCATCGCGTGCTGTCGCAGGCGACGCGCCTCGTCGGCCTCGGCTACCAGCACCACCATCTGCCGGAGTTCGACCCGCCCGCCGGCTGGCCCTGGCGCCCCGTGAGCGCGGGGGCGAACGGGCGGGGGCTCGACTGCTCCAACTTCACCTCGCTGGCCTTCAACCGCGCGCTCGGCATCAAGCTGCCCACCGCGGTCGGCGAGCAGGCGGAGGCGACCGTCGTGGGCGGCCCCGGCGGGCGCGGCAGCGCCGCGCTGTCCCGCATCGCGCCGGGCGGCTACGCCGAGGCCGTCGCGGCGCTGCGCCCCGCCGACCTCCTGTTCATCACCTCGGACGCCGGGCGCCTCAGCCACGTCGTGCTGTGGATGGGCGCGGTCCGCGGCGTGCCGAGCTTCGTGGACTGCACCGATTCGGTCCGGCTCGGCCCCGACGGCTCGTCGCGCCCGACGGGCGTCCAGGTCCGCGCCTTCCTGCCGGACAGCTGGTACGGCCGACGCTTCTCCCACGCGCTCCGCCTGGAGAGCCTCGGCGGCGGATCGGGCCCGGCGCCGGCCTTCGCCGACGGCGGGGACGTCTGAAGCCCCTCGGGGCCTCACTTGCCGATGTAGCGCTCCAGCGGCTCCACCCTGTCGATCAGCCCCTTGCCCTTCATGAACTCCGCGAAGGCGGCGTAGCGCGCCCCGTCGGTCGCGGCGGGGTCGGCGCTGAGGCGGGGGATCGAGGCGGTCCAGGCGAGCTTGTTCAGCGCGTCGTCGAGCTTCGGATAGGCGTGCACGAAGGCCGCCCAGGCGTCGTCCGGGTGGTCCAGGATGTAGAGCTGGCCCTGGCCGACCGCGTCGAGGAACGGCCTCACGAAGGGCGCGCGGGCGTTCTCGACCTTGGTGACGAAGATCGATTCGTCGTAGGGCGGCACGCCGTGCTCCTCGGGGAAGAACAGGCGGCCCGGATGCCCGGCCAGCTGCATCTCGAAGAACTCGACGTTGCGGTAGGCGCCCACGACCGCGTCGACCTGCCCGCCGATCAGCGGCGCCGTGAGGGCGAAGTTGACGTTGACGAGCTTGACGTCGTCGAGCTTCAGCCCCGCGCTTTCCAGCATCGTGCCGAGCAGCGCCGTCTCGTAGCCCGCCACCGAATAGCCGACCGTCTTGCCCTTGAGGTCGGCGAGCGACTTGATCGGCCCGTCGGCCAGCACCATGACGGTGTTCAGCGGCGTCTGGATCGACGTCCCGACCCGCTGGATCGGCAGGCCCGCCGCGACGTCGAGGTAGAAGTTCGGCTGGTACGTCAGGGCGATGTCGCCCTGGCCCGCGGCGACGAGGCGCGGCGGCATGGAGGGGTCGGCGGGCTCGACGAAGTCGACGTCGAGGCCGGCGCGAGCGAAGAAGCCCTTCTCCTTCGCGACCACGATCGCGGCATGGACCGGGTTCACGAACCAGTCGAGCAGCAGCGTCACCTTGCGGGGCGCCACGGGTGCCGGAGCCGGCGAGGGATCGGCGGCCTGCGCCGGCAGAACGGACGCGAGGCCGAGCAGCAGCGCGCCGGCCAGGGATGGGAATCGCATCAGGGGACTCCGGTGAGTGAGGAGAGAGTGTCGGGCGCCCAGGGGACCATGCGTCGCGTGAGCCAGCCCACGGCGGCCCACAGGGCCAGCGAGAAGGCGACGAGGATGGTCAGCCCCGCGAACACCGTGTCGGTCTGCATGCGGGCGTTGGCGTGCAGCATCACGAGGCCGAGGCCCGACGACGAGCCCACCCATTCGCCCACCACGGCGCCGAGCGGCGCCACCGCGGCGGCCACGCGCAGCCCCGCCCCGAGCGCCGGCAGCGCCGAGGGCAGGCGGATCAGCAACAGCGTGTCGCGACGGGACGCTCCGTTGAGCCGGGCGAGGTCGATCAGGCCGGGGTCGGTGCGGCGCAGCCCCTCGAACAGGCTGGTCGAGACGGGAAAGAAGATGATCAGCCCCGCCATGGCGAGCTTCGACGCCACGCCGAAGCCGAACCACACGACGAGCAGCGGCGCGATGGCGAAGACCGGCAGCGCCTGAGCGACGACGAGCAGGGGCCCCACGGCGCGCTCCAGCAGGCGCGACTGCGCCATCAAGAGCGCCACGGCGATCCCGCCGAGCGTGCCGACGAGGAGGCCGCCCAGCATCTCGCCGCCGGTCACCAGCGCGTCGCGCCACAGCAGCGGCGCTTGCCGCACCAGCGTCTGCGCGACGCGCGACGGCGCCGGCAGCACGTAGGCCGGCGTGTCGAGCGCGCGGACCGCGACCTCCCAGACGACAAGCGCGCCCGTGCCGGTGACGATGGCCGCGAGGGGCAGGCGGGCCTGACGCGGGCGGCGGCGGCGGGACAGGTCTGAAGGGGCCGCGGCACCCGCCTCGGGCATGCTGTCGTTCCCTCCGCCGGCACGACCCGGATCAGGTTCAACGGGTCGCCTCCGCGGTGGAAGGCTCTCAGCCCGATTCGGGCACCCCGACGATGGGCGGGACGTTACCGGCCGGGAGGCCGATGCAGCAAGGGTTTAATCCGCGGGCGGGGCAGGGCGATCGTTTCCGCGACTCGGGCGTTCGAAGCACATCAGGCTCACGACAGAGGAATCCCATGACCACCCCCGCGACGTCCGCCGGCCAGCGCGTCACCCCGGACGAAGCCCTCGCCCTCCTCAAGGAGGGTAACCGCCACTTCGTGTCCGGCGGCGCGCCGCGGCCGCAGCTCCTCGGCGCCGAGCGCCGCGCCGCGCTGGCGCAGGAGCAGCGTCCGTTCTGCGTGCTGGTCGGCTGCTCGGACAGCCGCGTGTCCCCCGAGCTGCTGTTCGGCCGGGGCCTCGGCGACCTCTTCATCGTGCGCAACGCCGGCAACGTGGTCGACCTCGCCGCCATGGGCAGCATCGAATACGGCGTCGCGGTGCTGGGCGCGCCGCTCGTCGTGGTGCTCGGCCACGAGCGCTGCGGCGCCGTCGGCGCGGCTGTCAGCGTGGTCGAGCAATGCACGGAATATCCGGGCAGCATCGGCCAGATGATCGAGCCCATCCTGCCCGCGGTGATCCGCGCCAAGCAGGAGGGCGACCACGATCTGCTCGACCGGTCCGTCCGCCACAACGTCCGCCGCATCGTCGACCGGCTGCGCAACACGGAGCAGATGCTGCAGGAGCCGCTGCGCGACGGGCGCCTGAAGATCGTCGGCGCGCGCTACGACCTCGACGACGGCGTCGTCGAGTTCTTCGAGTAGCTCCGTCCCATGCCGGCCGCCGACCAGCGCCGCATCACGGCGCTGACCCCGACGCTCGCGATCGCCTGCGAGGAGAGCGGGCCGGCGGACGGGCCGCCGGTCATCCTGCTCCACGGCTTCCCCTACGACCCGCGCTGCTTCGACCGCGTCGCGCCGCCGCTCGCCGCGGTGGGTCACCGAGTGATCGTGCCCTACCTGCGCGGCTACGGCCCGACGCGCTTCCGCGACCCCGCCACGCCGCGCTCAGGGGAACAGGCTGTCCTGGCGCGAGACCTGCTCGACCTGCTCGACGCGCTCGGCATCCCGTCCGCGGCCCTGATGGGCTTCGACTGGGGCGGCCGCGCCGCCTGCATCGTCGCGGCGCTGTGGCCCGAGCGGGTGCGGTGCCTCGTCACCGGCGACGGCTACAACGTCCAGGACATCGCGCGATCGGGCCGACCGCTGCCGCCCGAGGCAGAGCATCGCCTCTGGTACCAGTATTATCTTCACTCCGAGCGGGGCCGCGCCGGGCTCGCTGCGGACCGGCGCGGCTTCTGCCGCCTGCTGTGGCGCCTGTGGTCGCCGAGCTGGGTCGAGGGGCCGACCCTGTCCGACGCCACCGCTCCGTCCTTCGACAACCCCGACTTCGTCGACGTGGTGATCCACTCCTACCGCCACCGCTTCGGGCTGGTGCCGGGCGACCCCGCCGTCGCCGAGGTCGAGCGCAGGATCGCTGCCCAGCCGTCGATCGCCGTGCCGACCGTGTCGCTCTGCGGCGCGGACGACGGCGTCGGGCCGCCGGACGCCGAGGACGCGGATGCGAGGAAGTTCACGGGCCCTACCGGCGCCGTGTGCTCGCCGGCATCGGCCACAACATCCCGGGCGAAGCGCCGGCGGCCGTGGTGGAAGCGCTGCTGGGCCTGATGGGCGCCTGACCGCTCAGGCCGGTCCGGGCGAGAGCGGGGCGCCGGGCGTGCCGGGGCTGGTCGGCGTCGGGCTCGGGCCCGTCGGGATGCCGATGGCGGGGTCGATCACGTCGGGCGTCGGCTGCGGCGCCTCGACCGGTGCGTCGGACGGCACCTCGACCGGGTTGGGCTGATCGTCGGGCATGGAACCTCCTCCTCGGGTGATGCGCGGGCGGCCGGGCCCGCACGGATCCAACGCGCCGCCGGGGCGATCGGGTCGCGCTCAGGCGGGCTCCGCGTCGTCGTCGTCGGCGATCTCGAACTCGGAGGCCGGGGTGCCGGCCTCCAGCGGGCCGTTGTCGCCGTAGCGGACCACCAGCGTCTCGACCCCGTCGGCCTCGCCGACGTCGACCACCGTGCCGATCTGGTCGGCCATGGGGCCGAGGGTGTCACGGTGCGCCGCCTCGCGCCGGAAGCGGACCTTGTCGCCGATCTTCATGCGGGTTCTCCCATCCGGGGAGGCGTGAAGGCCTCCCGCAAAGCCTCCGGCCCGACCTCGCGCGCCTCGTTCACGCCGAGCAGCGCGAGGTCGATGTCGATCTCCTTCGACAGGATGCCGATCGCGCGCTGCACGCCGGCCTCCCCGGCAACGGCCGCGGCGAACAGGAACGGCCGGCCCACCATCACGAAGTCGGCGCCGAGCGCCAGGGCCTTCAGCACGTCCGTGCCGTGGCGGAAGCCGCTGTCGCACAGCACCGCCATGCCGCCGGCCTCGCGCCGCACCTCGGGCAGCACTTCCAGGGGCGACACAGCGGCGTCGAGCTGGCGCCCGCCGTGGTTCGACACCACGACGCCGTCGGCCCCGAGCTCGCGCGCGATTCGGGCGTCCTCGGCCGACAGCACCCCCTTGATGACGAACTTGCCGGGCCAGAGCTTGCGGATCAGCTCGGCCTCGCGCCAGCCGAAGTCGTCGTGGCCGGCGATCACCGCCACCTCGCGCGAGAAGATGCCGACGCGGTGGTCGGCTTCGAGGTTGGAGATCTCCGGCACGCCGCGCTTCAGGATCGTGCGGCCGAAGGTGCCGGCGAGCCAGCGCGGGTGCGTCAGCCCATCGAGGGTGAGGCGCGGCGTCGGGCGCAACGGCATGGAATAGCCGGCGCGCTTATCGTTGACGCGGTTCGAGCCCACCGGCACGTCGACCGTGAGCATGTAGACCTCGTAGCCGGCGCGCTCGACGCGGCCGAGCATGCGCTCGATCTTCGAAGGATCGGGCGATTGGTAGGCGGCGAACCAGCTGTCGGGATTGGTCTTCGCCACCTCCTCCAGCGGCGTGATGGAGTTGGCCGACAGGGCGAAGGGGATGCCGGCCTCGCGGGCGGCGCGCGCCATGGCGTTGTCGGCGTCGTAGGCCACGACCGCGGAGGCGCCCATCGGCGCGATGCCGAAGGGCGCGGCGTATCGCTTGCCGAAGAGCGTCGTCTCCTGCGAGCGCGCCGACACGTCGCGCAGCACGCGCGTCACCATGCGCCAGTGCTGGAAGGCCGAGCGGTTGTTGTCGCGCGCCACCATGGCCTCGGCGCCGTTGGCCACGTAGCCGTAGACCGCCTTCGGCAGCCTCGCCTTGGCCAACCGGGCGAAGTCGTCGAGGTCGAGCGCCGATGCCAGGGCGTGCTCGCGCGGGTCCTTCAGGCGCTCCAGGGCGCGCTGCGAGCGCTCCGGCAGGCGGTCGACGTCCTCGTCCTCGCGTCCCGCCATCGCGCCCCCGGCCTCCCTGTCCGATCCGTAATGGTCAATGACGGAGCCGGATGGACGTTCCGGCCGTTGACGCCGGTAGACGCCGCGACCGGCGCCCGATCGGGAACACGCCATGCCGTCCGGGTTCTTCGCGCTGCTCGACGACGTGGCGGGCATCGCCAAGCTGGCCGCCGCCTCGCTCGACGACGTGGCGGGCACCTCCGGCCGGGTCGGGCTCAAGGCGGCCGGCGTGGTGGTCGACGACACCGCCGTGACGCCGCGCTACGTCGCGGGCCTCTCGCCCGACCGCGAGCTGCCGATGATCGGCCGCATCACGCTCGGCTCGCTGCGCAACAAGCTCCTCATCCTGCTGCCGGCCGCGCTGCTGCTGAACTGGCTCGCGCCCTGGGCCGTGACGCCGCTGCTGATGCTGGGCGGGCTGTTCCTGTGCTTCGAGGGGACCGAGAAGGTCGCCGAGGTCCTGTCCGGCCCCGGCGCGCACGGGGCGGAGGCGCCCGTCGATCCCGACCCCCGGCGATTGGAGGATGGCCGGGTGCGCGGCGCGATCCGCACCGACCTGATCCTGTCGGCCGAGATCATGGCGATCTCGCTGGCCGAGGTGGCCGACAGGCCGCTCCTGACGGAGGCTGTCGTGCTGGCGCTGGTCGCCGTCGCGGTCACGCTCGGGGTCTACGGCGTGGTGGCGGTGGTGGTGAAGGTCGACGACGTCGGGCTGCGCCTCGCGAGGGGAGGGGCCGCGCCGGTGCGGGCGCTCGGCCGCGGCCTCGTGCGCGGCATGCCGCCGGTGATGGCCGCGCTGTCGGCCATCGGCACGGCGGCGATGATCTGGGTCGGCGGCGGCATCCTGCTGCACGGCGCCGAGGTGCTGGGCTTCGAAGCGCCAGCCCACGCGCTCGACGGCGCGGCCGCGGCCGTCGCCGGCGCCATGCCCGATCCGGCCGCGGGGGTCGCGGACTGGGCCGTCGCGGCGGCGGGTGCCGGCTGTGTCGGGCTCTTGGTCGGCGGCGCGATCCTGGGCGTGACAGCCGCCGCGGCGAGGCTGCGGGGGTAGGGGCTCAGCCCGCCTTGCGCAGCAGGCCGGTGACGCGCTCGAACCAGGGCGTCGGGCGTTCGGCCAGGATCGCGACGATGCGGTCGCGGTCGGCCCGAACCTCGACCAGGTGGGCGCGCTCGGCCGCCACCAGGGCGGTGAGCACGTCGACCTGTCCCGCCTGGACGCGCAGGACCTCGGCGACGGTGCGCGCCTCGCGCGCCTCGGCGCGGGCTTCCTCGGCGACGCGGCGGGCCTCGAGAAGGTCGTCGATGAGTTCGCCGACGCGGCGCTCGAGGTAGCCGATGAGCGCGCGGGCGTCGCGGCTCGCCTCCGGCGCGTCCTCGGCCGCGTCGTCCGGGGCCGGACCGTCGGCGCGGGGCTCCTGCGGGCGGTCCAGGCGCTCCTGCGGCACGGCCACGAGGGCGCGTCCGTCGTTGCCGGGGCGGCGGGCCCACTTGTGACGGGTGGCGAGGCGGCGGGCGCTGTCCGGCGTGATGCCGAGCGCCTCGGCCATGTCGTCGTAGGTGAGCCAGCGGCTGGCGAGGTCGTTCATGGGATCCATCCCGGTGTCGCCGGCCGAAGAACGGCGTCGGGCGCTCCCGCGAGCGTGGTGCCGGGATGGTTGACGTTCGATGAACGGCGCCGCTCGAAGTGTCAGCCTGCCGGCACCGGGCGCGGCCGGCCGTCGTCGTCGATGGCCACGAAGGTGAAGGTGGCGGCCGTGACCTTGTCGCGCTCGGCGGTGCGGAAGCGCCGCGCCCAGGCCTCGACCAGAATCCGCATGGAGGTGCGCCCGACCCGCTCGACCTCGGCGTAGACGCAGAGCACGTCGCCGACCTTCACGGGGCGGATGAAGGTCATGCCGTCGACCGCCACGGTGACGACGCGCCCGCGCGACCGGTCGACCCCGCAGATGCCGCCGGCGATGTCCATCTGTGACATGACCCAGCCGCCGAAGATGTCGCCGTTGGCGTTGGTGTCGGCCGGCATGGCCACGGTGCGGACCATCAGGTCGCCGCGCGGCGCCGCGTTCTCCCCGGTCATGGGCTCGCCTCCGCGGACGGCACCGCCACGCCGATCAGGTGTCGCTCGTCGAGCAGAGCCGCCAGCCTGTCCTGGTCCCACCCCTCGGTGCCGGCCGGGCGACGCGGCAGCACCATCCAGCGGAAGTCCGCCGTGGAGTCGACGACGCGGATCCGCTGCCCCTCGGGCAGCACGGTGCCCCACTCGGCCAGCAGGCCGCGCGGGTCGCGCACGGCGCGCGCCCGGTAGGTGGAGGACTTGAACCAGTGGGGCGGATAGCCCAGCACCGCGCGCGGGTAGCAGGAGCACAGCGTGCAGACCACGAGGTGATGCACCGCGGCAGTGTTCTCCAGCACGCCGAGGGGCGGCAAGCCGCGCAGGGCGATGCCGGCGCTCTCGGCCGCGGCCGTGCCGTCCGCGAGCAGGCGCGTGCGGAAGGCTGGCTCGCACCAGGCGCGCGCCGCCAGGGCGGCGCCGAGCTTCGGCGAGGCCCGCTCCGTGAGGGCGATCCGCTCCGCGATCTCCTCCGGCGTGGCGATGCCCTTCTCGGCCAGGAGCAGGCGCAGGGCGCCGAGCAGCCTCGCCCCGTCGGCCTCGACGATGGCGCTCATGGGAGGGGCTCCAGCCAGTGTTCGTAGATCTCGACCAGGAGATCGCCGTCGGCCGGCGCACCCGGCCAGACCGCGGCGGCATCGAAGGCGACGTGGTAGAGCGCGACCACCGGCGCCGGGGCGCCGAAGGCGAGGTTCTCCGGGTTCAGGAAGGCGCCGAGGCGCCTCACCACGCGGCCCTCGCGTCCGCGCAGGTAGTGCGGCGTGCGCTGATGGACGCTGCCGAACCGTTCCGGCCAGGCGTCGCGCACCCGCACCGGCGCGCCGGGCGCGAGAGCGGCGGTCATGCGCGCGTTTCCAGAGGTGCCGGACCGATCCCGTCGAGCGCGGCCGCGAGTTCGTCCTCCGCCACCACGCCGGACCGCAGGAGGTTGTCGGCGATCGAGCGGATCCAGCGCTCGTAATAGGACAGCCGGTGATAGTCGGCTTCGGGGATGGACTCGATGCCGCGCCGAAGCTCATCCACGGTCATGACGCCCTTGGCGCCCAGGATCTGCCGCAGAGCGTCGACCTCCCGGTCGAAGTCGGACAGGGCGTGGGGCTCCTTATCGATCGCCCGGCACGTGAAGGCCGAAACGCCCCCGATGTCGTGGTGCTGACGCGGCTGTGTCTGGTCCATGGCGCCAGTCTAGGACAGGCCGCGCCGCGGGGGAACCGCATCCACCCGTCGCGCAGTGGGAATCGCTGGACACGGCCGCGGGATCTGCTAGACACACCACAGCCCGCTCCGGCGTGGCTCAGGGCGCCGCAATAGCTCAGCTGGTAGAGCACCTCATTCGTAATGAGGGGGTCGGGGGTTCGAATCCCTCTTGCGGCACCAAAAAGCACCGTTCTTACAGTGACTTGTGGTTCCGTTTGAAAGCGGCCCAGACGTTTGGGCGCGAAACCGGGCGCGAAACGCCTCATGCTCCGTCTTCTCGCCGATAGCTGCATCTGGCTCGACATCGTGAAGGACTACCGGCACGAGCCGGTGCTGTCCGCCGTCGAGCACCTCGTCGAAGCCAGGACGGTCTCGCTGGTGGTGCCCCGCCTCGTCGTCGAGGAGTTCGCCCGCCGGAAGGACGAGGTCGTCCGCGGAAGCGTCCAGGGCATCGCGACGACGTTGAAGCGGGCCCGGGAGGTCGTGGCCCAGTTCGGCACCGATGGCGGCAGGCCGGCCGCGATGGCGGAGCTTCACGACGTCGACCTCCGCCTGTCGCGAAACGGGGAGGAGCTGCTCGGCGCCGTGGCACGTGTCGAGAGGCTATTCGCCGGGGCGGGGATCGTCGACACGACCGCCTCCGTCAAGCTGCGGGCCGCCGACCGCGGGCTGGAAGGCCGCGCCCCGTTCCAGCACAAGAACAAGAACGGGATGGCCGACGCGGTCCTCATCGAGATGTACGCCGACGTGGTCGCGGCCGAGCGGGGCGAGGGGCGCACCTTCGCGTTCGTGACCGTCAACCACACCGACTTCAGCCTGCCTGGCGGGGACCGCCGGACGCCTCACCCTGACATCGCCGACCTGTTCGGCGCCGACGGCTCGACCTTCTCCAACGACCTCGTCGCCGTGCTCAAGGCTCACGATCCGGATTACTTCGACGAGCGCGAGGCCTTCGAGGAGTTCGCTCCCGACGAGCCCAGGCTGGTGTCGGAGATCGTGGAGGCCACGGGCAAGCTCTGCGACCAGGTCTGGTACAACCGCCATTGGAACCTCCGCCACGAGGTCGAGACGGGCAAGGTCAGGGTCGTGGACGGCTATAAGCACAGGCGCGGCGAGATGTATCCGCGCGACATCATCGAGCGCAGCATCTGGGAAGGTGCACTCGCGTCGGCGGCGCGCATGGAGGAGAAGCACCCAGACGACCTTGGGCCCTGGGACGATTTCGAGTGGGGCATGCTGAACGGCAAGCTCAGCGCGTTGCGGTGGGTGTTGGGCGACGAGTGGGACATGCTCGACACCTGAGCCAAGGGCTCAACGCCTATCCCGCCCTGGCAGCGCCTCGCGCGGCGACCCATGCCGTCTCAGGGCCACGCCGGTGACCGCGGGCGGCGTCGACGGCTCGGGCGCGAGGTCCTCGAACCGCGCCCCGCAGCGGGGACCGCACCCACCCACGATGGCCCGCAGCACGTCGTCGAGCGGGGCCGTGGCGCCGAACCGCTCGGCCAGGCGCGCGAGCCTGTAGCGGCCCCGCCTCGGGCACAGGCCGCAGGTCACGTTGACGAGGACGGCGGGGTACTCGACGAGGCGGCGAATCATACCCGCATGTGAGAACGAAGCAGGAACGGACGCAAGCCCGGTCAGGCGCGGGCTGCCTGCCTCACGGGCGCGTCGATGAGCAGCGCCCAGACCTCGGCCGCGCGGTCGGACGGCGGATCCGCGCACAGGCGGCGGGCGGCCGCGATGGCCAGCCACCGCCAGGGGAGGTCCGACACGTCGAGGTCCGGGCATGCGGCCGAGGCCTCGCGCATCAGCGCCTTGAAGACCTGACCCTTCTCGTGCCCGTCGACCTCGTCCATGGCGACCTCCCGTCAGAGCGTGACGCCTACCACGCTCTCGTCCTCGTCCTCCAGCTGCGCGGCGATCGTGCCCCGGGTGTCCTCGTGCATGTCCGCCCTCTTGCGGGCGATCCAGGCGCTGTACGCCTCCCAGTCGGCGAGGGCCGCCGACACCGCCCGGGCGGTGTTCCGCGCCCGCGTGAGCGTGCCCCTGACGCCGCCCCGCTTGGCGACGTGCTCGCCCGGTGGCCACCACTCCCCGGGCTTGTCCATGCGGTGTGTGCGCCGGACGTCCGACCTCCCCACGACCCACGCGTCGTGGTTCAGGCCGTCGCGCCGGATCCCGTCCGCCCGCTCGGTCCGTCCGAACACGCACGCCTTGAAGACTGGCACGACGCCGTGCGTCTCGACCGGGCCGTGGAGGGATAGCACGCTGACGCACGAGACCTCGATCTGCCACTGAGAGCCTTCTCTGATTGGGGCTCTGGAGGTCAAGCGCTCCTGTCAGGTTTTTTGTCCCGTTCCCGCGGGTCACACGCTTCTCTTCGCGGTCGGCGTTTCGCCGCCGCATGATGGGGTCAGTCCGGCTCGGTCCCTCGATCTGTTTCACGACTTCGCGACGTCGCCGCGGGCTCAAGACTCTCAACGAGGTGGCCTTACCGATCGTCCCCACGGGAACGGTCCACATCACCCTTTCAGGTGAAGCTCGTGCGGGTGGCGGCCCGCGGTGTCCTCCGAGCGTCAGGCAACTACGGTGGCGGGCGCGGTGGTCGGCCCGGTGCCGAACCGAAAGTCGGTACCGTCGCTCCACATCCGGTGCAGGACCACGGCCAGCTTTCGGGCTACGGCAACGCGCGCCCGCGCCATGCCGCGATGCTTGGCGATCGTCATGCCCCAGGCCCGCAGGCTGGACCATTTCTGGCTGCGCACGAGCAGCGCGTTAGCGGCCTCGTACAGGGCCGTTCGCGCCAGTTCGTCGCCGCATCGGCTGATCTTGCCCTGAATGTCGGTCTCGCCCGACTGGTAGCGCGAGGGCGTCAGGCCGAGATGGGCACCGACGTCGCGCGAATGGCCGAACCGATCGGGTCGGTCGATCGTGGCGCGAAACGCCAGGGCGGTGATCGGGCCGACGCCGGGTGCGCTCATCAGCCGCCGACAGATCTTTTCCTCGCGCACGATCTTCAGCACCTGTTTTGTCAATCGGGCGAGCTGCTGGATCATCGTCGACAGTATAGTGAGCAACGGCTCCACCATCGCCAGCAACGCTGTGTCGTCCGAGCAGAGTTCGCGCACACGCTTGTCGAAGGCTGCCCGGCTCGGCGTGGCGACCTTCAGCCCGGCTTCCCGAAGCATGGCCCGAACGACGTTCTCGATCGACCGCATCTCGTTCAGCACCGTGCGGCGTGCGACCAGCAGCGAGCGCCACAGCCGGCACTGCTGCGACTTGACGTGCACCTGCCGGAACCAGCCGGTGCGCATGATCTGCGCCAGGGCACGCGCGTCGTTGCGGTCGGTCTTGTTGGGCATGGTCTTCATGGCGGCGTTGGCCTGCCGTGTCTCGATGCAGACCGCCGCCAGCCCCGCCGCGCGCAGGCCCTCGTGCAGCCAAGCCGTCAACGAGCAGGCTTCGAGGCCGATCCGCTCGATCGGCAGCTTCAAGCCCTGCAGGGCCGCAACCAGCGGCCCTGGCGCGCTCGCGGCGCGCAGCTCCTTCACGATCCGACCCGCGTCATCGACCACGCAGATCGCGGTCTCTTCCAGGGACACGTCCAGTCCGGCATAGTACGTCATGGTTGCTCCTGTCGCGATGCTTGTGGCCGCTCGACACGGACCACGTTGAACCATCCGGGCAGGAGCAGCCACCGTTGGGCCTGGGCTGGAGCCCCAATCACCCCATCTGTTTGAGTGACCTCCGCGCCTGATCCCCATCTGAACCGCCCCGGGTTTCCCGGAGGCTCCTGATCTTGCGAGACTGGAGCCATGACGAAGCGCACACCCCCGTTTTCTCCCGAGGTCCGCGAGCGCGCGGTCCGGATGGTGCAGGAGCATCAAGGCGAGCACAGCTCGCGGCACGCGGCCATTCGTTCGATCGCGTCCAAGATCGGCTGTTCGGGGGAAACCCTGCGCAATTGGATCAAGGAAGCAGAGAGCAGCAAAGCCGCGAGGCTTGGCCCTGCATCGGACGAGCGCGAGCGCATCAAGGCGCTGGAACGCGAAGTCCGCGAGCTGCGGCAGGCGAATGAGATCCTGCGCAAGGCGAGCGCGTATTTTGCCATGGCGGAGCTCGACCGCCGCTCACGGACATGAAAGCCTTCATCGACGAGCATCGGGATGCTCATGGGGTCGAGCCGATCTGCAAAGTGTTGCCGATCGCCCCGTCGACGTACCACGCGCACGCGGCCCGGCAGGCCGACCCCACCAAGCGATCGGCGCGGGCCAGGAGCGATGCGACGCTGATGGTCGAGATCCGCCGCGTGTTCGACGAGAACTTCGGCGTCTACGGGGTGCGGAAGATCTGGCGGCAACTCGACCGCGAGGGCATCCGCGTCGCCCGCTGCACGGTGGCGCGCCTGATGCGTGTCTTGGGGCTGCAAGGGGTTGTGAGGGGAAGAAAGGCCCGCACCACAGTGCCGGATCCCTCGGCGGCTTGCCCGCTCGACCGGGTGAACCGGCAGTTCAAGGCCCCTCGTCCCAACGCGCTGTGGGTGTCGGACTTCACCTATGTCGCGACCTGGTCCGGGTTCGTCTATGTGGCTTTTGTCATCGACGTGTTCGCCCGCCGCATTGTTGGCTGGCGAGCTTCGCGCTCCGCTCAGACCAGCTTCGTGCTGGACGCCCTGGAGCAGGCCCTACACCAGCGCCGACCTGTCGGCGCTCTCATTCATCACTCTGACCGTGGAGTACAATACGTCAGCATAAAATACACAGAACGACTTGCCGAAGCCGGCATCGAACCCTCTGTCGGCAGCATAGGAGACAGTTACGACAACGCCCTCGCTGAAACCATCAACGGCCTGTTCAAGGCCGAGGTGATCCATCGGCGGGGTCCATGGCGGTCGTTCGAGGCCGTCGAATATGCCACACTTGAGTGGGTCGACTGGTACAATCACCGCAGGCTGCTCGAGCCGATCGGCAACGTTCCGCCGGCCGAAGCCGAAGCAGCCTTCTACGCCGCGCTTGAGGCCCCCCCGATGGCGGCGTAAATTCCAAGCCAATCAGCCTCCGAGAAACCCGGGGCGGTTCACTCGCCGTCGTGCCGGCCAGCATGCAGGACCGGGACTGCCTGGAGGCGCTGTCGGGCGGCAAGGCGGCGTGGCCGAGCCTGCGCGTGGCGCTGCTGGACGGAGCTTTCACGGCCGAGCGATGCCGCGATTGGTGCCACCTGCATAGCATGCGCCATCGTGTGGTCGAGCGAGCGCCGGGCCAGCGCGGCTTCGTCGTGGTCGAAAAGCGATGGGTGGTCGAGCGCAGCTTCGGCGCGCTCGTCCACTGGGGCGGTCTGATGCGGTCGCGGGCGGGACGCTTGGATGTCGCCGCCGCACGCCTCGCTTGCGTCGCTGTGCTGTCCGGCGTGGAAGCGCTCGCCAATACAGGACAGCGTCCAAATGCATTAGAGCCTGTTTGACCTTTCTTTGATCGGTTTGCGTTGTCGTTTCTGGTGGAGGCGACGATGTGGACTGCCGAGGCTCGGGATCGCTACAAGGATGACGGTCGGCGCTATCCGAGCGATCTGACAGACAGCGAGTGGGCAACACTTGCGCCGATGATGGGCGTGTACAGGACGCTGACCGCTGACCTGCGCGAGATCGTCAACGCCTGCTTGTATCTGGAGAAGGCCGGCTGTCCATGGCGTTTTCTGCCCAGGGAGTTCGGTCCGTGGCAGACCGTGCGCTCCTGGCACGACCGCTTCCGCGCCGACGGCGTGTGGGCCGACATCGCGGCCGTGCTGACGCGCGCCGAGCGGGCTCGCCGCGGACGCGACCCCGAACCCGCGACGGCGATCATGGACTCGCAAAGCGTCGCGTCAGGGCCGCAGGCGGGAGAGCGCGGCGTGGACGGCAACAAAAAGGTGAAGGGCATCAAGCGTCACGTGCTGACCTGCTCGCTCGGCTTCGTGCTCGCCACGTCGGTGACGGCCGCCAACGTGCACGACACGGCCGCCGCGGCAGAGTTGCTGGACCGCGCCGCTGCCGAGGGCTGGACGCCTCGACGCGTCAAGGTCGACGGCATCTACAGCGGTGCCCGCATGGCGCAGGCCGCCGCACCTCACGGCATCGAGGTTCAGGTCTCTACGCGCGAGCGGGACGTGAAAGGCTTCAAACCCTTGCCCGTGCGATGGCGCATCGAGGGCACCTTCGGCACCCTGACCAACCGCTATCATCGCCTCACGCGCAACCTGGAACAGAGCACCACGGCAGCCGAAGATGCCGTCAGCATCGCCAACTGCCACCGCCTGATCCGAGCCTATAACAGCTAAGACAGGTCAAACAGGCTCTAAGCCTGATCCTACTCAAACAGGCTCTGAGCGAGGTAGGTCGGCAGCATCGGGTCATCGGGCGGCAGGCCGTCCATGTGGATCCAGGCCGTCCCCGCCTTGTCCCGCGCCACCTGGATGCCGCGCTCGCGCATGCAGGCGACGATGGAGGCGGCGGACTGCGTCTGCTCCCACGGATAGGTGCCGAGCAGCATCCCGCGCTGGTGCGGCCCCCAGGCGTAGCCCGCCACGAGCCCGTAGATTCGCGGGTCTGTGTAGCGCGTGTGGGGGCCGAACTCGGTCATCTCAGAACGCGTCCCGGTCGACCACGACGTCCTGCGGCTTGACCTTCAGGCGCAGGCTTCGATGGCGCGGGGCTTCCTCGTCCCCGTCCATCGAGACCGCGACGACCTGGTGGATGCCCGCCCGGCCCGACGACCGGACCACGAGGTCGCCTGCGGTGAAGGGTGCGCGGTGGCCCGTGGCGTCGGGGTCCAGCACCCACGTGTCCCGATCGTCGGGGCCCGGGTGGCTGGGCTCGACGGCGCGGACCATGACGCGGTCGGCCTCGTAGATACGGTCGGCGTGGACGGCGGCGGCTCTATCCCACTCCGTCATGGTCAGACGCATGCCCCGCACGAGCGCGTTGATCGCCTCGACCCTGACCTTCACCGTCGCGTCGGGCGGAATGACGTCGGTCGTCGCGGTCACGATGCCGTCGGTCACGCGGAAGCGGTCGCCCTTCCATTCCAGCGTCCAGAGCGGGACGTGGGCCCGTAGCGCGGACAAGCGTGCTTTGAGTTCCGGCATCGTCGGGGAGGACGGTGCGGTCGCCCCGTACCCGTAGCGCGCTCGCGTCTCGAGGGAGCCGTCGGGCCTGGTTCGGGTCTCACGAATGAAGGCGATCGGGCCCTTCGGAGCGGGTGACGGCTTCTCCGCGTGGTCTGGGGCCGCGAGGTCGCGCACGAGGTCGCGTGCCGCCTCGACACGCGACATGGAACCTTTGATGCCTCCGGGCAGCGTGAGCGCGTTTGCGAGGTGGAGCACCGCGTTGGCCAGACGCTCGTGGGGGTGCGAGTCGATCGTGATCGTCTTCTACTTGGCGGATCCTCGGGTGGGGGCGATCCGCCGGGGCCCGGTAGATTCGCCTGCCAAAAGCGTCGTGCCGGTGCCCGCTCGCCCGCAACCTCCGATTCAGGTCTCCGCGATCTCCCGCGCGAGCTTCGCGGCCGCGCCCGACAGGGCCATCGCGTGCTCGGGCGCGTCGACCCACCGCAGCACGGGCCTCAGCCCCGGCTCGTCGCCCGCCACGAGGCTCGCGACGGCGAGTGTCCGGACGCGGCCCGACAGCGCCTGGGCGAGGAGGGCCTCGCACAGCGTGACGACGCGTCGGTCGGGCGCCTGGCGGAGCGGCAGGACGGCGCCCGGGCGGAGCGGGACGACGTCGCTCAATGCAGCCTCCCGCCGTCGTGCCAAGTGCCGGTCAGCCGCCAGTGGATGGGCGAGCCCGCCTCCATGACGACCCACGCGCCGGGGAGCTCCCGCGCGATGGCCATGAGGTCCTCGCGGGTGAGGCGCTCGCCGGGGTGGACGTAGAGCTGGTCGGTGTCGGGCACGTACTCCGCGCTCGCGTCCACGCCCAGGCGGTCCAGGACCGCGTTGGCCTCGTCCAGCGTCATGCGACCCTCCGGAGCTCGAGGCCCTGGCGGCGCAGGTGGTCCAGGACGAGCCACTCGGGGGAGGGCCACACGCCGTCGCCGTCGTCCCCGTCCGGGCCGTCGACGAAGCCCGCCCTGACGATCGCCTCCCGCACGGTTGCCAGGATGGGGTCGATGGCCTCGCGGTGGCGGGCCTCCGCGCGCGCCAGGGCGGCCCGGGCCTCCTCGACGGCGGCGGCGGTGCGGTTGTGGTCGGGCACCATGCGGCCGACGCGGACGCCCTCGCCCGGGCTGTCCTCGGTCGTCTCCGGAGACCGCAGGGCGCGGCCGACCGAGACGGCGTTGCTCCCGAGGCGGACGGCGATCTGGCTCGGGGTCAGCCCCTCGGCGCGCATGGCGCGGGCCTCGGCGACGCGCTCGGGCGTCCACGGGGACGCCCGCTTGCCGGAGGCTATCGTGGTGTCGCCCTGCATGCGGATCCTGTAGACGTGGCCCTGCATGGCCCCCACGGTCCGCCCGAGCTTCGCCGCGATCTCGACCTCGGGCACGCCCCGGCTTCGCATGGCGGCGAGCCTGTCGTCCTCCTCCGGCGTCCATGCGCGGCCACTCCGGCTGTCCTCGTCCTCCTCGTGGGGCGGCGCGTCGGGCACGGGCGCGACCTTGGCGGCATGCCCCCGCAGCCATTGGCGGTGCGAGGTCACGGCCTCCGTGGTCCGGCCGAGCTCCGCGGCGACCTCGGAGTCGTACAGGCCCTGCACCTTCAGCTCCGCGAGCCGTGCGTCGTCCTCGGCCGTCCAGGGCCGCCTCGGTGTCGTATTGAGCTTCATGCTCTCCTCCTGTTCCGGGCGGCGGCGCGCCTCTGTCTGCGGTTCCCGGGCGGCCCGACCATCAGGACGGGGCCGGGGTCCGTCTCCGCAAGCATGGCCCGCAGCTGCTCGGCGACGTCGGCGACGGCGGGCGTCTCGGGGCCGTCCACGGTGACCGTCACGTCCATGAGGTCGAGCATGGCGCGCTCCTTGGCGGCGATCATGCGGGCGACGAGGTCGGGAGCCGTCATGAGGGCACACGGGGCTCGATGACGAACCACGCGTCGCTCTGGAACCACTCGAGGACGACCTCGAGGCCGTGCGGGGCCAACAGCTCGTCGACCTCCTCGAGCGCCCCGTCATGGTATTCGGAGGTCAAGCGTCGCTCAGGCGAGCGCTTCCACGCCGTGGCCTCCTCGGGCGTGGCGAAGCGGTATATGCGTCGGTCCCTCACGACGTCCTCCCCTCGCGCTCGAGCCGCGCCACCGCCGCCTCCGCGTCGCGCACCGCGTCGTAGGCCGCGATGACCTCGGGGCTCTTGGGCAGCCCGCGGAAGTGGCGGTCGGGGTCCTGCGCCTTCACGGCGGCGGCCAGGGCGGCGCGGGCCTCAGCGAGGTCCTGGCGGAGCACCCGGTCGACCTCGACGTGTTCCTCGGGCGTCAGCCGCATGGTCGTCGTCACGATCTCGCGCGCGACCCACGGATCCATGCGGCTGAAGGCGCGGACGACCACGGGCGGGATTCGGTGCGGGACGGCGCTCACGAGTCCGCCTCCATCGTGGTGGTGACGAGCACACCGCGCACCGCGTCGCGAACCTCGTCGAGGTCCTGGAACGCGAAGTTCTGGTGGGCTTCGGGGACGCCCCGGTCACGGAAGAGGGCGTCCATCGAGGCCCTAACGGCTTCCAGGCTGTCTCCCTCGATGACACCCGAGACCAGGAAGCGGGTCAGAGCGGGGTGGGGCTGTGCCGTGCGTGAGAAGTAGAAACGCATCACGCGGCCTCCCCGGCCTGCTCGATGACCGCACGGGCAACCTCGTCGACGCGGCCCGCGATGGACCCCGCGCCGGACGGGCCGCCCGCGGACGCCGCGAACACGCCCACGGTGGTGCCGAGCGCGACCGCCATCTCCTCGGGCGACAGGTCCCGCATGCGCCACCTCACGGCGTGCGTGAGGCCGTCGATCGCCTTGCGCATGCGGTCGCGGGAGGCCTCGACGGCGTCCGCGTGGGCGGAGGCCGCACGCGCGGCGCGGCCCTCGGGGGTCAGGCGCTTGTGCTCACCCATGGTCAGATCCTCACGATGCGGTAGCCGCGCCTGGCGAGGTCTGTCTCGAACACGCCCTCGTCCCCGTCGTTGGTCGACAGGCCCGTCAGGTCGTGGATGGACGAGCCGATGGCCGACCACCGCAGCTCCGCGCGGGCGGCCTGCGCGGCCTCATAGCCGGGGCGCAGGCCCTCGCGGACGCGTTCGAACTCGGGTCCGCAGAACGTCTCGGTGAACTCCGCCGGCAGGTGGTCGAGGTCGAACTGCCACGTGTCCAGCGCCTTGTCCGTGACGTGCAGGACGCGGCCGCCCGCCGTCACGACGAGCTCGCGCCGCTCCGGATCCCAACGGGCCGTGGTGTCGTCTGCCTGGTTCACGCGCGCCTCCTGCGGCGGGCGGCGTCGCGCTCCTCGAGCGCCGCCAGGGCGAGCCCGAGGATGACGACCAGCACGGTCGCCACGGTCGACGGCACCCACAGCGGCGCGGTCACCCAGCCCCACGACCAGTCCAGGGCGCCCCCGACGCGGAGGGCGACGAGGAGGACCGTCACGAGGACCTGGACGCAGATCGCGAGGAGCAGCGCCGTGTAGACGGGCGCCATCGCGGGCGCGGGATCCGCGGGCTCGCCGGAGTGGACGAGGCGGGGGCTACCGAAGCCGGGCGGGAGCGGAACCGACGGGGACGCCACGAACGCCCCGAACAGGTGGTCCTGGTACATGCGCGAGAGGTCGTCCGCGAGGTGCGGGTAGGATCTGCGCCAGTCCCTCAGGCAGCCTTCCTTGTCCTCGCTACCCCGCAGGTCCGCCTCGAACGTGTCCAGCGCCTCGAGCTTCGTCATCCGCGGCGGGTGGCGCAGCGCCTCCGCGACCTCGTGCGGCACGGCGGCCGCGTCGCCCTCGTCGTCGTGGGCCAGAATGACCGTGGGCCCGTGCCCCGGCACCTCGTGGTCGTCGTACATGCCCCGGTTCATGGCTGCTCCAACACAGGCAGGGTGATTTGCCGGTGGAAAGCGTCACGGAGGGCATTGAAACCCGTCAAGCGGAAGTTTCCGGGACCTCGGTGACCGAAATTGTTATAACAATTTCGGTCATCCGGGCCGTTCGCACGGATGCAGAACGGTCGCGACCGAACCGACTTGAACGTGGTTGAGTCCCCTTAACTGGATTGCCGGTGCCGACCGGCAGGATCGTCAACGTGGCCACGCTACACGTACTGACTCCCCCGACCGATGGAGTCACCCATGTCCGGCACGTTCCTGGACGCGTTGCGCGCCGCCCACGAGGTCCGCGTCGCCACATCGCGCCTCCTGGCCGCCGTCCCCGCGCTGACGGTCACGGAGCTCTACGGTGCCGTCCTGCTCGACGGAACGGGATGGGAGCCGACCGACCTCATGTCGGGAACGACGGTCTTCGCCAACCCGGACCCGGCGGTCGCGCTGTGCGTCACGGACTGCCTGAGGCGCATCTACGGCGCGGACGGGATGCTGCTGCTCGGACATGGCTCCCACGCGTCCTCCTTCGACCGCGCGGTGCGGGCGGGCCTGCCCGTCGCGATCGTGATCTGGGACAGGAGCGCCGTGCTCCCGGGCGACCTCGTGGCGTTGGCCGACCGCGACATGGACATCGCCGTGGCCCCCTGCGAGGCGACCTACGTCGAGGACCTGATCCTCGCCGTGACGGGCGAGGACGTCGAGCTGTCGTCGGCCCTGTGCGAGCGGTTGGAGCCGGAGACCCTGCTGCGTGCCGTGCGGACCGGCTCGACCGTGGCGGACTGCCTGGCGCGCCTGGAGGCCCTCGCTCGGCACGTCGACGAGGTCAAGGCCGAGCAGGAGAGACAGGAGCAGGAGGACGCGCGCGAGCTGCTCGCCCGGGCCGCCGCCAAGACGCCGCCCGTCACCGTCGGGCAGGCCGCGCAGGGCGTCGTGCGGCGCCTGTCGCAGATGACGGGGTTCGGCGAGGCGCAGACGTGGGGCGTCAACCTGGCCCGCGACCTCGCGGCCTATCGCGCGGGCTCCCTGCCGTGGGCCGACGTCGACCGCGGGCTGCTGCTGTCCGGGCCCCCGGGTGGCGGCAAGACCACCTACGCGCGGGCGCTCGCCCTCGAATGCGACGTCGAGCTCGTCACCACGACCTATACCGAGTGGTCGGGGGCCGGCGGCGGGTATGGTGATTCCATGTCGAAAGGCCTCACGAAGCTCTTCGAGACCTGGCGCACGAAGGCGAAGTCGGCCCCGTTCCTGCTCTTCGTGGACGAGATCGACTCGATGGGTCGCAGGGGCGGAAACGACCACAACGAGTCCTGGTTCACGGCGATCATCAACTCCTGGCTCGCCTTCTTGGACGGCGCCGTCCCCAGGGACGGAATCGTGGTCGTGGCCGCAACCAACTACCCCGACCGAGTCGACCCGGCGCTCGTCCGGCCCGGTCGGCTCGAGAGGCACATCGAGCTCCCGATTCCCGACATCGACGCCCTGGCGGGCATCGTGCGGGCGCACCTCGGGGCCGACGCCATGCTGACGGACGCGGAGGTCGCGGAGGCGGCGCGGGCGGTGCGGGGCAGGTCGCCCGCCCAGGTCCAGCTCCTGGCCAGGGAGGCGCGCCGGGTCGCGCGGTGGTGCGGGCGGCGGGTCTGCGCGTCTGACCTGACTGACGCGGTCGCCATGCTGCGCGAGCCGCGCCACGCGGACGTCGACTGGCGGATAGAGCTGTTGCCGCTCAGGTTGGGTCATAGGCATCGTAGCCTGCTGCAGCGAGATAGTTTCGGCACTCATCGGGTCTGAAGCGCGTGAAGGCGTCGCGGATGGCAGCCCACAGGTCGGGGACAGTGCGGGCCGCCGCGGTGCGCAGCAGGGCCTTCAGCTTTGCGAAGGCTTGCTCGATCGGGTTGAAGTCCGGGCTGTAGGCCGGAAGGTAGAGCAGCTTCGCCCCCGCCGCTTTGATGGCCTGCCGGACGCCGGTCACCTTGTGGGCCGCGAGGTTGTCCATGACGACCGTGTCACCTGGTTTGAGCGCGGGCACGAGCGTGCCGGTGACGTAGCATAGGAACCGCGTCCCGTTTGTGGCCCCGTCCATGAGGTCGATCGCGAAGGGACCGCTCGCCCGCAGGGCGGCCGTGACGGTGGTGGTCTTGTAGTGGCCGTGGGGCACCGCGATGCGGCAGCGCTCGCCCCGCGGAGCCCGCCCGTAACGCCGCTCCATGTTGGTGGCGGTGGCGGTCTCGTCCAGGAACACGACGCGATCAGGGTCGATGTCGAGTTGCCCCTCGAACCAGGCCTCGCGTGCCTCCATCACGTCGGGCCTGTCCTGTTCGGCGGCGTGCAGATCCCCTTTTTACGGGTGATGCCGTGACGCCGGAAGAAGCGGGACAGCCCGCTCAGGCTTGCCGTGGCGCCGCTTTCCCCCAGCACGTCCCTCACCTCGCGCAGATAGATCTGCGGGCGCGCCTCGTAGGCCTTCAGGATGGCGGCCGAATGGGCCTCAGTTCGGTGGGAGTGCCGGTCCCCACCCATCGGCTTGGCCGCGATCTCGCCCTCGGCCCGGAAGCGTGCGCGCCACCGGATGGCCGTCGCCACCCCGACGCTGAAGCGCTCCGCCGCCTCGCGGCAGGACGCGCCCTCCTCGATGGCGGCAATCACCCGCTCGCGCAGGTCCAGCGACAAAGCTCGGGGCATCGGTCTTCTCCGTGATCCGGCCACCACCGAATCACAGCACCGCCCCCTGCGCTACCTCGCCCGAGCCAACCTGAGCGGCAGCAGCTCTAGCGGTCCACGAGGCGGGGCACGCGGCGGCGGCGGTCGCGCTCGGGGCGGACGAGCTGACGTGCGTCGACCTGGACGTGGGCAGAACGTCGTTCCTGCGTCGGCCTCTGACGACGCGGCCCGAGGCGGACAGGCGGCTCGCGATGATGCTCGCCGCGCGCGCCGCCGAGCAGGTCATCCTGGGGGAGCCGAGCAGCGGGTGCAGCCAGGACCTGGTCGACGCGACGCAACTCGCGGGAGACGTGCACAGGCTGTGGGGCATGGGCGACCTGGGCCTGGTGGCCCTGTCGGACGGCGTCGCGGAGGTCGACCCGACCCTGCGCGTGGCCGTCAGGCGCACGCTCGACGAGGCTCACGCGCGGGCGGTCGCGGTGGTGACGGAGCGCCGGGCGGACGTCGAGCGCCTCGCCCGCGAGCTGCAGGTCCGGCGCTACCTCGACGCCGCCGAGGTCCGCGCGGTCATGACGGGGCCGGTCGCGCCGCCGCCTCGGGTCGAGAGGACCGCGCCGACGATGGGGCCCGCGGTGCGGCGCACGGTGACGCGGCCTGCGGCGCGGGGCCCGTCGTGACTAGCATGGCCGCCGGGGCATCGTGCTCCGGCGGCCGGACACGGGATGACAGGAGGACGGCATGACGATCTGGCTCACGTCCGACACGCACTTCGGCCATGCGGGCATCATCCAGTGGGTGCAGCGCCCGTTTGCGTCCGTCGAGGAGATGGACCACGCCCTCGTGCAGGCCTGGAACGCGGTCGTGCGGCCGCGCGACGTGGTGTGGCACCTGGGCGACTTCTGTTCGGGGGGACCGGGCACTGCGGCCCGCTACTTCGCCCGCCTGAACGGCCGCAAGCACCTCGTCAGGGGCAACCACGACGGCGACGATGCGCGGTCCTGCGCCTGGGAGTCCGTCCAGGACCTCGCCTCGCAGCGCGTCGACGGCGTCCGGCTCGTGCTCAGCCACTACCCGATGCTGTCGTGGCAGGGGAGCTCGCACAACCGCGACGGCCACGTGGCGAGCATCATGTGCCACGGCCACGTCCACGGGACGCCGCGCGACTCCCGCCTGCCGCACGCGGACCCATGCCGCGCGGACGTCGGCGTAGACATGCGGTCCATGGCGCCGATCGCGGCCGAGGCCCTGGTCGAGGAGGTCCGGATCCTGGCGGCGCTGGAGGCGGAGGACGCTGCTAGGAAAGCTAACGGAGGGGGAGGTTAGGTTTCGTGCGGGCGGGCCTCGTCCCAGACCGGGGCCCAGCTCCCGGACACGTAGAGGTGCCCCTCGACCACGACCTCGGGGCGGGCCCCGTTGCCGTCGTGCAGGCTCTCCCACGGCCGTCCCCGCCACCACACGACCTCGCCCGCGCGGTACACCCGGAGGCAGCTCCAGCACCGTTATATGACCCTGGAAACCATGGCGGGCCGCGGCGACGAGCCAACGACCGCTCTTCTCAAGGCAGCCTGAGCCCGGCCGGGCACGGCGGCACACCCAACCAAATTCCACCACCTTGACGGACGTGATCCATACCTCCCCTTCGAAGCACGTGAGATAGCTTGCCCGAGCCGTTGCGCAGGCCGTGCACCCTCCTTCGACTCCTTCCATCGCGCATAGCGGGTTGGTCGCCGACGCAGTATGATGTGTGTGAGTGGCCCTGCTAGCTTCGAGGGGACGAGAGCACCATGGAGGATCCGGCGCCTTCAACAGCACCAACCGGTCTGCTCGCTTTGGTCACGATGGCTCGCTCCTTTGGCATCAACGCCACCCATGAGCAGGTCGCACATGACAATCAGCTATCGCAATCTGAGATTTCGATCGCTCAATTCGTGCGCTGTGCTTCCAGCATCGGTCTGAGGGCGCATGAAGTCACGTTGACTTGGGACGGCCTCAGGCAGCTTGGCGAAGCACTTCCTGCGGTGCTACAACTGCGCAGCGGTTCGTACATGATCTTGCGACGCGTCGATGCCGATAGGCAACTCGCCGTGCTGCAAGATCCGAACGCTCAAGGAGAAGCGCTACTCTCACTCGACCGCATCGACCTGGAGCGCGTCTCGACCGGAGTCGTCGTCCTCGTCAAGCGAAACTACGATTTGGCCGATGTGCAGCAGCCCTTCGGTTTGGGGCTTGTCGCATCCTTCATCTTCCGAGAGCGACGTGTCGTCGCCGATGTCGCGGTCGCGGCGGTGATGCTGGCTTTGCTGGCCCTCGTTCCGATCCTGTTCTGGCGATTGATGACGGACCGCGTGCTGCAATACCACGCGTGGAGCACATTCTGGGTCCTGTGCCTGACCTTGGTCTGTCTAATTCTGTTCGAGGTCAGTTTCTCAGCTCTGAGGCGCTATCTTCTCGTCGGTCTGACCACGCGCGTCGACATCAAGCTTTCCACCTATATGTTTGAGCGCGTGCTCGGCTTGCCGATCGAGTATTTCGAGAGGACGCCGGCAGGCCATACGCTGCACCACATGAATCAGATCGGGCGCATACGGAGCTTCCTGCTCGGGCAGCTCTTCGGGACCGTGCTCGACGCCGGCATCTTGATCATCTTCGTGCCCGTGATGGCCCTGTTCAACCCGATCTTGACCGGTATCGTCATCGGACTCTGCGCCGTGATGATGGCCATCATCGTAACGGCACTGCCCGCGTTGCGGCGGCGCGGGTCTGCCGTGGAATCTGCCGAAGCGGCCCGCGGCGCCATGCTGTCACAGACGATCCAGGGCATACGCACCGTCAAATCCCTCGCCCTCGACCGCCGGCAGCGCCACGAATGGGACGTGCTGACAGCCCGCGTCGCCAGGGCGCGCATGGCCGAGGGCTACCTCAGCAACTGGGTGCAGTCGGCCGTGATGCCGATCGAACGTTGCGTGGTCAGCGGCAGCCTCGCCGTCGGCGTCTACATGGCTATGCAGAGCGACGATCCCGTGGCGGTCGGCAGCCTCTTCGCCTTCCTCATGCTGAGTCAGCGCATCGCGGCGCCGCTCATCCAGATCTCCCAACTGCTGCAGCAATTCGACGAGGCGCGCATTGCCACCGCGTCGGTGGCGGCCCTCGTCAACCAAGTGCCGGAGCAGGGGCGCGACGGTCGCGGCGTCTGCAGGCCGGTCCTTGGCCACGTCGAGTTTCAGAACGTGCTCTTCTCCTACAAGGGCGCGCTCCGGCCCGCTCTCCGCAACCTGAGCTTCGAGGTGCCGCGCGGCTCTTCGCTCGGGATCATGGGCCGGTCGGGTTCGGGCAAGACGACGGTCACGCGCCTGCTCCAGCGCCTCCATGCCGACTACTCGGGCCTCATCAAGATCGACGGAATCGACGTGCGGCAGTACGATGTGGACTTCATCCGGGCATCGCTCGGCGTCGTCCTTCAGGAAAACTTCCTCTTCTCCGGCACCATTCGCGAGAACATCGCCGTCGCCAAGCCGGATGCATCCTACGACGACGTCGTGATCGCGGCTCGGATGGCAGGGGCCGAGGAGTTCATCGACAAGCTGCCGGGCGGCTACGAGACTTACATCTACGAGGGCTCGCCGAACCTTTCGGGCGGTCAACGCCAGCGGCTCGCCATCGCCCGCGCGCTGATCACGGATCCCAAGATCCTCATCCTCGACGAGGCGACGAGCGCCCTCGATGCCGAGAGCGAGGCCATCGTCAACGCCAACATCGGTCGCATCGCCCAGGGCCGCACCGTGATCACCATCTCCCACCGCCTTGCCGCCCTCGTGAAATGCGACGCCATCATGGTGCTGGACGAGGGCGGGATCGACGACATAGGGCGCCACGACGAGTTGCTGGCGCGCAACGACATCTACGCGCACCTCTGGTACACGCAGCACCCGCAGACCGCCGATCCGGCGTCGGGCCCGGGGCGTCGCACGCAGCCGAGGCTGGCCTTCAGAGGCCCCCAATGAGAGGCCCGATGCTGCCCGCGGAGCACAGCGCGGCGCGCTCGCTGCAGGTCGTCCGTCAGTGGCAGTCGGAGGTCGACGCCATCGCCGAGGCGCCGCCGCCCGGCGCGGCGCGCTCCGCCGTGTGGCTCCTCGCGCTCATGCTGGTCGTCGCTGTCGGGATCACGCCCTTCGTCGAGATCGACCGCGTCGTGTCGAGCAGTTCGGGCCAGATCGTGTCCGTGCGGTCCGCGCTGACCTTCCAGACGCTCGATCCGTCCATCATCAAGTCGGTCGACGTGCGCGAAGGGGAGAGCGTCGCCGCGGGCCAGTTGCTCGCGACGCTGGACCCCACCTTTGCCAAGGCCGACGTCGGCCAGCAGCGCCAGCAGGTGGCCAGCCTCGATGCGCAGATCGCGCGGCTCGTCGCGGAGAAGGACCACAAGCCCCTGACCTTCGCGCAGCCTGTGAACCCCGAAGAGGCGCCGTTCGAGGCCCTGCAGGCCGCCCTCTTCGCCCAAAGGTCGTCCGAATACGCCGCGCAGATGCGGTCCTTCGACGAGAAGATCAGGACCAGCCAGGCGACGATCGCCAAACTGCAGAACGATGTCGCCCGCTACGCCGCTCGCGCCGACATATCCCAGGCGATCGAGGGTATGCGCGATACGCTGTACAAGAGCGGCGCTTCGAGCCGGCTCAGCCTGCTCGAGGCCAACGACGCGCGGCTCGAGATGCAGCGGACGATGGAAAGCGATCGCAACGGCGTGATCGAGGCGCAGCACCAGCTCGCCGCCGCGCAGGCCGATCGCGACGCCTACGTCCAGAAGTGGCTCGGCGATGTGAGCCAGGACCTCGTCAAGGTGCGCGACGACCGCGAGGCGGCGACCGCCTCCCTGCTCAAGGCAAGCAGGCATCAAGACCTCGTCCGCCTCGTCGCGCCCGAGCCCTCCGTCGTGCTGACCTTGTCCAAGCTGTCCGTCGGCTCGGTGCTGAAGGAGGGAGACTCCTTGATGTCGCTGGTGCCGCTCTCCAGCCCTCTGGAAGCGGAGGTCCACATAGCATCGCGGGACATCGGCTTCGTGCGGACGGGCGATCCTGTCTCGCTCAAGGTCGATGCCTTCAACTATTACGAGCACGGGTCGGCTGAGGGCCGGCTGATCTGGATCAGCGAAGGCTCCTTCTCGACGGATGAGGGCAGCAAGCCGGTGGAACCCTACTACAAGGCCCGGGTGGGCATCGCGAAGCTCGGCTTCCACGACGTGCCGAAAACCCAGCGATTGATCCCCGGCATGACGCTCCGCGCCGACATCTCCGTCGGGAAGCGCTCCCTCTTCCGCTATATCCTCGGTGGCTTCGTTCAAGGCACGGGCGAAGCGATGCGCGAACCCTGATCGGACGGAGGCGGACATGGGGGAAGGACGTCGTCGCACCCGCCCGACCGGGCTGACCGCCGGGCAGGAGTGGTGCGGGAGCCGATCCGCTGTCCTGGACAGGCCGCCGCACGTCGCCGCCCGCCGCGGTCTGACGCGCCGAGCCCACGCCCGGTGCTGACGCGCCTTCTCGGCCGCGTCGCGTCTACCGCAGCGAGCCGCGCCCACCGCGCCGTGCGCCGCCTGATCCGCCAAGCCGAGCGCGGTGACAGCGACGCATGCCGGCGGTTGGGGGTGATCTACGTGAGAGGCGACGGCGTGCTTTCCAACCCGGCCACCGCCGCCCGGTGGCTCACAGCCGCGGCGGAGGCAGGAGACAGCGAGGCGGCGTATCAGCTCGGCGGGCTGCTCCTGCAGGGCGATGCCGGGCAGGCCGAGGTCGCCGGCCGATGGTTTGACGCGGCTTCACGGGCCGACGCCGCATCCGCGCGGCGCAACCGCGACCTCCTCTACCCGGACGGTATCGCTCTCCCGGCGGACATCGCCGCGGCACACCGTTGGATCGGCATGGCCGCGGCGGCCGGCCACATCGCGGCTCAGGCGCAGTACGGGCGCCTTTGGGCGCAGGGGATCGGGTGCGAGCGGTCCTACGGGGAGGCCCGGCGCTGGTACGAGAGGGCGGCCGCCGAAGGTGTGGCGGCGGCGGAACTCGGCCTCGGCGCCCTCCTGCTGCACGGCCTCGGCTGCGAGGCCGATCCCGAGGCCGCCCGGCCCTTGCTGAACCGCGCCGCGCTGCAGGGCGAGCCCACCGCGGCCTATCTCCTGGCCACGCTGATGCTCGATGACGGGAGCAGCGACGGGATGGCGGCGATCGGGCACCTGCGCGCCGCCGCCGCGGCGGGCCTGCCCGCCGCGCAGCACCGGCTCGCGCAGATCCGCCTCGCGTCGGGCACGCCCGACGGGCGCATCGAAGCCGAGAACCTGCTCCGCACGGCCGCCAAGGCGGGTTCCGTCCCCGCCATGGTGGCCCTGGCGGAGCACAACAGCCGCGGCCAGGGCGTGGCGCCGAACCTCGACGAGGCGGCCCGCTGGTACCGCCGCGCCGCGGAGAGCGGCGACACCGACGCGCAGTTCATCTATGCGGGGCTCGTCGCGCGGGGCGAGGGGACGCCTAAGATCGATCGCGAGGCCGTGCGCTGGTTTCGACGTGCCGCCGAAGCCGGGCACAGCGCCGCGGCGTTCAACCTCGCGGTCTTCTTGCGGGACGGCGTCGGCGTGCCCGCGGACGACGAGGAGGCCCTCGCCTGGTTCGGCCGCGCCGCGGCCGATGGTCTCGACCTTGCGCTGGCGCAGATCGGGGACATGCACCTGATGGGGCGCGGCACCGAAGCCGACCCGCACGCCGCGGTGCGCTGGTTCGAGGCTGCAGCGCGCCGGGGCCGGCCCGAGGCCAAGGTGGCCCTGGCCCTGATGCACATCGAAGGGCGGGCGCCGGACGCCGACGGAGCGCGCGGGCGCGCCCTCCTCGAGGAGGCAGCCGCGGACGGACACGTGCCGGCCCAGAAGCGCCTCGGACATGTTCACCTCGGCCTTCACCCGTTGGAGGAGCACCTTCCGATCGCACTCGACTGGCTGAGAGCCGCCGCAGAGGCCGGAGACGTCGAGGCGATGTTCGACCTGGGCCGCATTCTCGTCGACCTCGGGGGCGGCGAACAGGGCGCGAACTCCGCGGCGGGCTGGTTCGAGCGGGCGGCCGAGGCGGGCCACGCCGAAGCTCACTTCCACCTCGCCGTTCTGCACTGCCAGGGACAGGGGGTGCGTCGAGACCTCGGCCGGGCCGTCGAGCTGTATCGCGTCGCCGCGGAAGGAGACGTGGTGATTGCGCAATACAATCTGGCCGTGATGACGATGGATGGGCAGGGCACGCCGGCGGACGTCAGCGAAGCGCTGAGCTGGTTCGAGAGGGCGGCGGCGAGCGGGATGGGACAGGCCCAGATCGCCCTCGCTGAGCTGCTGGCGGGCGGGCTCCAGATCGAGCGGGACCTCGTCCTCGCCCGCCGCTGGGCCGAGGCCGCGGCCGCGGCGGGCCACCTCGGAGCCTCGGAGCTCGTCGAGCAGATCACGCAGCTCGATCGGGACACCGCGTGACGACCCGGCCGGGTACTCACGCCGCCGCGCCGAGGAGCCGCTTCCCGGCCGCGACGGCGTCTTCCATCCCGAACCGCCCCGCGATCGTCCGTCGCGCCTCCCCGGCGAGGCCAGCGGCCCGCCGCCGGTCCGCGAGGATGGTACCGACACTCTCGGCGAGCGCGTCGGGTGAGAAGAAGGGCACGAGGAGTCCGTTGACGCCGTCCTCGACCACGTCGCGGCAGGGCGGCGTGTCGGACGCCACCAGCGCGCATCCCGCCGCCATGGCCTCCAGCATCGACCAGGACAGGACGAAGGGCATGGTCAGATAGACGTGGCAGGCCGACACCTGGAGCACGCGGAGGTAATCGGCGCGGTCGAGACGACCCACGAAATGCACGCGCGACGGGTCGATGTCGCGCTCGACCGCCCGCAGGCCGACCGCCTTCCAGGTAGAGCCTTCGGGCGGCGCGGCGCCGTAGGACGTGCCGTCGGCACCGACGATGACGACCTGTGCCTGCGGGCGCGCACGCAGCAGGCGGGGCAGGCTGCGCATGAAGGTCAGGTAGCCGCGCAGGGGCTCGAGGTCCCGCGACACGTATGTGACCACTTCGTCGCCCGCGTGCAGCACGAGGCCGGTGCGGGGTGAAAAGCTCGATCGAGGATCCGGACGGGCCTCTGCGAGGTCGATCCCGTCGTGGACGACGGAGATCTTCGCGCGAAATTCGGCCGGAAAGGTCGAGCGCTGCCATTCGGTCGCCGACACGGCGGCGTCGCACTCGGCGAGGGCAAGCAGGGTGGCGGCGTTGCGGGCGCGGAGCGCGGATTCCGCGTCCGCCGACAGGTGCGGCGCATCCGGGTCGAAGCCGACGTCGCCCCCGCGCGCTCGGTAGTAATATTCGCAATAGGCGATCAGGCGGGCGCCGGGATAGAGCGCGCGGAGCGGTAGAGCCTCCCCCCAGCCAGGATGGACCAGGACGGCATCGGGCTCGAAGCCGCGCGACCGCAGCGCGGTTGCCGCGTAGATGACCTGCTCGGCGCGTCGGCACTCGAGGTCGAAGCGTCGCGCGAAGGCGTGGGTGTGCGAGAGATCCGGCTGGCCCAGCGCATAGCGCTCCACCTCGACGCCCTCGATCCAGCCCGAGTGCCAGTCGCCGATGGCCGCGACGCGGTGGCGCGGGTCCAGCGACAGCGCCCCGGCGAGATGCCGGAACTGCGCGGGAAAGTTCTGGTGGACGAAGAGGACGTTCATGCCACGGCCGACGCGAGCACGAAGGCCGCGGGTGAATGCGCGAGATCGCGCCTCAGGGCTGCCCCGTCGGTGCCGGCCAGGGTGAGCACGGCCCAGAGGTCGTAGCCGTCGCCGCGGCCGACGGCGGCTCCGTCGAACCCAGCCTCAATGGCGAGGTCGCCGAGGCGCCGCGCGGTCAGCCCCGTCCTGTGCGCCATCGCGGCCGCGCCGTCCTGGATCGATGATGAATGGCCGTACAGGATGTCGTGCAGCGTGATGGGTCCTGCCGGAGAGACATAGGCCACGTGATCGAGGCCGTGCTCTACCACTGCGGCCGCCACCGCTTCGACGTCCGGGCAGGTCACGAGGGCGAAGCCATCCGGCCCGAGCACTCGCCTGAACTCGCGTAGAGCATTCACGACGTCGAAGCCGTGGATGTGCTCGAGGCTGTGCGACGACCAAACGGCGTCGAAGGAGCCATCGTCCAGCGTCGTTCCCATGTCGGTGAGGGAGGCAACGTGGTCGGGCTCGGCGCCTGGGTCGATGTCGACCCGCACCTCGTCCCATGCCTCGGGCGTGAAGGGCGGGGGGAGAGGACGTCCGTCGCGGGGACCGCTTCCGACGTTGAGCACGCGGCGCCTCCGGGGCGAATCGACCGGGGCGGTCGAGGTGGAGCGCGTCGGCGACCGCACCATCCCCGGACGGCGCGGCACCAAGGCGCGCGGCGGCCAGGCCAGCCCTGTGAAGGGCTCGTCATCGAAGTTCAGGCCCGGATGATAGAACGGGTCGTCCGCGAGGTCCGCCCCCCAGCGCCTCCGCAGAACTGCGAGTTCGGCCTCGACGCTCGGACCGCGCTCCCGCACCGGCTGAGTGCCGCGTCGGATGAAGCGCGCGCGCGGCGTCACGACGAGGTGCCGGGCCGCGGCCCGCAGCCGGAGGCAGAGGTCGACGGCGCCGCAGCGCTCGGGGAAGAGAACGGCGTCGAACCCGCCCACCGCCACGGCCGCGGCCCGGTCCAGCAGCAGCGCCGCCGCGTCGAGCGCGCCCACGCTCCGTGCCACCCGCAACGCGCCCGCGTAGCCACCGCACTCGGGAGCGAGGCCCACGAATGCCGACGCGGAGGCGAAGTGCGGCCCGAGGACCAATCCTGCCGAGACCACCAAGCCGTCCTCGTCGAGCACGAGCCCGCCGGCCGCGGCCGCGCCGCCCGTGAGGCGGTCAGCCAGTTCGTCCAGCGCCTCGGCGCCGTCGGGCCCGACGACCGCATCGAGTAGGAGGAGATGGGGCGAGTCGACGGCCCTGAGCGCTGCGTCGCGCAGCCGAGACGGATTGCGGCCGCCCGCGACGACGAGGTTGCGCCATCCGGCCGGCGGAGCCAGCGGCCGGTGGCTGACGAGGAGGCGCTCCGCCCCGGCCGGGAGCGCGGCGGCGACCTGCGCGAGGTCGGGGCACGAGGGCTCGGGTTGGATCACCGCGACCGCGATGCCGCTCCGCGACCTTGAGCGCCGGACATGTACGACGGGGAGGCCGGTCTCGTGGTCGGGCTCCGCCGCGGCAGCGCTCAGCAGCCCCGCACGGCTCGCCGCCGCGAGGACGTCGCCGAGCCGACGGTCGGGAGGGGGCAGTTCGACCAGCACCTCCGGCAGGTGGAGGGGCTGAGTCGCCGCCGCGAGCGCGGCGAAGAGCACGAAGGCGGACGCGGCGCCGTGCGCGAGCGCGGCCGACACGGGCGCGGCGGGAGCCGCGAAGGCCAGCGCCGCATAGCCCTGCTCCAACTGGCGTTCGGGATCGAAGGCAGGCCAGAGGAGCGGCACGGCGCCCGAGGGCGTCGTCAGCAGGGCATCGGGGTAGGCCGGCGCCGCTTCGCGCATGGCCGGCCCGCACAGGCGCGCGAGCGCCTGCGGGCGGAAGACCGTCCCGGCAGGGGCGACCACGACCACCTCAAGGTCCCGCTCCGCTGCGAGGACGCGGGCGATGACCGTGGGGTCGAACGTCGCGGGCCCGTCGGCCTCGGGCACCGCGGCAGCCAGCCAGGACGTGTGATCCTGCCGGTCGAGGCTCGCGAGGGAGGCCTCGACCTCGTCGCCGAGCAGGAGCACCGCGACCAGCGCTTCGCGCCCCCGCGACACGGCAGGCGCTGGATGGCGGGCGCACCAAGCTTCGACGTCGCCGAACGGGACGGAGCGCGGCAGGATGCGCTCGACCAGTTCCACGCGCGGATCTTCAGAGGCGGGGTCGCGGCTGCCGGCGAGGGCTTCGCGCAGGCCGTCGGCGAAGGCCAGCACGGCGCAGGGACTGCCGGCGAGCTCCCGGCCGGACGCGTCGGCGACGGTGACGAGGTGGACCACGCCGTCCGCATAGACCTGCGGAAGGCGCAGGTCGAAGCGGGCCTTCGGCCTGCGGACCATCTCCTTCCCAACCAGCACGAATCCCTGCGCCCGGGTCTCGGCCACGCGCCGGCGGTCGATCATGAAGGTCACGTCCGCGAGGTCGTTGGCCGCGGCGGCCGCGACCCAGCCGGTCAGGCGCAGCCCGCCGGCCCACGTGACCTGGCCCGACGCACGGGCGCCCGCAAACCCGCGATCGGGGAGGCTTGACACCCCACCGATGGGCTCGCCCGTGTTTGCGACCCGGACCTCGACCTCGCCGCCCTGATCCAGAATGCCGTCAGGCAGTTCGAAACCGAAGCCGTAGCAGCCGTCCCCGACCGTGGCCGCCTCCGACGAGAAGGCGTCGGCTCGGGCGAGATCGACTGGCCAACCATCGACCAGCACCTCGACCACGAGGCGCCGCGCGAGGTCGCCGGCGTCGTAGGCATGGCCGTGCAGCTCCGACCCATCCAATTGAAACGCGCCGACGATGGCGTTCTGGGACGTCAACTGGCCGCCCCCGGCGCTGGAGGGGCTGAGAGGCACCAGGCGATGAGCGCCGACACGCACCGGTCCTCGCACCACGCCGGGTCGATGGCGAGGTCGCCCGCTGCCGCCGGATGCCGGCCCGACGACCAATCAACGTAGGCGGCCGGCGACGGGCTGACCCGGCGAAGGTCCTGGACGAGGCGGAAGGGCGTCTCCGCGTCCGGCAGCAGCAGGTGCGTAATGCTGTGGCGGTCGAGCGCGGCGGCGTAGTCCGAACGCGCCATGATCCCTGTCGCCCTCGGGCGCGAGCGGCCGCTCGGGGCCGGTCCGAACACCAAAAGATCGCCGCCGCGGGCCTGCAGGCGGCGGTCGAGCGCCGTGACGAGCCGACCCGCGTCCACCGTCGCTCGGGAGAGCAGCGCGGCCACGCGCGGCACGGAGCACCGCGTCGCTCGCGGCGCGGCGAGGGGCGGGACATCCTGGCCGAGCGCGGCACGCCCCATGTCGTCGAGGGGCAGAGCCGCCGCCCGGCCGACCGGGCCTCTGCCCGACCGCAACTGGCACAGGGCACGGGGGCCGGTGAGCGCGACCGACACGGGGACGGCGTCGGAGAGGATCGGTTCGAGGTCGCGCATGAGCGCGTTCGTCGGTGAAGCAAGGACCACGGCGGCGATGTCGAGCGCGTCCAGGTAGGCCGCCAGACCCTCGCGCTCGTCGCGTCCGAAGCGGAGTTGGCGGGGGAAGCCGTCGCCGCTTGTCTGCAGAAGCCTCGCCCCGTCCCGGTCCTCCGACAAGGTCAATGTGAGAGCTGCCTCGTGGTCGGTCGACATCGCGGCGACCGCTGCCGCGGCCCTCCCCGCCACAAGTCGGACCGGGGCGGACGGCGGCAGATGCCGCTCGATGCCGCTCCGGAGAGCCGCGAGCGGATCGGCCTCGACGAAGGCCATCCACTCCGCTGCATAGCCTGGGAATCGCTCGGTCAAGAGGCGCGCGTTGTCGGCGGCCAGGGTTCGCCTGGCGGATCCGAAGCTCTGGCCCCCGAGGTGGCGGACGTAGAGGCTGGGCGCGACCACGTTCCGGAAGCCGAGGCGCTTCGCCCTGAGGCAGAGGTCGACGTCTTCGAAGTAGCCCCGGCCGTAGCCGAGGTCGAGGCCGTCGAGGGCATCCCAGCAAGGCCCCGTGACCAACATGCAGAAGGCCGTGCCGGCGGGAATGTCGACCACGGACGGCGGCGCGGCGCGGCGCGCGGCGGCGTCGATGCGGTCGGCCTCTTCCGCATCCGGCACGCGGTTGCGGCCGCGCATTCCGGGGAAGCTCGCGAACCCGCCGTCGTTCGAGAAGGGCACGACCGTGCCGACGCCCGGCGTTGCGGTCGCGGCGAGCAGGCGGTCGACTCCGTCCGGCGGCAGCATCGCGTCGGCGTTGAGCAGGAGAATGTCGCCTCCGACCGCGACCGAGGCCGCCCGGTTCACCGCTGCGGCGAAGCCGAGGGCGTCGTCGTTGCGCAGGTAGCGCCACCCCCGGGTTGCGACCGTCGACGCGACCTCGTCGGCCATCGCGGGGTCCGGGCAGGCGTCGTCGATGACGACGACGTCGAGCGCGCGGGCGCAGGTCTGCCGAGCCAGACTGGCGAGGCAGGCCCGCGTCGCCTCCCGACCGCCATGTACGGGCACGACCACGCTGACCGAGCCGTGCCGCGTCGTTGCGCGGGTGCCGCTCGATCTATGGGGCGGAACCGAGGCCGAGGTCGTGTGCGACCCCAAGGTCACCGTGATCCGCGCCGAAGACGTGGGCGGCAGGTCGCGCCGGATGCGGAAGACATCGACGCCCATGGTCCCGGTCCGGTCGACGGCGTCGAAGGCCGCGGGCGCGCCGTCGACCGCGGCGGTCGGGCTCGCCCCCGCCCGACACACCACGGTCGCAGAGAGGCCGGACACAGTCCGCTCGGTCCTGGAAATAAGGGGCTCCACCTCAAGGAGGTGGACGGCGGCGCGGCGCAGGAGGTCGTCGTCCGTGCTGGGCAGCGCGGCGGCCGCGCGCGAGACATCGTGATCGGGAGCGACGTCGAGGCAGGCCCTCAGGATCTCAGGATCTGCCGGATCGGCCTCGAAGGCGCGCCGAAGATCCGAGCGGCATCCCGCCGCGTCTCCTATCGCCAGTAGGCTCAGGGCGCGGAGAGAGAGCTGTTGAGCAGTCGGGAAGGACGAGCCACGACAGGCGGCATCGATGCGTTCGAAGGTCTCGCGGGCCGCAGGTGAAGCGATGAGAACGGCCTCTTCGAGGCTGCCGGCCCGAGCCGGTGCGTGCAGCAGCCCCGGGCAGCCGACGTGCCCGGGTGTTCCTCCCACGATCAACTCGTGTGGCGCGTGTTCGTGAAGGTAAGGTTGACGTTGCCGACCACGGTGATCGAGCCACCGCCTGCGAAAGTGTAGACGATCCCCGACTGACCGCCGACGCTGGCCAACGCGGCGCCGGTGATGTCAGTCATGGCCTTGTTGAGATTGAGGAAGGCGGCGCTCTGCCCGCCGAACACGGTATCGACGCTCTTGGCGGTGAGGTTGTATGCCACGGCGCCGGAGCCGAGTTGGAGTGTCGTATGACCGCCGCTGTTGACCGTCTCCGCGCCTTGGAACGCCGTCGGGCCGTTGACGGTGTCGCTCCCCGAGCCCGCGTTGATGGTCGCCGATCCACCGCCGGTCGGCGCGTAGACCATGTTGTTCCCAGATACGAGCGTGATGCTGTCCTTGCCAGACCCCGCCTGTACCGTGTCCTGAGGCGTGCCGCCGAGGATCGACTGGCCGGCGACGATCGTCGTCCGGCCGGAGCCCGCAACGATGAGGCTCTGGCCGCCGCCCGTCAGCGTGTTCGGGCCCGAGCCGCCGCGGATCGTGTCTCGGCCGCCGCCGGACGCGATGTATTCTTTGCCGGATCCGGCGACGAGATCAGCGGCGGCCGTGTTGCCGACAATCGTGTCGCGGCCCGAGCCGCCGACGACCGTGTCGGCCCGATCCTTCGCCGTGTTGTGATGATTGATGTTGAGATAGTTCGTTCCACCGCCGAGGGCGACGGCGACGGGGCCGTTCGAATTGATCTGCGTGTTAACGTTCGGGCTCAGTATCGCGAGCTGGTCTTCGTTGGCGTTCACGAAGGTGTAAGGAGCCGGATCAGTATTCACGACGACGCCGATGTGGGACGTCTTGGTCAGAAGACCGTTCGCTTCCAGCGCCTGGATGATCTTGTTCTTCGTCGCAACCGGCACCTTCTGCAGGAGGGCCCGCACGTCAGCAGCACTGCTGTTGGGGTACTGGAACTGCATGGGATGCGCCTCAGCCTGCGGAGACTACCTCTTCGCGCGAAACACGCGCACCGGCGGTGCTTGACGTTGCGTCGTCAAGCTTTCGCTAACCCTAGCTGCATTCAACCCGAAGCGGAAGCCCACGATAGGGTCGACTCCGGAAAATTCGACGGTCCGACCCGTCCTGATCACCGGCGGCGACCCGAGCGTCATCACCTCGGCCCTGATCTCGAACTGGTCGGCTGCACCTCCCGTCAACTCCAGGCCCAAGCTTGTCAACGCGTCGGCACGTTGACGGCTGCCGGCGAACTCTCCTGGATCGTGCCAGCGGAACCAATCTGGCCCACCCTGCACCGTTCGAATGCGAATGCGGACGCCCAGGTCGTCGCGTCCCGTCGCGATGGCGAGCCCCTCGATTGGCAACACCTCGTCCGGCCCCGCTACCCAAGCGTCCGCGCCGACGGATACATCGCCGCGCCGCGACACGTGGGCGAGGACACACAGGCTGTCGGCGCTGGGCGGAGTTGGCATCGCGCCCGGTCGGCCTTCACGAGGCGGATGAGAAACACCGTCGACCGCGGGCGTCGCGCTCGCCGCTGTGCCGGCGTCAAGGAGGTCGATCAGAAACTTGGCGTCTGTGCCGCCACCGTCCACGCTGGAGACACGGATCTCGAACTCCCCCGGTCCCTCCGCGACCAAGATCAAGGCCTCCTTTGGGGCGAAAAGGGTGGACCCATTGCGACCCGGCGCCGATATCGTGTCGAGGCGTCCCGCCATGACGGCGATGTCTGCCCGAGGGTACGGTTCGGACGCCGCCTCGACGTAGCGCAATAGGTACAGGCCTCGCTCAACTCGACAGAAGGAAATGAGAGCGGCTGAACTACCGATCATTGTTCCCCCCCAACTTTACCGACATCGCTCGTGCTCGGCGACGATCACGGAAGATGTTTTCATCACTGCACCTCGGAGACTTTCGACCTGCAAGCAGACATCCGACTATTAACCGAGAGCCCTGACGTCCACGAACCGGTTCCAGCAGTCGTCTCACCCGACTTGCGCGAGCGCGGCGCGTCGTATGATCAGAGTGGGCATCAACCCCCTCGACCAGACCTTCTCGATCGGGAACCCTGTCGCGCGGGCCGTCCTCCCTGTCGAATGACGGCCTGCGATAGCCTTCCGCATCCTTAGCCTCTGCCTATGCGTCCGCCTTTCAGACACTGACGTCTGAGACATATTTGATGTAGTGAGGCTGATCAGATGCGGAGGGTTCACTGACAACGAAGACGTATTTAACCAGTTTTCCACCTGATCGCATGAATTCAATCGAGTCTAGCCCGTTTTCAGTTTTGACATCGTCAATCAGTGTTGATGCTTTTGACCACATCTGCCCATCAGATGAGGATGTATAGCTGATTTTTGTATATTGACCGCCGCTCAGCGAGCTTGGTGCACGAAAGAACAGATAGATCAGTCCATCACTGACACACACGCCCATAGAGCTACCCAGTTGTGGGTCGCCGGTGACTTTGCCGCAAATCCAGTGATCCAGGTCGCTGGAGTGGCCGTAGTGCATCAGATTGTCTTGGCCGCGCCAAAAGATCCAAACCTCTCCTCTGAACAATGTCGACACGATAGAATGTGTCGTCGGGCCAAGTGCGTCTATAGGCTTCGCAGGTGGCCAAGTCGACCCGTCCTCGGACATCGTGTGGAGAATGCGTCCGGTTTGGTCATTGGCATTGAAAAAGATATGCAATTTCCGCTGATGTACTATTGTACATAGACTATTCGATGTCGTATCGGCTGAATTGATTAGAGAAGGAGGTGTCCAATTTGATGAATTGGTAATAGTCCCATTATCGATCAGCGTCGAAAAATGAATAGTGTTTTTTGTTGTATCCGTAGATGCGTTCTTATTTTTCCAGAAAAGATACAACGTTCCCTGGAAAGACACAGCATTAAGAGATTGATCCGTCAAAGCCGCGTCTATGATTTGGGCGCTCGGAGGCCAGCTTGATCCATCCTGCGAGATGCGCCAGATGATCCGCCCGGTATCAGCGCTACGAAAAAACAGCACAAGGCTGCCGAGAAATTGATAAGAGAATACTTTAGATGGGGTATAATCCTGAGGGGAGGGCAGGTCCGACAACGTCCAGTCGGGTTTTGCGTTGCGTCCGACAATCAATGGAATCAGATCCTGGGTGCCGGAGGCTCCAACAAAGTCCAGAGCAATTACGCCTAACCTGTAGCGCCCTTTATATGAATTCAACCAATTTTGCGTCCGGAACAGCATGCCATCATTGTTGGATCCAACTGCGAAGTCCTTAGGATCTAAGAGCTTTGTCCATTTTGTAGCACTGAGAAAGTTCAGTATGAACCTCGATCCAAGAGGCTTTGAGAGCGCTAGTTGAAGAGTATTTTGTATGCTCCACCACTTCGCAGTTTTGGCGCTTTGCCCAGTTTCATTTCCTTTTGCATCGAAGTCGTCTTGAACCATACTATTATTGAAGACTTTTGGGTTTCCTTTCGCTTTGTTCCAGAGTTCTGGCGACATATCGATGCCAAAATTGTCGTAATGTTGTGGCCAATTCCACCTCCGAATCAAGATGATGAAGCCCTTCGCCTCGCCGAGGGTCGGAAAACTTTCTTTCCGATACCACAGCGAAGTTGTGTTCGTGATGATACTGCGGACGTTCGAGTCGAAATCCGACGAACTCAACTCCTCTTTCAAGGACATCAGTATGGTTTCACCAGGGTGATCACGCAAGAAATTTGCGCATATTCCAAGTACAGTGTTGTCGCGACCTGCGGCGTAGAAGTCGAGATTGCAGTAAGTCGCCTTCCTTCCCTCACCGTGATAAACTTTCATGATCTTAGCGGCGGAGTCCCATCCGAGGCGGATGTCGAGGAAGCGTATTCCGGCCTCGAGCTGCTGCTTGAGGTTCAAGGTTTGTGTTTTGATCCAGTTGCTCGGGAATGCGGTAATGTTATAAGCACCAGAGTCGTGCGTACCAGGTATGGACATGTCAATGACGTTTGTATCTTTATCGATTGAAGACATCCAATCGGTCATAGATGTCGAGGACATGCCCTGTTCTCCCTATTTTATGTCGTCTCTACATATTAATATTGTAGATCTGGTGGTACGTTGAGCATCCTATGCTCCATCAAGTAGCCACCGATCGGTCAGCGTTTTATTTTCATCGCTCTAATGATGGACTCATTGATTCGAGTTTGCTCGTGTTTGAGCGACTCACATCGAAGTGGCGATAAGTCGACGGCCAAGGAACGCGAACCTCACACCATCACGACCCGCTTCTCGACTTACGAGGAGACATTCCTACCCTCCACATTTCATCGGCGATGCGCTTTCACCATCTGATATGAATCGAGACTTGTCCAGTCGAAAACTCGATTTTTCGTTGCGAGACATCACGTTGGTCAACGCTGCCCGTCACGCGAAGACATGATCGGATGTAGACTGCATGCAGCGTCGCAAAGGCCGACACAAGCGATCGTTACAGAGGTTCGATCAAAGAGACGATTTGGCCCTCGTCGTCATACACGCATCTCGGATGATAAGCTTTCTCGATCGTGCGCATCCTGCTGTGCTGCTCATCAAGGCGGTTCAAGCACCAGTCCGGCAACCGAGGTCTCCAGATCTCCGACCGACGCAATCACGGACTCAAGCGACCTCAAATAGGACGCGCGGCACGCCTCCCGCCTCACCTTGCCGCTGCTCGTCTTCGGCAAACTCCCCGCCCGCACGAGCACGACCTCGTGCAGACGCACGCCGTGGTACAGCGCCACGGCTTCCAGGGCCGCCTTGTGCATGGCCGCGACGGGCGGCGCGGCGAGGCCGCGCGCCACCTCCTGGACGAGAACGACCGCCTCGGTCCCGTCCACCTCGCGCGCGAAAGCCGCCCCGACGTCGCCGAAGCTCGGGTGGCAGGCCGCCACCGTCGCCTCGACGTCGGCCGCGTGGATCTTCTCCCCCCGGTGGACGATGACATCCTTGATCCGCCCCGTGACGGTCAGGACGCCGCCGCGCAGCACGCCGAGATCGCCGGTCCGCAGGAAGAAACGCCCGGGGTGGGCGGCGAGCCGCGCCCCGAACGCGGCCCGCGTCGCGTCGGCGAGGCCGAGGTAGCCCACGCCGACGTGAGGGCCGGAGATCCAGATCTCGCCCTCCTCGCCGTCGCGACGGGGTTGCAAGGTCTCCGGGTCGGCGATCGCGACGAGCGAGCCCACCGCCGGTGCCCCGCAACGGGCCGTCAGCGCCGGGTCTGTGGCTTCGGCTGTTCCCTCGGCGTCCGCGCGCGACAGATAGTCACCCGACACGAAGGTCACGGCCTCGGCCATGCCGTAGCAGGGGTAGAGTGCCTCGGCCCGGAACCCCGTGGGAGCGAAGCGCCGCGCGAAGTGCCGCAGGGTGGCGAGGCGCACCGGCTCCGCGCCACAGAAGGCCAGCCTCAGGTGGCGCAGATCGAGGTTCGCGATCACAGCATCGGGCACGCGGCGGGCACACGCCTCGAAGGCGAAGTTGGGCGCGCCGGTGATAGTGGCACGGTGCTGGCCGACGACACTCAACCAAGCCTCCGGCCGCCGCAGGAACGACAGGGGCGGCATGAGCACGCCGGGCACGCCGAAGTACAGCGGCATCAGCAGCATGGCGAGGCCCATGTCGTGGAACAGCGGCAGCCAACTCGCGAAACGGTCCCCCGGCGCAACGCCGAATGCGGTGCGGAGCATACCCAGGTTGGCCACCACGTTGGCGTGCGTCAGCATAACGCCTTTCGGCGCGGAAACGGAGCCGGACGTGTACTGCACGAAGGCCAGGTCGGCCGCCCGAGGCAGGCCGAGATCCTGGTTGGCGTCGCCGCTCCCCTCCTCGGCGCGGATGACTTCCACGCCCGGCGCGATAAATGGGAGATCGGCCCCGCCGGGGGTCACGACCGCGGCGCAGCGTGAGGCCTCGGCGAAGGCCTGCAGGCGCCGAAGGCTGCCGTTGCGCGGCGGGAGGGGGACGGGCGCGCAGGGCACGCCGGCGTAGAGGCAGCCGAAGAGCGCCACCACGGATCCGGCATCGGACCGGAGGGCGAGCAGCAGGGGCCGGTCCGCGGGCACGGCGCCGGCGAGGCGGCCCGCGAAGGCTCGCGCCCGGCGGTCCAGCTCCCCATAGGTGAGGACGTCGGGCTCGCCCTCGCCGCGGGTGAAGAACAACGCCTCGGCGTCCGGTCGGAGCCGCGCGTGTTCGCGAAGGGACTCGACGACGGTGGTCAAACAGATCTGCTCTCCTGAGCCATATCGGCGAGTCGACCCTGCGGCACGCGACGGGGCTATCCAGATCCCGTCACGGGGAAAATACCATCGCCGGTCACAGAAGACGCGGCGACTGCACCCAGGCGATAAGACCGCCCCTTTCCGCTCCAGCGGAAGCGGAACGCGTCGCGCTCGGCCTCCGTGTAGAGATGCCTGATCACCTCGGACTCGTAGATGCTGTCGAGCCAATGCGGGGGCGCCACGAAGGAGGCGAGAAAGGGTCGGTAGGTCGCGTCGTAGCCCTGGCTTTCGGAGGTGTTCGCGAAGGGGATGGCGACGCGGTCGCGGTCGACGAGCCAGCCGAGTTCGGCCTCCCTCGCAGCGAGAGCGTCCTCCTGGCGCAACACCAAGACCCTCAACCGGTCCGACGCGAAACGGAGGGACTTGCGGGCGTGGTCGAAGCGGTGCTCGCGGACGTCGAAGCCGAACGTCGCCTTGTACGTGTCGTCGAACCAGGCGCCCCAGAGATCGGGAATCCGAGCGATCCCTCGTCCGTCCCACCAGGCGATCAGGGCCTCGCGGTCCCTCACGATGTCCGCGCCGGTCTCCGCGCGATGCCGCTCTGCGGTGTAGAATGCCTGCGACAGGATGCGCGCGACGGGGTCGCGGATGCTGGTGACGAAGCGGAACCGCCTCTCAGGATCATCGACGGTTCGGGCCACCTTCGACGCGAGCCTGCACATCGGCTCAGGGTCGGTGCCCTTCAATGCCATCGCGCGGGGACCGAGGAAGTGGAGGTGGATCGCATTCGGGAAACCGGCGCTATGAAGGGCGGCGGCTAGCGCCATGGATCCGGTCTTCCCGAACGAGAGACAGCCCAGGGTCGGCGGCGAGTCGCGCTGCTCCGGCTCCTGTGGCGGGGCGGAGACGTCGAGCGTCGACGTGTTCGCATACCACCCGTTGCGGGTGTCGAAGCCCAGCCAGGCGTCCGCGAGGGCGCCGATGTCGACCGCGATGCCGCCGAGTGCCTTGATGCGGGCACAGTACACCTTGCCCAGCAGGCCCGCCGCGACCAGGAACACGCAGCCGGGCCGGGGCACGGACAGCGTGTCCATGAGCCGCTCGTAGGCTGTCGGGAAGTGCGGAGTCGCCGGCCCGGCGCCAGTCGCCGAGGGCAGGCGCTGCTCGCCAGGGACGACGTGCTCGATCACGCGCCCGATCCCCGCCCGTCGGGCGAGGGCCTGCGCGAGGCCCGGGTGGGGCGAAATCATCCCGAGGACGTCCTGTCCTTTGAGCAGCGCGGTCAGGAACGGCGTCTCGGCGTCGAGGGCGCGCAGCACGAGGGCATCGGTGAAGCGGACGTCGGGGCGTCCGGCGAAGCATCGCCGCAGCCACCGCTCCTGCCACGCCAAGTACCCGTAGTGCGCCGTGTCCCGGCGGAGCCGCTCCGCGCTGCAGGCGCCCACGACGTCGGCCGCGAGGATGGCCCTCTCGTAGGACGCGCGCAGGCGGGCGCGCTCTTCGGCCTGCGTCTCGGATGCGGTCTCGCCGAACCAGTTCTCCCACACCACGTCCAGCATGGCGCCCCGCTCGTCAGTCCCCAGACTGGCTACAACCTCCGCCCCCTCGCCGATGAGGTAGCGCGCCTCGCCGTCCCCCACGCGGATGAAGGCAAAGGGCCGGCGCGCGCGGATCGCGGACGCGATCGCCCCGCGCAGCGCCGGGGCGTCGAGCCACGCTTCGGAGGCGGCGTGGTCCCCTGCCGCGGCGATCTCCTCGTCGCGCGGATGCATGAGGGCCAGCTTGGCGTGGCCGCTGATCATCGCGAGATGCCGCGGGGCTCGAGCATGGGCAGCATCGACGCCTTCGCGCCTGAGGATGTCGATCACCGACAGGAGTTCGGCGTAACGGGCCTCGCCGCTGAGCAGGTCGAGGTAGTCGCGCAGGAAGGCGAGGTGGCGATAGCCGTCGGCGAAGGCCCGCGCGAGGACGTCCAGCCCCTGAGCCGCGCGGCCCTCATCCCTGAGAGCCACACCTTCCCTCCAGGCCGCCTCGGGCGTGGGGACGAGGTCGCCACCGGGCGATGTGGGCCGTAGTGGATCGTCGGCGGTCGGCGACGCGGGCTCCGGACGCTTCTCGGACGCCACCGCATCCTCGCCCGTGCGGACCGGACCGGAAGGTGCATCGGCGTCCATCAGGGCGCGCCTCAGGAGGTCTCCAAACTGTCCGCCCTCGATCAGCGCCATGTGGGCGTCGTGCCCGTCGACGTCCGGCACCGCCTCGACCGTCACACCGCTGATGCCGGCCAGGGCCAGTGCTGCCGCAGCATCCTGGGCGTTGTCCGCGCTGTGGACGAGGCATACGCGCGGCCGCGGCGAAGCCGTCGCGTAGAGGCGCGCCAGATCCGGCAGGTGAGGTCGTCGACGGTCGGCCCCGCGGTACGATACGATCTGCTCTTCCGAGATCAGGATCATCGCGTTGACTGCGAGCACGGCGGCGGCGCCCATCTCGAGCCCGTACAGCAGAGCGGCGTACCCGCCATTAGAGTTACCGTAGCAAGCGATGCGGGTCGCCCCGAGTTCGTCGACGACGCCTCGCAGGGTTCGGATTGTCGCACCCCGGTCGCCGCCCAGCGTTCGCAGGCCGCCCGCGTAGAGCTCACCGTCGGGGTCGCGGAGGTAGACGACGTGGACGCCGAGCGGGGCGAACCAGCGATGTGCGATGGGCAGCGGGAAGCCGAGCGAGCCGTGGCGGCCGCAGAAGACGAGCAGCACCTCGGTCGCGTTGCCGCACCGCACCACTCGCATCTCCTGCGCGGCGTCGTCCAGGAAACCCGCGAAGTTCGGGTCGTCGACGGCCGGCGGCATGCGTGAGAGCAGCATCGCGAGCCTCGCGACGTAGAGGCTGCCCGGGAAGGCCGCGACGAGATGGGGTGCGGCATGGGCCGCGGCGGCGAGTGCCCCATACCGGATCAGGTGCTCCAGCGCCAGGAACCAGAGCTTCGCATCGCCCGCCTCCGTCCGGGGAAGGCTGTCCTGCTCGAAGCAGTGGCGAAGGTGGCGCGCCAAGCTGCGCGGATCAGACATCGCCGACGGATCCAGGAGCGGCGCCGCGCGGCGAAGGCGCGGCGTCGGCCGACAGTCGTTCGTCGACCCAGGCCGCCAGTGCACGTACGTTGGCAGAGCCCTCCATGAGTTCGATCGGCATCTCCACGCTGAACGCGCTCTCGATCTCCAGCGCGACCAGCACGGCCTGATGGGAGTCGCTGCCGACCTCGTACAAGTCATCGTCAAGATCGAGATGCACGAGCCCGAGGACATCGGCGCAGATGGCCGTCACTCGGGCCTGCGTCGGCGTCATGTCGCGGAGCGCGAAGCTGGTGCGAAAAAATCCTTGGCTCCGCATGGGCGGTCATGACACGTCCGGATCATGCGCGTGTATCCTTCACGGTCCGCCAGCGTCCACTGCCGCAACGGGCAAGCACACAACTCTGAACGATTCTACCAAGATGCCGAGGGCACGACAATCGGGCGGGCTCTCGTCCGGCCCTTTCGGACGCATGATGAGTAGTTCGACGGCGAGCGTGCCAGCCTCCTCAGCCTCCTCGGCCTGCGCCACGAACGCGATGCGCGAGCGGCCTGCCGGGAGCGCGAACAGCCTTGGCTCGCCCCAACCGCTCCTCACGATGACGTCGTTCCCGTCCTCCCCGGATCGGACCGACTGCGCGACCCGGATCTCGACGAATAGCGTGCCTTTCGTCTGCCCGTGGGGGATCGATAGAACAGCGCGGGAGCCGTCCGTCCAGCAGCCCCACTCCTCCCGAAACGAGAAACCCGAGGCGAGGTAGGCTCCCGCATCTTCGTGGCCGAGGTGGACTGTGTCGCCCATCGCATAGGGCATGCGGAACGTGGCGAAGCGCGCCATCAACACCTCGGCATCCGCGTCGGGCCAAGCCTGAAGCACGGGGGAGAACAGGTGGCGGACCAAGGCCTGCTCGGCCGCCGTGTGGAGGGCGAGGTCCGGCGGGAGCGCCGCGATGGCGGTGGCGATTTCGTGCGGCGGGAGGGCGAGCCATTCGAACAGGCGGCCCGACGCGGCCCGTAGGTCCGAGCTGAGGTCCTCGTACTTCACGACGAGGACGGCCCCGCCGTAGCGTTCCTTGACGCTGATCAGGGTTCTCCAGGCGGCCAGCCACTGCGTCGCCGCTTCCTGGACCGTCCGGATCGGCCACGCGTCCCGGCCTCTGCGGGTCGCCTCGCGTCGCACCAGCGACGAGCGCACGACGTCAGCGGGGTTGCGGATCACGGCGACGACGCGCAGCTCGGGGAAGCGCGAGAAGAGGAGCGGCACATCCTCCCACTCGGCCGTGACCGGCATCTTGTCGCCGACGTAGCGGAGGTCCTTGCCTGGGAACATGCCGGCGAACAGTCCCGCGGCCACCGCGTGAAAGTGCTCCGGCTTAGGATCCCCCCCGCCGCGCGTGATCGCGGCCCTGCCGGGCCGGTCGCGATACACGGCCATGGCGGCGTTGAACGCTTCGTCGTCCGGATCGCCGGGGCTGTCCCAATCCTCCTCAGCGGGCGCCGGCTGCGCGACGATCGCGTCGATCCTGCGAAGGAGTTTGGTTAGCCCATATTCCTGCAACAGGCCGACCTGCGGATGCTCGGTCAGCATGGCGCGCAACAGGGACGTCCCGCTGCGCGGCGCGCCCGTGACGAGCAGCCAGCGCGGCCCCTCGATCCGCGGCACCGCCACCTCGGGCACGAGCGCGGTCATGCCGTCGGCTATTGCGCCGTACAAGCCGTCGAGCTGCAGCCGTTCCTCGGGCGTCCGGGCTCCCGTCGCGACCAGGAGGTCGTAGATGCCTTTCTCGCGCGCCCCCGCCATCGTGTCGGCCTCGGCTTCACCGACCGAGTGGCGCTTCAGACCGTGGCTGAGAAACTGCCCGACCTTCCGCTCGCCGGCTTCGTCGAGGAGCGGCGGTCGCCCCGCAGCCTCGGCGACCCGGGTCAAGGCGCCCTGCCAGGATCGCAGGAGGTCGTCGAAAGTCACGAAGACGCGCGCAGATCCCCGCGTGGCCCGCTCCGCGGCCATCGTGTACGAGGCCCAGAGGGACAGCCCTCGGGACATCTCGAAGCCATCCCGCGCCTTGAGGGACGCAGCGACCTCCGACGGCCGCCGCAGCATGATGACGTAGACGGGACGAAGGCCGCGGCCGGTCAGGATCTCCTGCCAGAGGGGGACCAGCAGCGAGAGCCGGGGATCCTTCAGGATGAGCGGCCCCGGCCCATGAAATTGGTTTGTGAGAACCTCCGCGGCACGCGCGACCTGCTCTCGCGTCGCCGCCGCGGAGGGTATGGGGGGACGGTCCCAAGTCCCGCCGGCACGCGCTAGGGCGTCGTCGTCGAAGGCGACCACGGCCCGCGACTCCCAGCAGCCGGTCGGGTTATCCACGGGGTGGGGCGGCAGAAGGTCATGCGGCAGATCGCCGAACCCCGCCAAGCTCAGGGCGCGCGCCATCGCGGACGTGCCGCTCCGATGCGAGCCCAGGATCACGTAGATCGTGCCACCCAAATCCGAGCCCTCGTTCCTCGGTACAGTCGATCCATCCACACGCTGCAGATCCGAAGCCTCTCGAAGGCTCCCCACCGACCGATCGATGCGCTGTCGCGAGCGAAGCGCTGCACCGGCAGGGTATTGAAGCGGCGGGCGCGCGTCGATGATGATGAAGCGTACACGCGTGAAAACGCACGCGATCGAGGCGTGCGCCCGCATCCCGATCGATGTAGAACCATCCGACGTGCGCAGGGGACGCGTTACGAAGGTGCGCCGAGCGGTGGTATCTCGGCGCGCGTTCGGCGCGTCCGCTGTAGGACGAGCGCGTCCAACGCCGAGCGCGCCCTGGACCGTCGAGCGCATTCACGGGGTTCAACCATGCAGAGTGCGGGCGTGAGGTCGCTCTACCTGATCAACCCTCGGCCGCACGTCGCCAACTACGACGTCGCACCTGGCTTCATCACGATCCCCGACCTCGCCATCCTGACCGTCGCGGCGATGGCGCCGCCGGGCTGGGACGTCACGGTGTGCGAGGAGGAGATCCTCGATGTGGACCTCGACACGCCGGCCCGCTTCGTCGGGCTCACGGGCAAGAACGCGCAACTGCCGCGCATGATCGAGTTGGCGGACGCGTTCCACGCTCGCGGTAAAGTCGTTCTCGTCGGCGGTCCGTTGGCCAGCCTGGATCCCGAAGCCCTACGGCCGCACGCCGACATCCTTGTCACCGGCGAGATGGAGGACATCGCGCCCCGCCTCTTCGCGGACCTCGCGTCGGGCAAATGGAGCACGCACTATGAGGGTGGTCGCCCCGACCTGCGCACGTCGCCAGTGCCCCGCTGGGACCTGTACCCGGTAGACCGCGCCCTGATGGGCGCGCTGCAGACGACGCGGGGCTGCCCGTTTGACTGCGAGTTCTGCGACGTCATCCGCTACAATGGGCGCAAGCAGCGCCACAAGGACGCGGATCAGATCCTGCGCGAGTTGGACGCCCTGCATGCGGCGGGCTTCCGTCAGGTGTTCCTGACCGACGACAACTTCACCGTACATCGCCAGTTCGCTCGCGCGACGCTCGACGCGTTGGCGGATTGGAACGGGCGGCACGCCACCGACCCCATGCGGTTCGTCACGCAGGCCTCGGTCGACGTCGCCCGCGACGAGGACATCCTGCGGCGCTGCGCGAAGGCCGGGCTCGACCACCTCTTCGTCGGCATCGAGACCGTGAATACAGCGAGCCTTCGCGAGACGAACAAGCGGCAGAACCTGCTGATGCCGGCCCACGAGGCAGTCCAGCGCATCGTTTCGCAGGGCATCCTCGTCCGCAACGGCCTCATGGTGGGCTTCGATCACGACGGGCCCGACGTCTTCGACACCCTCTTCGACTTCCAGCAGTCCGCACCGCTCCCGATCCCCACCGTCAATGTCCTTTTCGCCGCTAAAGGGACGCCGTTGCACGACCGCATGCATCGGGATGGTCGTCTCGTGGAGCGCGACTCCAGATGGAGCGAAAACCTTTTCAGCAATGTCGTCCCGAAGCTGATGACCTACGATGCCTTGATCGAAGGCGCTCGGTCTCTGGCGCGTCGCCTGTTCGTGCCGGCCGCCTTCGAGCACCGCGTGATGAACTTCATCGCGGCCTTCGGGACGGCGGCCGAGGGATCGGCCGAACGACCAACGCCAGGTCGGTCCGCTGCCGGCCCACGGGGAACCTACGCGCTGGGCTGCATGCGCCGCATCGCGTCGCGCGGTGAAGACGAAGCCAGGATGGTGTCGCGCGTGCTGGCCGCGGGGGCACGGAAGCCTGGCACCCTGCGGAGCATCATCACCTGCCTCGTCTTCTACGATCAGTATCGCGCCTACCTGGACGACGCCGACCGGCGCCGGCTCGTCGCGGCTTAGCGCGGTGCTGCATCCCGCCCGTCAGGCCGCGTGGTCGCGACGGCCGGAACTGTCCATATCTCCGCACCTATCTCCCCGGGACGCCCCGGCGTACATCGCGGAGCGGGCGCGATCGACGGATCTGGATGGATGCCTGGGGTGGACGCTCTGACCATGGACCACCGCTCTCCACATCCCGACCTCGCGCAGAGCTCCGCCCTCCTCCAACGCGCCCTGCTCATCGCGGCCACCATCTTCGATGCTGACTGGTACGGCCGTCTGCACGGCCTCGACGGCCTGGGCAAGCCAGAGCTCTTTATTCACTACACCTGCCAGGGAATGTTCGGCGACCTGAGCCCCCACCGGCTGTTCGACGCGCGTCATTATCGAGAACAGGCGAACCTTCCAGACGCCACCCCCGCGCTGCTCCACTACGCGGCGAACCCGTCGACGGGCACGGGAGATCCCCACCCCCTGTTCGACGCCGCCCACTACCTCGATCAAGCGCCGGACCTGGACGACGGCGCCGACGATCCCCTCTCCCACTTTCTGCGCGCTGGCGGCCAGAACGGGCTCAATCCCCACCGGCTGTTCGACGTCGCCCATTACCTCGCCGAGAATGCGGTCCGATTGGAACGCGGGCAGGATCCGATCACTCACTTCCTCATGGTCGGCGCGGCTCGGGGCTGTTCGACGTCGCCCTGCTTCGACCTGCCCTGGTACTGCGCCATGTACGCGGACCGGCTGCCGCCCGGCATCAACCCGCTCGTGCACTACGTCACGGTCGGACACCGCACCGGCTTCAATCCGAACCGCGCCTTCGACTGCGAGGCCTATCGCCGCCTGAACGGGATCACGTCGAGCGATGTCGATCCGCTGTGTCACTTCCTTGAGGAGCCATGGGGGGCGGGGCGCCAGTTGCCGGCCGGCGTCGTGTTCTCCGCCGGAGCGGGTTTCTCCGTGCTTTCGACAAGGGCGGAGCGCTTGGGGCGGCACCCCCTCGTGTCGATCGTCGTCTGCAACCGGAACGGGGCACACCACCTCGCGGACCTGTTCGACAGCCTCGCGCGGCAGACCTACCGCAACCACGAGATCGTCTTCGTCGACGACGCCTCGACCGACGCGTCCCTACACGTCGCCGGGTTGCAGCCCGGCATCCGAATTGTGCGGCTCGCGGAGCAGTCCGGGTTCGCGACGGCGAACAACGAGGGGCTGAAGGCATCGCGGGGCGAGGTCGTGGCGCTCCTCAACAACGACACACGAGTCGACGAGAACTGGCTCGAGGGGCTCGTCCTCAGGATGCGCGACGACCCCACGGTCGGCGCCGTCGCGCCGAAGATCAGGTTCTGGACGAAGTTCACGCGGATCAGGATCGAGGCACCCGCGCCCTTCGCGGTCGACGGCGGCGTGCTGCTGGAGAAGCTCTCTTACCGGAAGTACGTGCTGAAGCAGGGGGATCGAAAAGACGGCGTGATCGTGGCTGTTCAGCACGCCCCGGGAGGCTTTCGCGTCGAACTCGACCTGCCACTCTGTCAGGATGTGATCGAGGTGCCGATCCCGGACATCCCAAAAGGCCTCGCGATCGCGATCGACGGCGTGAAGAGCGTCTCGCGTGTGGTCTACAGACGGGAAACACCGCAGGCCGTCGAGGTCCGCCTCGGCGAGAACGGGATCTTCCGATCGGGCTTCCACATCATCAACAACGCGGGCAGCGTGACGCAGGACGACGGCATGCCCGCCGACCGAGGCATCTTCGAGGTCGACGCACCGCCGTATGATGAACCGGTCGAGGTCCCGTATCTTTGCGGCTGCTCCGCGCTCGTCAGGCGCAGCGCCCTGAACGGCCGCCCGCTGTTCATCGATGAACTCGGGTTCTACTACGAGGACAGCGAACTGTCCCATCGCATCCGAACGTCGGGCTATCGCATCGTCTACGAGCCGCGCTCGATCGTCTACCATAAACACTCAGCATCGACCGCGGAAGGTTCGCCCCTCTGGAGGAGGTACACGGAAAGGAACGCGGCCCTGATGAGGTACATCCTGACTGGATGCGAAGACGCCCAGGTCATCTTCGACAGTCTCGCCAAGCTCAACCATCTCCTGGGCTGGTACAGCGAGAACGCTCCACCGGACTCGGCCGAGCGGCGATACGCGGAGATCATACCGCAGATCATGGAGGAGCTGCCGCTCCTGGCCGGCAAGATCAAGAACGGTGGCCTTCCCGCGCGGAAGGCAAGGAGGATCGGCGTCTACAACCCTTATTGGATGACGCTCGGCGGCGGGGAAGCCCACGCGCTGAATATCGCCGAGGCACTCGCGACGGACGGGCCTGTCGAGATCATCTCGGAGTCGGACTTCGATCTCGACGAGGTCTGTGGCTTCTTTGGGGTGAGCGGCACTCGCTTTCTCAAGCGCATCGTCGCCCCGATGACGCCGAAGATCACCGAAGACTACGACGTGTTCGTCAACTCGTGCTTCCAGAGCGTCATGCCGTCCCTCGCCGCGACGTCGCTCTATGTCGTCAGCTTCCCAACGCGACACGCGACCCGGTCCTTCGTCGAGAGCTACACCTTTCTGGCCAACTCCCGATTCACCGAGGGCTGGATCGAGACGTTCTGGCGGGAGCACCATCCGCGCACGAGCGTTCTGTATCCGTCCGTCGCGGATGCGTTCTTCGTTTCCGAGGCGGAGTTGCGGTCGAAAAACAGGACCATCCTCTCCGTGGGGCGCTTCGCCACGAAGGGCCACAGAAAGTCCCAGATCGAGATCGCACGAGCGTTCAAGACCTCCGTTTCATCCGGCCAGATCGGGCCGAACTGGCAGCTCGTCCTGATCGGAAGCAGCGACGACCCGGCCTATACTGCGCAGATCTCCGAGGTGCTGTCGGGGTGCAGCCATCGCATCCTGATCGACGCCGCATTCGCGGACGTCGTGGAGGCCTACAGGCGGGCGAGCGTCTATGTGCATGCGAGCGGCATGGACGTGGACAGCGACGCTGATCCGGAACTGTGCGAGCACTTCGGCATCGCGGTCGCGCAGGCGGCCGCGAGCGGATGTGCGCTCTGCGTGTACGACGCGGGCGGGCCGGCGGAGATCGTCGACATGCTCGACAGCGGGGTCAAGTTCAGGACAGGGCGGGAGATGTGCGACCGCCTGCGGGACCTCACCGCGCGCTTCGATCGGGACGGTTTCGATCGGGCCGAGGGGGGCCGACTCATCGAGCGGGCCCGCCGCTTCGCGCGGTCGGCTATCCGGCGAGACCTCGCGCGGGAACTGGCCGCCTCGAACCCGCGAGCGGCCCCGTGAAGCGGGAAGCGCTCTGCCGCGACGGCTCCGGGGCCGAACGGTGATGCCCTCCCAGGATCGCCCGCTCTTCGCCGACGTCGTGTTCGGGCCGGTCCTGAGCCTCGGCGCGAACTGCGAGCCCGCGCACCACCTGCGGATCCAGGGCCGCCACCAGCCCGGGCTGTTCGATTGGCTCGTCACGCCGCTCGACGCAATCGAGCACGTGCTCGCGGACGATGGCGCGAAGCTGGGCAGCGCCTTCATCGCGGTCCAGGAAGGGAGGTCGGTGCGGTGCGGCGCCTACGATCTGCTCTTCCACCACGAGTTCCCGCGGCGCGACGGCGACCTCGTGATGTTCGATGCCGCGGCTGTCGAGGCCTGTGGTTCGAAGCTGGCCCACAAGTGGCACCGCTTCATCCAGGCCTGCGAGGGCGGGGAGCCCGTGCTCTTCGTCCGCTTCTCAGCGCTGACCGGACTGCCCTGGGACCGCATCGATCCGGCAAGGGATCCGCTCGGGATCGGAGACCTCAACCGGCTCGCAGCGGCGTTGGGGCGCCGCTTCCCCGGACTGGTGTTCCGCCTGCTCGTCGTCCTGCCGGAGCCCGACGGTGGAAGCGCGTCGCCACTCGAGGGCGCGCCGCAGCCCCTCGACGCGCGCGTCGCGGTCGAGCGGATGCCGGCGAAAGCCGGGGGGGCCTGGTCGACGTCGGACGGGGACTGGCGCGCGCTGCTCGCACGGCTTCGCTTCCGCTCGCCTGGGCGGGCGACGGCGCTCGGTGAAGCCCTGCACTGGTCCGGGGAGGACGCCGCGGCGCCAAAGAGCCCGTACGTGTCGGCCCGGCCGGGGTTGGCCTCCGAGATCGCGGCGGAAGTTTTGGAGGGCAGGTTCGACGCGGCCCTCCACCACCTCGACCTCGCCGTCGCCTTCGGGGCCGAATCCCCCGAGGCGGCCGTGGAACTCGGCCAGGATCTCTGGAGGGGGTTCCGGTCACACCAAGCGACGGTCGCCTTCGGCGCGGCCTTCGCGGCGGGCCGCCGGGAGCCGGAGTTCCTCCGGGACCACCTCGGCCTGCTATCGGGCGAGACCCGCTACGGCGAGGTGCTGACGACGGCTGCGACATTGACGACGGCCGACGCGGCCCTGCGGCGCGACATCCTCGCCTTCACCGGGCACGCGCGGCTCGCCCTGGCCCACGATCGAACCGCCGAGATCGAGGCGGCGGAGCGACGCGAGGCGTCGCCGCGCTGGCTCGACACGGCGGCGGTGATGGCGCGCATCGAAGCGCATCTCGCCGAGCGACGGCCCTTCAGCCTCATCCGGCTCGGCGACGGGGAGGCGCGGTTCCTGATCGCGGCGCGGCGCGGCCTCTGCCCCGACATATCGGACGCCGAGGCCGGCGCGATCGGCTCGGTCGTCTGGCACAATTGGTTCGGCCGCGACTGGGCCGACGCCGACCCAGCCGCAGTCGCCGATCTGGCGACGTCCTACGAGGAAGCCGTGGCGCAGGCCGACATCGTCGGCGCGAGCGACAGCACCCGGTTGCGCCAGGACACGGGGCATTACGGCTATCTCGCCGCGCAGGAGCGGTGGCTTCGCGGGATCGGCACCTCCCGGCCGAGCCTCGCCTGGACCAGCGCTTTCGTGCATCAGGATCTCGACCGCGCGGCGCCGTTCCTGGCGAGCCTTCTGCAGGGGAGGCGGACCGTCGGCCTGATCAGCCCGCATCCGAGGCTGGCGGAGCGCCTGCGGCGGCGCTTCGGCATCGGGACTGTCGTCTCCCACGTCATACCGGGCGAGGGTCGCCTGCCCGGCACCATACGGGGCCCGAACGCCGTCGGGCACTTCCCAGACCTGTACGGTCGCCTGCTGGCGACGATCGAAGTTCCGGAGCCTGGGTGCCTGTTCCTGGTCGCCGGCGGCCTGCTCGGCAAGATTTACTGCGCGCGCATTAAGGCGCTCGGCGGCGTCGCGATCGACGTCGGCGCGCTCGTGGACGCGTGGATGGGCTACAACACGCGGTCGGGGCAGCTCGCCGGCGTCGGCACCCTGGAGGTGCCGCCCGCTGCCGCCGCGGAGGGAAGCTCCCACCTCGCAGCGGGGCAGGCCGAGCACGATCGCCTGCAGAGGGAGCTCGCAACCCTCAAGCAACGGCTGGACGAAGGCTTCGCCGTCGACTTCAACGACTTCGCCTATCGGCCGAGGGAGCGGGACTGGTCCGAGGCGAGCGGCGCCGGGGCGATCGCCCGGCGCTTGGAGGCCGACGAGGAGCGCTACGCCCGCCTGCTCGAGCAGATCTGCAGCTTCGCGGCACGATTTCGCGCCATCCCATCCTTTCCTGCCCCGGACAAGCCGCATTGGGAGAACTGGTGGCTGCCCGGCCTTGACGCCGCGGTGCTCTACGGCCTCGTCGCGATCCGGGCGCCGCGCGTCTACATGGAGATCGGATCAGGTTTCTCCACGAAGTTCGTCAGGCAGGCCATCATCGACAACGGCCTGCCGACGCGGATCGTCTCGATCGACCCGCATCCGACCGCCGACGTCGACGCCATCTGCGATCGGGTGATCCGCGAGCGTTGCGAGGACGTGTCGCCGCAGGTGTTCTCCGGGCTCGACGAGCGGGACATGCTGTTCGTCGACAACAGCCACCGCAGCTTCCAGAACTCCGACGTTACCGTCTTCTTCACCGAGATCCTCCCGTCGCTCGCCCACGGCGTCACCTATGGCCTGCATGACATCTTCGTGCCGTTCGACTATCCACAGGGCTGGACGAACCGGTTCTACAACGAACAATATCTCATGATGGCGTACCTGCTCGGCGGCGCCGACGACGACGACATCGTCTTCCCGACGCACCACGTGTCGCGCGAGCAGGCCTTCGCGCCGCTGCGCGACCGACTGCCGGCAGAGGTGAGGCACCTCGACGGGCTGGCGTCGTCGTTCTGGATGCGGCGCCGAACCGATGGACGGACGCCCAGATGATGCGGGACCCGCCGGAACGGCCCGAAGCCGAGGGTGTGGGGCCGGCCGTTGCAGGTCCGTCGCCGCGGGCGTCGGGCCACCGTGGTCCGATGAGAGCGGGTCCAGCGGAGGGCTCATCGACGGCCGGCCTCCGTCGCCGCGGGTTTCTGGGCGCGGCCGGGGCCGTCGCGCTCGCCGCCGCGGCGCCGAAGGCCCTAGCCCAAGCCTTCGAGGGCTGCCCGCGCGCGGCGGGCGAAGGCGACGACACCCTCGACGTCGACGCGCTGATCCCCCCCGGGGAGATCGCGGGCACCGCAGAGGCCGACAGCGCGGCCCTGCGCCGCGCCTTCCAGCGGGCGAGCGGCACCGTCCGTCTCGCCCCGCGCGTCTACCTGCTCGACGCGGCGGCCCTCGCCGGCGTCGCGCTCTCGGGCAAGCGCCTCCTCGGCCACCCTGGGAGGACGGTCCTCCGACAGTCGGCTGTTCCGGCTCGCGACATGATCTCCGCTGTGGGTTCCCGCGACTTCGTCATCGACGGGGTCACCTTCGACGGCGGCGGGCTCCTCACGATGGTGGACAGGACCGCCACGACCTACCCGCTCTTCCAACCCTGCCTGCTGATCCAGGGCGGATTCAATTTCACCATCACCCGCTGCACGTTCGTGGGCTTCCACACGTGCGGCATCCTGGCCAACAACACCCAGCGAGGGCTGATCGAGGGCTGCCGCCTCGACCGCGGCGCGCCGATGTCGGCGCCGGCGAACTACGGCATCGCCGTGCTGGGCGGCGGGTCGAACATGACGGTGCGCGGCAACGCGCTGCGCGGCTGCCAGATCGCCCTCGACGGCTCGGACTCGGCCGTCGAAGGCAACGACGTGTCGGGCTGGGGCTTCTCCGCCGGCATCAACGTCGCCGAGGATGCGATCAGCCACGACATCACTATCCGAGACAATTTCTGCCACGACAGTGGCAGGGCGCCGGACCGCGACGGATACCTCATGGAGGGCATCGAGTGCTGGGCGCTCCGCGCGATCGTCACGGGCAACCACTGCTTCCGAAATCTCGGCAACGGACTGTCGGTCTCCGGCCGGGACAGCGTCGCCTCGTCCAACATCTGCTACGACAACGGCACCGCCGAGCACGCGGCCCACGGCATCTACCAGCGAGCCGACGCGACGGACGGCGGCGGCTCGCTCATCGCCGACAACCGATGCTTCGACACCCGCGCGAGCGGACAGACGCAGCTCTGGGGCTACGGGCAGAACGGGAGGGCGATGAAGGGGATCAGGCTCGCCGGCAACGACATGGACGGCTGCCCCGCGGGCGCGGTCGACACGTCGGTCTGGAGTCCCGACACGGTGGTGGACGGCTGGCGGACTCTCGCCTTCACCCCGATCGGTGTCCGCGTGACTTTCGCAGCGGCCAGCGCGCTCGTCCGGGTCGGGCCGGCGCAGACGATCATGGACCTCGACATCACCATGCCGGCGACGCGGGAAAGGACAGCCTTCGGCATCGACAGCATGGATCAACTCCCCACGGCTGCGCGTCCAATCCGGGCAGTCGCCTTTTCCATCGATCAGGCCCCGATCACCGATCTTCGGCTTATGCTCGATGTCGGCAAGAACCGGATTATTGCGAACTATTCAGGCGGCCCCGTGTTGAATGCCGCTCTGAGCGGGGCTCGGATCGTCGCCACGGCGACGTGGGTGCATGCCTGATTTAGGAGCGTCGAACGTTGAAGCTACATCGAGCGATTGATTCTTGTCCCAGCTGAACCGAATGAATGTCTGTTTCTTTTCTGTGCTCTCTCCAAAGCGGCCGTTCTGCTCTCCACCCGAATTCGCCGTTCGGATCTTGCCGGCCGAAGCCGACCCATGGACGAACCCGCTCTCGCGGGAGTGCTTTCTGAAAGCTAGGGCACAACTGGAGATCAGAACGAGCGCTTCAGCGGGTTGAGCCAGCCTTCGAGCGTGAGGACCCACTAAACACCGCACCGGATCGCCCGGAAGCTCCTGATCCGTCGAGACTGGAGCCATCACAAAGCGCACACCCTGATTTTCCCTTGAGGTCCGCGAGCGCGCGGTCCGGATGGTGCAGGAGCACCAGGGCGAGCATCGCTCGCGACACGCGGCCATCCGGTCGATCGCGTCCTAGATTGGCTGTTCGGGGGAAACCCTGCGTGCCTGGGTCAAGGAGGCATAGAGCAGCAAGAGTTCGCGGACGGGCACGACGACGGGCGAATGTGATCGCATCAAAGCGCTGGAGCGCGAAGTCCGTAAGCTGCATCAGGCGAATGGGATCTCGCGGAAAGCGAGCGTCTATTTTGCCATGGCCGAGCTCGACCGCTGCTCACGAACATGAAAGCCTTCATCGACGAGCACCGAAATGCTCACGGGGTCGAGCCGATCTGCAAGGTGCTGCCGATCGCCCCATCGACGTACTACGCGCATCCCGCTCGGCAGGCTGACCCCGCAAGCGGTCGGCACGCGCCCGGAGCGATCCGGCGTTGATGGTCGAGATCCACCGCGTGCACTGCACGGCGCGCGGATATACAACAAAGGCGCGGATGTTGGGTGTCAATCGGCGTTGAAATTTGACCCCCTATCGGCGTCCAATGTTGACCCCCTTGCTGCAATCTGAGGCGGTAGCGGCCGCCCGGCGAAGCGGGTCAGGGTTGCGCAGCCGGGCGGCTGCGGTGGCGTGATGCTCAGGCCGAGGCGCGGTTTTTGAAGCGCCAACTCTCGTTGCCGGTCTCGACGATCTCGCAATGGTGGGTGAGCCGGTCCAGCAGTGCGGTCGTCATCTTGGCATCGCCGAACACGTTCGGCCATTCACCGAAGGCCAGGTTGGTCGTCACGATGACGGAGGTCTGCTCGTAGAGGCGGCTGATGAGATGGAAGAGGAGTTGCCCGCCAGACTGGGCAAAGGGCAGATAGCCGAGTTCGTCGAGCACGATGAAGTCCATGCGCGACAGGTAGTCGGCCATGCGGCCGTGGCGGCCGGCGCGGCCTTCGGCTTCGAGCCGGTTCACGAGGTCGACGACGTTGAAATAGCGGCCACGGGCGCCGTTGCGGATGCAGGCTCGGGCGATCCCGATGGCGAGGTGAGTCTTGCCGGTCCCGGTGCCGCCCACCAGGACAGCGTTGCGCTGGTGAGCAAGGAACTCGCCGCCGGCGAGATCGCGCACCAGCATCTCGTTGATGAGCGTGCCTTCGAACCGGAAATCCTCGATGTCCTTGGCTAAAGGCAGCTTGGAGATGGTGATCTGATACTTGATCGAGCGCGCCTGTTTCTCGGCGATCTCGGCCTGCAGCAGATCACCGACGATGCGTTGCGGCTCGTGCTGGCGCTTCAACGCCGTGGTGATGATCTCGTCGTAGCCGGCCTTCATGCCGTAAAGCTTCAGGTCCACCATCGTGGCCAGGATTTCGGAACGTTCCATCACATGATGCTCCTCAGAGTGTCATAGCGCGCGCAGTCGGCGACGGGCTCGTGCTGCAGGCGCAGCGCGTCAGGGGTATCGATGGTGATGACGCGCGCGGGTTCGCGGCGTCGGGCCAGGATGTTGAGGATGATGTCGGCCGAGTGGACGCCGGCTTCGAGCGCCTCCAGGCAGGCAGCCTCGACGGCCTCCAGCCCGTCGTCCATGGCGGCCGTCAGCAGGCCCACCATCTGGCGATCGCCATCGTCGGCGCCGGCGAGCTTGCGCCGGACGCGCTCGAAGGCGGGCGGCAGCACCCAATCCTTGAACGGCGCCCCGTTACGCAGGGCGCCGGGCTTGCGGGCCAGCACCGGCACATAATGCCAGGGCTCGAATACGGTCTCGTTGCGGCCGAACCTGCGAACATGCTCGCCCACGACATGGCCGCCCTGGCGCAACTCGATCCGCTCCGCATAGGCCCGCACTTCGACGGGGCGGCCGACGGCGCTCGCCATCACCGAGTAACGGTTGTTGTCGAAGCGGATCAGGCACGTCTTGGACACCGAGACCGGCACGGCGTGGAAACCGTCGAAGGCGCCGACATAGGGCACGAGGCTCGGCCGCTCCGCCTCGAACGCCTGCCAGACCGTGATCTCCTTGTTCTCGGATGGGGATGGCCCTTGGCGTAAGCGACGCACTGATCGAGGAGCCACCTGTTCAGCTCCTCGATGCTCTTCACGCGCAGGCGGGGCGTGAAGAAGCGCTCGCGCACCAGGCCGACCTGGTTCTCGACTTGGCCCTTCTCCCATCCCGACGCCGGCGTGCAGGCGACGGGATCGACGAGATAGTGAGCGCACATCTGCTGAAAACGGCGGTTATATTGTCGTTCCTTGCCGACGAGGATCGTTTCGACTGCCGTCTTCATGTTGTCGTAGATGCCGCGGCGGCAGGCGCCCTCGAAGAAGGCGAAGGCCTTGTCGTGGGCGTCGAACACCATCTCCTGGCTTTCGCGCGGATAGGCCCGCGCAAACAGCATGCGGCTGTGGCAGAGCCGGACGTGGGCCACCTTGATGGTGACGGTGGTGCCGTTGATCAGCACGATCTCGTGGCTCCAGTCGAACTGGTAGGCCTCGCCCGGATCAAAGCTCAGCGGCACGTGGGCGGCGGCCGTCACCGCGACCCGCTCGCGCCGCCAGCCCCGGGCGTAGCGCCGGACAGCGTCGTAGCCGCCCGCATAGCCGCGGCCGCGCAGATCCTCGAACACGCGGATCATGGTGAGCCGCTCGCGGGCCGCCTTGCTGTCGTTGGCGGCCAGCATCTCGTCCAGATCAGCCCGCCACTGCCCGAGCTTGGGCATCGGCTGGACCTCACGCTCGTACTCGAACGCGGTGCGGCCGGTGCGCACCACCTTGCGCACGGTGTTCCGGGACACGTGCAGATCCCGGACGATCTCCTTGATGGACCGGCCTCGAATGAAGAACTCGCGCCTGATGCGCGCAATCGTGTCCACGCCTTTCATCCCCCCCACCGCCCGTCCCGCAACAAGGACGTGCAGCTTGCTCGAATTGCACTCGAGGGGGTCAAAGTTGGACGCCGATCCCCCTCACATGGGGGTCAAAATTCCACGCCTAATCACACACCGGCGGGGCCGGGCGCTTTCGGGGCGGGCTTTCGTCCCGTCGCACCTACCGCATCGGCTACGACGAGGCCACCTTCACGGTGTCGGGCGAGCGCGGGCGCTCAGCCCCGCAGGGCCAGTTCGGCGGGCATGCCGGGGCGCCGTTCCTGTGCCAGGTCCGCAAGGCCGACGGGTCGGTGACGGCCGTGGCGGCCAAGGGCGGGCAGACGGTGGTGCACCGGGGCGACCGGGTCTCGATCCAGCCCGCGGGGAGCGGCGGCTACGGCGACCCGCGCGAGCGACCGCGGGCCGCCATCGAGGCCGACCTTCTCGACGGCTACGTCACCGCGGGCGAGGCCGAGAAGCATCACGGCGTGGCCGGCGTGCCGTCCCGGGGCCGGGAGGAGCGGGCATGACGAACACCTTGCCCCTGGCCGGGATCCGCGTCGTCGAGATCGGCCACAGCCTCGCCGCCCCCTACGCCGGCATGATCCTCGGCTCGCTCGGGGCCGAGGTCATCAAGGTCGAGAGCGAGGGGAACGGCGACTACGCCCGCGACTGGGGCCCCCCGTTCATCGACGGAGCCGCCGCGCTGTTCCATGCCGTCAACCACGGTAAGTCCAGCGTCGCGCTGAGCCTGTCCGACCCCGCCCACGCCGCAGCCCTGCGCGACCTGATCGCGACCCGCGCGGACGTCGTCCTGCAGAACCTGAAGGCCGGCAGCCTCGCCAAATACGGGCTCGGGCCGGCGGACCTGCGCGCCCTCAATCCCGGGCTGATCTACTGCAACCTCGGCGCGTTTGGCGAGGTGGGCCCGCTGCGGGACAAGCCGGGCTACGACCCGCTCGCCCAGGCGCTGAGCGGCCTCATGAGCCTCGTCGGCCACCCCGGCGAGCCCGCCGTCCGCATCCCCGTGTCGGTCAACGACATGGGTACGGGGCTCTGGGCCGCGATCGGCGTGCTCGCGGCCCTGCTGAGGCGGCAGTCGACCGGCGAGGGCGAGGTGGTGTCGGTGTCGCTCTACGAGACGGCCCTGACCTGGGCCAGCATGCAGATCACCGACTACCTCGCCAACGGGGTCATGCCCGGGCGGTGGGGTTCCGGCACCGCCGCGATCGTCCCGCACCAGGCCTTCGAATGCGAGGACGCGCCCATCATGGTCGCGGCCGGCAACGACCGGCTGTTCGCGCGGCTCTGCGCCGTGCTCGACGCCGGGCACCTCGCCGAGGACCCGACGTTCCGCAGCAACGGCGCGCGGGTCGCGAACCGCGAGGCCCTGGTCGAGCGGCTCCAGGCCGTGTTCCGCACGAAGCCGGCCGCGCACTGGCTCGCGGCGCTGGACGAGGCCGGCATCCCGTGCGGGCCCATCCTCACCGTCGACCAAGTGGTGCGCCAGGAGCAGACCCGGGCGCTCGACCTCATCAAGACCACGGACGACGGCGCCGTCCAGGTCGTCGGCCTGCCGATCTCCTTCGGCGGCGAGCGGCCCGACAGGATCGGCCGGGCACCGAGGCTCGGCGAGCACAACCATCTTCTGGACGCGAAGGAGGCGGCGGAATGAGAATACTGGAAGCGATCGGCAGGGCCCCGATGGAGACGCTGGTCCTCGAGGAGTTCGGCGAGCACATCCTCGTCGTCCGGCTCGACCGGCCGCACGTGGCCAACGCCATCACGTCGACGACGGGGCACGAGCTCATCCGGGTGTTCGGCGCCCTCGAGGCCGACCCGACGCTCTACCGCTGCGTGGTCCTGACCGGCTCCGGGGAGCGCGCCTTCTGCGGCGGTGCCGACCTGAAGCAGCGGGAAGGCATGACCGACGAGGACTTCAGCCGGCAGCACTACCTGTTCGAGCGCATGAACCGGGCCATCACCTTCTGCCCCGTGCCGACCATCTGCGCCGCCAACGGCGCCGCGGTGGCGGGCGGCCTCGAACTCCTGCTCGCCTGCGACTTCGCCTACGCGTCGCGGGCGGCGGTGTTCGGCTTCACCGAGGTCATGCGGGGCATCATGCCGGGCGGCGGCGGCACGCAGCAACTGCCCCGCGCCATCGGCGCCCGGCGCGCCAAGGAGCTGATCTTCCGCGGCGCCAAGTTCTCCGCCGAGGAGGCGCTGGATTGGGGGCTGGTGAACCGCCTCTGCGAGCCGGCAAAGCTGCTGGAGGAGACGATCGCGACGGCCGAGGAGATCTGCCGCAACGCGCCGCTCTCGATTGCGCAGGCCAAGAAGGCCGTGGACCTCGGCCTCCAGACCGACCTCAGGACCGGCCTCTACACTGAGATCGAGGCCTACTACCGACTGATACCGACGGCCGACCGCCACGAGGGCATCAACGCCTTCAACGAGAAGCGGCAGCCCGTCTTCAAGGGGCGCTGAGCGCCGCAACAAGGTGGAAACGTTTCCATAATCGGAGGGCATCATGTCCGCGACGGAGGTCAAGATCGGTGCGCCCCTGGCAGAGGGCGTCTACAGGAGGGTGACGCTTCGGCTGATCCCCTTCCTGTTCGTCTGCTACACCTTCGCCTTCCTCGATCGCATCAACATCGGCGTCGCCAAACTCGAGATGGTGAAGGACCTCGGGCTCGACGACCTGATCTACTCGACCGGGGCCGGTATCTTCTTCCTCGGCTACGTGCTGATGAGGATCCCGAGCAACCTGATGCTCGCGCGGGTCGGCGTGCGCAAGACGTTCTCGCGCATCCTGATCCTGTGGGGTCTCGCGGCGGCCGGGACGGCCTTCGTGGTCCTGCCCTGGCAGCTCTATTCCGTGCGCTTCCTGCTGGGCCTGTTCGAGGCCGGGCTCTACCCGGGTGTGATCTTCTACCTCACGCGCTGGTACCCCACCGAACGCCGAGCCAAGGTGATCGCGATCTTCACCTGCGCGACGGGCATCGCCGGCCTGATCGGCGGCCCCCTGTCGGGGCTGCTGATGACGGCCTTCGACGGGGCGGCGGGCCTGCACGGCTGGCAGTGGATGTTCATCGTCGAGGGCCTGCCTACCTGCCTGATCGGCGTCGCCGCCTTCCTCTACCTCGACGACGGTCCGGCCGAGGCGGCCTGGCTGAGCGAGCCCGAGAAGGCCATGGTGCTCCGGAACCTCGACGGGAGCACCTCCGAGGCCGGCCACGGCGCACACTCGTTCACGGCGGCCCTGGCGGACTACCGCGTCTACCTCCTGGCGCTGATCTGGTTCACGCAGATCTGCGGCGTGTTCGTGATCGGGTTCTGGCTTCCGACCATCATCAAGAACTTCGGCATCAATAGCCCGCTCCACGTCGGGCTCCTGTCGGCGATCCCTTATCTCTGCTCCTGGATCGCCCTGATCCTGGCGGGAAGGAGCTCGGATGCGCGGAACGAGCGGGCTTGGCACTGCGGACTCCCCATGCTGGCCGGGGCGGTGGGCCTGGTCGCCGCGGGCCTGATCACGACGAGTCTACCCGTTTCGCTGGTGTTCCTGTCCGTCGCGACCGCGGGCATCCTCGCCTGCAACCCCATCCTGTGGGCGATCGCCACCGAATACCTGCGGGGCAAGGCGGCGGCGGGGGCCATCGCGGTGGTCAACACCATCGGCCTCCTCGGCGGCTACGTCAGCCCGATGATCATGGGCTGGGCCAAGACGCTGACGGGCGACCTCGCGACCGGCCTCTACGTCATCGCAGCCATCCTGGTCGTGGGCGCCCTGGTGTCGATCGTGTTCACGCCCGCGATGCTGCGGGCGAGGCGGACGGGCCTGCCGGCCGGCGGCACCGTCGGGGCGGCGGTGGCGCCATGAGCGCGGAAGATCATGCCGGTGCGGTCCTGGTCCGGGAGGTCGGGCCGCGCGACGGCCTTCAGATGGCGCACGGCATCATGCCGACCGACCTCAAGATCCGCTGGATCCGCGCCCTCGCCGAGGCTGGCCTGCGGTCGATCGAGGTGGGCAGCTTCGTGCCCCCGAAGCTCATCCCGCAGATGGCCGACACGGGCGAGGTGGTCGCGGCCGTGCGGGACCTGCCCGGGCTCGCGGTGACGGCGCTGGTCCCCAACCTCAAGGGCGCGCAGCGCGCCTATCGAGCAGGCGCCGCGCGGATCGTCGTGCCGGTGTCGGTCAGCGAGAGCCACAGCCGGGCCAATACCAACAAGGGCACCGACGAGGCCGTGGCGGAACTCGGCCGCATCGCCGCCTGGGCCCGGGCTGAGGCTCCCGGCCTGCACGTCGAGGCGGGCTGCGCGACGGCTTTCGGATGCTCGATCGAGGGTGCGGTGTCGGAGGCGCGCGTCGTGCGGGTGGCGGAGAGCCTGGTCGCGGCGGGCGCGGCGTCGCTGGTCCTTGCCGACACGGTGGGCTACGGCAACCCGGCACAGGTCAGGCGCCTGGTCGCGGCGGTGCGGAGCGCGGTGGGCGACCGCCTGGAGGCGCTCCACCTCCACGACACGATGGGGCTCGGCCTCGCGAACGCCTACGCGGGGCTGGAAAGCGGCATCCGCCAGTTTGACGCCTCGCTCGCTGGCCTCGGCGGGTGCCCCTACGCGCCCGGCGCCTCGGGCAACATCGTCACGGAGGATCTCGTCTTCATGCTGGAGAGCGCTGGCTTTTCGACCGGAGTCGACCTCAACCGTCTGCTCGCCGCGCGTGGCTTCCTCGCCGGAGGACTGCCGGACGAGCCGCTCCACGGTGGGGTCTCCCGCGCCGGCCTCCCGAAGACCTACGCCACGCCGCATTGTCCGTACTGAGGAGCAGGCTCCGGCGCCTCGGCGAACATCCCACCGGATCAGCCACGTTGGCCGGCGTTCGCCACGCGCGCGGGGCCGGCGACGCCGCGCCGGCCTGCCGCCGCGTCCTTGCGCTTCCGCGCCACCGAGCCACCTTCCCGTCCACCACCCCTGCCTGGACCACGTCGACCATGGACCACGTCAATCTCGGCCGCACCGGCCTCAAGGTGTCGCGCCTGTGCCTGGGCTGCATGACCTACGGCGAACCGGAGCGCGGCAACCACCCCTGGACGCTGCCGGAGGCCGAAAGCCGGCCCTTCATCAAGCGCGCGCTCGACCTCGGCATCACCTTCTTCGACACAGCCAACGTGTATTCCGACGGCTCCAGCGAGGAGATCGTCGGCCGTGCCCTCCTCGACTACGTGCCGCGCCACCAGATCGTGCTCGCCACCAAGGTGAACGGCCCGATGCGCAAGGACGCCAACGGGCGCGGCCTGTCGCGCAAGGCCGTCATGGCCGAGATCGACGCGAGCCTGAAACGCCTCGGCACGGACTTCGTGGACCTGTACCAGATCCACCGCTTCGACCCCCACACCCCGATCGAGGAAACGTTGGAGGCGCTCCACGACGTCGTGAAGAGCGGCAAGGCGCTCTACGTCGGCGCGTCCTCGATGCAGGCGTGGCAGTTCGCGAAGGCGCTCTACCTCGCCGACCGGCATGGCCTCACGCGCTTCGTGTCCATGCAGAACCACGTCAACCTGCTCTACCGCGAGGAGGAGCGCGAGATGATGAACCTGTGCCGCGCGGAAGGTGTCGGCGTGATCCCCTGGAGCCCCCTGGCCCGCGGCAAGCTGACCCGCCCTTGGACCGACGAGCCGCCGACCAAACGCGCCGAGACCGACGCCTTCGGCCGGGCGCTCTACGGGACGGAGGCGGCCGACCGGGCCGTGGTGGGCGCGGTCGAGACGATCGCGGCGGACCGGGGCGTGCCCATGGCGCAGGTGGCGCTCGCCTGGCTGCTGCGGCTGCCGGGCGTGACGGCGCCGATCGTCGGCGCCTCCAAGCCGCACCACCTCGACGACGCCGTGGCGGCGCTGGAGCTGCGGCTGTCGCCCGAGGAGGTCGCGGCGCTGGAAGCGCATTACGTGCCGCACGCGGTCGCGGGTTTCTGACCGGAAACGCCGCGGAAGCAGGGGTCGAGCGCATGAGCGGACTTTGCCACGCCCTCGCGGGCCGCGTCGCGATCGTCACCGGAGGCGGCCGCGGCCTCGGCCGCGCGATGGCGCTGGGGCTGGCGGCCGCGGGCGTCCGGGTGGTCGCCACCGCGGCGCGGAGCCTCGCGGAGGTCGAGTCCGTCGCGGCCGAGGGCCCGGACGGCGCCATCCTCCCCGTCCTGGCCGACGTGACGAAGGCGCAAGACTGCGCCGCGACCGTGGCGACCGCGCTCGCGCGCTTCGGCCGCCTCGACGTCCTGGTCAACAACGCGGGCCGCGGCATGAGGCTCGTCAGCGACGACTTCCTCGCCCGGCCCACGCGCTTCTGGGAAGTCGAACCGACCGTGTGGCGCGACATCGTCGACACCAACGTCACCGGCCCGTTCCTGATGGCCCGAGCTTCCGTGCCGGCGCTCGTCGCCTCCGGCTGCGGCCGCGTCGTCAACGTCTCGATGAACCACGAGACCATGCGGCGCGCCGGCTTCTCGCCCTACGGCCCCAGCAAGGCCGCGCTCGAGTCCGAGACGATCATCTGGGCGCAGGACCTCGCCGGCACCGGCGTCACCGTCAACGCGCTGCTGCCCGGCGGCGCCACCGAGACCGGGCTGATCCCGGCCTCGGTCGGCCCGGACGCGCGCGCCGCCATGCTTCGCCCCGGGATCGTGGTCGCCCCGCTGCTGTGGCTCGCCTCCGATGGGGCGGGCGGGTTCACCGGGCGGCGGATAGACGCGAAGCGCTGGCGGTCCGACCTTTCCCCGAGCGACGCGGCGGCGGCAGCCTCGGAGGGGGCCGGCTGGGCCGTCGCGCCGGCCTGACCGGGACGCTTAATGGCGGACGGGGCGGTCGAGAAGACGCCGACCGGTCGAACTCTCGGCAGCCCGAACCCGCACGAACGTTCCAGCGGGAGAAGTGGCCCGGCGGCCTTCGATCGAGTCGAGATCGACAGTTCCGCAGTGCTCGGCGACGATGGGTGGACAGCGGAACGGCTGCTTTGGAGCGAGAGGTTGGAAGGAGCGGACAGCCGCCCACTACCATGGCTCCGCTCTGCCGGCGCCGGATCGCCTCAACGCTCGATCAGAGCGGTTCTCATACGAAATCCGCTAAACCCCTTCGGGGTGCGGGTTTCGGCTTCGCTCATGCGCCGAGCGGGCTTGTGACACGAGACCCCGGCCTGATCGGCCGGATCCCGTATCAAATCGCGAATTCCACCCAAGGGACAGATGGGGATCAGGCGTGGAGGTTGATCAAACAGCCCTGAATCAGCGGATGAGCCTCAAAACACCGTTATCGTACCATGGCATCGCGATTGAACCCGCTGCCCCCAAGTACACATTGGTTTGATCTCCTGGCCCCCAGCTTCCGGAGCGGCATCGAAGCGTGTAAGCGACGGGCTGACGCATGCCCAACTTGCGAAGTTGTGGCAGCAGATCGACCGGAGGCCTGGTCGATAGGCGCGTGAAGGTGGGCCCCATACAGACATCATTCGTTGACGTTGGCTGGTCCCAGTTCAGTCGTTGCGGCGTGAAGGTCAAGCGCTTGCCCATGAGGCTTGGATCATTGTTCGTCAGCGCCTGAATGCCGGCGTCAGGTACGGCGACACCAGCCACCTGCCAGTGGCCGGTGAAGGCCGTGGAACCGTCCGCCCCGATCGCCGGGACGGCAACGGCGAACAGCATCGCCATGCTAAGAGCCTTCTCTGATTGGGGCTCTGGAGGTCAAGCGCTCCTGTCAGGTTTTTTGTCCCGTTCCCGCGGGTCACACGCTTCTCTTCGCGGTCGGCGTTTCGCCGCCGCATGATGGGGTCAGTCCGGCTCGGTCCCTCGATCTGTTTCACGACCTCGCGACGTCGCCGCGGGCTCAAGACTCTCAACGAGGTGGCCTTACCGATCGTCCCCACGGGAACGGTCCACATCACCCTTTCAGGTGAAGCTCGTGCGGGTGGCGGCCCGCGGTGTCCTCCGAGCGTCAGGCAACTACGGTGGCGGGCGCGGTGGTCGGCCCGGTGCCGAACCGAAAGTCGGTACCGTCGCTCCACATCCGGTGCAGGACCACGGCCAGCTTTCGGGCTACGGCAACGCGCGCCCGCGCCATGCCGCGATGCTTGGCGATCGTCATGCCCCAGGCCCGCAGGCTGGACCATTTCTGGCTGCGCACGAGCAACGCGTTAGCGGCCTCGTACAGGGCCGTTCGCGCCAGTTCGTCGCCGCATCGGCTGATCTTGCCCTGAATGTCGGTCTCGCCCGACTGGTAGCGCGAGGGCGTCAGGCCGAGATGGGCACCGACGTCGCGCGAATGGCCGAACCGATCGGGTCGGTCGATCGTGGCGCGAAACGCCAGGGCGGTGATCGGGCCGACGCCGGGTGCGCTCATCAGCCGCCGACAGATCTTTTCCTCGCGCACGATCTTCAGCACCTGTTTTGTCAATCGGGCGAGCTGCTGGATCATCGTCGACAGTACAGTGAGCAACGGCTCCACCATCGCCAGCAACGCTGTGTCGTCCGAGCAGAGTTCGCGCACACGCTTGTCGAAGGCCGCCCGGCTCGGCGTGCCGACCTTCAGCCCGGCTTCCCGAAGCATGGCCCGAACGACGTTCTCGATCGACCGCATCTCGTTCAGCACCGTGCGGCGTGCGACCAGCAGCGAGCGCCACAGCCGGCACTGCTGCGACTTGACGTGCACCTGCCGGAACCAGCCGGTGCGCATGATCTGCGCCAGGGCACGCGCGTCGTTGCGGTCGGTCTTGTTGGGCATGGTCTTCATGGCGGCGTTGGCCTGCCGTGTCTCGATGCAGACCGCCGCCAGCCCCGCCGCGCGCAGGCCCTCGTGCAGCCAAGCCGTCAACGAGCAGGCTTCGAGGCCGATCCGCTCGATCGGCAGCTTCAAGCCCTGCAGGGCCGCAACCAGCGGCCCTGGCGCGCTCGCGGCGCGCAGCTCCTTCACGATCCGACCCGCGTCATCGACCACGCAGATCGCGGTCTCTTCCAGGGACACGTCCAGTCCGGCATAGTACGTCATGGTTGCTCCTGTCGCGATGCTTGTGGCCGCTCGACACGGACCACGTTGAACCATCCGGGCAGGAGCAGCCACCGTTGGGCCTGGGCTGGAGCCCCAATCACCCCATCTGTTTGACCTTTCATTGATTGGTTTGCGTTGTCGTTTCTGGTGGAGGCGACGATGTGGACTGCTGAGGCTCGGGATCGCTACAAGGATGACGGTCGGCGCTATCCGAGCGATCTGACAGACAGCGAGTGGGCGACACTTGCGCCGATGATGGGCGTGTACAGGACGCTGACCGCTGACCTGCGCGAGATCGTCAACGCCTGCTTGTATCTGGAGAAGGCCGGCTGTCCATGGCGTTTTCTGCCCAAGGAGTTCGGTCCGTGGCAGACCGTGCGCTCCTGGCACGACCGCTTCCGCGCCGACGGCGTGTGGGCCGACATGGCAGCCGTGCTGACGCGCGCCGAGCGGGCTCGCCGCGGACGCGACCCCGAACCCGCGACGGCGATCATGGACTCGCAAAGCGTCGCGTCAGGGCCGCAGGCGGGAAAGCGCGGCGTGGACGGCAACAAAAAGGTGAAGGGCATCAAGCGTCACGTGCTGACCTGCTCGCTCGGCTTCGTGCTCGCCACGTCGGTGACGGCCGCCAACGTACACGACACGGCCGCCGCGGCAGAGTTGCTGGACCGCGCCGCTGCCGAGGGCTGGACGCCTCGACGCGTCAAGGTCGATGGCATCTACAGCGGTGCCCGCATGGCGCAGGCCGTTGCACCTCATGGCATCGAGGTTCAGGTCTCTACGCGCGAGCGGGACGTGAAAGGCTTCAAGCCCTTGCCCGTGCGATGGCGCATCGAGGGCACCTTCGGCACCCTGACCAACCGCTATCATCGCCTCACGCGCAACCTGGAACAGAGCACCACGGCAGCCGAAGATGCCGTCAGCATCGCCAACTGCCACCGCTTGATCCGAGCCTAGAACAGCTGAGACAGGTCAAACAGATGGGGTGATTGGGGCTCCAGCCCAGGCCCAACGGTGGCTGCTCCTGCCCGGATGGTTCAACGTGGTCCGTGTCGAGCGGCCACAAGCATCGCGACAGGAGCAACCATGACGTACTATGCCGGACTGGACGTGTCCCTGGAAGAGACCGCGATCTGCGTGGTCGATGACGCGGGTCGGATCGTGAAGGAGCTGCGCGCCGCGAGCGCGCCAGGGCCGCTGGTTGCGGCCCTGCAGGGCTTGAAGCTGCCGATCGAGCGGATCGGCCTCGAAGCCTGCTCGTTGACGGCTTGGCTGCACGAGGGCCTGCGCGCGGCGGGGCTGGCGGCGGTCTGCATCGAGACACGGCAGGCCAACGCCGCCATGAAGACCATGCCCAACAAGACCGACCGCAACGACGCGCGTGCCCTGGCGCAGATCATGCGCACCGGCTGGTTCCGGCAGGTGCACGTCAAGTCGCAGCAGTGCCGGCTGTGGCGCTCGCTGCTGGTCGCACGCCGCACGGTGCTGAACGAGATGCGGTCGATCGAGAACGTCGTTCGGGCCATGCTTCGGGAAGCCGGGCTGAAGGTCGGCACGCCGAGCCGGGCGGCCTTCGACAAGCGTGTGCGCGAACTCTGCTCGGACGACACAGCGTTGCTGGCGATGGTGGAGCCGTTGCTCACTGTACTGTCGACGATGATCCAGCAGCTCGCCCGATTGACAAAACAGGTGCTGAAGATCGTGCGCGAGGAAAAGATCTGTCGGCGGCTGATGAGCGCACCCGGCGTCGGCCCGATCACCGCCCTGGCGTTTCGCGCCACGATCGACCGACCCGATCGGTTCGGCCATTCGCGCGACGTCGGTGCCCATCTCGGCCTGACGCCCTCGCGCTACCAGTCGGGCGAGACCGACATTCAGGGCAAGATCAGCCGATGCGGCGACGAACTGGCGCGAACGGCCCTGTACGAGGCCGCTAACGCGTTGCTCGTGCGCAGCCAGAAATGGTCCAGCCTGCGGGCCTGGGGCATGACGATCGCCAAGCATCGCGGCATGGCGCGGGCGCGCGTTGCCGTAGCCCGAAAGCTGGCCGTGGTCCTGCACCGGATGTGGAGCGACGGTACCGACTTTCGGTTCGGCACCGGGCCGACCACCGCGCCCGCCACCGTAGTTGCCTGACGCTCGGAGGACACCGCGGGCCGCCACCCGCACGAGCTTCACCTGAAAGGGTGATGTGGACCGTTCCCGTGGGGACGATCGGTAAGGCCACCTCGTTGAGAGTCTTGAGCCCGCGGCGACGTCGCGAGGTCGTGAAACAGATCGAGGGACCGAGCCGGACTGACCCCATCATGCGGCGGCGAAACGCCGACCGCGAAGAGAAGCGTGTGACCCGCGGGAACGGGACAAAAAACCTGACAGGAGCGCTTGACCTCCAGAGCCCCAATCAGAGAAGGCTCTCATGCGCTACACGCTGTTCCCGCACATGACCGTCGCCGACAACGTGGCCTTCCCCTTGAGGGTGCGCCGGCAGCCCAAGGCCGAGGTCGACGCCAAGGTGGCCGCCATGCTCAAGCTCGTCCGGCTCGACCGCATGGCCGACCGCATGCCGGCCCAAATGTCGGGCGGCCAGCAGCAGCGTGTGGCGCTCGCCCGGGCGCTGGCCTACGACCCGCCGATCCTGCTCATGGACGAGCCGCTGTCCGCCCTAGATAAGAAGCTGCGCGAGGAGATCCAGTTCGAGATCAAGCGCATCCACGACGAGACCGGCGTCACGATCCTCTACGTCACCCACGACCAGGAGGAGGCTTTGCGCATGTCCGACCGCGTCGCGCTGTTCCAGTCCGGCCGCATCGAGCAGATCGGCACCGGGCGGGACCTTTACGAGGCGCCCGCCTCGCGCTTCGTCGCGGGGTTCATCGGCAACTCCAACTTCCTCGACGGGAAGCTGTCCCGCTCCGAGAACAGCATCGTCCTGCCCGACGGCACCGCGCTCCGGGGCCTCGCGACCGACAAGGTGAAGCTGAACCAGGACGCCGTATCGGTGATGGTGCGGCCCGACCACCTGCGCCTGCACGGCCCGGCCGACACGACGCCCCGCCTGAAGGGGACCGTGAAGGGGCTGACCTACCTCGGCGAATACACGCAGGTGGCGATCGAGACCGCGTGGGGGGCGCCGCTGTCGTTGCGCCTGTCCCCCGACGAGACGTCGCGCGTCGCCCCCGGCCGCGCGGTCGACCTCACCTGCAAGCCTGACGACATGAGGGTGTTCTGATGACGCGTTCCGAGCCCGAGACGGCGGACTTTCGGTCGTTCCTGCGCGAGGAGGCCTACGTCGGGGGGCGCTGGATCGCGGCGGCGGACGGCGGCACGATCGCGGTCCACAACCCCGCGACCGGCGCCGTGCTCGGCCACGTGCCGGACTGCGGCGCCGCCGAAGTGGCCGAGGCCGTCGCGGCCGCGAAGGCGGCCTTCCCGGCCTGGAAGGCGCGGACCGCCAAGGACCGCGCCGGCGTGCTGCGCCGGCTGGCCGACCTCGTCGAGGCGAGCGTCGAGCCGCTCGCGGCGCTGCTGACCCGCGAGCAGGGCAAGTCGCTGAAGGAGGCGCGGGGCGAGGTCGCGGGCTCGGCCGCCTACCTGCGCTGGTTCGCCGAGGAAGCGCAGCGCGTCTACGGCGACGTCATCCCATCCCCTTGGCCGGACCGGCGCATCCTGGTCACGCGCGAGCCGGTGGGCGTGGTGGGCGCCATCACGCCGTGGAACTTCCCGTCCTCGATGATCGCCCGCAAGCTCGCCCCGGCGTTGGCTTCGGGCTGCACCATCGTCATCAAGCCGTCCGAGCTGACGCCCTTCTCGGGCCTCGCCTGGGGGGCGCTCGCCGAGGAGGCCGGGGTGCCGCCCGGCGTCGTCAACGTCGTCACGGGCGCGCCGGTCGCGATCGGCGAAGCGCTGACCGGCCACCCCGACGTCGCCAAGATCACCTTCACGGGCTCGACCCGGGTGGGCAAGATCCTGGTCGCGCAGAGCGCCCGCACCCTGAAGCGCGTGTCGATGGAGCTCGGCGGCAACGCGCCCTTCATCGTCTTCGACGACGCCGACCTCGACCGCGCCGTCGAGGGCGCGATGGTCGCGAAATACCGCAACTCCGGGCAGACCTGCGTCTGCGCGAACCGCTTCATCGTGCAGTCCGGCATCCACGACCGCTTCGTCGAACGGCTTGTCGCGGCGGTCGAGGGGCTGGTGGTCGGCGACGGCCTGGAGGCCGGGACCGAGCAGGGGCCGCTCATCAACGGCCATGCCGTCGACAAGGTGCTCCACCACATCGCCGACGCCCTCGGACGCGGCGGCGCCGTCGCGGCCGGCGGACGGTCGCACGCTCTCGGCGGCACCTTCTTCCAGCCCACAGTGCTGACCGGCGTCACGGCGGAGGCCGCCGTAGCCAGGGAGGAGACGTTCGGCCCGCTCGCGCCGGTGTTCCGCTTCGACACCGAGGCAGAGGCGGTGGCGCTCGCCAACGACACGGAATACGGCCTCGCGGCCTATTTCTTCACGCGCGACCTCGCCCGCGCCTTCCGGGTCGCGGAGGCGCTGCGCTGCGGCATGGTCGGGGTCAACGAGGGTCTCATCACCACCGAGGTGGCGCCCTTCGGCGGCGTGAAGCAGTCCGGCCTCGGCCGCGAAGGCTCGCGCTACGGCCTCGATGACTACCTCGACCTGAAATACGTCTGCCTGGGCGGGCTGTGACGGCCCACCCGAACCATTCGGAAAGGAACGCCATGTCAGAGGATGCCGCCCTGTTCGACAAGGGCCTGCCGATCCGCCGCGAGGTGCTAGGCGCCGACTACGTCGACGCGTCGATGGCCAAGGCCGACGACTTCATGATGGCGTTCCAGCGCGCCACCACGGCCATCGCCTGGGGCTGGGCCTGGGGCGACGACACGCTCGACCGGAAGACGCGCAGCCTCATCAACCTCGCCATGCTGACGGCGCTGAACCGGGCGCCCGAGATCAAGCTGCACGTCAAGGGCGCGCTCAACAACGGCGTCACCGTGGAGGAGATCAAGGCGACGCTCCTGCACGCCACCGCCTACTGCGGCATCCCGGCCGGCCTCGACGCCTTCAAGGCCGCCCACGGAGTGCTGGTGGAGGAGGGGGCGATCCCAGAAACGGCCTGACGTCGGACGCTGCCGTACATTTTCAACACTGCAGAGACAGCTCCGCGACGATCCGCTTCGCGTCCTCGCCACTGACGACCAGCAGAGACGGACAGTCAGGCCCGCACCGCTCGTCGCGGACCCTCCCTCCGTATCCGCCATCGGGTCGCGCCATGGGAGATGCGTCATCGAGCGGCTGCTTCGGGGCAGGCTGCGCATCCGACGCTACGTCGTCCTTGGGTCGACTCCGGCCGGACAGCAGAAGTGGGTGGACAGCGGAAAGGCCGCTTCGGAGCGGGAGAAGCTCCGAAGCGGCTGTCCTTTCCTCGGTCGAGGCACTCCGCTGTGAGGAGCGCCCCTTCCCTTGCGGCTGCTCAAGGCTATTCAAGTGTAATGGGAGGGCGAGGCTTAAAACATGGGCCAGTCAGAAAGTACACTAGAAGGTGCGATCAAAGTCGAGGGTGGACGACTGCGACATCGCCCATTCAGATCAACTCCAAGCTACTTCGCCTGGGGCTTGCCAGCGAAGGCCTCGCGAAGGTCCTGCGCGGCCGCATCCTGAGCCTTTTCGGAGTCCGACACGGCCGGCGCCATGCCGAAGAACTCGTGCGTCACGCCCTCGTAGTTCCTGTACGCCGTCGGCACGCCAGCAGCCTTGAGCTTCTCGGCCAGCATCTTGCCCTCCGACATCAGCGGATCGATGCTGTCGGTGATCACGGTCGCCGAGGGGAGGCCCTTGAGGTCGACCATCGTGGTCAGGTTCAGCATCGGGCTCTTGGCGTCCCCCGGCTTCGCCAGCGTCTTGTCGACGAACCAGCCCATGGCGCCCTTCGACAACGGCATGGCGTTCTGGTTCTGGATGTAGGACGGCGTGTTCATGTCTGTCCCGGCGACGGGATACACGAGCAGCATGTGGGTCGGCTTCTGCACGTTGCCGTCGCGCGCCATGATGGCGACGTTGGCGGCGAGGTTGCCGCCGGCACTCTCGCCGGCCACGGCCACGCGGGCGGGGTCGCCGCCGAACTGCCCGGCATTGGCCAAAGCCCACTTGTAGGCCGCGAAGGCGTCCTCGTGCGCGGCCGGAAATTTGTTCTCGGGCGCATGGCGATACTCGACGCTCGCCACGATGGCGTTCGCCTTTTTGGCGAGAGCCATGGCGGACGCTTCGTAGGTGTCGACCGTGGCGATCACCCAGCCGCCGCCGTGGTAATAGACAATGACGGGCAGCGGGCCAGAACCGGCGGACTCCGGGGTGTAGATGCGGACCAGTTGTGTGCCACCCGCGGTCGGGTAGGTCATGTCCTTCTTGGACACCTTCATGGCCGCCATCAGCGCGGCCGGGTCCTTGCCTTCGTCCTTGAGCACGGCCATGACGGCATCGGCCGGGGTCGGCTGGGTGCGCGCCTGCTCGACGGAGCGCGACTGGATCGGCTTCGCGCCGAGCTCACCGAGCTTCCTTAGGACGGTCGCCATGTCCTTGTCGGCACGCTTCATCGTGCCGCTGTCGGGTGTCTCCGCCACGGTCGCGACGGTCGAAAATGCGGGCTCGACCACGGGCGCGTCGGGCATGGGATCAGCGTTGGCAGCAGCCGGAGCCGAAGGTGCGGCGGTCTGCGCGAAGGCCGCGGGTGTGACCAGCAGGGCAGTGCCGGACATGAAGCCGGCCAGCAGGGCGGATGAGCGGAAAACGTATGTCATGGGATCAGATCTCGTCGGAGGATTGATGTCGGCGCGGACATCGCTGTCAATCGTGTAAAGCGATTCCAGCGGATACAGGCCAAATGGCGGGGCGAACGGGGAGCGGGCGCCTTAAGCCTTCAGCTCGGCGTAGATGCGCTTGCAGATCGCGGTATGCTCCTTGAAGACGGCCAGCATCACGGACGCGAGCAGTCGGCCCTGCTTCTCCATGGGGTCGGTCGCGCCCGCGGTGTTGTGCAGGTAGGCGTCGGCGAGGTCGCGCAGGTACTCGTGGTTTTCGAGCTGGAACGTGATGTAGGCGCGGTCGAAGCTCTCGCCTTTCGCGGCTCCCTTGATCTTCTCGACCGACGCCATGGCTTTCGAATCGACCGGGGCCGTGGTCCCGAGATCCTTCAGCACCTCGTCGACCGTGATGGCCTCGCCGAGTTCGAAACCGGCGAACTCATGGGCATTCTTCTGCGTTGCGCGTTCCACGGCGATCAGAGACGTCGTCAGCGACGCCTCGGCCGGACCGAGGACACCCATGTAGTAATCGCTCGCAGTCTTCACGCCTGCGAAGTCGGTGAGCGGGGTAGCGGGCGCGGCTTTCTGAGCCTGGGCCATCGCGGCGGGCGTGGCGGCGATGAAGGCGAGGCCGGCGAGGACGGACCTTCGGTCGGTGATCATGATGGGCTCCTGAACGACGTTGCGATGATCGTCGAACAGCCTGCCACTAAGGCCGTGTCCCCTGGACGCGCTCCCTTCGAACGATCTGCGTCCTACCCCGGACGGAAAAACACCTTCACTGATCAGGACCGCGGATCGGACGGTGTGGGTGCGCCTTCGAAACTTTGGACACGTTCCGGCTCGACCTCGTCCCCACCCCCGTAACTGCGGAAGTCGGATGGGTTCAAGCCATAGGTGGTCTCGAACACCCGACTGAAGGCGCTGCGGCTCGCATAGCCGACGCTGCTCGCGATCACCTTGACGGGCAGGTCGGTGGCGGTGAGGAGGCGGGCGGCGATGCGCAGCCGAACCTTCTGGACGAAATCCATGGGTCCTTGGCCGAACACTTCGGCGAACCGCACGGCGAAGGACGTCCGGCTCATACCGGCGAGCGACGCCAGGCTGTCCACCGAATAAGGTACGCCCGGGTACTCCAGCACCGCGATGACGGCGCGCGCGAGCTTGGGCTCCTGCAATGCCCGGAGCAACGGCGATGTGTCGTCACCTCCCAGGAAGTGCCGACGCAGCATCACGATCAGGCACTGCTTCATCAGCAGTTCCGTCATGGCCTGGGTGCCGAGGCTCGGTGCGACCACCTCGGCCAGCATGAGGTCGAAGGTCCCGCGAAGCGGGGCGTCCGATGCGAAGGCCTGGATCATCGGGGCCCGAAACAGCTCGAAAAGCCCCAGGGCACCATCATGGCTGGCCGAGATCTGCCCACACACCAGCAGCGTGTCGGGCGTCCCGTCGCCCGCCATGAAGCTGACGAGTCCGTCGCCGTGGAGAAGGCAATGATCCTCGGCCCGTGCCGTTCCCCTGACATCCTCCGGTTCCCCCAACGCGTGTGGGAGACGAGCCGGAACGACGATGACGCTGTGGGGCGCGAATGCCTGCCAGGGCCCTTCGCCGACGCGAAGGCTGCCGGTGCCGCGCAGGACGTAGTGAATGGTGATGGCCTCGAAGGGACTGAACTCCAACCGCCATCCGCGCTGGATGCGGCAGACCGAAAAGGCACGGAGGCGTACGGCCAGCGTCACCAGGAGCCGATCAAGGAGGTCCGCTCGCACGCATCCGACCTTTCAGCCCAACTCAGCCCGACGTCGTCATGACACGGGCAACGAGCCATGCATCGTAGCGGGATGCATGTGGATCGTCGCGTCATGGAAGGAATGGGCTGGTTCCGAGAAGTGGCGGCAGCGCTGGGCGCCACCGGCTTCATGCAGAAGCCGTTCGCTGGGACGGCTTCAAGTCCATCATGGACCGCTTCCGTCCGGCCGAGGAAAGGGGGCTCGTCGTCGACGACGACGCGGACACGCGGGACCGGCTGAGGGCGTTCCCGTAAAAGGACGGTTGGCGCGTGGTCGAGGCGCAGAACGGGCAGGACGGCCTCGACAAGGTGGAGACTGGTCGACCCGGGATAGTTCTGCTCGGCCTGACCGAGCCCGTGACAGACGGGTTCAACCGGTGCTTGGCTGCCTTCATTGAAGGTCCGGTTTAGAGCATGGCGCGCATCCCTTTCTCCGCCCGGGATGGGTCGACTCCGGCCGCACACGGAAGGGTTGAGTGAGAGAGCGCTTCAGTTTTGACCGAGCTACGGCACCCGTTGATCGGCTCGGAGCCTTGCTGCGGGGGGCATACCAGTCCAATCCCGCGGAGACGGTCAGCCTTTCTCCGCATGATGGGTGGGTACAGCATGGACGAGCTCGGAGCCTCGTCAGACCCTCCGACGACACGGACGCGCAGCGGTCTCAGCATCGCCGCTCGACGCAATTCATGTTCGTGGACCAGAGGGGAAAGCCTCGGAGAGGTCAGGTGATACCACCCCCGCCGCCCTGGGCGGCTGGTCGCTCGGCCGCGACCTTGGCGCGGTAGCGGCTGTCCCGGTAGGCTCCGATCGGGTCGATCGCTCCGCCGGCGTCGGCGCGCGCGCGGGCCAGGATCGGGCCGACGTCGGCGCGGAAGCCCGCCTTCAGCGTCTCCGACGCCATCAGGGCGTCGTTCGCCCCCTGGTGCCCGGCCAGGGCGGTGCGGTCGACTAGCAGGGCCTGCGCATAGGCGCGGCGGATCTCGTCGGCGGAGCGGATCAGGCTCTCGATCGGGTCTGTGACGTTGTGGGACTGGTCGATCATGTAGGCCGGCGCGAAGCCGGGCCCGTCGAGGTCGACGAGTTCGTTGAACACCAGGAACAGGCGGAACGGGTCGATGCTCCCGGCGTCGAGGTCGTCGTCGCTGTAGCGGGAATCGTTGAAGTGGAAGCCGCCGAGCTTGCCCGCGTGGGCCAGGCGCGACACGATCATCTCGATGTTGACGTTGGGCGCGTGGTGGCCGAGGTCGACCAGGCAGGCCGCCTTGGGCCCGAGGCTCTGCGCCGCGAGGAGGCTCGTGCCCCAGTCCTGCACCACGGTGGAGTAGAAGGCCGGTTCGTACATCTTGTGCTCGGAGAAGAGCCGCCACCCTTCCGGCAGGGCGGCGTAGATCTCCCGCATGGAGGCGAGATAGCGCTCGAAGGCCCGACCCATGTGGCTCTGGCCCGGGAAGTTCGAGCCGTCGCCGACCCACACCGTGAGGGCCTTGGAGCCCAGCGCCTCGCCGATGCGGATGCAGTCGACGTTGTGCGCCACCGCCTGCGCTCGGACCGCAGGGTCTACGTGGCTCAACGAGCCGAACTTGTAGGACAGCGGATGGCGCGGGTCGCCCGGGTGGTCCTGGAAGGTGTTGGAGTTCATCGCGTCGAAGGTGAGGTCGAGCGCCTCGGCGTGGCCGCGAAGCTCGGCCGCGGGCGCCTCGTCCCACGGGATGTGGAGCGACACGGCGGGCGTGGCGCGCCCGAGCTGCTGGATCACGGCGCAGTCGTCGAGCTTCTGGAACACGCCCCGCGGCTCGCCGGCGCCGGGAAAGCGGGCGAAGCGGGTGCCGCCCGTGCCGACGCCCCATGACGGCACCGCGACGGTGAAGGCGGCCACCTTGGCCGTGACGGCGTCGATGTCGACCCCGTGCCGCGCCAAGCGCGTCCCCAGCGCGTCATAGTCGTCGGAGAGCGCTCGCGCGCGGGGCGCGTTGTGGCGCGCGACGAGATCGGGGTCGATCGGCAGGCCGGACATGGGCGTCTCCTCGGTCTTCGTTTCTGCCTCCGCGCGAGCGCCGGGGGCGGCCCGTGTTCACCGCGTGAAGGACTGCGCGTTGCCGGCGTCGACGTTGATGATGTTGCCGGTTGATTTCGCGGACAGGTCAGAGGCGAGGAAGTAGGTCGCCTCCGCGATGTCCTCGGGCAACACCGAGCGCTTCAGCATCGAGCGCTTCCGGTAGTGCTCCTCGAGCTCGTCGCCGCTCATCTTGTAGGCGGCAGCGCGCTGCTCGCGCCATTCGCCGGTCCAGATCTTGGAGCCGCGCAGCACCGCGTCGGGGTTGACCACGTTGACGCGGATCCCCGCATCGGCGCCTTCCAGCGCGAGGCAGCGGGCGAGGTGAATCTCCGCCGCCTTGGCGGTGCAATAGGCCGACGCGTTGGGCGAGGCCGCGAGGCCGTTCTTCGAGGCCACGAACACGATCGCGCCGCCGAGCTTCTGCACCCGCATCAGCCGGAACGCCTCGCGCGACACGAGGAAATAGCCTTTCGCCAGGATGTCCATGTTGCGGTCCCACATGGCGACCGTGGTGGACTCGACCGGCTCCGACGAGGCGATGCCGGCGTTGGACACCAGGATGTCGAGTCCGCCGAACTCCGCCACAGCGTCCGCGAAGCCCGACACGACGGCCTCCTCCCGCGTGACGTCGAGCGGCACCGCGCGCACCTGGTCGCGGCCGTAGGCCTTGGAGAACTCGGCCTCGGTGCGGGCGAGCGCCTCCGCGTCGATGTCGGCCAACACCACGCAGGCGCCCTCCGCCATCAGCCGCCCCGCCACCGCGCGGCCGATGCCGCCGGCGCCGCCGGTCACCAGGGCGACGCGGCCGGCGAGCCCCTTCGGCTTCGGCATGCGCTGGAGCTTGGCCTCCTCCAACAGCCAATATTCGATGTCGAAGGCTTCCTGCTCGGGCAGGCCCACGTAGGTGTCGACCGAGGACGCGCCGCGCATGACGTTGATGGCGTTGACGTAGAACTCGCCGGCGATGCGGGCCGTGGCCTTGTCGCGCGCGAAGGTGATCATGCCGACGCCCGGAACGAGGTGGACCACGGCGTTGCCGTCGCGCGCCGCCGGGCTGTCGGGATGCTTCGAGCGCTCGTAGTAGGCCGCGTAATCCTCGCGGTATCCGGCCACTGCGACGTCGAGGCCGGCCACTACCGCCTCGATCGAGCCGTTCGCGGAGCCAAGCTCCGCCGCGGGATCGAAGTCGAGCACCAGCGGTCGGATCTTGGTGCGCAGGAAGTGGTCGGGGCAGCTCGTGCCGAGCGCCGCCAGGCTCCGAAGCTCCCGCGAGTTCACGAAATCCAACACGGCCGGGCCGTCGTCGAAGTGGCCGACCTTGCGCTCCTCCGTGCCGATGCGGGCGCGGATCTCCAGCATCAGCTTCGCCGCGAAGGCGCGTCGCGCTCCGGGGTCGAGGCTTTCCACCGCGGCGCCACCGAACGGCGCCTTGCCGGCTGTCCGGGCATCGAACCAGGCGATGGCCTTGTTGATGATGCGCAGCGTCGTCTCGTAGCAGGATTTAGCGTCGTCGCCCCAGGTGAACAGCCCATGGCTTTCCAGGACGACGCCCTTGGCGTCCGGGTTGTCCTGGGCGAAGCGCGACAGCATGAGGCCGAGCTCGAAGCCGGGACGGCGCCACGGCAGCCAGCCGATCTCGTCGCCGTAGATCGTCCTGGTGATGTCACGGCTGTCCCGCGTCGCCGCGATGGCGATGACGGCGTCGGGGTGCATGTGGTCGACATGGGTATAGGGCAGGTAGGCGTGCAGCGGCGTGTCGATCGAGGCCGCGCGGGCATTCAGCGCGAAGGTGCAGTGGGGCAGGTAGCCCACCATCTCGTCCTCGTGGGCGAGGCCGCGGTAGATCCCTTGGAGTTGCCTCAGCTTGTCCATGTAGAGAGTGGCGAAGCCGTCGAGCTTGATCGTTCCCACGTCGCCGCCCGAGCCCTTGACCCACAGCACCTCGACGTCGCGGCCCGTCAGCGGGTCCTTCGCCATCACCTTGGCCGACGTGTTGCCGCCGCCGTAATTGGTGATGCGCTTGTCGGCACCGAGCAGGTTCGAGCGGTACAGGAGGAGGCCGGGCTCGTCCAAGCCGGCGGCTTTCGCGTCGTCCCAGCGATCCTCGAGGAGCCCTCGGCCAGCGTTCGACATGACATGCCTCCCGGGATGTTTCGGCCACGTCGCGGCCGCTTCGGATCGTCGCCGATTGGCGCTCCAGTTCGGTCACGTCATGGCAGAGTCGATCGATTTCTGTCAATTTTGCACTCGCAACAATCGCTGTTGCGACGCAATATGATCGGAAATGCACGAAATCGTTGACGATCCGCGCCGAACCGGTTAGATCGGCGATCGGAGGAACCGATGCACGAGCGCGAACGCCACCGCATCATCTTGGACCTGCTCGACGGGCGCGGCGTGGCCACCGTGGGCGACTTCGCGGCCGCGACCGGCGGGTCGGAGGCGACCGTGCGGCGCGACCTCGCCGCCCTCGCGGAGCAGGGCCGGCTCCGCAAGCTGCGTGGGGGTGCCGAAGCGCTGCAGCCCCCACCCGCCTTCTCACCGAGCATCGTGGCGCTGAACACGCCGGGCGACGGCGGGGGGCCGAACCTCCTGGAGAAGCGCGCCATCGGGCGGGCCGCGGTCGACCTCTGTGCCGACGGCGATGCCATCATCATCAACGGCGGCACCACGACGTTTCAGATGGTGCACGCGCTGGCGGACCTGCGGCTGCAGGTCCTCACCAATTCCTTCTCGGTGGCCGATCACCTGTTGCGCCACTCGCGCTGCACGGTGATGCTGCCCTCCGGCACGGTGTACCGCGAACAGAACATCATCCTCAGCCCCTTCGAGGACGACGGCACCGTGCATTTCCGGGCGCGCCGCATGTTCATGGGCGCCATGGGCCTGTCGACGCTCGGCATCATGGAGCAGGACGGGCTGATCATCGCCTCCGAACAGCGGCTGATGCGGCAGGCTGACGAGCTGGTGCTCCTGGTCGATGCCACCAAGTTCCGGGCGCAGTCCTCCATGATCCTGGCGCCGCTCGCCCGCGTCACCCGCATCGTCACCGACAGCCGGATCAGCGCCGACGACCGCCGCATGGTCGAGGACGCCGGAGTCGAGTTGATCGTCGCCGACCCGCGCCGGCCATTCGATCAAAAACGATCAACGTCGACCGCGTAACCGCGCAGCATCGCGCGGGTCGGGCGACGGCTGAAGCCGCATATCCGACGGGAGGAAATCACATGAAGCTTCTCAAGACCCTGGCGCTGTCCACGGCCCTCGCGGGCACCTTTCTCGCCACCGCGGCCCAAGCCGCGGAGGTGAAGATCGCCCTCGTGGCGAAGTCGCTCGGCAACGGCTTTTTCGAGGCCGCCGACAAGGGCGCCGAAGAGGCCGCGAAGCAGATCGGCGACGTCAAGATCGTCTATACCGGCCCCACCACAACCACGGCGGAAGGGCAGATCGAGGTCGTCAACAGCCTGATCTCGCAGAAGGTCGACGCCATCGCGATCTCGGCCAACGACAAGGACGCGCTGGTGCCTGTGCTCAAGCGCGCCATGCAGCGCGGCATCAAGGTCGTGTCCTGGGACTCGGCCGTGGCGTCGGAGGGGCGCATGGCGCACCTCAACCCTTCGTCCAACGCGCTCATCGGCAACATGCTCGACAAGCTCGCCGCCGACGCGCTCCCCGACGGCAAGGGCAAGATCGCCATCCTGTCGGCGACCGCGACCTCGACGAACCAGAACACCTGGATCGCCGAGATGAAGAAGGCGCTGCCGAAGTACCCCGGCCTCGACCTCGTGGCCACGGTCTACGGCGACGACCTCAGCGATAAGAGCTACCGCGAGACGCAGGGCCTGCTGCAGACACACCCCGACGTGAAGGTCATCGTGGCGCCGACCTCCGTCGGCATCGTGGCGGCCGCCCAGGCCGTGAAGGACGCCGGGAAGGTCGGCCAGGTCTTCGTCACCGGCCTCGGCCTGCCGTCCGAAATGGCGGGAGCCGTGCATTCCGGCGCCACGAAGAGCTTCGCCATCTGGAACCCGATCGACCTCGGCTATTCGGCGACCTACCTGGCCTACGACCTCGTCAAGGGCGAGAAGGCCGCCCCCGGCGGCGAGCTGTCGATGGGCCGCATGGGCAAGGTGAAGCTCGACGACGGCGCCGAGGGCGCGATGGCCGACCCCTTCGTCTACGACAGCTCCAACGTCGACAAGTTCGCCAAGGTGTTCTGAGCGGACTCGCCCTCTTCCTCGCACCGCGAGGGGGAGGGTCCACACCACCATGGGAGTGCGTGCCTTGTCCTCCGTCCTCCGGTTCGCCCCGCCGCGCGACGACGTTTCCGCGCTCCCCGCGCCGCTGCTCGAGCTCCGCGGCGTGTCCAAGATCTTCCCCGGCGTGAAGGTGCTCGACGGCGTCGACCTGACCCTGCGGCCCGGTCGCGTCACCGCGCTGGTGGGCGAGAACGGCGCCGGCAAGTCGACGCTGGTGAAGATCCTCACCGGCATCTACCGGCCGGACGGCGGCGAGATCCGTGTCAAGGGGGCGCCGGTCGCCTTCGCGACGCCGCAGGACGCCGAAGCCGCCCGCATCACCGCCATTCACCAGGAAACCGTGCTGTTCGACGAGCTCACGGTGGCGGAGAACATCTATCTCGGCCACGCGCCGAAGACCCGCCTCGGCTTCGTCGACTGGCCTGCCCTGCGGGCCCGCTCCGCCGCGCTGCTCAACGGCATCGATGCGCCGATCCGGCCCTCGACGCGGCTGAAGGACCTGTCGATCGCGCAGCGCCACCTCGTGGCCATCGCACGCGCCCTGTCGGTCGACAGCGAGGTCGTCATCATGGACGAGCCGACCGCGGCCCTGTCGCACAAGGAGGTCGACGACTTGTACCGCGTGGTCGACCGCCTGAAAGGCCAGGGCAAGGCGATCCTGTTCATCAGCCACAAGTTCGAGGAGTTGTACCGCATCGCCGACGACTACGCGGTGTTCCGCGACGGCCGCACGGTGGGCTCCGGCCGCTTGGCCGACATCGACCACGCCGGCCTCGTGAAGCTCATGGTCGGCCGCAGCGTCGACAAAGTGTTCCCCAAAGCGCCCGCCGTGATCGGGGCGCCCGTGCTCGAGGTGGACGGCTATTCCCACCCGACCGAGTTCGACGCGATCTCCTTCTCGCTGCGCCGCGGTGAGATCCTGGGCCTCTACGGGCTCGTGGGCGCCGGCCGTTCCGAGCTGTGCCAGTCGCTGTTCGGCGTCACCGCTCCCGCGTCAGGCGTGGTCAAGGTCGAGGGTCGGGAGGTCCGCGTCCGCTCGACCGCGGACGCCGTCCGGGCCGGCATCGTCTACGTGCCGGAGGAGCGCGGCCGCCATGGCGCGGTGCTGTCCATGCCGATCTTCGAGAACGCCACCATGGGCTGCCTCGGCGCCGTGTCGCGCCGCGGCTTCATCCGCTCGGCCGAGGAGTTCAAGCTCGCCCGCCATTACGCCGAGCGGTTCGACCTGCGCGCCGCGTCCCTGTCCCAGTCCGTCGGCACGCTGTCGGGCGGCAACCAGCAGAAGGTCGTGATCGGCAAGTGGCTCGCCACCAAGCCGAAAGTCATCATCCTCGACGAGCCCACGAAGGGTATCGACATCGGCTCGAAGTCCGCCGTCCACGCCTTCATGAGCGAGCTCGCCGGCCAGGGCCTCGCCGTGCTGATGGTGTCGTCCGAGCTGCCCGAGATCCTCGGCATGGCGGACCGGGTGATGGTGATGCGGGAGGGCCGCATGGCGGGCCTGTTCGAGCGCGCGGGGCTCACCCCCGAGATCCTGGTCGGCGCCGCCACGGGCAACGCGACCCGCTCCGGCGTTGCCGGCGTGGCCGGGACGCTCCGTTGAGCACCGTGGCCCCGCCCCGCCCGGCCGGGGGCGTCGACCTCCGGGCCGCCTTCGCCCGCCGCGAGCTGCTGCTCGTCGCAGCCATCGCCGTCCTGCTCGCCGCAGTGGCGGCCCGCTTTCCGTCCTTCGTGTCGCCCGCGAGCCTCGGCGGCGTGTTCAACGACACGTCCATCCTGATCGTCATGGCGCTGGGCCAGGCCGCCGTGATCCTGACGCGCTCGGTCGACCTGTCGGTGGCCGCCAACGTGGCGCTGACCGGGATGGCGGTGGCGCTGGTCGATGCCCACCACCCTGGCGTGCCGCTCGCCCTGCTGGTGATGATGGCGTTCGGCCTCGGCTTGGCTCTCGGCGCCGTCAACGGCACGCTGGTGTGGCTGCTCGGCATCCCGCCCATCGTGGTGACGCTCGGCACGCTGACGATCTTCCGCGGCCTCGCCTTCGTCCTGTCGGGCGGCGCCTGGATCAATAGCTTCCAGTTCACCCCGACGTTCCTGGCCGTGCCGCGGGCGGAGGTGCTCGGCATGCCGGTGCTAAGCTGGACCGCGTTGGCGGCCATCGCGCTCGCCGTCGTGGTGTTCGGCCGGACCGGGGTCGGGCGGAGCTGGTACGCGGTCGGCGGCAACCCGACGGCCGCCGTCTACGCCGGCATCGACGCCGGCCGGGCGCGCTTCCTCGCCTTCTGCTTCTCGGGAGCGCTGTCGGGCCTGTGCGGCTACCTGTGGATCGCCCGCTACGCGGTGGCCTACGTCGACGTCGCGTCGGGCTTCGAGCTCGACGTCATCGCCTCCTGCGTGATCGGCGGCGTGTCGATCGCGGGCGGCATCGGCTCGGTGGGCGGCGCGGTCCTGGGCGCCCTCTTCCTCGGCACGATCAAGAACGCCCTGCCGGTCGTGAACGTGTCGCCCTTCGCCCAGATGGCGATCTCGGGCGCGATCATCATCGCCGCCGTGGCGCTGAACACCCGCGCCGAGCGCCGGCGCGGCCGGATCATCCTTCGTCCGGACGCCGCGCGGCTCCCGGCCACGCGCGCGGCGGAGTGACCTCATGACCGTCCGAGCCGCGCCGGCCCCGGCCACCCTGTCCCGCCCCCTCCCGGACAGCCTCATGTCGCCACTCAGGCGCTTCGCCACGAGCTGGGAAGCCCTGCTGCTCGCCGTGGCGGCGGCCGTGTTCGTCGCCAACTCCCTGGCGTCGCCCTACTTCCTCGACGTCTGGAACCTGAGCGACGCCACCTTCAATTTCACCGAGAAGTCCATCATCGCGCTGGCCATGGCGTTCGTCGTCATGGCGGGCGAGATCGACCTGTCGGTCGGCGGCATCGTGGCGCTGTCGTCCACCGCCATGGGCGAGGCAGCGGCGGCCGGGGTGGGCACCCCCGGGCTCGTCGCGGTGGGGCTCGGCGTCGGGGCCGCCTGCGGTCTGTTCAACGGGCTGCTGGTGGCCCGCCTCGGCCTGCCGTCCATCATGGCCACAATCGGCACCATGAGCCTGTACCGCGGCGTCAGCTACCTCGCGCTCGGCGACGGCGTGCTCAAGGACTATCCGGCCGGTTTCGGCTGGTTCGGCCAGGGCTACGTCGCGGGGCCGCTGTCCTTCGAGTTCGCCTGCTTCCTCGTCCTCGCCGTCATAGCCGGGGTCGCGCTGCACCGCACGGTCTTCGGCCGCGCCGTCCGGGCCATCGGCAGCAATCCTTTCGCGGCGCTGTTCTCGGGCCTGCGGGTCGGGCGCATCCGCCTCGTCCTGTTCCTGCTCACCGGCCTCGCGTCCGGGCTCGCCGCCGTGATGCTCACGGGGCGGCTCGGCTCCACGCGGCCCTCCATCGCGCTCGGCTGGGAGCTCGATGTCGTCACCATCGTGGTGCTCGGCGGCATCTCCATCCAGGGCGGATCCGGCACGGTGCCGGGCGTCGTCATCGCGGCCTTCGTGATGGGACTCGTCACCTACGGGCTCGGGCTGCTGAACGTGCCGGGCATCGTCATGTCGATCGTCGTCGGCGCCCTGCTGATCGGCACCATCGCGCTGCCGATCCTGGTCGGCCGGGCGCTGCGCCGACGGAGGGCTGCATGAGCTCCGATCCCGTCCCTCACGTCCCCGTCACGCACGATTCCGCCACGCATGAGAAGCACGCCTTCGCGATGCGGCTGAGGCCCGGCTACGCGGACGAGTACCGCCGCCGCCACGACGCGATCTGGCCCGAGCTCGCGGCGCTGCTGCGCGGGGCCGGCGTGGCGGACTATTCCATCCACCTCGAGCCCGACACAGGCCTTCTCTTCGCCGTGCTGTGGCGTCGGCGCGAACATTCCATGGACGCCCTGCCGGACCACCCCGTGATGCGCCGCTGGTGGGCCCACATGGCCGATCTCATGGAGACGGAGCCGTCGAACGCGCCGCGCGTGCTGCCGCTCGCGCCGATGTTCCACCTGCCGTGAGCGCGGTTGTCCCCCGCAGGGTGGCGGTGCTCGATGTCGGCAAGACCAACGTCAAGCTCGTCGTGGTCGACGCGATCGAGGGCGGCGAGATGTGGACCCGCGCGGCGCCGAACCGCGTCCGCGCCGAGGGCCCGTACCCGCATGCCGACGTCGACGCCATCGACGCCTTCCTGCTCGACGCCCTGGTGGACGCCGCCGCGGCGGTCGGGGTCGACGCGGTCTCGATCACGGCGCACGGTGCCACGGGCGCGCTGGTCGGCACCGGCGGTCTCGCCCTGCCGGTGCTCGACTACGAACACGACGGACCGGACGCGGTCGCGGACGATTACGCGCGGGTCCGCCCCGCCTTCGAAGAGACCTTTTCGCCGCGGCTGCCGGGCGGGCTGAACCTCGGCGCTCAGCTGTTCTGGCAGGCGGCGGCTTTTCCCGACGCCTTCGCCCGCGCGTCCGCATTCCTGACCTACCCGCAATATTGGGCGTGGCGCCTGACCGGCGTCGCCGCTACCGAGGCGACCTCGCTCGGCTGCCATACGGACCTGTGGGCGCCGGGGCGCAGCGCGTTCTCGTCGCTCGTCGGGCGCATGGGCTGGGGTGGGCTCATGGCCCCGGTGCGGTCCGCCTTCGACGTCTTGGGGCCGCTTCGGCCCGAACTCGCGGCCCGCGTCGGCGTCGGCGGGACCGTGCCGGTCTGCTGCGGGCTGCACGACTCCAACGCGTCCCTGCTGCCGCACCTGCAGGGCCGGGGCGGGCCTCAGACGATCGTGTCGACCGGCACCTGGGTCGTCGCCTTCGCGGTCGGCGGCGCACTCGATCGGCTCGACGCCGCGCGGGACATGCTGGCCAACGTCGACGCCCACGGCCGGCCGGTGCCCTCGGCCCGCTTCATGGGCGGGCGTGAGTTCGACCGGTTGACGGAGGGGCGGGCGGAGGCGCCCGACGCCGCCTGCGTGGCGTCGGTTCTGAGGCGGGGCGTGATGGCTTGGCCGAGCTTCGCCCCCGGCAGTGGCCCCTTTCCGGGCGCGGCGGGCCGCTGGTCGACCGATCCGGCCGGCCTATCCGCGCCGGAGCGGACCGCGGCGGCCAGCCTCTATGCAGCTCTGATGACGGCGACCTGCCTTGACCTGCTCGGCGCGGCGGGCAGCATAACGATCGAGGGGCCTTTCGCGCGCAATGCGCTGTACCGCGAAGCTCTGGCACGGCTCTCCGGGCACACTGTGCTGGCCTCATCGGGCGCGACGGGCACGAGTTCGGGCGCCGCGGGCCTCTTCGCTAACCCTGCGAGGACAGAGGCGGTCTTGACGCCTCTCTTCGATGGACGGGATCTGTCGAGCGCGACTTTCGCCGATTACGCGTCACGATGGCGGGAGTGCGCAGGGTACTGATCGATCCAGAGGTAGAAAGTGATCGACTAGAGCGATCAGCGCCATCGTGCATCCCCAACTCACGCCATCCGTTAAGCCGACTCGACGCTTGATAGGCTCTGCCTCGATGACGAGGTGGAAGCATCTCTACGACCAAGCGATGTCATACCATCTCCGCGTGATTGGACCGGTGTAGCTCCTGCTCCGAAGAACCCCGAGCCAATTAAGCGGATCCGGTATCACTGGGTGGAGCTCTGGGCGACCAAAGGCGCCACGAACGGCAGCTTCGGAGAAGGCCAGGATGCGACGCCAACGGCTCAGTTGGGTCGACACCGGCCCGACAGCGGAAGTGGGTGGAGTGCGGACCGACTGCTTCGGATCCGAAGCAGTCGGAAGAGGACGTTCAGGCTCTGATGTGCAGAAGCTGATCGTGGTCGAGGCTAGAGCTATTTCCGATCAGGTTGGGTCGTAGGCATCGTAGCCAGCCGCGGCGAGGTAGTTACGGCACTCGTCAGGAGTGAAGCGGGTAAAGGCTTCCCGGATGGCGACGCGCAGATCCGTGACGGTGCGGGCCGCCGCTGTGCGAAGCAAGGCCTTCAGCTTGGCGAAGGCGTTCTCGATAGGATTGAAGTCAGGGCTGTATGCCGGAAGGTAGAGCAAGCGAGCCCCCGCTGTTTCGATAGTCTCCCGCACGCCTTTCACCTTGTGAGCGCTCAGGTTGTCCATCACGACCGTGTCGCCGGGCTTGAGGGCCGGGATGAGGACGTCGGTGACGTAGGCCAGAAACCGCGCCCCGTTTGTGGCGCCGTCCATCAGTTCGATCGCAAAGGGACCGCTTCCCCGCAGGGCCGCCGTGACCGTGGTGGTCTTGTAGTGCCCGTGCGGCACCGCGATGCGGCAGCGCTCGCCACGCCTCGCCCGGCCATGGCGGCGGGTCATGTTGGTGGCCGCCGCTGTCTCATCGAGAAAGACGACCCGCTCGGGGTCCACGTCGAGTTGACCCTCGAACCAGTCCTCGCGCGCCTTCATCACGTCGGAACGGCTTTGCTCGGCGGCGTGCAGATCCCTTTACGGCTGATCTTGTGGCGCACGAAGAAGCGGTGCAGCCCGCTCGTGCTCGTGCTGACACCCTTCTCGCGCAAGCTTTCACGCAGCTCGCGCAGGTACGCCTGCGGCTCCGCCTCGCACGCCTGCAGGATCATCTCCGCGTGGGCCTCGATGTTGCGGGAGCGCTGGTCTCCGCCCATCGGCTTGGCCGCGACCACGCCCTCGGCCCGGAAGCGGGCTTGCCAGCGGATCGCCGTCGCGATCCCGACACCGAAACGCTCGGCCGCCTGGCGGCAGGAGGAGCCCGCCTCGACAGCGGCCAGAACACGCTCGCGTAGGTCCACAGACAGGGCTCTTGGCATCAGGGGCATCCCGCAAAGGTTGCCCTCACCGAATCACAACCCGGCCGAACCCGCTACACCGTCCCGACTCAAACCGGACGGAAACAGCTCTAGGGGGGCGAGTACACGCAATGCGTTGGCGTTTTCGAAGCCGCTACCTGAGCGACGTGACGTTGGATTGGCGACCGGCGGTGCGTGGCATGGGAAGCGGGCCGGCCGGGATCTGCGAGCCACGATCGAGCAAGTGCGGCCCGGGGCGGGACGAGGCGTCGAGGGACCCACATCCCTCGTCAGAGAGCGGGCAGGACTCGCGCCGCGATCTGCCTGTCGATGGCGCTCACCAACGCCTGCGCCGGATCGACAGTCTCGGCAAAGCCGGCCCGGTGGATCTTCGTCATGTCGGACAGGACGTCGAAGGCCGAGCCGAAAACGAAATCGCCGAAGTCCCAGCGAACCGCCCTGGCGAAGTCGGGTTCGACCAGTCGTCCCGCGATGCGCCGCCAGACCGGCTCGAGAGCTGGCATGTGGGCGGCGAGCGAGAAGGGGATCGGCTCGCCCGTGTCCAGGCCGTAATAGCGTGCCACCGCGCTCCACACCCTGCGCCAGCGAAAGGGCGCGTGAACGTAATTGAAGGCCTCCCCCTTCGCGGCCTCGGCCGTCGCCGCCCACAAGCTGGCGCGGGCGAGCGCATGCGCGTCCGTGAACTGGGCGAGACAGCGGTCGTACACCTCGACGGAGCCGGGAAAGCGGAACGCCGCACCATCGGCCTTGGTGATGGCCGCGTAGGCGCCGATCACGGTGGCGATGTTCATGGCATTGCCCGCGGCGTCGCCGAGCACGACGTCGGGCCGGAGGATGGCCCAGGCCGGCCCACCCGCGCCAGCGCGGCGGCGCAGCTCCCGTTCCTGGCTGAAATAGAAGTTGGGGCCGACCGGGCGGGGGTTCTCGTCCTCGTAAAAGGGCGACGGGACGGGGCCGAGGTGGACGCCGTATACCTTGGCTCCCTGATAGAGCACCACACGCTGCAACGGCGCGCCGACAGCTTCGAGACCGTCGAGCAGATTGCGCAACATGGCGGAGTTGACCTCATCCTCTTCGAGCAACCCGCCGCCCGGCTTGTAGGCCGCATAGAAGAGATGGGTTGTTTCCTGCGCCGCCGCGAGCTTGTTCCGCGTCGCGGAAGCATCGGTCAGATCGACAGAAACGTCGCCGCCCTGGCGCGACAGGGCGAAGCCCCGCCAATCCGGCGCGCGCGCGATTTCTTCGAGCAGCGCCTTGCCGATGATGCCGCCCGCGCCTACCACGAGAGCGACCCGGCTCATCCGCGCGATCCAGGGTGAAGGTGTGTTCCGGTTGGGTCGGGCAGCATCGTCTGGTTCTCCCCTACCATCGATCGCCGACGCCTCTCTCGCGGACAGGCGTGGCTGAATCGTCAACGTCGTCGTCCCATCCGCGGACGCGTCCGTCGGGATGATCGGCGCGCGGATGGTCACCCCAGTTCGGATCCGAGCATCTGCCGGTCCCGGCAGCTTTCAACACCGGCAGGTCAGGCCACACTGCCCATGCCGCCCGTCACGCCGTAGATCTCACCGGTGATATAACTGCCCTCTTGCGAAGCGAGCAGGACGTAGACCGGGGCGAGTTCGACGGGTTGGCCGGGGCGCTTGAATGGCGTCTTGCCGCCGAGCGTTTCCAGCTTCTTCTTGCTCCCGTCGGCTTCCTGCAGCGGCGTCCAGATCGGGCCAGGAGCGACGGCGTTGATGCGGATGCCGTGTTCCTCCATGAGCGGCTGGCTCAGTCCCTTGGTGAAGTTTGCGATCGCGGCTTTCGTCATCGCGTAGTCGAAGATCGTCGGCGTCGGGTCGTAGCCCTGCACGCTCGTCGTGTTGATGATGGAGGCGCCCGGCTTCATGTGCGGCACGGCCGCCTTGGTAATCCAGAAGAACGAATAGATGTTCGTCTTCATCAGCGCGTCGAAGCGCTCCGTGGTCGTGTCGAGCAATCCTTCGGTCTTGCCCATCTTGCCGGCGTTGTTGACCAGGATGTCGAGGCTGCCGAGTTCCGCCACGGCATCCTTCACCAGCTTCAGGCAGACGTCCTCCTGCGAGATGTCGCCCGGCAGCAGCACGGCCTTCCGTCCGGCGGCGCGGACCAGCTGCGCGACCTCCTCGGCGTCCTCCTGCTCGGCCGGCAGATAGCCGATCGCGACGTCGGCACCTTCGCGCGCGAACGCGATGGCGGCCGCGCGGCCGATGCCCGAGTCGGCGCCCGTCAGCAGGGCCTTGCGCCCGGCGAGGCGACCGGACCCCTTGTATGAAGTTTCGCCGCAGTCCGGTTTCTCGCTCATCTCCTGCTGGGTGGCAGGCGCGGGCTGGATCTCACTTTTCTCGGGCGGTCCCGGATACTGCTTGCGAGGGTCCTGCATGGCGTAAAGGTCGTCGACCATCGAATGTCCCTTCGATCTGTACCGCGTGTCGGCCTCCCGTGGCCCGCGCCGGCAAACCATCGCGATCGACAATCGGTTCGGATCGTTCACTCGAAACACCCGCCCGCGAAAGACCCGCCCGGGCGACCGAGCCGCCTCGGCTGAGGCTGGCGAGCCGAAGACGCCGGCGCTGGGCTTGGGTGGCACGTCGAGCTTCGTCCTGCCGATCGCGGCTGAGATGCTGGGTGAGGTCGCGTCGGATGTGCGGGTCGGCGCGATCCCGGAATTTGACCACGGGATCGCGGGGGGGAACCCGGCGGCCCTGCTCGATGGGCTGTTCCGCCGTCTCGGGTGAGCCGGGCGGCGTACGCCGCACGACAGGGGCGGACCGCAGTCGGAACGCCCACTTGACCGACTCGGTTGGAGGGAGGCTGCCGCTCAGGACCGTCGCCGATGCCAGGACCGCTCGACTCCATCCGCGTGATCGACCTGACCTCGATGATCTCCGGCCCGCTCGCCACCATGATGCTGGGCGACCAGGGGGCCGAGGTCATCAAGGTCGAGGCGCCGGGCGGCGGCGACCACACCCGCGCCGCCGCCAACCGGCGCGGCGGCATGTCGGCCTCGTTCCTGCACAACAACCGCTCGAAGCGCTCCGCCGTGCTCGACCTCAAGGCCGAGGCGGGCCGGGCAGCGCTCCTCAAGCTCGCCGCGACCGCGGATGTGTTCGTGCAGAACTTCCGCCCCGGCGTCGCGGAGCGCATCGGAGTCGGCGAGGATGCGATCCGCGCCGTCGCGCCGTCGATCGTCTACGTATCGATCAGCGGGTTCGGCGAGGAAGGCCCCTACCGCGACAAGCCCGTCTACGACCCGCTCGTGCAGGGCGTGTCGGGCCTCGCTTCCGTGCAGGCGGGATCCGACGAGGCCCGGCCGCGGCTCGTGCGCACCATCCTTCCCGACAAGCTTTCCGGCATCGTGGCCGCGCAGGCCATCACGGCGGCGCTCCTCGCCCGTGCCCGCACCGGCGAAGGCCAGCACGTGCGGCTGTCGATGCTCGACGCCGTCGTGGCCTTCCTGTGGGCCTCCGACATGGGGAGTCAGACGTTCGTGGGCGACAGCCTGCCCCAGCAGGCCGCGGCGAGCTTCGCCGACCTGATCTACGACACGGCCGACACGCCGATCAGCGTCGCGGTGCAGTCCGACCGCGAGTGGCGCTCGCTCGCTCGCGCGGTCGACCACCCGGAATGGCTCGACGACTCGCGCTTCCGTGGCGTCGAGGATCGCCAGCGCAACATCGACGCACGATTGGAGCTGACGCAGTCCGCGCTGCGGGGCCGGTCCGCTGCCGAATGGCTGGAACGGCTGGCGGCCGCCGACGTGCCCTGCGCTCCAGTCCTCACCCGCAACGCCACGCTCGACGACCCACAGGTTCGGGCCAATGGCATCGTCGTCGAGTTCGACCATCCCATGGCGGGTCGGGTGCGCGCCGCGCGGCCCGCGGCGCGCTTTTCCGGCACCCCGGCGGCGATCGGTGCGCCCGCGCCGGCCTACGGCGCCGACACGGAAGCGGTGCTGCGCGAGGCGGGGCTCGGCGAAACCGACATCGAGGATCTGCGGCGGGGTGGCGCCTTCGGGCCGGAGCGGGAGGCGGGAACGTGATCGACTTCCATTACTGGCCGACGCCGAACGGCTGGAAGGTATCGATCATGCTGGAGGAAACGGGGCTGCCCTACCGCATGCTGCCCGTCGACATCCGGCGCGGCGAGCAGCACCGGCCCGCGTTCCTCCGCGTCAGCCCCAACGGCCGCATGCCCGCCATCGTCGACCACGACGCGCAGGGCGGGTCCCTTTCGGTGTTCGAGTCGGGCGCGATCCTGCTGCACTTGGCCGAGAAGGCAGGCCGCTTCGCGCCAACCACGCCGCGCGGTCGCACGGCGCTGAACGAGTGGCTGTTCTGGCAGGTGGGCAATCTCGGTCCCATGGCTGGCCAGCTCAGCCATTTTCGCAACTACGCGCTCGGCGAGCATCCCTACGCACTCGATCGCTACGCGGCCGAGTACCGCCGCTGCCTCGGCGTTCTGGAGCAGCGTCTCGAAGGGCGCAACTACATCCTGGACGATTACGGTATCGCCGACATGGCGTCCTGGCCCTGGGTTCTGATCGCCAAGCCGCTCGGGCAATCGCTCGGCGACCTCCCCAATGTGTCGCGCTGGCGCGCCGCGATCCGCGACCGGCCGGCCGTGCAGCGCGGCGTCGACCTCGCGAAAGAGTTGCGCCGCTCCGCCCCGCCCACGGAGGAGGAGCGCCGCATCCTGTTCAACCAGACATCAGAGTCGTGAGCTTGGCTTGTGCCCACCAGTGACCGACATGGAGCTCAGCGGCGATCCGATGAGATCCTAATGTCCGCTTCAGGTAGAGGCTCGATCAACGTTGAGCGACCTGCTTGGGTCGACTCCGGCTCTATAGCGGAAGTGGGTGGACAGCAGCCCGGCCGCTTCGGGGCAAGAGATAGTGAAGAGCAGACCTTCCGTCCCGCGTATGCCCGTCTGCGCTCATAACGTAAGACGCCGCCCTATCCCTGGCGGGTCGAGGGTCGTCAGAGCGGAGCGACGATGTGCTGCGCGAGCTTGCAGGCCTTGGCGGTCGGCTGGCCGGCGTCGTCGACGAGGCTCGGTTTGCCCTTCCAGATCACCAAGCCTCTCACGCCGCTCGCCACTGCGCCCATGAGGCCCGGCAGGCCGGCACGCTGGCCCACGCTCCAGTAGGCTGGATTCTCGGTCGACCAGACCGGCTTGCCGCCCGGGGCGTCGGCAATCAGGTGAGCCCAGTTCTCGGGCGTCGCTGTGGTGTCGCCCCCCGAGTTGTGAGCGCCGATGACGTTGAACAGCGGCGCCACCGAGTAGGGCGCCTCCAGTTCCGCGATGTTGCCCGCGACGAGCTTCTTGTCCGGGCCGATGAGGACGGTCGGCTTCGGGAGAGCGTATCGGAGCGCGCGGATGATGCCCCGCATGCGGTCGTCAGTGAAACCGGCCTCGTTGAAGGGCGACACGAAATCGGGCTGATATGCGGCGACGTAGCTCGCGATCCAGGCCGCGTAGCGGGCATCCGACCAGCCTTCGTATTGTTCCGGCCCGAACGACAGGGGACTCGCGTAGATGGCGAGGCCGAGGCCGCGTGCGGTGGCGATGATCCTGGTATAAAGATCAGGGTAGGCGCCCGGCGATTCATAGTCCGGGATCATCGGCACCCGGATGCCGTTCACGCCGAGGTTGTTGACGAGGCCGGACAGGACGGCCGCGTAGTTGGCCTCCGTCAAGGCCGAGTCGGCCGTATAATCGCCGCTCTCGGGGAAGCTGGCCTTGAGGTCGGCCATGTACCAGCGCAACGCATGCGCGTATCGGTGGCTCCGCGGGATCGTGCAGAGGGCGTCGGAAAGAGCGGCCGTCGAAAGGCCGCCCCACGCCGCGGCGAGCACGCAGGCGGTCGCGCTGCCCTTCAGCATCGCCGAGAGCCTGATCCTTCGCCGCATCGCATGCTCTCCATCGCTCGCCTGCCGCGGGAGAGCGGGCCATCTCGGTCCGGCCGGGCACGGACCTGTGCGGCGCATCGCGGGTTGGTCGTCGACCGGGCTTCGACCCCGGCCGTTGCACCTCGCGCCCGCCGACCCGGCACTGCTCGGAAGATTGAGGACCGCCGGTCGGCCGACCCCCACGATCCTTCCCTCTCCTTTAGGTGATCCCACGCTCGCGGGGGAGTCGGACTTATCGGATGACAGCGTCAGGTTTTCCCTGACGTGCCGGCACATGTTCCCGACATGCCGGCCTGTCGGAAGCGCGGGAGAGGGTCGGGTCTCCCACGCGCCGCTTCGCCGCGAAAGCGACCTGCTCTACGGTGCTCACGGTCATGGCCAGCTTGGCCGGTCTCTCGCAGGAGCTCGCAAGTCCCCGTGCCCTGGCCACGACGATCCTCGGGCCGCCGGCGACGGGACCGCTCATCGCGCCCCTCGTCCGTCACGCCTGGGCAGGCCCGGTCCGGCCCCCTGCTGCCCCTGCTGATGGCGGCCTCGATCCCCGTCCTGCTGTTCGGGGGCTGGACGGCCTACCGTTCCGCCGAGGAGCACCGGGCCGCGGCTCTGCGCATCGCGCGCGAGACCGTGTCGCTCGTCGCCGAGCGCGTCACGGCGGAGATGAACGCTCAGGTGCGGGTCGCCGAGACGCTCGCGGCGTCGACATCGCTCGACGGCCCCGACCTGCCGGCCTTCTACCGCGAGGCCGAGCGCGTCAAGGCCATGCACCCGCTCTGGCACACCGTGGAACTCGACGACCTGGCGGGCGAGCAGGTTCTCAACCTCCTGCGCACGCTCGGCGCTCCGCTCGGGCCGACGGCGGACCGCGACACCTTCGACGAGGCGCTGCGCGAGCGTTCTCCCGCGATCGGCGGCATCGGGCCGGTCGGGCCCGTGTCGGGCAAACGCCTCGTCGCGCTGCGCGTGCCGGTGATGCGGGACGGCGCGTCGAAGGACGTCCTGACGGTCGCGCTCAGCCCGGACGCGGTCGGCGACATCCTGCGCGGGGCCGGTATCCCCGCGGGCTGGATCGGTGCCGTGGTGGACCGGGACGGCAAGTTGATCGCGCGGAGCGCCGACGATGCCGCCACCGTGGGCCTGCCCGCCTCGCCCGACGTGCAGCGCGCCATCGCGACAGAGGCCGGCGGCTCCTACCACGGCACGCGGCGGGATGGCGTGCCGGTCGAAGCCGTGTTCGAGCGGCTCGCCGCCTGCGGCGCCTGGTCGGTGCATCTCGGCGTCCCGCGCCGCGCCCTCGACGGCCCTGTCCGGCGGGCGCTGTTCGCGGTCGCGGCCGCGGTGGCCGCGAGCCTGGCACTCGGCGCGACGCTGGTGGTCCTGCTGGCCCGCGACCTCGGACGCCGGCGCCAACGGGAGCGCGGGCTCGCCGCCGCCGCGCTCGAAGCCAGCGAGGAGCGCACGGCGCTGGCGGTGGCGGCCGCCGACCTCGGCACGTGGCGCTGGGACGTGGCGGGCGATGCCGTCACCTGCTCCGAGCGCTGCCGCGTCCTTGTGGGCCTGCCGGACGACGCGGGACCTCGCGGCACATGGGCACCGGCGGCCTTCCTCGCCGCCGTCCACCCCGCCGACCGCGGCGCGCTGCGGGCCGCCGCGAAGGGCTGCGTCGAGCGGGGCGGCGCCTTTGCGGCCGATTTCCGAATCCGGGGCGAGGGCAAAGCCGCACCGTGGCGCCACCTCCGCGGCCACGCCGGCGAGGGGGAGGGACGTGACGAGGTATACGGCATCATCGCCGACATCGACGCGCCGAAGCGGGCCGAGGTCGAGCGCTCCGATCTGCTGCGCCGCCTCGCCGCCGCGCAGGAGGACGTGCAGCGGCGCATCGCCCACGACCTCCACGACCAGGTGGGCCAGACCGTCACGGGTCTATCGTTGGGGCTGAAGGGATTGGAGCGTGCCATCGAAGAGCCGACGGGCTCGGGTGACGCGCCCGCGGACCTCGACCTCGGCGCGCGCGTGCGGTGGCTGCGCGACTTGGCCGGCACCATCGGCCGCGACCTCCACCGCGTCGCCGCGGACCTGCGCCCGACCGCGCTCGACGACCTCGGCCTGCCCAAAGCGCTGGCGGCGCTCTCGGCCGACTGGAGCGCCCGATACGAGGTCGCGGCCGACGTGCAGGTGATCGGCTCGGAGGAGCGCCTGCCCGACGAGGTCGCCACCACGATCTACCGCGTCGTCCAGGAGGCGCTGACCAACGTGCTCAAGCACGCGCGCGCCCGCACGGTGAGCGTTGTTCTGGACCGCCGGCCGCGCGAGGTGCGCGTGGTCATCGAGGACGACGGCGCCGGCTTCGACCCCGACGCGGACCCTGTACTCACGCCCGGCGGGCGCCCGCGCATCGGCCTGCGCGGCATGCGGGAGCGCCTCGGCCTCATCGGTGGCACGCTGCAGATCGAGTCCTCGCCCGGTGCGGGCACCAGCCTGTTCGTCGCCGTCCCGCTCGACCCAGACCGTGACGCAGAGGACGCTCCATGACGTCGACACCGGCCGTAGAGGGGCGAATCCGCGTCGCCCTCGCCGACGACCACCCCGTGGTGCTGGCCGGCGTCAAGGCGCTGCTGCAGGTCGCGCCCGAGGTGGAGCTCGTCGGCGGAGCGGGGGACGGCGAGGCCGCGCTCCGCCTGATCCTGGCCGAGCGGCCCGACGTGGCCGTGGTCGACGTGTCCATGCCGCGCCTCGGCGGCCTCGACCTCGCGCGCCGGCTCGCCGCCGAGGTGCCCGGCGTGCGGGTGATCGCGCTCACGGTGCACGAGGATAGGGCCTACGTGCAGCAACTGCTCGACGCCGGGGCGAAGGGTTACCTGCTCAAGCGCTCGGCCGCCGAGGACCTGCTGCGCGCCGTGCGGGCCGTGGCGGAGGGCGGCGTCTATCTCGACCCGGCGGTGGCCGGCAAGGCGCTGGCCGAGGCGGCGGCTACGGAGCGGGCCGCTGCCGGCGACGACGCGCTGAGCCCGCGCGAAGCCGACGTGCTGCGCTTCACCGCGCAGGGCTTCAGCAACAAGGAGATCGCCGGCCGCCTCGCGGTCAGCGTCAAGACGGTGGAGACCTACAAGGCCCGAGCCTCCGACAAGCTCGGGCTGCACTCGCGCGCCGAGATCGTGCGCTACGGCGCCGCCAAGGGCTGGCTCGCGGGGCTGGCGGAAGGCGGCTGATCGCATCTGCGCGGGCTGCCCGGCGCGCGCCGGTCAGCCCTCTCCGACGCGGCGTCAGCGCACGAAGCGGCAGATGTCCCTGATGCGGGTGCGGCCGGGCGGGCAGCCGCGCGGGGCGCCCGTCTCGAGCCGGCGGATGAAGCCGCGCGGGCCGCGGTTGAGCCGGCACCCGCCGTAGAAGCCGCGATGCTCGCCGTAGCCGCAGCCCCCGCGCACGAGGACGGTGGATGCCGCCGCGGCAGGCATGGCCGCGATCGGCAGGGCTTCGGCCCCGCTCACCCCACCCAGGCCGATGGCGGCCGCCAGAACAAAACCTGTCAGTTTCATGGATTCTCCTCGAACTCGCTCCACGCGATGCGGCCGTGTGCCGGCCTCACGCGGAGTTTCAAACCCGCGACCGAAGATCCGGCGCGGGGCCACGGTATCCACGCCGATGGCCGTCAGGCCCGGGCCGGCGCGGCGTCGTGGGAATGGCCGTGATGGTGGCCATGGTCCATCGGATGGCGGCTGTTCGTCCAGAACAGGTACAGGGCGAGCGCGCCGAACAGGAGGTCGAGCCAGAAGGTGTAGTTCAGGCTGAAGGTCGTCAGCTGCGCCCGCACGTCCGCGTCGTGCGACGGCACGAGGCCGAGCGCCGAGAAGGCGAGGTCCATCACCAGTAATTACCCAGGGGGTTCAGGTCGGCACGGGACAGGGAGCCCGGTCAAGCGCGGACGCTTGGGGCCTTGCGGCGAGTGCAAGAGCCTGATTCCTTGTTCGCATGGGACGCGAGGATCTCGAACGGCTGAGCAAGTCGGAACTGGTCGAACTGGTGCTGAAGCTTCAGCGACCGGCGAAGACGTCGCGCACCTCGTCCAAGCCGCCCTCGACGGACCGCAAGGAGCGGCGCGAGCAGTCCCGTCCCGGTGGGGCGAAGTCGGGCCACGAGGGGCACAAGCGCGTGCTCACGGCGGATCCGGATGCGGTCATCGATCATCGTCCGACGGGCTGCCCCGACTGCGGCCTTTCGCTGTCGGTTGATCTGCCGTCCGAGGTCGTGAGCGTGCACGAGGCGATCGACATCCCGCCGGTGAAGCCGCGCGTCGAGCAGCACCGGCGCTTGTCGGTGTGCTGCCCCGGCTGCGGCGCGCGGGCCGTGGCGGATCGGCCGGGCGGAGCAGGCGCGACGCCATTCGGCCCCCGCCTCCACGCGCTGGTGCTGTACCTGAAGACGTTCCAGGCCCTGTCCTACGAACGCCTGCAGGGCGCCATGAAGGACCTGTTCGGCCTGACGATCAGCCAGGGCGGCCTGACCAACATGCTGCGCCGGGCCGAGGCGCAGTTTGCCGGCGGCCGTGACACGGCGCTGGCGGCGCTGCACCGCGCCAAGGTGGTGGCCTGCGACGAGACCGGCATCCGCATCGAGGGCACCAACAGCTTCCATTGGGTGTTCCGCTGCGAGAAGGCCGTGGTGCACCACGTCGCAGCATGCGAAGCGTCGCGTTCCTCCGACAGGGTGATTCCCAAGCCGATCAACTTCCGGGCGACACGAGGTGGTTCACCGCGTAGAGCGGCTCGAGATCTCGGTCCGCCTGGGCGCGACGGCGGCGGAAGGCCGTCGGGTCGATGCCATAGGCGCCCCTGAATGCGTGGGAGAAGTGGCTGCGGCTGCCATAGCCCACGCTCGCGGCGATGACCTTCACGGGCATGGGCGAGGTCACCAGCAGTTGGGCTCCGAGGCGCAATCTCGCGCGCTGGAGGAAGGCGATCGGCCCCTCGCCGAACGTGTCCGAGAAGCGCTGGGCGAATGTGGTGCGGCTCATGCCGCACAGGGCCGCGAGGCTTTCCACCGTGTGCGGCGCGGCGGGCGCGTCGACGACGGCCGCGACGGCGTCGGCGAGGCGCGGATCACGCAGGGCGCTGAACAGGGGAGACCTCACGCACAGGTCCTGCAGGTGCAGGCGCAGAAAGGCGAGGAGGCACCGCTTCATCAGCGCACCCGTCACGTCTGCGGTCCCGAGGACGGGGTCGGCCAACTCTTCGACCATGAACGAGAAAGCGTGCCGCAGGTGCTTGCTGGCCGAGAGATCTCCGACGACGGCGTCCTCCAGTCGGTCCAACAGGCCGAGCGAGCCGGCATAGCGGGCCGTGATGGCCCCGCAGGCCAGCAGCATGTCTTGGCTCCCGTCGCCTGCCGTGATGCGGAGGAGACCATTGGGGAGAAGGCCGAGCCCGTCCGCCGCTGGCAGCATGCGCGGAGCGTCTGCGAAGCCGATCGTATGCGGGGAGTTGCGGGGCGGGATGACGATGCTGTGCGGCCCGAACTCCACGGGCCGGCGGTCGCCGGCCTGGACCGTGCCCGAGCCCGCCAGGACGTAGTGAACGATCAGGGTGTCCGGCGCCCCGCGCTTCTCCAGCCGCCACCCGTCCTGGATCTCGCAGAACGCGAAGGCGTGGACCCGGACCGACATGGTGGCGAGGATCATCTGGAGCGTGCTCGTGGCCATCGTGGTCTACTCCATACGCGTCCCGTCCAGGTGGCAGGTTCGGGCGATGACGGGCTGATCCAGCGCGGCCCCGCGCGTCATGGACGTCAGGGACGTCGCATCGTGATGGCGGGTGAGGTGGGTTAGGCGAGTGACGATCTCGCAAGGGCGGCGGGCCTCAGGGCTGTCGCCGCTCGCCTCGGCTCGCGGCACCGGGTCTGAGGCCCCGTCTCTGGGCCTCGTCCGGATCGGATGGGCACGCTGGCCTGATCCCGGGTGGCGCGCCGGAGGTCCATCGTTCCTCGCAGGGTGAGTCAAAGCTCGACCGCTGCCACCTGGTCCCGGAGCCGGGGAACGGCGAAATCGACGAAGGCCCGCAGCTTGAGCGGCAGGCGGTTCCGCCTGTCGTAGACGATGTGCACCGGCCGGGGCGCGGGCTCGAACCCTTCCAAGAGCAGCCGCAGGCGGCCGTCGCGCATATGGTCGACGACTTGGTAGGACAGGGTCCGGATCACTCCTGCGCCGGCGAGGCCCGCATCGATCGCCGCTTCGACGGTGCTGACGGTCAAGCGCGATCTGAGGGGCACGGCCATCTCTTCGCCGTTCGACGAGTAGCGCCAAGTCGCGGGAAGCGACATGCTCCCGAACGAGATCACGTCGTGGTGGGCAAGGTCCTGTGGGGCGGCCGGTGCCCCGCGCGAAGCAAGGTAGGCCGGGCTGGCGCAGGTCACCCGGCGGACCGCGCCGAGGCGGGTCGCGATCAGGCCGCTGTCGGGCAGGTCGCCGATGCGCAGGGCCACGTCGACCTGATCGTCGAGGAAATGGGTCACGCGGTCGGTCAGCATCAGCGCGACGGACACCTGCCGGAACGCCGCCAGGAAGGCGGTGACGACGGGCAGGACGTGGAGCCGGCCGAACGCCACTGGCGCGGTCACGACGAGGTCGCCCTTGGGTTCGACGTACTCGCCCGCGGCCGCCCGCTCGGCTTCATGCAGCTGCTCCAGCACGGCGCGGGCCGCCGCGACGTAGGTCCGGCCGGCGGGCGTCAGCTCCAGGCCCCTGGAGGATCGGATCAGGAGTTCCGCCTTCAGGTGGTCTTCGAGCTCGGACACCTTGCGGCTCACGGTGGCGAGTGGCTGGCCGAGCTTCCGGCTCGCCTTGGACAGGCTGCCGCACTCCACTGCCGTGAGCAGCACCTGCATCGCGTCCAAACGATCCATCGGCCTTCCAAGGGTGGGCCTCGCGGGCCCCGATCCTAAGCGGATCGCGGGCAAGCGCCACGCGTCCTTCCGCGTCGAACCCGTGCGGCGCCCCACCCCGGTCCGGCGAGCCTGGAGGTCGCTACGGCGAGGGCACATGCTCGGCCATGAAGGCGAGGACCAGCGCGGCAATCTCGTCGTTCTTCTCATCGAGCGCGAAGTGACCGGCGTCCAACAGATGGATCTCCGCGTCCGGCAGGTCGGCGCGGAAGGCCGTCGCCCCCGCCGCGACGAAGGACGGGTCGTTGGCGCCCCAGGCGACGAGGGTCGGGGGCCGGTGCTGTCGGAGCCACGCCTGCCAGGCGGGGTAGGCCGCGACGTTGGTCCGATAATCGGAAAGCAGCGCCGCCTGGATCTCGCGCTGGCCGGGCCTCGACAGATGCGCGATCTCGTCGGTCCAGGTGTCGGGATCGTAGCGCTCCGGATGCGAGGTGCCGAAGGTGTGGCGCTGCTCGGTCGCTTCCGGCGACAGGAAGGCGTCGAGCACTTCCGGGTGTGCGGACGGGTCTGACCAATATTGGGCGATTTTTTCCCATTTAACGCCGAGACCAGCCTGATAGATGTTGCCGTTCTGGCTGATGAGAGCCTGCAGGCGTTCGGGGTGGGCCAGGATCAGCCGCATCCCGACCGGCGCGCCGTAGTCATGGATGTAGAGGCTGTATTTGTCCAAGTGGAGGGCTTCCAGCAGGTGGTCCGTGGTCTGCGCCAAGTGGTCGAAGGTATAGGCGTAGGCCGACGGCGGCGGCGCTTCGCTCTGGCCGAAGCCCGGGAAATCGGGCGCGATCAGGTGGTAGCGCGTCGCCAGCATGGGGATGAGCGTGTCGAACTCCCGCGAGGACGATGGGAAGCCGTGCAGCAGCACGATTGTCGGCGCGTCCTTTGGGCCGGCCTCCCGATAGAAGACCCTGACCCCGTCGACCCGCGCGTGATGGTAGGTGGTCGTCGCCGTAGTCGAAGGCAGGGGATCCGCGGTCGCCGGGGAGGCCGTGAGCGCGGCCGCCCCGACGAGCACGGCCCCGACGAGCGCGGCACCGAGCTTCCCATATGTCATGGCTCAATCCTCCACTGTGAGCTTCGCCGGGGGCGCGCGTCCCGGCGAGGTCGGCCACGGCCGATCACGCGCGCCGCGCTTCCGCGACCGCAAGGGTGTCGATGTACTGGCGGAAGCGGGCGATCTTGCCATCCTTCAGCGTCCAGACGTGGGCGTAGCGCGCCTCGGCGGTCTTGCCTGTGGCGCGGTGGACGCCTCTGAAGTCGCCGAGCGACACCACGGTCTCGCCCTCGGCGATGAACCCGGTAGGCGCGAGCGAGAAGCTGGCCCACTCGGCCATCAAGGGCTTGAACAACCCTTCCGCGACGGCGGCGGGGCCCCGGCCCTCGACCTTGTAATGCCACATGGTGGTCCACTCGATATCGGGCGCCATCAGGCCGAGAGCGCCGGGAGCGTCCCCGGCGGCGAGCCGGTCGTAGAAGGCGCGGACGATGTCGGTCGGGGTCATGGTCGGCTTCGCTCAGTGGGAGTTTCGGTCGCCGCGGGCGCGCGGCGGCGACGGGTGCGGGATCAGCCCAGGTGGCGGTCGAGGAAGTCACGGACGGCGGCGCCGATCTCGTGGGCGTGGGTTTCCAGGGCGAAGTGGCCAGTTTCGAGGAAGCGGACTTCGGCGTTCGGAAGATCCCGCTTGAAGGCCTCCGCACCCGGAGGGACGAAGAATGGGTCGTTCCGACCCCAGATGGACAGCAGCTTCGGTGCACGCTCCCGGAAGTAGAGCTGAAATTCGGGGTACATCCTGACATTGTTTTTATAATCGAGGAACAGGTCGAGCTGGATCTCGTCTACGCCGGGGCGCTGCGTGTAGTGCGCGTCGAGCGTCCAACCGTCGGGCGAGACCCTGGACGTGTCCGGCACGCCGTGCTCGTACTGCCAGCGGATCGAGTCCGCGCTCAGCAGGCCTCGCAGCGCACCGCGATTCTCGTCGGTCGCGTCCTCCCAGTACTGTCGGATCGGATTCCAGCCTTCGCTGAGGCCCTCCTCGTAAGCGTTGCCGTTCTGGGAAACGATTGCCGTGATGCGGTCGGGATGGGCCAGCGCGAGGCGGAAGCCGGTGGGGGCGCCGTAATCGAAGACGTAGATCGCGAACCGTTCCAAGCCGAGCACCTCGGTGAAGCGGCCGATCACCTTGGCGATGGTCTCGAACGTGTAGGCGAAGGCGTCGCGGTCCGGCCGCTCCGTCCTGCCGAAGCCCGGCAGGTCCGGGGCGACCACGTGATACGTGCCGGCCAACTCAGGGATCAGGTCGCGGAACATGTGGCTGGCGCTGGGAAAGCCGTGCAGGAGCAGCACGACCGGAGCGCTCGGGTCGCCGGCGGACCGGTAGAACCCCTTGAGGCCGTCGACGTCGACGGTGTTGAAGAGGACGGTCATCTCTCGATCTTTCAGGTTCCGGAGGCACCAGCCTGCCCGGTCGATGGTGATGATGTCGGACACTCCGGCTCGGCCCGGCAGCGAGCGATTCCGGGAAGCGTCCTTCCATCCGCTGGAAGGCTGGAGATCGCGCCTCGCGAGCCCGCGTGGCGTCCGAGCGAAGCCGCGCCCCGCGTCGTGGAGCGATCCTGCGGACGGCGTGGGAGCCGTCGCACCCGACGTCCCGCCTCGAGCGCGGCGAGCATGGCAGCCGGCGGTTCGGTCATCGTCCGCCCATTTCCTCCTCGACGCCCGCGAAGGCTTTCGGCGTAATACGCAGGTCGCCTTGGAACGGATGCCCGAGGGCCACGATCATCACGAGGACAAGGACGCCCGACAGCGACAACAGCGACGTCATGGCGAGGTGCAGGCGCAGGTCGGATGTGCCGAGCAGTGCGGCACACATCAGTGTCATGCCGCCGCCGGAGATCAGGACGAACCAGATCACAGGTGGGATCTGCGACTCCGCCGCGGATCGCCTCCCGTCACGCGCGTCACGCAGGCGGGCGAGCCCGGCGATCAAAGCAGCCTGAAGGTTGCCTACGCCGATGTCCGGGGGGCGCAGCCCGGTCACGATCGTGTCGGCGCGATCGAGGGGCGGGTTGCTGGCCTGAACCACGCGGCCTGCGGCCTGGTCGGGCCACTCCACCTCGCGCACGGCTCGCGCGTAAGCGATGAAGCTTTCGCGCAGGTCCGTCCGCTCGGGCTCGGGCAGGGCTGCTGCGATCCCATGCAGGTCGAGGAGGACAGTCGCCTCTCGGCTCGCGGCCGTTTGAGCCGCATCGAATCTTTCCCAGGCCAGCATCGCGACGAACGCGAGCAACACACCGAATGTCAGCCCCACGACGGACAGGATAGCGGCCGTGAGGGCATCGTGGCGTCGGCGGAGGCTCGCCGGAAACACGCGCTCGACCGTGATCCCCATGAGGAGCGCCGCCCCGATGCCGCAAGCCGCCAGGGGAAGTGCAACGGCCCAGATCGAGTAGCGATAGACCGCATCGGGGTGCATGATGGCTTGAAGCATATCGATATAGCCCGATTCCGTGAGGATGCGGGGTTGACGGCGGGGTCGCTTTCGATTCGGTTTTGTGTCGATGATCAAGCGCCATTTCCTGAGCAAGGACGATCGTGCGCGGCTGACGGGCATCGCGCGGGATGGGCTTGAGGAGCATCGGGTCGCCCGGCGCGCCAACGCGATCCTTTTGTTGGACAAGGGCTGGAGTTGCGAGCAGGTTTCGGAGGCTCTCCTCCTGGACGACGACACGATCCGGAGCTGGTTCAAGGTTTATCGCGAGGGCGGCGTACCGGCTCTGGCGCGCTTCGACTTGGCGGGCGGGCACCGCGCCTTGACGGTGGAGCAGCTCACGGCCCTGAAAGCCTGGGCCACGGAGGCGCTTCCGGCGTCGACACGCGCGATCGGTCATCACATCCGGACGACGTATGGCATGTCGTACACGCGATCCGGTTTGATCAAGCTGATGGCGGCGCTGGATTTTGTCTGGCGCAAGCCTGACCTTGTGCCCTCGCATCTCGACCTTGCGGCGCAGGAAGCGTTCATCGAGCAGCATGAGCGGCTCCGCAACGGCCTTGGGGCCGACGAAGCGATCGTCTACGGCGATGCCGTTCACCCGACCCATCAGACGCGACCGGCGGGCGTGTGGATGCCGCGTGGCGCCGACGTCGCGGTTCCTGCGGCGTCGGGCCGTGATCGCATGAACATCCATGGTGTGATCGACCTGGAGACCGGCGCGACGCGGATGAAGGAAGTGCTTTCGGTCGATGCGCAAAGCACGATCGAGCTTCTGACCTCCATCGAGAACGCCTACACGACGATGCGTCGGATCCATGTCTATCTGGACAACGCCCGCTATCATCATGCCCGTGCTGTTCAGGATTGGATGAGGCAACCGGGACGGCGCATCGTGCTTCACTTCATCCCGAGTTACTGCCCTCACCTCAACCCGATCGAGCGGCTCTGGGGCGTGATGCACCAGAACGTCACCCACAACCGGTACTATGCCACATTCAAGGACTTCGCGGAGGCGATCCTGACATTCCTCAAGGAAACGGTCCCGAAGCACTTCAGTCGCTTCTCATCCCGAATCACCGATAACTTCCGCATCCGAGACCCAAAGGATTCTCGGGTCGTCGCGTCGTAGATGTATACTTAGGTTTCCGCGCTGATGATAGGGACGGTCGAGCACAGCCGGACGAGCGTCCGCCCTCCAGGGTGCGCCGGCTCACGCGATGCCTGATCGGAGTTCCAAAGAGGGGCGAAGAGCGGGATCTCCTCAGGCATGGGGTCCTCGGAGCGTCGCGGCCAAGCGCAGCACGGTGCGGACCAGCACGACGGAGGCGCGCAGCGTCGGCCCGAGCCGGCCCGACACCTTGGACACGCCGCCGACCCGGCGCCGGCATCCGACCGGCACCTCCAGCACGCGCAGGCCGCGCGCCGCGGCGCGCATCTGCATCTCGACGTTCCAACCGAAGCTCATCTCCGCCATGCCGAGGCCGTCGAGGGCGGGCCGCGCGATGGCCCGGAAGGGCCCCATGTCGGTCGAGCGCAGGCCGTAGAGCGCGCGCAGCATGAGGCCCGCGATGCGCCCGGCCGCGACCTGGGCGGCGCCGAGGCTGCCGGGCTCGCGCGGACCCCGCAGGCGCGAGCCGAGCACGAGGTCGGCCCGCCCCGCCAGCACGGGGCCGATCACCTCGCCCGCCAACTCGACGCGGTCGGATCCGTCGCCGTCCACGAAGGCGATCACGACGGCGTCGGGCCGCGCCGCGGCCGCGCCCGTCGAGCAGGCCCGGCCGTAGCCGCGCCGCCGCTCGACCATCACGCGTGCCCCGGCGGCCGCGGCCCGCGCCGCGGTGCCGTCGCGCGAGCCGCCATCGACCACCACCACCTCGTCGAGCCCGGCCGCGAGCAGCGCCCGCACGACGCCGCCGACCGCCGCTTCCTCGTCGAGGCAGGGCACCACGATGGACACGACGCCCTCGGCGTCCCCGGCCCGCACGCCCTACAGGCTCCAGCGCAGGCCGCAGTTCGCACAGGCGGTCGGGGGGCGGGCCGACTGGAGCGCGGCGCGGAAATCGCGGTAGCGGGAACCGTTCCAGATCTCCTCCAGCGTTTCCTGCGTGGCGTCGCCGAGCGTGTAGTTCTCGTAGCCGGCCTGGGCGAAAGGCGCGATGCAGCACGGCAGCGCCCGGCCGTTGGCGGTGAAGTACATCACGGTCCAGGGCCGCCCGCACAGCGACCACGGATTGCTGTCCGCCTTGCGCTCCAGGCTCATCCCGGGCTCGGATGCCGCGCCCGAGGCCGAGAAGGTGAGGCCGAGCGCGTCCGCGACGCGCTCCGCTTCGGCGATGTGCCCGGCTTCCTCCGCGTCGAGGCTCTCGAACAGCGCCTGGTCGGGCCTGGCCTTGCCGACCGCGCCCTCCTCGAAGAACACGAGGCGCTGGAGGTATACCTCGCGCACGCCGATGTCGGCGGCGAGCCGCACGAAGGCGGGCAACTCGGCCACGGTCTCCTTCAGCCCCGTCAGCCAAGCCGACACGCGGGGCTTGGCCAAGCCTTCGCGCTCCTGCAGGGCGCGGAAGCGGGCGACGTTCTTCAGGATGCGCTCGAAATAATCGACGCCGCGCACCGCGAGGTAGCTTTCTCGCGTGGACGCGTCGAGCGACACGCGCAGCTCGTCGAGGCCGGCGTCGATCAGGGCGCGGCCGTTGCGCTCGTTCAACACCGTGCCGTTGGTGTTGAACAGCACGTGGGTGCCGCGGTCCTTCAGGTAGCGCACCATCGTAGGCAGGTCCTTGACCAGCATGGGCTCGCCGACGCCGTGCATCACGGCGCGCTTCAAGTCCGGGATCTGGTCGACGATGCGGGTGAACAGGTCCCACGACAGGTCCGCCGGTGGCTCCAACTCGACGTAGGTGCGCGGGCAGGTCGTGCACAGCAGGTTGCAGCGGTTGGTCACCTCCAGGTAGAGGCAGACGGGCGGCCGCGCCGCCACGGGGGAGCGGGCCGGGTCGGCGGCCTCGTGGTAGCGCCGGGGATCGACGGCGGGCGACATCGGCGCCGCGGCATCGGCGAGCGCCGCCGTCGCGCCGCCCGCCACGGCCTTGACCTCATCAAGCATCGGAAACCTCGACCACGCCGCGCCAGGACCGGACGTCCCGTGCCGCGGCGAGGAGCACGAAAGTCATCAGGAGGGACCAACGGAGCAGGAACGCGGGCGCGTCCGCGTTGAAGCCGTAGAGCAGGAAGCCGCCCGTGATCAGAACGAAGGGGCTCCACAGGCCGAGCAGCGCCGTGAAGGGCGCGGCGACGAGGAAGTACCATGGGAAGGTCGGCGTCAGGAGGCATAGAAACGTCACGGCGAGCAGCGCCGTGCCGCCGAGTGCCGCGCGCAGCGACGCGTCGCCCTTCCATCGCGTCCGGAGCGCCAGCGCGAGCAGCGCCGCGGCGGCCAGGGCAGCATAGGCGGCCGCCATCCAGGGACGGGCCAGCCCCGCGGCGCCGAGCAGCGCCAACGGCAGGACGCCGCCGCCGGTGTCGAGGCCTTGCTCGTGCGCGTAGCTCGGCAGGAAGCCGACGACGCCAACCCCGGCCGACAGCGCAAAGGGCAGGTAACACAGCGCCGCGAACGCCAGCACGGCGAGCGGCAGGAGGACGCGCCACGGTCGCCACAGCGCCGGCAGGCCGAGCGCCGCCATCGGCTTGGCGAGGGCGCCGAGCGTCATGGCGAGCGCGGCGGCGTAGGGTCGCGCCGCGCCGCCGCCCCAGGCCAGGGCGCCGAACAGGGCGGCCAGCACGGCGGCGTCGGCGTGGCCGTTTCCGGCGATCTCCCAAAGCGGCGCCGGGTGGAGGAGATAGGCGGCGAGCCACGCCCGCTGGCGACCGAGGCGGGACAGCAGCCGTGCCATGGCCAGCACGGCGAAGCCTTCGAGCAGCACCATCGCGCCCTTCATGACGACCACCGATGACGACACCCGCGTCACCAGGGCGAACAGGGCTTCGGCGACCGGCGGGTAGATCGTGACGGCGTAGTCGCGCTTGTCGATCAGGCCGTATTGCGCGGGGTCGCGCAGGTACGCGAGGGCCGGGTCGGCCGGGACGTGGGTGTAGGGGTCGAAGCCGGCCGCCACCACGCGCCCGTCCCAGATGTAGCGGTACACGTCGCCCGACAGGGTCGGCACGGTGAACAGCAGGGCGATACGCAGGGCGACTGCCAGGGCGATGATGCTCGGCAGGGCCGTGCGGGCCGGGCTGCGCAGCGCCAGCGCCGCGGCGGCGAGCGCGAGGAAGCCTTGCGCGAAGGCGCAGCCGTAGAACAGGAGGTCGCTGCGCGCCCGGCCGACGGCGGTGCCGAGCGTGCAAAGAGCCACCAGCACCAGCACTGCGACAAGAGCCAGGGGTGCTTCGCGGGCGCGGGAGGGAACGGCGCTCACCCCGTGCATGCGGCGCTTCCCCGCGACGAGGTCAACCGAAGGAGGTGAGCCTCGAGAGCCGCCAGCGCCGGACCGCTGCCCAGCCGGCCGAGGCCGATGCGCAGGCGGTCGTCCGGGACCTGCGCCAGGGGCGATCGCCACAGGGTGGACGGCGCCACGAGCAGGCCGGCCTGCCGCGCCAGGGTGTCGGCGAAGCGCGCGGCTCCCTCTGCGCCGCGGAAGCGCGGAAACGCGAAGGCGAGGTTGGCCGGGAGGTCCGCCTCGAACAGGTCCGGGAAGCGGTCGAGCAGCGCCCGCAGCCGGCGATGGTTGCGCCGCCCGATCGACCGCGCGAGAGCCGTGATGCGGGCCTCCATCTCGAGGGCGACATGGGCCAGCACTTCGCTCGGGCCGGACAGGCAGCTCGACAGCAGGCTCTTCTGCGCTATCGCCCGGTCGAGCAGGCCCTTGTCGCGGCATGCGGCCCAGCCGACGCGCAGGCCCGGCAGCCCGAACCCCTTCGAGAGCCCGTTGATTGACACCCCCTTCTCGTAAATGTCGGCCACCGCAGGGGCACCGCCCCCGGCGTCGGTCTGGCCGTACACCTCGTCGTTGACCAGCCACAGCCCGTGCCGCCGGCACAGAGCGACGAGGCCGCCGAGCGTCGCCGGCCCGAGCGAGGCGCCGGTGGGACTGTTGGGGAAGTTCGCCACCACAAGTCGGGTGTTCGGGCGGATCGCGGCCGCGACGCGGTCGAGGTCGAGCGACCAGCCGCGGTCGGGGTCGAGGGCGACGCCGCTGGCCGCGCAGAGGCCCGTGACGGCGAGTTCGGACGGTCCATAGATCGGCACCACCACGACGGCGTGGTCGACCGGCCGGAGTACCGCGCGCAGCACGCAGGCGATCGCCTCCTGCGCGCCGTTGCAGGCCAGGACGCCGCCGTCGCCGAGCGCCTCGTAGCGCCCCGCGATCGCGGCGCGGAGCCAGGGCGCGCCGCGCGGATCGGCGTAGCCGAGGCCGACGCCGTGCCAGCGCCGCAGATCCTCGGTCCCGGCGTAGCGCAGCAGCGTCGACAGGTGCAGCGTCTGCGAGTCGGAGGCCGCGAGATCCTGGATTGCGCAATCAGCCCAGCGGGACAGGAAGTCCGCGAGCGGGAAGGACCCCGCGCCGCCGCCGGCCCGGGCGGCGGCTTCGCCGGTGTCCGCGGGCGCGCTCACGCCGGACCGGCCGGGTTCGAGGCCGGGCGACGGTGCATGGCGCGGCGCAGGAGGAGCGTGGCGGATCCCGCCCTCATGCCGTCACGGCGTCCGGGATGGCGAGGCGGCTCAGGGCCGCGCGCGTCGCTGGCGCGCCGTAGCCGTGCGCCTCGGTGCGCATCCGTTCCAGCGCGGCCGCGTCGTCCACGTCGTACCAAGCCTCGATCTCGACGAGGTCGAGGCCGATCTCGGCCGCCCGCCGCCGCGTCGTCCCGGCGACGGCGTCGGTGCTCCAGGCGATGTCCGCGAACAGGCGCGCGTGGACGCGCTTCAGGCCGAGCAGGTAATAGCCGCCGTCGTCGCAGGCGCCGAGCACGCCGCGCTCGCCCGGCTCCAGCAGCAGGCGGGCCGCCTCGACCAGGAGGCGGGTCGGCAGGGTCGGGACGTCGGAACTGAGCACGCAGGCCGCCGCGTGACCGAGGATCAACAGGGCCTCGACGGCCTGGAACAGGCAGCGTCCGAAGCCGTCGACGCCGGACGGCGCGGCGGCGCTCCCGTCGGCGAGGACGAGCGCGGTGCCGGGCGCGAGGTGGAGTTTCACCGCCTCCTCGCTCCCGGCCGGCGCATAGGCGGCGTAGGGGATGATGGGCGCTCCGCGCGCGGCTGCGAACAGGTTGTCGGTGGTGTCGCGCAGGAAGGCGGCGCTCAGGGCCGCGGCATGATCGGGCGCGAGCGGCGGACAAAGCCGCGTCTTGGACAGGCCACTGCGGGGCGCCTTGGCCATGACGGCCACCGCGCAGGTGGTGCCCTGGCCGCCCCGGACCGGGCGCGGCGCTCCGCCCATGGTGCTTCCGGCGCTCAATGGAACGGCGCCACGAGGCCGACGCGGATCGTCTCGTCGGGGGTCAACGCGACCGCGGAGGCCGGCGCGAAATCCGGCAGGGCGAGCAGGCGCTCGGACGTGATGTCCATCAGGCCCACATATTCCCCGAGCAGCGCGACCGCGTCGACGGGGACGCTCACCCGCCGCGAGCCGAAGCCCCACCAATCGACCCAGCCGAGGCCGAGCCAGTCCAGCCCGAGCCGGCCGTCGAGGTGTACCACCACGTCGAGCGCGCCGTCGCCGCGGCGCACGACCCCGGCGACGCGGCCGAGCACCGGCTGCCACTCGTAGGGGGCCAGAAGTTCCCGCCCGACGAGGGCGCCGACGCGGACGGGCTGCGGGAAGCGACCACTCGCCCGGCTCGCCATCTGCGCGCCGGACATGCCGCCCGGCGGCGGCATGTCCTCGGGCAGCGGCATGGGGCCGGGGCTCTGCGCGCGTGCCGGCAGAGACAGGGCCGCGGCCAACAGGAGGGCGACGATCGAAGGTCTCCTCACAGGCCCGCGAACCAGTTGAAGCCGAGCCTTTCCCAGTAACCGCCTGTATAGGTGTTGGAGACTTCGATCGCCGTGATCCATTTCGGATTCTTGAAGCCGAGCTTCACCGCCGTGCGCAGGCGGAGCGGGAAGCCGAAGGGGTCCCCCAACGCGTCCCCCGCGTAGCCCGTCGCCAGCAGCGTCTGCGGATGCAGGGCGCTGGCCATGTCGATGCTGCTCGGATAGTCGTCCGCGGTCCTGAACGCGACGTATCTCGCGCTGAGGTCGGCGCCGACCCGCTCCAGGAAGGCGCGGAGCGGCACGCCGGACCACTGCCCGATGTAGCTCCATCCCTCGACGCAGACGTGGCGGATGACGATTTCTCGCTGCGGCAGGGCGGCGAGCCGCTCCAGGGTCCAGGGCTGCTTGTCGGCGATCAGCCCCGCGAGTTCGAGGCGCCAGGACGTGCCGTCGACGGGCTTCACCTTGTCGATGCCGTAGTACGCGTTGAACCGCGGCGGCCGGAGCACCTCCGAGACCGGGAACTCGGGGGCGAGCTTGTCGGGATCGAACAGGCGCGCCTGCACCCAGTCATTGAACGCGGACATGCGGAGCAGGCCGCTCTGCACGGAGGCCGGCTGCGTGACGTCGCAGCCGGTCAGCATCGTGAGGGCGCCGAGCGACAGGCCGCCGCGGATGAGCCCGCGGCGCTCCAGGCCCCCGATCGCCGCGCGGTGGTCGTCGAGGATCGCCGGGTCGGGGAGGCGGAGGGGCCGGAAGGGCGACCTCATCGGGCGGCCTCCGCGCGTCCCGCCGCGGCGCGGCGCGGCGGGACGCGCGGGCCGCCGACCACCATCGCCACGAGCGTGCGCGGCACGAGCAGCGCCAGAGCGACGTGGACGGTGAGGAAGCCGACGATGACAGCCATGCCCGCGAAGTGAGCGACTCGCGCGCCCTGGAAGCCGCCGAACAGCGCGATCAGCCCCGAAAATTGCGTGGGCTTCCACAGCGCAAAGCCCGTCACGACCTGGGCGACGCCGGCGAGGATCGCGACGATGTAGAGGAGCTTCTGGACCGCGTTGTAGACCGTGAGGTCTTCGTGGGCGATGTGCAGGCGCAGGGTGTCGCGCACGGTTTCGACGATCTCGGCCGGGCGGATCGGAAGGAGGCGCTCGCGAAAGCGGCCCGTCGCGAAGCCGTAGACGAGGTAGACGGCGCCGTTGATCATCAGCAGCCACATGAAGGCGAAGTGGTACAGCAGGCTTTCGGCCGCCCAGGAGCCGAACTTCAGGCCGTCCCAGAAGTAAATGAAGTGGAACACGACCGCGTCGTCATAGATGCCCCAGCCCGAGCCGATCATCGCGATCATGGCCAGTGCGTTGAGCCAATGCATGGCCCGCACCGGCCAGGGGTGGAGGCGGCGGGGCTCGGATGCGGCGATCGCGGGTGCGTTCATGGCCGTGCGTCTCGCGAGTGCGGGCCGTGCGGCGGGATCCCCGTCGAGGGTCGCACGGGCGGGGAGCAGGAAGCGTCGCGGGGCGAAATTCTCGAAGCGATGGGGGCCTCCGACGCTGGCGCATCGGCCGTGGGGAGAGCCGGTGCGCGCCGAACCTATCCGGTCGCCGGCGTCTCGAAGGCCATTTGCGCGTGCGTCATCGTCCGGAAAAGGTGCGCTCGCGTCGACCCTGCTCCTGCCCTGGTCCGTCAGTCCCCAGTCTTCAGGCGAGCCGAGGGGGCCCGCTCCGCATCGGGAACCTCGTCGCCGGCTTCCCGCCCCTGTGGCGGGCGGCGTCGATGCGGGCGCGCTCGATGAAGGCTTGCGGCGTCAGGCCGAGCTGTTCGGCGAAGAGTCGGGCGACGCCGCACTCGCTCATGCCCACCACCCCGACGAGGCGCGCGACGCCGAGACCACCTTCGGCAACTTGAGGGCGGACGTGCTGGCCGACAAGGACGCAAACGTCTACAGCGGCGACTTCTGAGGTTCATCGAAGGTTTGCGCTGGACGAGTTGACGGCGTCCGACGCCTCCGGGCCTCACGGCACTTTCGTTTCTCCGCCGTCGACCCGCAGGGCCGTGCCGGTGATCCAGCGGCTGTCCGGCGCGAACAGGAAGGCGACCGCGTTGGCGATGTCCTCCGGCTGCCCATAGCGGGCGATGCCGGCCTCGACCGCGTGGTGATCGCTCGCGGCCCCCAGCGTGAGGCCGTGCGCATCGGCGTAGCCCTGGAGCATCGTCCGCCGCCGGTCGGTCATGACCGAGCCGGGCAGGATGGTGTTGACTTGCAAGCCGTCCCCGATGCCGCGTTCGGCGAACGCCTTGGCGAGCGCCAGGATCGCGGCGTTGATCGTGCCGACGGCGGCCAGCGACGCCTTGGGGGCGTAGGCGGTCGTGCCCGACGTGATCGCGACCGAGCCGCGCGCGGCCCTGAGCGCATCCCAGGCTGCGGCCGTGAGGCGTCGGGCGGAGTGGAACTTGAGAGCGAGGCCGTCGTCCCACTGCTCGTCCGTCAGCGCGAACAGGTCGGCCTGGGGGACCGCGCCGGCGATGCACGCGACGGCGTCGATCCGGCCGAAGCGCTCGAGCGTGGCGGCCACGACGGGTCCGGCCGCATCAGGCCGGCGGAGGTCCAGGGCGAGGGGGAGGGGTTCGGCCCCCGCCGCCCGCACGGCCTCGGCAGCCTCCGCGAGGGTCGCCTGCGTCCGTGCCACGAGCACCACGGCGCCGAAGTCGCGGGCGAGCCGGATGGCGGTCGCGCGCCCGATGCCGCGGCTCGCGCCGGTGACGATCGCGACGCGGTCCATCAGGCGCGAGCCCCGGCGGGCCGGCGGAGGACGGCGCACCTCCCGTCGCGGACCGTCCGCCCGACGTCGGGCGCGGTCGGGGCGAGTGTGCCAGTCGCATGCTCGACGGAAGCTTTGTCGTTGGAAGCGCGGACGATGGCGCGGGCGTCGTTCATGGTCGATCTCCGGAAGTCTCGAAACGGATCGCTTCCCGCCCGCGGCACACACGGGCTTGGCGACCAGGACGCATACGTGTGGGGAGCGCGGGGCGGCCGTGTCAGCCGAGGTGGCGAGCGGGCTCTATCTTGCCGGTGTCGATGAACTGGCGGTGCCGAACGATCTTGCCGTCCCTCACCTCCCAGATGTGGGAATAGTCGACCTCCACGTGCTTGCCGGTCCCGCGGTTCGTGCCTTGGAACCGCCCCACCGACACGACCTTGTCGCCATCGCAGATGAACTCGTGCGGCGTCAGCGTGTATGGCTCCCATTCACGCATCGCGGGCAGGAGCATGCCTTCGAGGACCTTCTGCGGGCCGCGGCCATCGACCTCGTAGTCCATCATGGTGATCCACTCGATGTCGTCGGACATCAGGGCGAGGGCGCCATCCGCATCGCCGGCGGTCAGCCTCGCGTAGAGTTGCTTCACAGTCTCAAGAGGTGTCGCCATCGCGTTCAGCCCGTCTCTCGGTCATGGACACGGCATCGGCGGCCGGGCCCGTGGCAACCGATTACTCGCCTTCCTGTCGGGGGATGTAGCCGCTCACATCGGTAGGCGCCCTTTCGCGGTATGGAAGGGCTGGATGGGTCCGATCGCGCCGGCCGGCGGTCAGCACTTCGACCGCCGGCGAGCGCGAACGCGCACCGCCGCTCGTTTGATATGACCTGCCGGACGTGCGTCGGCATCTTCAGACGGCCAGCATAACAGAGGTGATCGGCTGGCGGGCGATTCCTGATCAGGAGTGCGGCCGCCGTGATCCCATCCATGGCGCGCGACTGACGACGCCATCGAAGCCTCCGGTCGCCTCGGCCGTGCTGTCGCCGGACAGCTTCGCTGGCGCCACCGCCGTCACGGCGGCAGATCGCACCCTGTTCGGACGATAGCGGACGCTTTCGACATTCAGCACGCTCTCCGGTCCGCTAGGTTTCCGCTTGGACTTCTTGGAGGACTCAATGCTCTTTCTGCGCACATCGGCAATCGCTGGTCTAATGCTTGCGACGACGGCCCTGCTTCACGTCTCACCCGCACTCGCGGCACACACCTATCTGGAAAATAAAAACGGCGGCTCCTATCAGGTGTCTCCCGCCATGATGCATGCCATCGACGTGATCGTCGCGGAGAAGATGAAGATGATGCGTCACCGGCGCTGAACGGCATGGGCTCTGGCGGTCAGCCGGCGCGCTCGCGCGTCACAGTCGATGGCGCCGCGCCCGGCGGCGACCACAAGGCCGACACGGACGCGGACGGGCGAGGCATCGTGACGGGACGCAGCGCTCCTGCCAGCTTGCCTGGCAGGAGCGTGCCGTCGCCGGAAACACAATCGAGACCATCTTCAGCTGTCCCCGGCGCGCAGGCCTACGTGTCCACGCTCGTTTGACCGCGCGGGATGCCTCGGCAACGCCGCCGGGCCTGACCCATCGGATCTGGAGAGCCGCGGACACTGGCGACCGAGGTTGGGCCACGCCGGCACGCCCCTTGCCGGACGATGTCGCACCCGTGTGGTGCCTCGCTGGCGCGGAGCATCGCGTAGGGTCGAGGCCGAGCTGTCCCATCCCGGTCGCCCTGCCGGCGTCGGACATCCTCATCGCCGGAAGCATAGCCTCGCACCCCTGGGCGACCCGTGGGTGGGCGTCGGTTCTACGCGACCGGCCCCTCGCTCGACAGGGTGGGGAAGCGCCTCACTGTTGCGGCGCGTCCACAGACGGGCGGCCCAGCGGCGCACGCCCCCAACAAGGATAACCCTCCATGACGAACCCAATCTCGGACACCCTCCTGTTTCTGGTGGGTGACTCCGGCGACTACAACAGCCTCAGCGCGTGGAAGTACGTCTCCGTTGCGTTCTATCTCGCCCTCCTGGCGGCCAGCGCCTTCATCGTCTGGAGGAACTGGGCGGAGGATCCCTCGCAGCGGAGCGGCCGCAACGTCGGCATCCTCGCCATGCGCGTGGTGATGGCAGGCTTGTGGTTCGAGGGGACGATCTGGAAGCTGCCGCTGCCGGTCTCGGGAGGGTTCAGCTACTGGCTCGGGCAGGAGGCCAAGTTCAGCGCGGTCGGGCTTCAGGCCGCGTTCGTGCGCGATGCCCTCGTGCCTCACGTCGCACTCCTGCAACCTGTCGTCTATGCGATCGAGATCGCCTTCACCGTGAGCCTCACGCTGGGGCTGGCGGTCCGGCTGTCCGGCCTCGTCGCGGTCCTCTTCACCCTCCAGCTCTGGCTTGGCCTTTACAACGACCCGACTGAGTGGCCCTGGACCTACATCGCGATCGCGGTCGCCCAAGGCATGTTCGCCGCGTTCGACGCGGGACGCTGCCTCGGCCTCGACGGCCTGCTGCGCATCCGGAACGCCGCCATCGTCCGCGGCGATGGTCTGTCGGCCACCCTTTACCGGCTCGCATCATGACGGAGAAGTCCGCAGTCACAAGTCTGTCGATCGATAGCGGCCGGACCGCTTTCCACCCATGTCTGCTGTCCGGCCGGAGTCGACCCATCTCGGGCATACCGATCTGAATGGCGCGTGCTCCGAAGCAGACGCTCACTGGACCACGAAGCGCTTCCTCCTGCGCCAGACCGCGGTCTTGTGCAGCACCTGTGACAGCTGCTCGACCGAGTAGGGCTTGTGCAGCAGCTCGAAGCCGTGCGTGCCGTTCTGGGCCAGCACGTGGCTGTAACCGCTCGTCAGCACCACCGGCAGGTCGTGGTACAGACGACGGATCTCCTGGCCCAATTCGATGCCGTCCATGCCCGGCATGACCACGTCGGAGAAGACGACGTCGAACCGCGTCGCGTCCCGGGCCAGTTCGGCGAGGGCCGCGGGGCCGTCGGTCGCCAGTGTGGTGACGTAGCCGAGGTCGGTCAGGCTCTGCACCGTGAAGGCGCCGACGTCGGCGTTGTCCTCGACCACCAGCACGCGCGTGCCGTGCCCGTCGGTCAACGCCTCCAGCACCTCGACCGCGGCGGCCGGCGCGGGGGCGGGCACGCGCGGCAGGTAGAGCGTGAATGTCGTACCCTCGCCCACCACGCTGGCGACCGCGACGTCGCCGCCTGACTGTTTGGCGAAGCCGAACACTTGGCTGAGCCCGAGGCCCGTGCCCTTGCCAACCCCCTTGGTGGTGAAGAACGGCTCGAAGATGCGCTGGACGATGTCGGCCGACATGCCCGAACCCGTGTCGCTCAGGGACACGGCCACGTAGGCCCCGTCGCGGTCAGGGTGCGTGCGCATGGCGGGCACGGCGTCGACGGCGCGCACCGCGATGGTGATCCGGCCCTCCCCGTCCATGGCGTCGCGCGCGTTCACCGCGAGGTTGACCAGCGCGGTATCGAACTGGCTCGGGTCGACCTCGACGTAGGTGGGATGCTCCGGCAGGTCGGTGGCGACCGCGATGCGCGAGCCGGTCAGCGTGCCCACCATGTCGGACAGCGCCCTCACGCTGTCGCAGGCGGCGAAGACCTCGGGCTTGAGCGCCTGCCGCCGCGCGAAAGCCAGGAGCTGGCCGGTGAGTTTGGCGGCACGGTCCACCGTGTCCGAGATGGCGGCCACGTAGCGGGCCCGCCGCTCGTCGGCGAGGTTCGGCCGTTTGAGCAGGTCGGTGGACGACTTGATGACGGTGAGCAGGTTGTTGAAGTCGTGCGCCACGCCGCCGGTGAGCTGGCCCACGGCCTCCATCTTCTGCGCCTGGCGCAGGGCGTCCTCGGTCTGCAGCAGGCTCTGCGCCTGCTCGACTTCGAGGGTGATGTCGCGCCCGTAGCAGTAGATCAGGCCGGCCTCGGGCGTCGTGACCCACTCCAGCCAACGATCAGTCCCATCCTTGTGGCGGTACCGGTTCCGATGCGTCGGCAGCGCCTCACGGGTGGCCTGCATGAGCGCGTCCCGCGAGTCCCGGTGGCCATCGGGATGGGTGAATGCGAACAGGTCCTGGCCGACCATCTCCTCGGGCGACCAGCCGAGCAGCCGCGTGGCCGACGGGCTGACGGCCCGGAACACGCCGTCGGCATCGATCACCACCTGCAGGTCCTGGGCGTTGTGCCAAACCCGGGCCAGCTCGGCGCTGCGCTGGGCGACCTGCCGTTCCAGCGTCGCGTTCAGCTCGCGCAATGCCTCGGCCGCATCCATGGCCGCGCGCTCGCCGCGCGCCCGCTCGACGGCGACGTGGGTGCGGTCCGCGAAGTCCTGGATGAGCCGCAGGTCCCCCTCGCTCCACTCCCGCACGCGGGAGCAGTTCACGTAGAAGGTCGCCACCAGGCGGCCACGCTCGACGACCGGAGCGTTGACGAAGCTCCGGGCGTCGCGCGCCTGCAGCAGAGGGGCCTGATCCGCCGTGCGCCCGTCCTGGTACACGTCGTCGATCACCACGCGCTCGCCGCGCTTCAGGGCGTCCACGTAGGAGCCGTAGTCGCGCAGGCGCAGGGTACCGACCAGGGTATCGACGCCCGGCGCAGTCCAGTCGCGCTCGACGGTCCGGGTTTCCGCCGCGTGGTCGATGCGGCCGTACCCCACTCGGCTGGCGTCCAAGGTGCGTCCGAGCAGTTCGGCAGCGGCGTAAGCGATCTGCAGGGGGTCGTCGACGTCGCGCTGCACGTCGCCGAGCCGCACCAGGGCGTCCTGACGCGCCTCGGCCCGCACGCGGTCCGTGATGTCCAGGAAGGTGACGGCGAAGCGGTCGCCGACGAGCCGGAAGACGTTGCCCTCGTACCACCGCGCCCACACGCCGACCTGACGGCTGAAGCCGTGGGGGACGCCCGTTTCGACGACGCGCCCGAAGTCGTGGACCCACTCGTCCTCGACGCCGGGGATGATCTCCCGGAGGGTTCGCCCGAGCGCCTGGGCGCGGGGCACCCCGACCATCCTTTCCCAGGCGGCGTTCACGTCCAGGTAGCGCCAGTCGACGATCCTGCCCGCGTCGTCGCGCACCACCTCGCCGACCAGCATGCCTTCCACGAGCTGCTCGAACACGCCGCGCCAATAGGCGTCCCTCGCTTCGAGTGCCCGTCGGGCCTCGGCCTTGGCGAAGCCGGACGTGGCCGCGTCGGCGAAGGCCACTACGGTTTCGAGGTCGCGGTCGGTGAAGGCGTCCACGCGGGCGGACTGGAGCTTGAGCACGCCCAGCACCGTCGTGCCGCGCGACAGGGGCGTGACCACCGCCGACCGCAGCCTGAGCCGGTCCAGGAGGTCGCGACGGACGTGCGGGTCGGCGCCCGCGTCGGCCATCCGGGTCGGTGTCCGCGACGACGCGACATGGCCGGCGAGGGTCCCGGTCAGGCGGAGCCGCATCCCTTCCTCGGCGGACAGCGTGCCGCGGACGGCGGTGTACCGGAGTTCGTCACCGTCGATGAGCTCGACGACGCCCCCCTCCGCGGCCGGGACGGCGCGCATGGCCCCCTCGACCACGACACCGAGGATTTCGGCCAGGTCGGCATCCATCGTCGCCAGCGTGGCGTGCGTGTCGCGCAGGGCCTCCCGCGTACGGTAGGCCTGGAACTCCTCCGCCCGCGCGACGTCGCGCAGGGCCACGGCGCGCCGCAACTCCAGCAGGGTCATCACCTAGCGGGCCAACCGCGTCAGGTCGTCCACCTGCCGCCCGGTCAACCCGCCCGGCCGCGGGACCGTGTCGATCACGCACAGGGTGCCGAGCATGTCCCCGTCCGGCGTCACCAGGGGCGCCCCCGCGTAGAACCGGATGAACGGGTCCCCGGTCACCAGGGGGTTGGCGCTGGTGCGCGGGTCGACCGTCAGGTCGGGGATCACCAGCACCCGGTCCGGCCGCGCCAGGGCATGGGCGCAGACGGAACTGTCGAGGTCCGTCTCGCAGCGCGGGAAGTTCTGGCGCGCCTTGAACCATTGGCGCTCCCCCGCCACCAGGCTGACGAGCGACACGGGCGTGTCGCAGAGCTGGCAGGCGAGATGGACGACGTCGTCGAAGCCCGGCTCGGCGGGCGTGTCGAGGATGTCGTAACCGGCGAGCGCCGCGAGGCGGCCGGCGTCGCCGACCAAGGCCGAAGGTGACTTCGTCATGGGTGACCAAGATCGGACTCGGTGGGACGCCGCTGGCGGCGGACGCCGCTGGCGGCGGACGGATCGGCACGACTCGGCGCCTTATAGCAGCTTCGTCCAGGGTGTCCCGCCGGGTCACGCGCGTCGAAGTCGATGATGTGGGGTGAACGCGTCTTTCCCCCTGATCACCGCTTCGGGAGACACGCGTCGCCGGATTCCTCGGACGTCGCGAACATCTCGGCGGTGAGGTCGGCGTGGGTGACCTTGCATCACGCGAACCCCAGGACCGTGCGGTCGGCGACGACGTGGTAAAGGACGCGGGTTTGATGATCGATCCCGAGCCCGTCCACCAGCATGACGGGCCCCAACCGCGACGAGCGACCATGTCCAGCCCATCGACCATCGAGGAGGCCAATGCCGAGCTGACGCTGCGCCTGCGCCAGCAGGAGCTGGCGGCGGAGTTCGCCAACTTCAGCCTGGCCACCGACGGACTCGACCCCATCCTGCACGAGGCCTGCCGCACCGCGGCCAGGGGCATGGAGTGCAGCCTTGCGAAGGTGCTGGAGTACCTGCCGGACGAGAACAACTTCGTCATGCGCGCGGGCGTGGGCTGGCATCCGGGCACCGTCGGCCACGCGCGGCTCGGCAGCGACCTCGAAAGCCCGGCCGGCTACGCTTTCCAGACCGGACAGCCCGTGCTGTCGAACCACCTCGCGGCCGAGACGCGCTTCCGCACGCCGAGGCTGCTCGTCGAGCACAACGTGCATCGCGCCTTCAACGTGCTCGTCGCCGTCGGCGCCGACCGCTACGGCGTGCTGGAGGTCGACAGCCCGGACGAGCGCGACTTCACCATCTCGGACACGGCCTTCCTGGAGACCCTGGCCGCCACCCTGGCACAGGCCATCGGCCGCACGCGGCGCATGGAGCAACTGGCCGAGGCACAGCGCGAACTGAACCGCTTGAACGCGGCCCTGCAGGGCGACGTGCGCGACCGCACCCGCGAGCGCGACCAGCTCTGGGCGCTCGGCGAGGACCTGCTCGTGGTCGCCGGCTACGACGATACCCTGCTCAAGGTGAACCCGTACTGGACGCGGCTGCTCGGCTGGGCCGAGGAGGAGATCATGTCGGGCGGGTACGCCCGGCTCATCCATCCCGACGACCTGGAGCGGGTCACCGCCGAGCTGGCGCGCATGCGGACGTCCGGTTCGACCGCGCGCTACGAGAACCGCGTGCTGGCCAAGGATGGCGCCCACCGCTGGATTGCCTGGACGCTGACGCCGGAGCCCGGCGGCGAGCGCATGCTCGGCGTAGGGCGCGACGTCACCGAGGCCAAGGCGCGCGAGGAGGAACTGGCTAAGGCACACGAGTCCCTGCGCCAGTCGCAGAAGATGGAGGCGGTAGGGCAGCTCACCGGCGGCCTCGCCCACGACTTCAACAACCTGCTCACGGGCATCACGGGCTCGCTCGATCTCATGCGCCGCCGCATAGTCCAGGGTCGCATCGGCGAGTTGGGTCGCTACGTCGACCTCGCCATGTCCTCGGCCGAGCGGGCGGCCGCGCTCACCCATCGCCTGCTCGCCTTCTCGCGCCGCCAGACCCTCGACGCCAAGCCGACTGAGGTGGGCCGGCTCGTGTCGGGAATGAGGGACCTCATACGGCGCACCATCGGGCCGTCGGTCGACCTCGACATCGTCGCCGCGCCTGACGCCTGGACGGCGCTGGTCGACCCGAACCAGCTGGAGAACGCCCTCCTCAACCTGTGCATCAATGCTCGCGACGCCATGCCGGACGGCGGGCGGCTCACGGTGGAGACGTCGAACCGCCGCATCGACACCCACGGCGGGGTCATGCGCGACATCGAGGCCGGCTCCTACCTCGTGCTCAGCGTCACCGACACCGGCACGGGCATGCCGGCCGAGGTCGTGGAGCGCGTCTTCGAGCCCTTCTTCACCACGAAGCCGCTCGGCATGGGCACCGGCCTCGGCCTGTCGATGATCTACGGCTTCGCCAAGCAGTCGGGCGGGCAGGTCCGCATCCATTCCCAACTCGGCCTGGGGACGACCGTCACACTGTACTTGCCACGCCACGACGGCGACGCGGCAGCGCCGACGACGGTGAGCGAGGAACCTGCCGCACTGCCCCGGGCCGAGGAGGGCGAGACGGTGCTCGTGGTCGACGACGAGCCCGCGGTGCGGCTCCTCGTCGGAGAGGTGCTCGCGGACCTCGGCTACACCGCCGTCGAGGCGGCGGACGGGGCCGGCGGGCAGCGCATCCTGGAGACCGACATGCGGATCGACCTCCTGGTCACCGATGTCGGCCTGCCGGGCGGCATGAACGGCCGGCAGGTGGCCGACGCCGCCCGCGTGCTGCGGCCGGGGCTGAAGGTGCTGTTCATCACCGGCTATGCCGAGACCGCCGCGGTGAGCGGGAGCGCTTTGGACCCCGGCATGGCGGTGATGACGAAGCCCTTCGGCATGGACGAGCTTGCGAACAGGATACGCGGCCTGATCCAAGGGTGAGGCGTACGGCGCTGGTCGGCATGGGCGGCCGCTCCGCCTTCCATCCCAAGGTCAGGCATCCTGGGGAGAACCGACGTGGCTGGCACTCGGTCGTCGGGAACCCCTCGTCGGTGAGCCAAGGTCTCGCGCAACAACCGGCACCCTCGCACATTGCCCACTGATGAGCGAACCTCACGTCGACGCCCGCCCCTACGCACTCGTCGTCGATGACGACGACATCCTGCGCATGGACGTCGCCGAGATCCTCGAGGGCGTGTGCTTCCGAACCTTGGAGGCGAGCAGCGGCGACGAGGCCCTGTTCGTGTTGGAGGACCGTCACCTCGACGTGTCCCTTCTATTCTCGGACGTCGAGATGCCGGGGAACCGGAACGGCTTCGCCCTGGCCAGGGAGGTCGCGGTCAAGTGGCCGTACATCTCCATCGTGATCGCGTCCGGCCGGCTCAAGCCGGGCGACGGTGATCTGCCCGCAGGGGCACGCTTCATCGCCAAGCCGTTCAGCGCCGAGACGGTGCGCGACCACCTGCGGGAGGTCATGCCCGACGCTCACAAGCCCGACGCGCTGCTCGACTGAAGCGCTTCGGACGCTTGGCCCCACGCCGGCGCACTTCGAAGCGGCGCCGACCCGTCAAAGGACGAGGCCCCCGAGCATCGCGCTGACGCGCTCCATCAGGGCCTTGACCTGGAAGGGCTTGGGCAGAATCTCGATGCCTTCCGTCAGGTCGCTGGCCGCCGCCTCCGCCTCGTCGGCGTGGCCGGTGATGAACAAGACCTTCAGGCCCGGGCGCTTCGCACGCGCCTCCTCCGCGAGACGGTGGCCGCTGATGCCGCCCGCCAGCCCAACGTCGGTGACGATGAGGTCGACGGCCTCGCCCGCGTCCAGGCGCCTGAGCGCGGCGGCCCCGTCCTCGGGCAGCACCACGCGGTGCCCGAGGTCCCGCAGGACCTCGTCGGCCAGGTCCCGCACCACGACGTTCTGCTCGACGAGCATCACATCGGCGCCCGACGTGACGGGCACGTCCCGCGCAGGCGCGAGGTCGGCGACCGGCTCGCCTCGGGGCGGGGACACGTGGCGGGGCAGATATAGATACATGCGGGTGCCGCGTCCCACCTCCGAGTCGATGCGGCAGTGCCCCTTCGACTGGCGCGCGAAGCCGTAGATCATCGCGAGGCCCAGCCCGGTCCCCTTGCCGACCGGCTTGGTGGTGAAGAAGGGCTCGAACACGCGTGCCAGCACCTCTGGCGTCATGCCGGTGCCGGTATCCGCCACGCAGATGCAGGCGTGGTCGCCCGGGCTCGCACTCGGGTGCCGCGCCACGTAAGCCTCATCGAGGTGCTCGTTCGTCGTCTCGACCGTGAGGGTGCCACCCTTCGGCATGGCGTCGCGGGCGTTGATGCACAGGTTGAGCACGGCGTTCTCGAGCTGGTGCTCGTCGCACAAGGCCGGCCACAGGTCGGGTTCGGCCGCGACCCGGAAGGCGATGGTGGCCGGGATGGTGCGGCGTAGGAGGTCCTCCATGCCGCGGATCACGGCGTTCGGCTCGGTCGACCGCGGGGACAGGGCCTGCGGCCGCGAGAAGGCGAGCAGGCGGTGCGTGAGGGCCGCGGCCCGTGTCGCCGAGCCGATGGCGGTCTTGATATAGCGCGCCACGTGCTCGTGCCGCCCCTGGGCCAGCCGGATCTGCAGCAGGTCGAGCGAGCCTGTGATGCCGGTGAGGAGGTTGTTGAAGTCGTGGGCGATGCCGCCGGTGAGCTGGCCGACAGCCTCCATCTTCTGCGCCTGGCGCAGCTCCCCCTCGATCCGCGCGCGCGCGGCGGCCTCGGCCCGCAGCCGTTCGTTGGCGCGCTCCAGCTCGGCCGTCCGCTCCTCGACGCGCCGCTCCAGGGTGTCGCGGGCGTCGCGCAGCTCGGCGTTGAGCCGTCGCGCCTCCTCCTCCTTCTCGGCGAGGTCGGACAGGCTCTGCAGGAGGTCGCGGTTCTGCGCCCGCACGGCCTGCTGCGGGTCGGCGTCCCGCTCCCGCCGCAGCACGTCGGACAGCGCGGCGACCTCGGGGCCGCCCAGGCGCGGACCACCCGCCGGCAGGGTCTTGGTGAGCGTCACTACGGTGCCCGCCCCGGGGGCTGAGCGGATGTCGAACCCGTCCGTCAGGCGACGCGCCCCGACGATGCCGAGGCCCATGCCGGTCCTCGACACGTAACGGCCGTCGAGGATCGTCGCGAGGTCGGCGATGCCCGGGCCTGCGTCGGTGATGCGAACGACGAGGGACTGACGCCCGTCAGCCTCGTCGATGCCGTACTCGGCCCCGCCGCCGCCGCCGTAGCCGAAGGCGTTGCGGGCGATCTCGGAGACGGCCGTGGCGAGTGCCGTCTGTTTCTGCCGCGACAGGCCGAGGCGTTCCGCCAGGATGCGGGCGCGCTGTCGCACCACGACGACGTCGTCCTCGCGCTCGATGGGCGCGCGCAGCAGCCGCCACCTCATGGCCGTCCCTCCAGGACCGCCGCTGGCCGGGCCCGCGCCACCGTCACGGTGGCGTCGTCCCGGGTGCGGGCGAAGTCGCGGTAGATCACCGCCGCGACCAGCGCCGGATGGGCCTCGGCCAGGCCGGGATAGTCCGCGAGCGACCACCCCGACCCGATGCCGTCCGAGCACAGCACGAACAGCCCGCCCGGTGCGAGCGGGTAGTCGAAAGCCTGGATGCGGCGCGCGTTGTGCCCGGCCGTGCCGGCGAGCACGACGGTGCCGTGGGCCGTCCCGCCCTGGACCGTCGTCCCGGCGACGTTGCCCAGGCCACAGAAGGCCACGGTGCCCCGGACCGCGTCGTACCGGGCCACCGACACCGCGCCGCCGCGCGTCGCGCGGAGGCCGGCGTGGATGGCGCCGACGATCTCCTTCGGGCTCTCGCCCTCGTGGTCCCGGAAGATGCCGACCGCCTCCGCCGAGGCCTTGGCCGCCTCGGTCCCGTGCCCGATCCCGTCCGCGACCACGAGCGTCCAGCCGTCCCCGCGCGGCCTGAAGCAGTGAGCGTCGCCGTTGGCGGCCTGACCCTTCAATGGCACCGAGACGGCGCCGAACTCCGCCATGGGTGGGTGTGGCGGGCGCGTCCGGGCCGCCGCCAGCCGGGACAACACCGCCATGCCGCGCCCGAGCGAGGAGATCACCTCGAAGTCCTGCGACTGCCGCCGGACCGCCCCCAGGCCCAGCCCGGCGGTCCCTCCCGTCGAATGGCCGTCTGCCAGGGCCCCCTCCGCGTCCGCCAGGCCGTTGCCCCGGTCCAGGGCCAGCAGCTCGACACCGGTCTCGACGTCGTGCTCGTAGGTGCCGACGAGGAGTTCGCCGCCCGTGGCGTATTTGACGAGGTTGGTGGCGAGTTCCGTCGCCACGAGGGCGACGCGGCCGGTGGCCGTCTCGTCGAAGCCGAGGCGCTTCGCGGCGGCGGCCGCGCAACGCCTCGCCTCGGCCACCTGACTGACCTCCGTCACGGGCACCGAGATCATGCGGCCCTCCAGCGCGTGATGGTGACGTGCGTGCCGATGCCCGGCGTCGAGGCGATGTCGAACTCGTTGGAGAGCCGCTTCGCACCGCCGAGCCCGAGGCCCAGGCTGCCGGCGGTGCTGAAGCGGTCCGTCATGGCCTGGGCGACGTCGGCGATGCCCGGCCCCGCGTCGACGAAGTGCAGGCGCAGGCCGCGGCGGCGCACCTCCACCACGCGCTCGATGCGGGCCTCGCCGCCGCCGCCGTGGACGAGGGCGTTGCGGGCGAGTTCGCTGGCCGCGGTCACGACCTTGGTCTGGTCGACGGCGCCGAGCCCGACCGCCTGGGCCGCGGCCCTGACCCGCGCCCTGACCCGCACGACGTCGTCGTCCGAGCGGATAGCGACCACCTCATCCGGGCTCGCCGTCATCGCCGTCCTCCCGGGCATCGTCGTCGAGACGGGACCGGATGAGCGCCATGCCGCGCTCGACGTTGAGGGCCGTCCGCACGCCGGTCAACTCCAGGCCGAGTTCGACGAGGGTGATGGCGACGGCCGGACGCATGCCCACCACCACCGTCTCGGCGTCGAGCAGGCGCGCCGTCCCGGCGATGGTGTCGAGCATGCGGCCGATGAAGCTGTCGACGATCTCCAGGGCGGAGATCTCGATCAGCACGCCCCGGGCCCGGGTCTTCGCCAGCCTGTTCGTCAGGTCGTCCTGCAGGGCCAGGGCGAGGCGGTCGTGCATGTCGACCTGGATGCTGACGAGGAGGACGTCCCCGAGCTTCAGGATGGGGATGTGGTCCATCGGCCTAGCGGTCGTCCCTCGCCAGGGGGATGGACGTGCGTCGCACCACGGCGCGACCCGTTCGCTTGAGCGCGAGCGCGAAGGCGTCGGCCAGGGTCGCCTTGGACGCCACGGTCAGCTCCACGCCGAGGTGGACCATGGTCTGGGCGATCTGCGGGCGGATGCCGGACACCATGCACTCGGCCCCCATCAGGCGGGCCGCGGCGACGGTCTTGAGCAGGTGCTGGGCCACCAGCGTGTCGACGGTCGGCACGCCTGTGATGTCGATGATGGCGACCTCGGCCTCCTCGTCCACGATGGCCTGGAGCAGGGTCTCCATCACCGTCGTGGTGCGGGCGCTATCGAGCGTGCCGATGAGGGGGAGCGCGAGGATGCCGTCCCACAGCTTGACCACGGGCGTCGACAGCTCCGAGATCTCCTGGCCCTGGCGGCCGATGACCTCCTCGCGGCTACGCTGGTACTCCTCCATCGTGAAGAGGCCGAGCCGGTCGATGAGCCTGCTCGCCGCGAACACGGCCGCCGACAGCTTGGCCTGCTCACCGGCGTAGGCAGCGTTCAGGGCGTCGTAGACCGGCTCCTTGAGCGAGAACACGAAGTTCATCGTGTCGGTGGGCGAGAAGCCCTGCACGGCCCGCGACCGCGACACGTCGCCCAGCGTCGCGCGGAGGGGCTCGAAGGCCTCGCCTTCCACGTCGGTCCCGCCCGAGGCGAGCGCGGCGCGGAGTTGCCCGAGCACGGTGTCGACCTGCGCGCGGAGTTCCGCCTCCCGCATGCGGCCGGAGCGCAGCGCCCCTCCGTCCCTGAGCTGGTCGAGCCAGGAGGCGGCGATCTTCCCCTCCGCGCCTGTGACGACGCGGATCAGCGCCCCGATGTCTTCGACCGCCATGGACCGCATGCCCTCGTTCGTGCCTGCTTATCGAGCACTCGGCTTAGCGTGGCACCGCATGCAATGGAAGCTGGATATCGTCCAAGAACTGAAAGGAGGGTACATCGTCAACGGATAAGAAAAGTTAGAAATGTGGCTCCGGCGATTCAAGACACGGAAAGTTTGTGGAGGCGTTCGACCAGGGCCCGCATGGTGACGTCGCCCTTGTTGAGCAC